>DASTSO010000114.1:0-100630 GCA_035760645.1 Gemmatimonadales bacterium
CTCTGCTGCCCGCGCTCTGGATCATCCAGAACGAGCGCGGTTGGGTGAGCGAGAACGCCATGGCGGAGGTGGCGCAGGTACTGGACCTCACCCCAGCGTATGTGAAGGGTGTGGTCACGTTCTACACGATGTACCACCAGCACCCGGTGGGGCGGTACTTCATCCAGGTGTGCACCACATCGCCGTGCAATGTGTGCGGCGCCGAAGACGTGGTGCGGGCATTTCTGGAGCACACCGGCTGCGGTGAGCTCGGAGTCACCTCGCCCGACGGCAAGTACACGGTGATTGAAGTGGAATGTCTGGGCGCCTGCGGGTTCGCCACGCCCATCATGATCAACGAGCAGTTCATCGAGTCCGTGACTCCAGCGAAAGTGCCGGAGATTCTCGCCGGATTGAAATAATGGGTTATCCGCACAAGCCGCACGAGCGCGAGGCGCTCGTTCTCTCGAAGCACTTCGGCGAGCAGGAGGCGATCGGCCTCGATGGCTGGCGCAAGCGCGGCGGCTACGTCGCGCTGGAGAAGGCGCTCCGCATGGAGCCCGCCGAGATCGTGCAGGTGGTCAAGGATTCCGGCCTGCGCGGCCGCGGCGGCGCCGGCTTCCCGACGGGCATGAAGTGGTCGTTCATGCCGAAGGAGGTCACCAAGCCGCACTACCTCGTCTGCAACGCCGACGAGTCGGAGCCCGGCACGTTCAAGGACCGCGAGATCATGCGCTGGACCCCGCACGCCCTCCTCGAGGGGTGCATGGTCGGCATGTACGGCATCGGGGCCGAGCGCTGCTACATCTACATCCGCGGCGAGTTCACCGAGCCGTGGCGGGTCATGACGGCGGCGGTCGAGGAGGCCTACGCCCAGGGCGCGCTGGGCCCGAACGCCTTCGGCAGCGGCCGGCGGATGGACATCGTGCTGCACCGCGGCGCGGGCGCCTACATCTGCGGCGAAGAGACCGCGATGATGAACTCGATCGAGGGCCGCCGCGGCAACCCGCGCATCAAGCCGCCGTTCCCGGCGGTGGCGGGCCTCTTCGCGATGCCGACGACGATCAACAACGTCGAGACCCTCACGGCGACGCCGCACATCATCAACCGCGGCGCCGAGTGGTACAAGGCGCTCTGCCTCGGAAACCCCAAGAGCACGGGCACGAAGCTCGTCTCGGTCTGCGGGCACGTGCAGCGGCCGGGGAACTACGAGGTGACGATGGGCACGCCGCTGCGGGAGATCCTCTACGACATGTGCGGCGGCGCGCCGGCGGGACGGCAGATCAAGGCCGTCATCCCGGGCGGCTCCTCGGTGCCGATCATGACGCGCGAGGAGGCGGAGTCGGCGGTCTTCGACTACGAGGGCCTCGTCGCCGCCGGCTCCATGCTCGGCTCGGCGGGCATGATCGTCATGGACGACTCGACCGACATCGTCTACGCGACGATGCGCCACGCCGCGTTCTACGCCCACGAGAGCTGCGCGCAGTGCACCCAGTGCCGCGAGGGCACGGCGTGGTCCACGCGCATCCTCCAGCGCATCCTGCGCGGCGAGGGCACCGAGCGCGACATCCAGACGCTCCTCGACCTGGCCGACAACATGACCGGCCAGACGATCTGCGTGCTCAGCGACTCCTGCGCCACGGTGGTCGTGAGCGCGATCCAGAAGTTCCGGAGCGAATTCGAGACCTATCTCAGCCGGGCGCGGCGTCCCGCGCTCGCGGCGGTCTAACATGGCGGACGAACTCGTCACAGTCACGATCGAGGGCACCCAGGTCGCCGTGCCGAAGGGCACGACGATCATCGAGGCCGCGAAGCGCGCCGGGGTGCTCATCCCGCACTACTGCTACCACCCGTCGCTGCCGGCGCCGGCGGTCTGCCGGATGTGCCTCGTCGAGGTGGAGAAGGCGCCGAAGCTGATGCCCGCCTGCGTCACCACCGTGGCCGACGGCCAGGTGGTGCACGTCGAGAGCGAGAAGGCGAAGAAGGCGCGGCAGGGGGTCCTCGAGTTCCTGCTCATCAACCACCCGCTCGACTGCCCGATCTGCGATCAGGCGGGCGAGTGCGAGCTGCAGGACTACACCTTCCAGGAAGGCCGGGCCGAGGGCCGCTACACGCCCGACTTCCCGAAGCGCTACAACCCGGTCGAGGACTTCGGCCCGGACATCCTCTACGTCCAGAACCGCTGCATCCTCTGCACCCGGTGCGTGCGCTTCATGGACGCGGTGGCCGAAACGCCGGTGCTCAACGTCAGCGAGCGGGGCGACCGCGCCTTCATCGGCATCGATCCCGACCACCAGCTCGACCATCCGTGGTCGGGCAACGTCGTGGATCTCTGCCCGGTGGGCTCGCTCCTCTCGAAGGACTTTCTGCACAAGGCGCGCGCCTGGGATCTCGACAAGACCGCCAGCATCTGCACCGGCTGCACCCAGGGCTGCAACATCTCGATCGACACGCGCGAGGAGGTCGTCGTCCGCCTGCGCCCGCGGCCGAACTACGAGGTGAACCGGCACTTCATCTGCGACTACGGCCGCATGAACTACCGGTGGATGAACCGCGGCGACCGCCTCGAGGCGCCACTCGTGCGCGGGGCGAAGGGCCTCACGGCGACCGACTGGGACGCGGCGCTCGACCGGGTGGGCCAGCTCCTCCAGGGTGCCCGCGGCTCGGCGGTGATTCTCGCCTCGGGCCGCGCGTCCACGGAGTCGCTCGGGCTGGTGCGGCGCCTGGTGGACGGCTTCGCCGTCACCGCCGCGATCCAGGTGCCGATGGGCGACGTCGAGGCCCCCCTCGCCGGCGTGCCCAATCTCGCGCTGCGGCGCGAGCGGATCCCGAACCTCCACGGCGCGCAGCTCCTCGGCTACTCGACCGATTGGGATGCGGCGCTCGCCGCCGCCGCGAGCGCCGCGGTCGTCGTGGTGCTCGACGTCGAGCTCGGCGAGGCCGAGGCCGCGCGGCTGGCCGGGGCGGGGGCCGTGATCGTCCTCGGCACGGTCTACGACGAGCTGACCGAGCGCGCGACGGTCGTCCTGCCGGTCACCACGATGGCCGAGGAGAACGGCACCTACGTCAACCGCGACCTCCGGGTCCAGCGGTACCAGCAGGCGAAGGCCGAGCCCGCGATGGCGCGGCCCGCGTGGTGGGTCGCGGGCGAGGTGCTCGCCGGGCCGGGCCCCGACGCCGACGCCCCGGCCACCGCGGCCGAGGCCTTCGAGGCGCTGGGCCGCACCTTCCCGACGTTCGCCGGGCTCACCTACGCCGATCTCGGCTTCACGGGCCGGGTGCTGGAGACGGCGGCCACGGCCGCGAGCGCGGGAGGTGCCCGATGACGCCGGAGATGAAGGGCTTCCTGCTCGTCAGCATCGTCAAGATGCTGGTCGTCTTCACGGTCATCCTGGTCGGCGTGGCCATGCTCACGCTGCTGGAGCGCAAGGTGTCGGCCTGGATGCAGAACCGCTACGGCCCGAACCGGGTCGGCTACGGCGGTCTCCTGCAGCCCGCGGCCGACGGCCTGAAGAACATCCTGAAGGAGGAGACCTTCCCGGCGGCGGCCAACCGGACGCTCTTCCTCCTCGCCCCGGCGCTCGCGTTCACCCCGGCGCTCCTGCTCTCGGCGGTGATCCCGTTCGCCGCGCCGTGGCGGATGGACTTCGACTTCACGCTCCCGCTCCTGGGCCGCTTCGTCCATCACGGCCTGATGCCGATGGTCGTCGCGGACGTGCCGATCGGCTTCCTCTTCGTGCTGGCGATCAGCTCGATGGGCATCTACGGCATCGCGCTCGCGGGATGGGCGTCCAACTCGAAGTACGCGCTCCTCGGCGGCCTGCGGGCGAGCGCCCAGATGGTCAGCTACGAGGTGGCGATGGGGATGGCGCTCATCCCCGTGCTGCTGCTGTCGGGCAACGTGAGCTTCTCGCAGATCATCGCCGAGCAGCAGCGCTCGCTCTGGTTCGTGCTGCCGCTCTTCCTGAGCTTCTTCGTCTACCTGATCTCGGGCTTCGCCGAGACGAACCGCGTGCCGTTCGACCTCCCCGAGGCCGAGTCGGAGCTCGTCGCGGGGTACCACTCCGAGTACAGCGCGATGAAGTTCTCGATGTTCTTCATCGCCGAGTACGCGAACGTGGTCACCATCTCGATGATGGTGACGACGCTCTTCTTCGGCGGCTGGGACATCCCGGGGCTCCGGGGCTGGCTCGCCGGGGGCTCGGGACTCGCGGTCCTCGTCTCCTTCCTCAAGTTCTTCGCGTTCACCTTCTTCTGGATCTTCTTCGTGATGTGGATCCGGTGGACGCTGCCGCGCTTCCGCTACGACCAGCTGATGGCGCTGGGGTGGAAGTTCCTGATGCCGCTCGCCCTCGCGTACATCATGATCGTCTGCGTGGCGATCTACGTGCTGCAGAACGTGCTGGGGATCGCCGACCCGCGGGTGCGCGCGCTGGCGCTCTTCGGGCTCAACGTGATCCTGGCGGGCATCGTCTTCTGGGTCCTCGACCGGGGCACGATCGTCTCCGGCGCCGATACCCGGCACGAGCGGCTGGCGGCCTCGCGCCGCGCGCTCGAGGCCCTCGCGACCGAACCCTCTTCCACGGTGCGCCCCGGGCGCGCCCCGGTGACCGGCTGATATGGCGATCGGCGTCAAGGTAATGCGGCGGCCCGAGCGGGAGGTCAGCTACGTGCGGGCCACGCTCAAGGGGATGGCGCTCACCTTCAAGCACATGTTCCAGCCGAAGGCGACGCAGCAGTACCCCGAGGAGAAGAGCTACAACGACGAGCGCGGCACCTACCGGCTGAGCGAGCGGTGGCGCGGCACCCATCGGATGCTCACCGACGAGCAGGGCCGCTCGAAGTGCGTGGCCTGCGGGCTGTGCCCCCAGATCTGCCCATCGAACTGCATCAAGCTCGTGCCGGGCGAGGACGAGCAGGGGCACCGCTACCCGCTCATCTACGAGATCGACGAGTTCCGCTGCATCTTCTGCGGCTACTGCCAGGAGGTCTGCCCCGAGGAGGCGATCCACCTCGGGCAGCACTACGAGAACGCCGAGTACACGCGCGGGCGCTTCGTCTACGACCTGGAGCGCCTCCACTCGCAGACGCATCCCGTCTCGACGCTCTTCGACCCGAGCGACCCGCGGGGGGAGTGACCGTGACCGAGATCGTCTTCTACATCCTCGCGGCCGCCGCGGTCCTCGGCGGCGCCATGTGCGTGCTGCAGCGGAGCCCGGTGGCCTCGGCGCTCTGGCTGATGAGCACGATGTTCTCGCTGGCCTGCATCTACGTGCTGCTGGGCGCCCAGCTCATCGGGGTCCTCCAGATCCTGGTCTACGTCGGCGCGATCCTGGTGCTCTTCCTCTTCGTCATCATGCTCCTCAATCTCGGCCGCGCGACGCCCGACACGCGCGGTCCCTCGGGCATGACGGCGACGATCGCGATCGTCGGCCTGCTGCTGGTCGAGATCCTGGGGCTCGCGGCCTACACGCCGGCGCGGCTCGCCAGCGAGGTGACCGGCGCGCCGGGCGCCGACCCGGCGGCGGTCTTCCCGGCGGGCCAGCTCGCCCAGCTCGCCACCCAGCAGCGCGGGGTCGTGGGCGGGCTCGCCGAGCCGCTCTTCCAGGCCTACCTCGTGCCGTTCGAGATCACGTCGATCCTGCTCCTGGCGGCGCTCGTCGGGGCGGTGGTCCTCGCCAAGCGGAGGGTGTGATGGAGCCGACCACCCAGATGGCGCACGCCGCGCACGCGGCGGCGACGACCGGCCCGATCCTGCTGGGCCCCGCGCTGGCGCTCTCGGCCATCCTCTTCAGTCTCGGCGTCGCCGGCATGCTGCTGCGCCGCAACGCGATCGTGCTGTTCATGTGCGTCGAGCTCATGCTCAACGCCGTGAACCTGAGCTTCGTCGCGCTGGGGCAGCTGCACGGCTTCTCGGGCCAGATCATGGTCTTCTTCGTCATGACCGTGGCGGCGGCCGAGGCGGCCGTCGGGCTGGCGATCATCCTGGCGATCTTCCGGCACAAGCAGACGATCGATCTCCAGAACGTCAACCTCCTGCAAGGCTGAGTCGGCCGATGCACTCGATGCACTCGCTGCTCCCGCTCCTCGCCGTGGAGGTCGCCCCCGGGCTGGGGTCGGCCGGGGGCGCGGTGAGCCTGGTCTGGCTCACGGTCGCCCTGCCGCTCCTCGGCTTCCTGGTGAACGGGGCGCTCTCGCTCAAGCGGCCCGACGCCAAGGGGCTCGTCTCGGTGGTCGGCCCGGCCACGCTGATCGGCGCCTTCGCCGTCGCGGTGGCGATCTTCTTCCAGCTCCAGGCGGCGCCCCCCGAGCACCCCTACATCGTGAAGCTGTGGAGCTGGCTCCCGGTGGACCGGCTCCAGGTGGACCTCGCCTTCCAGGTGGACCAGCTCAGCACGGTGATGCTGCTGATCATCACCGGCGTCGGCAGCCTGATCCATCTCTTCAGCGTCGGGTACATGAAGAGCGACCCGGGCTACGCGCGCTACTTCGCGTACCTGAACCTGTTCGTCGTCTTCATGCTCGTCCTGGTGCTGGGTTCGAGCTTCCCGGTGCTCTTCATCGGCTGGGAGGGCGTCGGCCTCTGCTCCTACCTGCTGATCGGCTTCTGGTTCAGCGAGAAGGCGAACGCCGACGCCGGCAAGAAGGCGTTCATCGTCAACCGCATCGGCGACTTCGGCTTCCTGGTCGCGATGTTCATGATCTGGACCGCGGTCGGCTCGCTCGACTTCGTCACCGTGATGGAGCGCGCGCCGGCCGTCTTCCCGATCGCCGGGGCGACGATCACCGCGATCACGCTCTTCCTCTTCCTCGGCTGCACGGGCAAGTCGGCGCAGATCCCGCTCTACACGTGGCTGCCCGACGCCATGGCGGGCCCGACCCCGGTCTCGGCGCTCATCCACGCCGCGACGATGGTCACGGCGGGCGTCTACCTGGTGGCGCGGACGAACATGCTCTTCGCGCTCGCGCCGCTCTCGAGCGCGATCGTGGCGGGCGTCGGCGCGCTCACCGCGCTCTTCGCCGCCACGATCGGCCTGCGGCAGTACGACATCAAGAAGGTGCTGGCGTACTCCACCGTCTCCCAGCTCGGCTACATGTTCCTGGGCGTCGGCACCGGAGCGATCGTCACCGGCGTCTTCCACCTCGCCACCCACGCCTTCTTCAAGGCGCTCCTGTTCCTCGGCTCGGGCAGCGTGATCCACGCGATGCACCACGCGTATCACGCCACCCACTCGCACGAGGACGCCCAGGACATGCGCAACATGGGCGGGCTCCGGAAGTACATGCCCTGGACCTGGGCGCTGATGTGGATCGCGACCCTCGCCATCGCGGGCTTCCCGGGCTTCTCGGGCTTCTTCTCGAAGGACGAGATCCTCGCCGCCGCCTTCGGGCGCGCCGCGAGCGGCTCGCCCTACGGCGAGTGGTACTACCTCTTCTACGCCATGGGGCTCGTCGCCGCGCTGCTGACGGCGATCTACATGGCGCGCCTCATGGCGATGACCTTCCACGGCGAGACCCGCCTGGGCGCCGAGGAGCAGCGCCACATGCACGAGGCGCCGTGGATCATGACCGGGCCGCTCGTGGTGCTCGGCGTCCTGAGCCTCGTCGGCGGGCTGCTCAACCTCCCGGCCTTCGTCGGCGGCCATCACTGGCTGGAGACGTGGCTCGAGCCGGTCACCGCGCCCGCCCACGCGGCGAGCCAGTGGGCGGCGCGGCTCGTCATGCCGCACGAGCCGACCGAGTACTACCTGATCGGCGCCGCCGTCGCGATCGGCATCGTCGGCCTCCTGATCGGCTACTTCACCACGGTGCGCAGCCGGATCGTGCCGGCCAACCAGGCGGCGCCGGAGCAGGGCTTCTGGCGCGTGCTCTACCACAAGTGGTACGTCGACGAGCTCTACGACGCGGCCGTCGTCCGGCCGCTCGTGTGGCTGAGCCGCGTCGTCCTCTGGAAGGGCGTAGACCAGGGCGTCATCGACGGCCTGGCGGTGAACGGCACCGCCAAGACCTCGCGCTTCGTCGGGTGGGTCGGCAGCCGGCTCCAGACCGGCCAGGTCGGCGTGTACGTGGTCCTCTTCCTGGTGGGCGCGCTCTGGATCCTGCGCTCCGTTCTCCGGTAACGGCGAAGACGCGATGACCGACTTTCTGACGTCGATCGGCTACGGGCAGTGGATCCTCCACGCCCTCCTCGTGCTGCCGCTCGTGGGCGTGCTGCCGATCCTCTTCGCGCCCGAGGCGGCGGCGAAGAAGATCGCGCTCGCCGTCACGACGCTCGTCTTCGTCCTCTCGGCCGGGCTCTGGTGGGCCTACGACCCGGCGGTGCCGGGCATGCAGCTCACGAGTCTCGCCCCGTGGCTGCCGCAGTGGGGCATCAACTACAGCGTCGGCATCGACGGCATCTCGCTCGTCATGGTCCTGCTGACGACGCTCCTGATGCCGCTCAGCGTGCTCGGCAGCTTCCGCTACATCACGCGGCGCGAGCGCGGGTTCTACGCCCTCCTGCTCGCCCTCGAGACCGGGATGCTCGGCGTCTTCGTGGCGCTCGACCTCTTCGTGTTCTACGTCTTCTTCGAGGTGATGCTGATCCCGATGTACTTCATCATCGGGATCTGGGGCGGCACCAACCGGCTCTACGCGGCGATCAAGTTCTTCGTCTACACCTTCGCCGGCTCGATCCTGATGCTGGTGGCGCTCCTGGTGATGGTCTTCCGGATCGCCGACGCGACGGGGACGCTCTCCTTCGCCTACGACCACCTGCTGAGCCACGCGAATCTCGTCGGCCCGGTCGCGCCCTGGCTCTTCCTCGCCTTCGCCGTGGCGTTCGCGATCAAGGTGCCCGTCTTCCCGTTCCACACCTGGCTCCCCGACGCCCACGTCGAGGCGCCGACCGCGGGCTCGGTGCTGCTGGCCGGGGTGATGCTCAAGATCGGCACCTACGGCTTCCTGCGCTTCGCCGTGCCCTTCTTCCCGGACGTTGCGATGGGCCCGGCCATGAGCAAGGTGATCGTCGCCCTGGCCGTCATCGGGATCATTTACGGCGCGCTCGTCGCCATGGTGCAGCCCGACTTCAAGAAGCTCGTGGCCTACTCCTCGGTGAGCCACCTCGGCTTCGTCATGCTGGGGCTCTGGGCCGGCACGGTGCAGGGGGTCCAGGGCGCCCTCGTCGTGATGATCAGCCACGGCTTCTCCACGGGCGCGCTCTTCCTCATCATCGGCATGATGTACGAGCGACGGCATTCGCGCCTCATCGAGGCCTACGGCGGCATCGCCCGCGTGGTGCCGGTGCTGAGCCTCTTGCTGACGTTCACGGCGCTCGCCTCGATCGGCCTGCCGGGGCTCAGCGGCTTCGTCGGCGAGTTCCTCTCGCTCCTCGGCGCCTTCGAGGCGCACCCCGTCGCCACGATCATCGCGACCACCGGCGTCATCTTCGCCGCCGCCTACATGCTGTGGGCGCTGCAGCGGATCATCTTCAACCGGCTCGACAACCCCGAGAACGAGGGCCTGCCCGACCTGAGCGCGCGTGAGCTCACGGTGCTCCTGCCGCTCGTGGCGGGGATGCTCTGGCTCGGCCTCTATCCGGCGCCCGTCCTGCGCCGCATGGAGCCGGCCGCCAAGGCCTACGTCGACCTGCTGCAGCCGCGGGCCGCGAGCCCCGCCGCCACGACCGCCGGGACGGTCCCCGTGACCCCGGCCGCCTGGGAGACCCGTCGATGAGCCCGTCGCTCGACCTGTCCACGCCGAGCGGGATCGCCCTGGCGCTCCTGCCCGAGCTCGTCCTGAGCGCCTGCGCGCTCGTCGTCCTCCTGGTGGTGGCCTGGCGCCACCAGACCGCGGAGGACAGCCGCCTCGCGGGGTGGCTGAGCCTGGCGAGCCTGGTCCTCAGCGGCGCCGCCCTCGCCGGCCTCTGGGCCCGTGGGGTGCATGCCGCGGGGCTGCCGTTCATGATCGCGCTCGACGACTTCCGCTACGCCGGCGCGGCGCTCGTGCTGCTGCTCGCGGCGGGCACGGTGCTGCTCTCGCTCGCCTACCTGCCGCGCGAGCAGATGCTGGCACCCGAGTACTATCCGCTGACGCTGCTCGCGACGGCGGGGATGCTCTTCTTCCTCGGCGCCGAGGACCTGATCGTGGTCTTCCTCGGGCTCGAGGTGATGTCGGTCGCCGTCTACGTCCTGGCGGGCTACGACCGCCGCAGCGCCTTCTCGGCCGAAGCGGCGCTCAAGTACTTCCTGATCGGCGCGTTCGCCTCGGGCTTCCTGCTCTACGGCATCGCGCTCGTGTACGGCGCCACCGGCACGACCAACCTGGGCGCCATCGGCGGCCAGCTCGTGGCCGGGCGGATGCCGCTCCTCGGCAGCCTGGGGCTCGGCCTGCTCCTGATCGGCTTCGGCTTCAAGATCGCCGCGGTGCCGTTCCACATGTGGGCGCCCGATGTGTACGACGGCTCGCCGACGCCGGTGACCGGCTTCATGGCCACGGGCGTGAAGACCGCGGCCTTCCTCTCGCTCGTGCGCGTCCTGTACGAGGCCTTCCCGGGCGCGATCGGCGTCTGGCAGCCGATCGTCGGCTGGCTCGCCGTGATCACGATGGTGGTCGGCAACCTCATCGCGCTCTCGCAGAAGACGCTCAAGCGCATGCTCGCCTACAGCTCCGTGGCGCACGCGGGCTACCTCCTCGCCGCGGTGTGGCCGGGGACGCGCCTGAGCGCCGGGGCGGTGCTGCTCTACCTCTTCGCCTACGGGCTCACGACGCTCGCCGCCTTCGGCATCCTCGCCGCCATGGGCCGCGAGGGCGAGCGCGACGTGACGTACGACTCGATCGCCGGGATGGGGCAGAGCCATCCCTGGCTCGCCTTCGGGATGAGCGTCTGCATGCTCTCGCTCCTCGGCTTCCCGGGCACCGTGGGCTTCATCGGCAAGTGGTACATCCTCAGCTCGATCGTCTCGCTCGGGCAGGGGCCGCTCGCCGTCATCCTGGTGCTCGCGAGCGTGCTGTCGGCGGGCTACTATCTCCCGGTGATCATGTCGATGTACATGCGGCCGGCGCCGGCGGGCGAGCCGGTCCGCGCGACCTTCCTGGCGCGCGCCGCCGGCGTGGCGGTGGCCGTCTCGGTCGTCGCGATCCTGGTCTTCGGCGTCTGGCCGACCGGCGCGGTGAACGCGGCGGGCGCGAGCGCCGGCACGCTCGCCCAGACGGTGACGCCCGTCGCAGGACGCTGAGCCCGGCCGCATAGATTGGAGGGGCGACCCGAGGCCGGGTCGCCCTTCGCGCATCCTCGAGTCGCGTCCGATGCGCGTCGGTCCGCCATCCCTGACCCCGAGCCCCTGGGTGCCATGAACGTTCCGAAGGAGATCTTCCGGGAGTACGACATCCGCGGCATCGTCGAGCGCCAGCTCACCCCCGAGGTGGCCGAGGGGATCGGCCGCGCCTTCGCCTCCGAGGCCGCCGAGCGGCTGGGCCGCGCCCCGGTGCTCTGCGTGGGCCGCGACAACCGTCCCTCGGGCGAGGGGCTCGCCGCGGGCGTGCGGCGCGGCATCGTGGCGGCCGGCGGCACGGCGGTGGACGTCGGCATGCTGCCCACCCCCGCGCTCTCCTTCGCCGTCACCCGCGACGGCGTCGACGGCGGCCTCCAGGTGACCGGCTCGCACAACCCGCCCGAGTACAACGGCTTCAAGATGACGCTGGGCCGCGAGTCGCTGCACGGCGAGCAGATCCTCGCGCTCTGGGAGATGATCGTCACCGAGCGCTGGCGCACGGGGCAGGGGAGCGAGACGGCCGACAGCGGCGTGCTGCAGCAGTACAAGGACGCGATCGTCGAGCGCAACCGGCTCGAGCGCCCGGTGAAGGTCGTCGTGGACTGCGGCAACGGCGTGGGCAGCGTGATCGCCGTGCCCACGCTCCGCGCCCTCGGCGCCGACGTGACGCCGCTCTTCTGCGAGTCGGACGGCACCTTCCCGAACCACCACCCCGATCCCACGGTCCCCGCCAACCTGCGCGACCTGCAGGCCGAGGTGCGGCGCACCGGCGCCGAACTCGGCATCGCCTTCGACGGCGACCAGGACCGCATCGGCGCGGTGGACGAGACGGGCCGCATCGTCTACGGCGACCAGCTCCTCATCCTCTTCGGCCGCGACGCGGTGCAGCGCTTCGGGCGCGGCACGCCCGTCATCTTCGACGTGAAGTGCTCCGAGGTGCTCCCCGAGGCGCTCGAGCAGGCGGGCGCGACGCCCGTCATGTGGAAGACGGGCCACTCGCTCATCAAGGCCAAGATGAAGGAGCTCGACGCGCCGCTCGCCGGCGAGATGAGCGGCCACATGTTCTTCGGCGGCGACTATCTGGGCTACGACGACGCCCTCTTCGCGGCCGCCCGGCTCCTCGAGATCGTCTCTCGCGGCGAGCACGGCCTCGCCCCGCTCCTCGCCGACGTGCCGCAGACCTTCTCGACGCCCGAGATCCGGGTCGACTGCGCGGAGTCGGAGAAGTTCGGCATCGTCGAGCGGGCGGCGCGGCACTTCGCGACGAAGTATCCGGTCGTCACGATCGACGGCGTGCGGATGAAGTTCCCGACGGGCTGGGGTCTCATCCGCGCCTCGAACACGCAGCCCGTCCTCGTCATGCGCTTCGAGGCCACCGACCAGGCGGCGCTCGACGCCTACCGCGGCGAGGTGGAGGGCTGGCTCGCCGGCCAGGGCGTGAAGGTCTGAGGCCGGGCCGCCGACCGTGACGCGGCGCGCACGGCTCACCGGGCTGCTGGTCGGGCTGGTCGCGCTCCTCTTTCTCGGGCGCTGGACGGCCGGCGTCCTCACCGACCATTGGTGGGCCGCGCGCTTCTCGCCGGGCGCGGCCGCCTTCCTCACCGAGCGGCACCTCCTCCGGCTGCTCCTCGACCTCGCCGCGGTGCTCGTCGCCGCGGGGTGGTTCATCGGACATCTCTACGCCGTCTCGCGCGCGATCGGCCGTGTCGAGATCCCGCGCCACGTCGGCAACGTCGAGTTCCACGAGGCGGTGACGAGTCGCGGGCTCGTCCTGGGCGCGATCCTCACCGGCCTGCTCCTCGGCATGCTCGTCGGCGGCGGCGCGTCCGACGGGTGGGCCACCGTGGAGCTCGCCTGGCACGGGCTCCGGTACGGCCTCTCCGACCCGGTCCTGGGCCAGGACGCGGGCTTCTACGTCGCGCAGCTCCCGCTCTGGCGCGGGCTCCACGCCTACGCGCTCCTGCTCACGCTGCTCGCCCTCACGGGCACCCTCACCCTCTACATCCTCGTCGGCGCGGTGCGGTGGATGGAAGGCCGGCCCGCGATCAACGGGCACGCCCGGCTCCACCTCGGCTGGCTCCTGGCCACGCTCGCCGTCATGCTCGCCTGGGGCTACCTGCTGGAGCCGTACGAGCTCGTCGCGGGCATCGGCGGTCCCCTCGACCCGGGGCTCGTGCGCCTGACGAGCTTCGTCTCGCCGGCGCTGGCGGGCACCGCGCTGGGCGCCGCGATCCTCTCGGCCGTCTGGGCGGCACGGGCCCAGCACACGCTCCTCGTCGCCGCCTGGGCGATCCTGATCGCCGCCTCCGGCCTCGGGCACTACGTCCTCCCGGCGGTGGCGCGCGAGCGGGAAGCGCCGGTCGCGCCGGCCGAGGTGAGCCGGCTCTTCCTCCACGCCGCCTACGGGCCCGACTCGCTGGTGGAGGCGGCCTACCCCGCCGACACCGGCATGAGCGGCCCACCCGCGATCCCGTCGCTCTGGGACCGCGAGCACGCGCGCCTCGCCATCTCCCCGGACACCCAGGCGCTCGCCGCGCTCGCGCCGGCGGTGCTCCGCCTCGACGACGGGGCGCATCGCCCGGTCTGGCTCGGCGTCGTCACGCGGGAGCGCGGCCCGGCCGTGCTGGCGCTGGCCGATGATCGCGTCGGGCCCACCGGCGCACCCCTCTTCTACCACGCCGGCGACGAATCCGGCGACACGGCAGCGAGCCCCCGGCCGGATCCGCTCCTCGAGCTCTCCCGGCACGTCATTCGCCCGGGGGCGCCCGAGTTCGACCTCGGCCCCGACGCGCTGGGCGGGCCGGTGGGCGCGTGGCCGCGGCGCCTGGTACTGGCCTGGACGCTGCAGCTCGGCCGTCTCCTGGGCGCCATGGATCCGGCCGACCGGCTCGCCTGGCATCTCGAGCCGCAGGAGCGCCTGGCGCATCTCGCCCCCTTCGCGACCTGGGGTGCGCCCGAGCCCCGGCTCCTCGACGGCGAGCTCGTCTGGATCGCCCCCGGGTACGTGCGCGCCGCGCTCTTCCCGCTCTCGCCCCGCGTCGAGTGGGAGGGGACGACCGTCGGCGCGGTGCGCGCGGGCTTCGTCGGCCTCGTGCGCGCGGCGAGCGGGGACGCGCGCATCTACCTGCGCGGCGATGCGGATCCGCTCGCGCGGGCCTGGGGCGAGATCGCGGCGGGCACGGTGGAGCCCGCCGGCACGCTGCCGGCGGAGATCGCCGCGGAGGTCGGCTATCCGCGCGAGCTCCTCGACACCCAGCTCGGCGCGCTCGAGCAGGGCGCCTTCGGGCGGGTGCTGCAGCGGACCGGCGGCGAGGCGGGGCAACGGACGCCGATCCTCGGGTGGGCGCCCGACACGTCGGCGGCGGAGTGGAGCACGGGGATCCATCGCCTCGGCGAGACCGGGCTCGCTGCGCTCCTCTCGGCCCGCGCCGACCAGGGGCGCGACGTCGTCCACCTCTGGCGGCTCGACTCCGCGGCGACGCTTCCCGTGCCGGCCCAGCTCGCGCGCAGCTGGGCGCGCTTCCCGCTCTTCACGCAGCTCCGCGACTCGGTCACCGCGAACCAGGGCGACTTCGACACCGGCGCGGTGCGCCTCGCGCGCGACGGCGCCGGGGTGGTCGCGTACCAGCCGGCCTACGGGCGCAGCGCCGACGGCCGGATCGCCCTCCTCTGGGTCAGCGTGGCGACGGGCGACCGCCTCGGGGCCGGCCGCACGATGGCGGACGCCTGGCAGAACCTCCTCGGCACGAGCGTGGCCACGCCGCCGGGCCGCCACGCCGCCGCGCCCACCTCCGACCCGCTTGCGCTCGCCCGCGAATGGATGCAGCGCGCCGACAGCGCCATGCGCCAGGGCGACTGGGTCCGCTTCGGGCGGGCGCTCGAAGCGCTCCGGCAGGTCCTCGGCGTGCCCGCCCGCCGCTGAGCACGGCCGGCGCGCGGGCGCGCGGTCGGGTTGCTCCCGCTCGGGGGGCTCCACTAGGTTTGCCACGGTTTTCCGGACCACGGGGACGAGTCACGCCATGAAGACCGCGGTGTTGGCGCTGGGCGGCAACGCCCTCGCGCGTGCGGGCGAGCCCGCGACGGTGACCAACCAGTTCCGCCACGCCCGCGAGAGCGTCGCGCCGATTGTCGAGCTGGCGCGCGAGGGGTGGGGGATCGCCATCGTGCACGGCAACGGTCCCCAGGTCGGCGACGAGCTGGTGCGGAACGAGCTGAGCCGGGGCGTCGTCGAGCCGCTCCCGCTCGGCGTGCTCGTGGCCGAGACGGCGGGCTGGATCGGCTACATGCTGCAGCAGTCGCTGCAGAACGGCCTCGCCCGGGCCGGCGTCGACCGGCCGGTGGTGACGCTGGTGACGCAGACGCTGGTGCGCCCCGACGACCCCGCGCTCCAGCGGCCGACGAAGCCGATCGGCCACGCGCTGCCGCCCGAGCGCGTCGAGGCGCTCCGCGCCGCCGGCGTGCCGCTCGTGCAGGACGGCAAGGGGCACTGGCGGCGCGTGGCGGGGAGCCCGGTGCCCTACGGCGTGGTCGAGGCGCCGCTGGTGAAGCGGCTGGTCGGCGAGGGCGTCATCGTCATCGCCGCGGGCGGCGGGGGGCCGCCGGTCTACCGCGACCCCGCGCTCGGGCTCGAGGGCCTGGACGCGGTGGTCGACAAGGACCGCACCGCGGCCATCCTCGCCGGCGAGCTCGGCGCCGAGGCGCTCGTCATCCTCACCGACGTGGACGCGGTCTACGAAGGGTGGGGGACGCCGCGGCCGCGGCCGCTCCGCACGCTCACCCTCGCCGAGGTGGACGCGCTGGCCGCGGGCGGCGGGCTGGACGAGGGCGGCATGAAACCGAAGGTGCAGGCGGCAGCATCGTTCGTCCGCGCGGGCGGGGCCCGCGCGATCATCGCGCGTCTGTCGGAGGGCCCTGCGGCCCTCCGCGGCGAGACGGGCACGACCATCGTGAGGGACACGTGAATCTCCATGAATACCAGGCGCGCGAGCTGCTGAAGGCGGCGGGCGTGCCCATGTTCGACGGCGACGTCGCCTCGACGCCCGACGAGGCGGAGGCGATCGCCCGCCGGCTCGGCGGGACCGTCGTGGTCAAGGCGCAGGTGCACTCGGGCGGGCGCGGCAAGGCGGGCGGCGTGAAGCTCGCGAAGACGCCCGCGGAGGCAAAGGAGCACGCCGCGAAGATCCTCGGCATGCAGATCAAGGGCCTCACCGTCTACAAGGTCCTCGTCGTGCCCGCCGCGGAGATCGCGACCGAGAGCTACGCCGGGCTCATCCTCGACCGCGAGACGCAGCGCCCGGTGTTCATGGTGAGCGCCGCGGGCGGCATGGACATCGAGGAAGTGGCCGCGACGACGCCGGAGAAGATCGTGAAGTTCGCGGTGGACCCGCTCTACGGTCTCCTGCCGCACCAGGCGATGACGCTCGCCTACGTGCTCTACCAGGACGTGAAGCAGGTGCGCGCGGCCGCGCAGATCATGCAGCAGATCTACCGCGTCTTCATGGACAACGACGCGACGTTGGTCGAGATCAACCCGCTCGTCACCACGCCCGACGGCCAGGTGCTCGCGCTCGATGCCAAGGTGTCGATCGACGACAACGCGCTCGACCGGCACCCGAATCTCGCCGCCATGCGCGACGAGACGGCCGAGGATCCGAGCGAGGTCGAGGCGCGCAAGGCGAACCTCACGTTCATCAAGCTCGACGGCGACGTCGGCTGCGTGGTGAACGGCGCCGGCCTCGCGATGGCGACGATGGACCTGGTGAAGTACTACGGCGGCGAGCCCGCGAACTTCCTCGACATCGGCGGCAGCTCGAACCCCGAGAAGGTCGTCAACGCGCTCAAGATCATCACGCGCGACCCCAACGTGAAGGCGATCCTCTTCAACATCTTCGGCGGCATCACCCGGACCGACGACGTGGCCAACGGCATCGTGACGGCCACGCAGCAGTTCAAGGTGAACGTGCCGATCGTCATCCGCCTCACCGGCACCAACGAGAAGGAAGCCGTCAGGATCCTCGAGGCGGCCGGCATGAAGGCCCTCAACGACATGGACGAAGCCGTGGAGCAGGTCGTGCGGCTGGCCAAGGAGGCCGCGTGAGCATCTTCATCGACAAGTCCACCAAGCTGGTGGTGCAGGGCATCACCGGCCGGGACGGCTCGTTCCACACGAGGCAGATGATGGCCTACGGCACCCGGGTGGTGGCCGGGGTCACGCCCGGGAAGGGCGGCCAGAAGTTCGAGGGCCAGGTGCCGGTCTACAACACCGTGGCCGAGGCGGTGCAGGAGACGGGCGCGAACACGTCGGTCATCTACGTGCCGCCGGCGGGCGCGGCCGGCGCCATCTTCGAGGCGGCGGACGCCGGCATCAAGCTCGTCGTCTGCATCACCGAGGGCGTGCCGGTGGACGACATGCTCAAGGTCATGCCGTTCATCCGCTCGAGGGGCGCGCGCCTGATCGGGCCGAACTGCCCCGGCCTCATCTCGCCGGGCAAGTCGAAGGTCGGCATCATCCCGGGCAACATCTGCACGCCGGGCCGCATCGGGCTCGTCTCGCGCTCGGGCACGCTGACGTACGAGGTCGTGAACCATCTCACCAAGAACGGGATGGGCCAGAGCACCTGCGTCGGCATCGGCGGCGACCCGATCGTGGGCACCAACTTCATCGACTGTCTGCGCGCCTTCCAGGACGACCCCGAGACCGAGGCGATCGTCATGATGGGCGAGATCGGCGGCACGGCGGAGCAGGACGCGGCGGAGTTCGTCAAGCAGCACGTGACCAAGCCGGTCGTCGGCTTCATCGCGGGCCAGACGGCGCCGCCGGGGCGCCGGATGGGCCACGCGGGCGCGATCATCTCCGGCTCGAGCGGCACGGCGGCGGAGAAGATGGCGGCTTTCGAGGCGGCGGGGATCGGGGTCATGAAGCGGCCGGTGGACGTGGTCGCGCTGCTCAAGGCGAAGCTCAAGGGCTGAGGAGAGGGAGAGACCGCATGGCCGGAAACATGACGCTGGCGATCGTGAAGCCCGATGCGATCGCCTCGGGGAAGATGGGGGCGATCATCGCCCACCTCCAGAAGGAGGGCTTCGTGGTGCGCGCGGCGCGCCTGGTGAAGCTCACCCGCGCCGAGGCGGGGAAGTTCTACGAGGTGCACCGGGAGCGCCCCTTTTACGGCGAGCTGGTGGAGTTCATGACCAGCGGCCCCTGCCTCCCCATGGCGCTCGAGCGGGCGAACGCGGTGCAGCACTACCGCGACGTGATCGGCGCGACCGACCCGGCCGAGGCCAAGGAGGGCACGATCCGGAAGCTCTACGCCGAATCGAAGGGCCGGAACGCCGTGCACGGCTCCGACAGCGACGAGAACGCCCGGCGCGAGATCGGCTTCTTCTTCACCGAGGCGGAGCTGGCGGGGCTGTGGGGGTGATCCCCCGCCAACTTGACCCAACTCCCGCACCCGATTAAAGTTAATGGCTATGCTTCGGGTGGATTTGCGGGACCTGCAACACGGCCCGGTCGAGACGACGGGCGAGGTGGCGGCCGACGACGCGCTCTTCGAGGGGTTGGGCTTCGCGTTCGTCGAGCCGGTGCGGGTCACCGGGCGGCTGCAGGCGACGGGTGAGAGCGGCTACTACTGGCGCGGCCACCTGCACGCGAGGGTGCGCCTGGAGTGCGGGCGCTGCCTGGCCGACCTCGAGCGGCCGGTGGACGCCGACATCAGCGTGCTCTTCAGCACCGATTCCGAGACGGCGGACGAGGACCCGGATGCCTACCCGTTGCCCCCGACCACCACGGCGATCGATCTGGCGCCGGTGGTGCGAGACGAGCTGGCGCTCGCCGTGCCGGCTTTTCCGCTGTGCCGCCCGGAGTGCGCCGGGCTCTGCGCCCGGTGCGGCGCCGATCTGAACGCGGGCCCGTGCGGCTGCACGTCCGCCGAACCGAGCTGAGGAACCCATGGCAGTCCCGAAGAGGAAGCTTTCCAAGAGCCGCAAGCGGCTCCGCCGCGGTCACCACAACGCCAAGGGCGTGCTCGCCCAGGCGTGCCCGCGCTGCAACTCGCCGAAGCTGTCGCACCGGGTGTGCGGCACCTGCGGCTACTACGGCGGGAAGAAGCGCGTCGAGGTCGAGGAAAGCTGAAGGTGCTGCGCGTCGCGGTGGACGCGATGGGGGGCGACTCCGCCCCCCAGGCCGAGATCGAAGGAGTCGTCCAGGCGCTCGCCACGCTGCCCGCCACCTTCCAGGTGCAGCTGGTCGGGAAGCCCGACGTCATCGAGGCCGAGCTGGCCAAGCACCCCGGAGTGGACCGTAGCCGGCTGCAGGTCGTCGCAGCCAGCGAAGTGATCGGCATGGCCGAGAAGCCGCTCGCCGCGGTCCGGAAGAAGCCCGATTCGAGCATCGTCGTCGGACTCACCCTGCAGAAGCAGGGGGCGTCCGACGCTTTCATTTCCGCCGGCAACACCGGCGCCGTCCTCGCGGCCTCGACGGTCATCCTCGGGCTGCACGACGGGGTCGAGCGCGCCAGCGTGGCCAGCCTCTTCCCGACGGCCGACCACTCGGTGCTCGTGCTCGATGCCGGGGCCAACGTGGACTGCTCGCCTCGCGAGCTCGTCAACTTCGCCTACCTCGGCACGGTGTACGTGCGCGACATTCTCGGCCGCCCGAGCCCGCGGGTCGGGCTCCTCAACGTGGGCGAGGAGGAGGAGAAGGGGAACGCCGTCACCAAGGAGGCGTACCAGCTCCTCAAGCGCGCGCCGGGGATCAACTTCCACGGCAACGTCGAGGGGCGCGACATCCTCGCCGGTCACGACCAGCGCGGCGACATCGACGTGCTCGTCTGCGACGGCTTCGCCGGGAACGTGATCCTCAAGTTCTACGAGTCGGTCGCGCGTCTCATCGTGCGCCTCGTCAAGCGCAAGGCGCCCGAGGTGCTCGAGCGCAACGACATCCGCGAGGTGTTCACCTTCCTCGACTACTCCGAGTACGGCGGCGCGCCGCTCCTCGGCGTGAAGGGGGTCGCCATCATCTGCCATGGCGCGTCCAGCGGCAACGCGATCAAGAACGCGATCCGCGTCGCCGTGCAGAGCGTCGAGGCCAACCTCAGCCAGCACATCGGCGCCGAGTTCGCCCAGCGCCAGACGGCTCTCCCGGCATGAGCGGGCGACCCTTCGCCCGCCTCGACGGGCTCGGGGCGTATGCGCCCAGCCACGTCGTCACCAACGCCGACTTCGAGCGCACGCTCGATACCTCCGATCAGTGGATCGTCGAGCGCACCGGCATCCGCGAGCGCCGCTGGGCCGCGCCGGGCGAGACGCTCGCGAGCATGTGCCGGCAGGCGGCCGAGTGCGCCATGGGCCGCGCCGGCGCGACCGCCGGCGAACTCGACGCGATCATCCTCGGCACCGCCTCGCCCGACCGGCTCCTGCCGTCGGTGGCCTGCGACCTCCAGGCGCTCCTCGGCGCCGAGCGCGCGGCGGCCTTCGACGTGCAGGCCGCCTGCTCCGGCTTCATCTACGGCCTGACGATCGCCGAGGGCCTCCTGGCCACCGGCACGTATCGCACGATCCTCGTCGTCGGCGCCGAGAAGCTCTCGGCCATCGCCGACATGCAGGACCGCTCGACCGCGATCCTCTTCGGCGACGGCGCAGGGGCGGCGGTGGTGCGCGCCACGAACGGGGCGGGCGGCGCCGGCGGCGACGGCCGCGGCATCCTCAGCACGTTCATCAAGTCCGACGGCCGGCTCGCCGAGTATCTCTACCGCCCGGCGGGCGGCACGGCGCGGCCGATCGACGAGACGGTCCTGCGCGAGCGCTCGCAGTACATCAAGATGGCCGGCCGCGAGGTGTTCAAGGCGGCGGTCCTCGCGATGGCCGAGGCGTGCGACGAGGCGCTCCGCCGGGCCGGCGTCTCGGCCGACGAGCTCGACCTGCTCGTGCCGCACCAGGCCAACATCCGCATCATCGAGGCGACGGCCAAGCACGCCGGCATGCCGATGAGCAAGGTGATGGTCAACGTCGAGCGCTACGGCAACACGTCGGCCGCCTCGATCCCGCTGGCGCTGGCGCAGGCGGAGGAGGAGGGGCGCATCCGCAAGGGCTCGCTCGTGCTGCTCGTCGGCTTCGGGGCGGGCTTCACCTGGGGCAGCACGGTGATCCGATGGTGAGCGGCCCGCTGGTCCTCATGTGCCCCGGCCAGGGCGCGCAGAAGGTGGGGATGGGCAAGGACCTCGCCGAGCGCTTCCCGGCCGCGCGCGCCGTCTTCGAGGCGATCGACGACGCCCTGGGCGTCGCCCTCTCGCGCGTCATGTGGGAGGGGCCCGAGGACGAGCTCACGCAGACGCACAACACGCAGCCCGCCATCCTCGCCCACTCGGCCGCGGTGCTCGCGGTCGTGGGCGACCGGCTCGCGGGCGCCGCGTGCGCGGCGGGGCACAGCCTCGGCGAGTACAGCGCGCACGTCGCCGCGGGCACGCTGAGCGCCACCGACGCCGCGCGCCTCGTCCGGCGGCGCGGCGAGCTGATGTACGAGGCGGGCCTCGCGCGCCCCGGCGCGATGGCCGCGGTGCTGGGCCTCGCTACCGCCGACGTGGACGCGGCCTGCAACGAGGCCTCGGACGCGACCAGCCTCGCGGTGGCGGCCAACATCAACGCCCCCGATCAGACGGTCATCTCGGGCGACCCGGCCGCGGTGGAGCGCGCGGGCGAGCGCTGCAAGGCGCGCGGCGCCAAGCGCGTCCTCCCGCTCAAGGTGAGCGGCGCCTTCCACTCGCCGCTCATGGCGCCGGCGGTGGACGGGCTGCACGCCGCGCTCCAGGGCGCCGCGTTCGCCGACCCGCGCATCCCCGTGATCGCCAACGCGAGCGCGCTCGCGGTCACGACCGGCGCCGACGCGAAGCGGCTCCTCGTCGACCAGCTCACCGCGCCGGTCCGCTGGGTCGAGTGCATGCACGCGGCCGCGCAGGTCGCGAGCGCGGCCGGCCCGGCCGTGACGTTCGTCGAGATCGGCCCGGGCAGCGTGCTGAGCGGGCTGCTCAAGCGGATCCTCCCCGGGACCCCGACCCTCACCCTCGGCACGGCCGACGAAGTGGAGCGCTTCCTGGCATGAGCACGATCGACCTCACCGGCCGCGTCGCGTTCGTCACCGGCAGCACGCGGGGCATCGGCCTCGCGATCGCGCGCGCCCTCCACGGCGCGGGGGCGAAGGTGGCCATCGTCGGCCGCGATCAGGCCAGGGCGGAGACCGTCGCCGCGGAGTTCGGCGAGCGGGCGGCGGGCGTCGCGTGCGACGTGGCCGACGCCGCGCAGGTGGAGCGCGCCCTCGCGGCGGCCGAGTCGGCGCTCGGGCCCATCGACATCCTGGTCAACAACGCCGGTCTCACCCGCGACAACATCCTCATGCGCCTCGGCGACGAGGACTGGGACGCGGTGCTCGACGCCAACCTCAAGGGGGCGTTCCACACGGTGCGCGCCGTGATCAAGGGGATGATGAAGCGCCGCAGCGGCCGCATCATCAACATCACGAGCGTCGTGGGCATCACGGGCAACAAGGGGCAGGCCAACTACGCGGCGAGCAAGGCGGGACTCATCGGCTTCACCAAGTCGGTGGCCAAGGAGTACGCCAGCCGGGGCGTCCTGGCCAACTGCGTCGCCCCGGGGTTCATCGAGACCGACATGACGGCCGCCTTGTCTCCGGAGGCGCGCGCGTCTCTATTACAGGCCATCGCGCTCGGGCGGCTCGGCCGCCCGGAGGACGTCGCCGGCGCGGTGCTGTTCCTGGCGTCCGACCTGGCGGGCTACATCACCGGCCAGGTGCTGGTGGTGGACGGCGGGATGGTCATCTGAAGCAGGCAGTTCCTCAACCACCGGACTCTCACGAGGTCGACATGGAGAACGTCGAAGAGAAGGTCAAGGACATCATCGTCGAGGAGCTCGGCGTGGAGCGCGACAAGCTCACCCCCGAGGCGAGCTTCATGGAGGACCTGGGTGCCGACAGCCTCGACACCGTCGAGCTGGTCATGGCCTTCGAGAAGGAGTTCGACATCGACATCCCCGACGAGGACGCGGAGAAGCTCCGCACCGTCGGCGATGCCATGAACTACCTCCACGAGAAGCTCGGGAAGTAACGCTTGGCACACCGTGTCGTCGTCACCGGCCTCGGCCTGGTGACCCCGCTCGGGAACGACGTCGACTCGACGTGGGCCGGCCTTCTGGCCGGCCGCTCGGGCGCCGGACCGATCACCAAGTTCGACGCCTCGCGGCTGCAGGTGCGCTTCGCCTGCGAGGTGAAGGACTACGATCCGCTGCAGTACATCGACCGCAAGGAGGCCAAGCGGTACGATCCCTTCCTGCAGTACGCGCTCGGCGCCGCCCAGCAGGCCGTCACCCAGGCGGGCCTGGAGGGGAAGTTCCCGGTGCCGGACCGCACGGGCGTGATCATCGGCAGCGGGATCGGCGGGATCCAGACCTTCGAGGAGCAGTGCACGCTCTCGATCACGAAGGGCCCGGATCGCGTCTCCCCGTTCTTCGTGCCGATGTTCATCCCCGACATCGCCGCGGGGATCGTCTCGATCCGCTACGGCGTGCGCGGGCCCAACTTCTGCACCGTGAGCGCGTGCGCCTCGAGCGCCCACGCCATCGGTGAGTCGTTCAACCTGATCCGCAGCGGCAAGGCCGACGCGATGATCACGGGCGGCGCCGAGGCGGCGATCACCAACCTCGCGGTCGCCGGCTTCCAGAACATGCGGGCGCTCTCGACCCGCAACGACGACCCGCAGACGGCGAGCCGGCCGTTCGACAAGGACCGCGACGGCTTCGTCCTGGGCGATGGCGCGGCCGTGGTCGTGCTCGAGAGCCTCGAGCATGCACAGCGGCGCGGCGCCACCATTCTCGGCGAGGTGCTGGGCTACGGCGCGAGCGGCGACGCGTACCACATGACGTCGCCGGCGCCCGCGGGCGAGGGTGCGCAGCGCGCCATGCGGGCCTGCCTCGCCGACGGGAACATCGACCTCGCCGAGGTGGACTACGTCAACGCCCACGGCACCTCGACCGAGCAGGGCGACATCGCCGAGACACAGGCGGTGAAGGCCGTCTTCGGCGAGCGGGCCCGTGACCTCGTCTTCGGCTCGACGAAGTCGATGACCGGCCATCTCCTCGGTGCCGCCGGCGCTCTGGAGTTCGCCGCCTCGCTCCTGGCGAGCCGCTGCGGCGTGATTCCGCCCACGATCAACCAGTTCACGCCCGACCCCGAGTGCGACCTGAACTCGGCGCCCAACCAGAAGCTCGAGCGGCCGGTCCGCGTGGCGCTCTCCAACAGCTTCGGCTTCGGCGGGCACAACGCGACTCTGGCGGTGCGGGCGTGGCGGGAGTAGGCGCGCCTCGAGCCGGGCGCCCGGTCGTGAGGCCCTGAAGGGCCTGCTCGGCCGGAGCGCCCTGAAGGGCGCTGGCGAGCCACCCGCACGTGCCCCCGTGATCCGATCGTGGATCACGGGGGCACGTGCGCATTCGGCGTGGAACGCGTTCCCGACCGGCCGGGCGGGCCCGCCCCCGTGCGCGGGCCTGCGCCGCCTCGCGCCCAACCGACTACAGCCCGCGCCCGCCCCCGTATATCTTTCCGCTCCGATATCCGCCGACGCCCCAAGGAGATCCGATGTCCGCCGCTCTCGACCCGAGCCGCCTCGCCGATCCCGCCCTCCGCCCGGTGGCCGACAAGGTGCTGGCCGGCGAACGCCTCGACGCCGCCGATGGCCGCGCCCTCTACGCGACGTACGACCTGCTCGGGCTCGGCCGGCTCGCCGATTTCGCCAACCGGCGCCGCAACGGCGATCGCGTCTACTTCTCGGCGAACCAGCACCTCAACCCGACCAACGTCTGCATCCTGCGCAACACCTGCGTCTTCTGCTCGTTCGCGCGGATGCCGAAGGAGGACGGGGCCTACACCCGCTCGCTCGAGGAGGTGTACGCCGAGGCGGCCCAGGCGTCGGGGAGCCCGACGCGCGAGTTCCACATCGTCGGCGGCCTGCACCCGAAGCTGCGGCTCGGCTACTACACGGACATGATCCGCGGGCTCCGGGAGCGGCACCCCGACGTGCACGTCAAGGCGCTCACGGCGGTCGAGATCGCGCACCTGGCGCGCATCGAGCGCACCACGCCGCGCGAGGTGCTCGCGGCGCTCAAGCAGGCGGGGCTCACCAGCCTCCCGGGCGGCGGCGCCGAGATCTTCTCGACGGCGGTCCGCGCGACGATCGCCGAGCGGAAGCTCTCGGGGCGGGAGTACCTCGAGGTGCATCGCACCGCGCACGAGCTCGGCATCCCGACCAACTGCACGATGCTCTACGGCCACGTCGAGACGATCGACGACCGGATCGAGCACCTGGCGATGCTCCGCGCCCTGCAGGACGACACCGGCGGCTTCCTGACCTACATCCCGCTCGCCTACCACCCGGACAACAACGAGCTGGGCGAGGAGCTGGGCCGTACCGGCACCGCGACCACGGGCTACGAGGACCTCAAGGCGATCGCCGTCGGGCGGCTCTTCCTCGACAACATCCCCCACGTCAAGACGCACTGGCCGATGGTGACGCCCTTCCTCTCGCAGATCGCGCTCGCCTTCGGGTGCGACGACGTCGAGGGCACCGTGGTCTACGAGCGGATCTACCACAACGCGGGCGCGCAGACGGCGATGCACATGCCCTACATGGGCCTCGTCGGGCTGATCCGCGGGGCCGGGAAGCGGCCGGTCGAGCGGAACAGCCTCTACGAGACGGTGCGCGAGGACTTCGACGACCTCGAGCCGACCCCGCCGGCGCCGACCTCCGACGCGGCGCGGCGCACCCTCCCGGTGCTCGGGGCGGCATGACGACACCGGCGACGACGGCCCGCCTGCGCCTCGGGCGGATCTCCTACATCAACTGCTTCCCGGTCTACGGGGCCGTCGACCGCGGCATCGTGTCGATGCCGGCCGAGCTCGTGCCGGGCACGGCGGCCGAGCTGAACGAGCAGCTCGCCGCCGGCACGCTCGACGTGAGCGCCGTCTCGGCGGTGGAGTACGCGCGGCACGCGGCGCAGTATCACCTGCTGCCGAACCTCGCGATCACCTGCGACGGCCCGGTCCATAGCGTGGCGCTCTTCGCGAAGCGGCCGATCGAGGCGCTCGACGGCGCGACGATCCTGCGCACCACGTCGAGCCGCACCTCGACGCTCCTGCTCGAGCTGCTCTGTCGCCACCGCTGGGGCATCACACCGCGCTTCGCCCCGGCGCCCGCCGAGCCGCGCGATCTCGCCGCCCTGGCGGGGGTGGACCACGAGGCGGTGCTGGTCATCGGCGACGCGGCGCTCCTCCTCGGGCAGCAGACGACCTATCCGGTCTTCGTGGACCTGGGCCTCGCCTGGAAGGAGTGGACGGGGCTGCCGTTCGTGTTCGCCGTCTGGGCCGCGCAGCGCACGGCGCCCGCGGAGCCGGTGCGGGAGATCCACGCCCGGCTCCTCGAGTCGCGCGCCTGGGGCCTCGCGCATCTCGACGAGCTGGCCCGGGCCGCCGCCGAGCGGACCGGTGTGCCGCTCGCGGTCTGCCGGTCGTACTTCGACGATCTCGACTACCGGCTGAGCTACCGCCATCTCGCGGGGCTCACCGACTTCTTCCGCCGGCTGGCCCAGGACGGGCTCGTGCCGGACGGCTCGCTCTCGTTCATCAACGCCGCCTGAGGCGCCCATGACGACCGTCGACCGCACCTCGCCCGAGTTCCGGGAGTATCTCGAGCTGTACGAGCGCGCCCCCCTGCTCGAGCTGGGCCAGCGCGCCGATGCCGAGCGCTGGCGGCAGCATCCGGCGAACGTCGTCACGTACATCATCGACCGGAACATCAACTACACGAACGTCTGCGTCGCCGACTGCAAGTTCTGCGCGTTCTACCGCCGGCCGAAGGATCCCGGCGGCTACGTGCTGAGCTTCGAGGAGATCGGCGCGAAGATCGACGAGTGCCGCGCGCTGGGCGGGGTGCAGATCCTGCTCCAGGGCGGGCACAACCCCTACATCCCGTTCGAGTGGTACCTCGAGCTGATGCGCTACATCAAGCGCCATCACCCGATCCACATCCACGGCTTCTCGCCCTCCGAGGTCGTCTTCTTCAGCGAGCGCTTCGACCTCCCGGTGCCGGAGGTCATCCGCGAGCTCAAGGCCGCGGGGCTCGACAGCATCCCGGGGGGCGGTGGCGAGATCCTCGTGGACCGGATCCGCCAGGACGTCGCGAAGAAGAAGGCGCAGACCGACTCCTGGCTCGGCGTGCAGGAAGAGGCACACCGGCAGGGGATGAAGACGTCGGTGACGATGATGTACGGCCTGGGCGAGACCGGCGCCGACCGGATCGAACACCTGCTCCGCATCCGCGAGGTGCAGGCGCGCACCGGCGGCTTCACCGCCTTCATCTGCTGGCCGCTGCAGCCCGACGGCACCCCCGGCATGTCGCACATGCCGAAGACCGACGCGGTCACCTACCTGCGCACGCTCGCGATGGGCCGCATCATCCTCGACAACGTCCCCAACCTGCAGTCGTCGTGGGTGACGATGGGGCACAAGGTCGGACAGGTGGCGCTGCGGTTCGGGGCGAACGACTACGGCAGCCTCATGATGGAGGAGAACGTCGTCTCCGCCGCCGGCACGACGTACCGCACCACCCTCGAGCAGATCGACCGCGTGATCCGCGACGCCGGGTTCGAGCCGCGCCGGCGGCGGCAGGACTACTCGCTCCTCGACGCGCCCGCCCCGGCGGGCGCGACGGCCGCCGCGTGATCCGCGTCGGGATCGGCTACGACTCGCATCGCTTCGCCGAGGGGCGGCCGCTGGTCCTCGGCGGCTGCACCGTGCCCTCGGCGCGCGGGCTCGCCGGGCACTCGGACGCCGACGCCCTCACGCACGCGGTGATCGACGCCGTCCTCGGCGCTGCCAAGGCGGGCAACATCGGGCAGCTCTTTCCCGACACCGACCCGGCCTGGAAGGACGCCGACTCCATCGTCCTGCTCCGCGGCGCGCTCGAGCGGGTGCGGGCGCGGGGCTGGACCGTGGCGCAGGTGGACGCGACGATCGTCACCGAGGCGCCCAAGCTCAACCCGCACGTCGCCGCCATGGAGCGGCGCCTCGCGGAGGAGCTGGGCGTGGGCGTGGACTGCGTGAGCGTCAAGGCGAAGACGAACGAGGGGTTGGGCTGGATCGGCCGGGGCGAAGGCCTCGCCGTGATGGCGATCGCGACGCTCGCGGCCCTCGGCGCGGAGGCCCGCTGATCCCTTGATCCGGCAGCTCCTCGAGTGGCTCGCGGGGCTCCCGCCGCTCCCCGTGTATCTCACGCTCGGACTCATCTCCGCGCTCGAGAACGTGGTGCCGCCCGTGCCCGCCGACACCGCCGTCGCCCTCGGCGCGTTCCTCTCCCACAAGCACGTCACCACGCCCGTCGGCGTCTTCCTCGTCGTCTGGACGAGCAACGTCGCGGGCGCGGCCGGCGTTTACTTCGTGTCGCGGCGCTACGGGCGGCGCTTCTTCGCCACGCCGACCGGACGCCGCCTCCTCTCACCCGCATCGCTCGCGGTGATCGAGCGCGAGTACGTGCGCTTCGGCATGGTGGGGATCTTCCTCGCCCGCCTGCTGCCCGGGGTACGCGCAGTGGTCGCGCCCTTCACGGGGCTCGCCGGGCTCTCGCCGGTCCGGGCCATCGCACCGATGGCGGTCGCGTCGGCGCTCTGGTACGGCGGACTCACCATCGTGGGCGCCGCGCTCGGCTCGCAGTGGGACCGCGTCGAGGACCTCCTCGGCACGGTGAACCGCTCGCTCGGGCTGGTCACCCTCCTCCTCGCGCTCGTCATCGTCGCGGCCGTCGCGCTGCGTCGCCGGCGCGCCCAGCGCGAGCGGCTCCTCGATGCCGCCACCGCCGCGCTCGATCCCGCGCACCAGGGCGACGGGGCCGAGGCGATGCGCGCCGCCGCGATGCTCGTCCTCGAGCTCGCCTACGCCGACCCCGCGTTCAGCGCGGAGGACCGCACGGCGGTCTGCCGCCACGTGCGGGAGCGCTGGGGCCTCCCCGAGGGCGAGGTGCCCACCTTCCGTCCGGTCGAGCAGGGACGCCTCACGCGCTTCCGCGCGCGCCTCACGAGCCGCTTCGGGCACGAGCAGCGGCAGGCCGCGATCGAGCGACTCTGGGCCGTCGTGTTCAGCGAGGGGGGACTCGGCGCCCAGGAATCGCGCGTCATGGAGCTGGCGGCCGAGCTGCTCGGCGTTTCCCCGGATTCCGCCCGCCTCCCGCGTCGATGACACCACCGCCGTCGCTGACGCCCGAGCAGCTTCGCGCGCAGATCGCGCGCGATTTCTGGCTCGAGCCGTTTCGCGACTTCCTCGCGCTCGAAAAGGGGAGCGCAGCCAACACCGTCGACGGCTATGCCCGCGATCTGCACCGCCTGGGCGAGTTCGCGACGAGCAAGGGCGTGCGCGACCCGAAGGGCATGACACCCGGGCTCCTGCGCGAGTTCGTCTTTCTCCTGAAGGATCTGGGGCAGAGCCCCGCCTCGATCCGGCGCGCCGTGTCCGCGGTGCGCACCTATTTCGCCTTCCTGCTCGCCGAAGGCGTGGTCCCGAGCGACCCGAGCGACCGGCTCGAGAGCCCGAAGCGCTGGCGGACACTGCCGCACACGCTCTCGGTGAGCGAGGTCGAGGCGCTGCTCGCCGCGCCCGCCCTCGACGAGCCACTCGCGTGGCGCGACCGCGCGCTGCTCGAGCTGGGCTACGGCGCGGGCATGCGCGTCTCGGAGCTCTGCGGCATCGGGCTCACCGACCTCGTGCTCACGGACGGGCTCGTGCGGGTGTTCGGGAAGGGCTCGAAGGAGCGTCTCGTGCCGATCGGGCGGGGGACGATCGCGGCGGTGTCGGTGTACCTGCATCAGCTCCGGCCCACGCTCGATCGCGGAAAGAGCGGCGGCCGCGTGCTGCTCAACGCGCGCGGGGAGCCGCTCTCACGCGTCGGCGCGTGGGGGATAGTGAAGCGGGCGGCCGAGCGCGCGGGGATCACGAAGCGGGTCACGCCGCACACCCTCCGGCACAGCTTCGCGACGCATCTGCTCGAAGGTGGTGCCGACCTGCGCGCCGTGCAGGAGATGCTCGGCCACGCCGACCTCTCGACGACGCAGATCTACACGCACGTGGACCGCGAGTACCTGCGCTCGGTGCACCGGCAGTTCCATCCGCGCGCCTGAGCGGCGCGCCGCTCCGCCGTCCGCCGGCCACCCTTCCCGCACAGTCTCAGCCGCCGGCGGTCTCGGCGCCTTCCGGTTCGGTCCGCTCGAAGACCCGCCCGAGCCATCCCACGAGCCACCACGTCTCGACCGCGGCCGTCGCCAGCGCTCCCGCGCCGCCCAGGAACCATGCCGCCGTCTCGGCGCGCCGCCCCACCAGGCCCACGGCGAGATGGATCCCCGCGCCGATCGCGGCGGCGGGCGCGAGCAGCACGGCCACGACGAGCGCGACGGCGATCGCCACGATCATCGCCTGACCCAGCGCCTCGAAGCGGCCGGCGCGGGCGGGACCAAGATGCACCCACTCCGGGTACAGCAGCGCCGCCGCGTTGTGCACGAGCAGCGCGAGCACGTTCACGGCCGGCAGCACCAGCGCCGCACCGAGCAGGAGACGCGTGCGCATCTCCGGACCCGGGCTGTAGTCCGTACTGCCGAGCAGCGCGCACCAGGCGAGGGTGAGGACGGCGAGGTGGAGCAGCGAGAGCAGGAGGGCGGAGGCGGCGACCTCCGCCGCCACGACGTCGCGCCCGCGCAGGGGGTAGGTGCGCAGGACGGCCAGGTGGCCGAGGTCGCCCCGGAGGTCGTTCCGGATCCACTGCGGCCCCATCAATACGCCGAACACGGCCCACACGACGAGGGCGCTGCCCAGCGTCTCGACCAGCCCCCCGGCGAGCGCGACCGAAACCGCGCCGAGCGCCGCCGCGCCCGCGGCGATCCCGATCACGAGCAGGGCGAGCCGCCGACGGCGGAGCAGGGCGGTCACGTTCTTCCAGAAGAGCGCCGCCGCCGGCCAGCCCGTCGGCGCGAGGCGCGTCACCGGCGGGCCGACCCCGGCGGCGCTCGCGTCCACGAGCATCGAGGCGCCGCGGCGCCGATCCACTCGCCGCGCCCGCGCGAAGGAGGCCTCGACCGCCGCCTCCTCGAACGACGCGTCCGCCCGCACCACCCAGACGTAGTGCACGAGGAGCACCGCGAGGGCCGGCAACAGGGCCCGCCACCACTCGGGCGCGGCCAGCGCCAGGAGCGGCCGCGCAAGCAGCCGGAACGGCGCGAGCGCCGTGCGCAGCGCCGGCGCGTCGCTCATCACGAGCGCCGCGCGTCCGAGCGAGTCGATCCCCTCGCGCGCGGCCCGCTGGAGCTCCGGCAGCGCCGCGAGGATCGTCACGAGCACGGCGAGGATGGTCCCGCCCACGACCGGAAGAATGACGGGATGCCGCTTCCACCCGGCGGCGCCGGGCTCCCGCAGACTCGCGCGGGTGAGTGACGCGCCGAGGCGGTGCATCTGAAGCGTCGAGAGCGCGAGCCAGACCGCCAACCCGCGCCGCCAGGCGGAGACCCCGAACGCTTCGCGCGAGAGGAAGACCGCCCAGAAGAGCGCGTTGAGCAGGATCAGGAGCTGGGCCCGCAGGAGCTTGTAGTGGATCAGCGCCGCGCGGGCGACCGGGGCGGGGAAGAGGAACTGAACCTCCGCCGGCTCGAAGGCCAGCGCCCGCCGCTCGGCTCCGGCGAGCCAGGCCCAGAGCGCCGCCCCGAGGAACAGGGCGGCGAGCCCCGTTTCGAGCCAAGCGGGCCGCCCGCCGATCAGCTGCTCGGGCCGCCCGCCGCCGACGAGGAAGAACCAGAGGTAGAGTGCCGCGGCGACGAGCGCCAGAAGGTAGCGCGGCCGGCGGAGTCGGCGCGCGAGCAGCGCCGCCCGGTTCCGGGCCGACGTGAGCGCAAGGTAGGCGACGGCGCGGACCACCGCGTCAGGGCCGCGGCGTGGGCGTGGGGGCGAGGATCTCGCCACCGGCGGCGCCTGCCTCGCCCGCGCCCGACGCCGGCTCCTCGCCAACGAGCGCCAGGAAGACGTCCTCGAGCGTCCGCCCGGCCAGCTCGGGACGGCCGGCCACGATCTCCGCGATCGTGCCGAAGGCGACGATCCGCCCGCGCCGCAGCACTAAAACGCGGGTGCAGACCTCCTCGACCAGGTGCAGCAGGTGCGAGCTCAGCAGCACCGCGGCACCCCGCCCGGCGCGCTCGCGGATCGTCGCCTTCATGCGGCGGATGCCGACGGGGTCGAGGCCGGTGAGCGGCTCGTCGAGGAGGATCGCCCGCGGCTCGTGCAGGAGTCCGCAGGCGATCGCGAGCTTCTGCTTCATTCCGCGCGAGAGGGCGTCGGGGAGGTGCCCGCGGCGCTCGAGGAGCTCCAGTTCCAGTAGAAGTGGAGGTATCCGCTCGTCGGCCTCCGCCACGCCGTAGAGGCGCGCCACGAAGCGCAGGTGCTCCTCCACGGTGAGATAGGGGAACAGATGCGGCTCGTCCGGCACGAAGGCCAGCCGCGACTTGGCCGCGACCGGCTCACGCACCACGTCATGGCCGGCCACCCGGACCGACCCGCTCGAGGGCCGGAGGATGCCGGCGATGGTGCGCAGGGTGGTCGTCTTGCCGGCGCCGTTGGGCCCCACGAGCCCCACCACCTCGCCCGGGTTCACCCGGAAGGTGAGCCCCTGGACGGCGGCGAAGTCCCCGTAGATCTTCACCAGCGCATCGACGTCGATCACCCGGTCTCCCCGCGGTTGGGCGCGGCCCCGGCCAGGCTCGAAACACGGCCGCGCCCGCGCACGTATCATGCTGGAACAGCTCCCCTGACGAGGCGCGTCCCATGAAAAACTACTGGCTCCGGATCGCGATCGGTGCGCTCGGCATCTTCGCGGTCGGCATGGTCATCGTGACGCTCGTTCGCGGCGCGACGGCGAAGGTGCGGACCGTGGCCGAAACGGCCGAGCCGATCCGCATCCCCTTCCCGGGGACCCTGGTGCCCTTCCGCGTGGACAGTGAGCGGCTCGGCAGTCTCAAGCAGGTCACGATCTACCGCTCGGCGCCCAAGGTGCCCGAGCGCGTGGAGTTCGAGGCCCAGCTCGCCGACTCGGTGGCGGCGGCCCGGCTGGCCGCCTGCCTGCTGGTCGCGGAGGACCTCGAGAACATCAACCAGCACAGCACCTTCACCTGCATGACGCCGAAGGATACCGCCGGGCGCGGCCTGGCGCAGTTCGGCACCCTCACGCTGCGGGGGCATCCGGGGCAGCTCGACGTGCTGGCGTGGAAGACCAAGATCGAGCAGATGAAGCGCGAGTGGTCGAAGGAGAAGGCGGACAGCGCCCGCGACTCGGTCGAGGCCCAGGCCGAGCGGGTGGCGGACTCGATCGAAACCGCCGGGGAGCAGCGCGCCGATTCGATCGAGGCGGTGCTCGACTCGCAGCAGACCCGCCTGAGCGACTCGCTCGACCGCCAGCGCGGGCTGGCCGATTCGATCCGCGCCGCGGCGCGCGAAGCGGCCCGCACCGCCCGCAGTCGCTGAGCGCGGAACTCTTTTCGACGCAAGCCGTTAGCAGTCCCCGCCGCGCTGTCAAGACCCGCGGCACGAGTTTTGACAGCGCCCCCGGCCCGTATTACCTTCGTGGATGCTCGTGCCAGGCGTCACACCGGCCACTCGCGGCCACCTCCGTCTCCCTCACAACCCGCTCCAGCTTCCGGTGGGTGCGCCTCGGGCCACCCCGGCCGACGGGCGTGCACTCTACCAGGGATAGTCATGGGCTCGAACGCGACCAAGTACATCTTCGTCACCGGCGGCGTCGTGTCGTCGCTCGGCAAGGGCATCGCCGCCGCCTCGCTCGGCCGGCTCCTCGTGGAGCGCGGCCTCAGCGTGACGATGCAGAAGTTCGATCCCTACATCAACGTGGATCCGGGCACGATGTCGCCGTTCCAGCACGGCGAGGTCTTCGTGACGGACGACGGTGCCGAGACCGACCTCGACCTCGGCCACTACGAGCGCTTCATCGACCGCTCGCTCAGCCAGCAGAACAACATCACCACCGGGCGCATTTATCAGGCGGTGATCAACAAGGAGCGGCGCGGCGAGTACCTGGGCTCGACGGTGCAGGTGATCCCGCACATCACCGACGAGATCAAGAACGCCGTGCGCCGCGCGGCGCCGGGCCACGACGTCGTCATCACGGAGATCGGGGGCACGGTGGGCGACATCGAGTCGCTGCCGTTCCTCGAGGCGATCCGCCAGTTCCGCCAGGAGGTCGGGCGGGACAACGCGATCTTCCTCCACCTCACGCTCGTGCCGTTCATCGCCGCCGCAGGCGAGCTCAAGACGAAGCCGACGCAGCACTCGGTGCGCGAGCTGATGCAGATCGGGATCCAGCCCGACATCCTCATCTGCCGCAGCGAGTCGCCGATCCCCGCCGACATCAAGCGCAAGATCGCCCTCTTCTGCAACGTGGACTTCGGGTGCGTGATCGAAAGTCCCGACGTCGCCTCGATCTACGAGATCCCGCTCAAGTTCCACGAGCAGGGGATGGACCGCGTCGTCTGCGAGAAGCTCCGGCTCGACACGCCGGAGCCGAACCTCACCGCGTGGCGCGAGATGGTGGATCACATCCTGCGGCCGAGCCGCCAGGTGCGCATCGCCGTCGTGGGGAAGTACACCGAGCTCGCCGACGCGTACAAGTCGGTACACGAGGCGCTCATCCACGGCGGCATCCCCAACGACGCGAAGGTCGAGATCACCTGGCTCGGGAGCGACCGCTTCACCGACCAGGAGACGGCGGGCCAGCTGCTCGAGGGCTTCGACGGGCTCCTGATCCCGGGCGGCTTCGGCGAGCGCGGCGTCGAGGGGATGGTGCAGGCGGTCCGCTGGGCACGGGAGCACCAGCTGCCGTTCTTCGGCATCTGCCTCGGCCTCCAGATCGCGATCATCGAGTTCGCGCGCAACGTCTGCCAGCTCCCCGACACCAACAGCACCGAGTTCGCGCCGAACTGCCAGACGCCCGTCATCGCGCTGATGCAGTCGCAGCGCGACGTGGCCGATCTCGGCGGCACCATGCGCCTCGGCGCGTACGCCGCCCGGCTCCGGCACGGCTCGAGGGCGGCGCAGGCGTACGGCACGACCGAGATCAGCGAGCGGCACCGGCACCGCTGGGAGGTGAGCAACGCCTATCGCGACGTGCTGGCCGAGTACGGGCTGCGGCTCTCGGGCGTGTCCCCCGACGGCGGGCTCGTCGAGGTGATCGAGCTGCCCGACCACCCGTGGTTCGTCGGCTGCCAGTTCCACCCCGAGCTCAAGTCGCGCCCGACCCGGCCGCATCCGCTCTTCACGGGGTTCATCGCGGCGGCGGTCCGCCACCGGACGCCGGACGCGGAGCCGGCCCGGACGCCGGAGCTCGCCGCGGCGCAGCGCTGATGACCCTGGGCGCTCGCGGCGACGTCCGGGCGCCGGGCGGCGGGCTCGCGCCCGGTCCGACGCGCCTGGCCCTGCTCGCGCTCGCGCTGGCGCTCGCCGCGGCGGCCTGCGATGCGGGCGGTGCGCGGCCGACGGCCACGGTCTCGGCTTCCGATACCGCGGACCAGGTGATCGCCGGCTTCTCGCACTACGCGACCACGAACGGCATCCGTCGTACCCTGCTCGAGGCCGACACCGCGCTCTACTTCGACGCGACCCAGACGGCGCTGCTGCGGCACCCGCGCGCGACCTTCTACGACGAGCGCGGCGCCGAGAGTTCGACGCTCACCGCCGACGAGCTGAAGTATCGCTGGCAGGACGGCTCGATGGTCGCGACGGGGCACGTCGTGCTGACGACGCCCGACGGGAAGCGGCTCACGACGGAGGCGCTCACGTACGACAAGAGCGCCGACAGGATCTCGACCGACAAGCCCTTCGTCTACGTCGCCGGCGGCGACCACGTCGAGGGTGCGGCCTTCACCTCGGATGTCGCGTTCAAGCACATCGTCACCGACCGCCCGCGTGGCACCGCCGGCAAGGAGCTGGTGGTCCCGGGGCAGGAGTGAGGGGCCGATGAGCACGGCGCGGCGGGCCGCGGCGGCGCTGATGGTGATGGGGCTCCTGACGGCGCGTCCGCCCGTCCGCCTCTCCGCCCAGGCGCAGCCGCAGCAGCGGACGAAGTGCCTGCTCGTGATCGAGAACGTCGATCGGCAGGGCGTGAAGGAGGAAACGGCCGCGGGCACCAACTACTACGCCGGCGGCAACGTGCGGATCCGCTGCGGCGCCGCCCGCATGGCGAGCGACAGCGTCGCCGTCCTCGGCGGCTCGGTGGCCCGGTTCCTCGGCGGGGTCCGCTACGAGGACTCGACGCTGGCCGTGACCGCCGACACCGGGACGTATTACAAGGACGGTGAGCGGTGGGAGGCGCGCGGGCATGTGTCGGCGCGCAACACCCGCACCGGGTCGTCGCTGCAGGGGCCGTCGCTCGACTACCTGCGACCCGCCGCCGGGGTGCGCGACACGCTCGAGATGTTCGCGGTCGGGCGGCCGCGGATCGCCTACGTGCCGAAGGATTCGGCCGGCACCCGGGACTCCGCCGCGGCGAACGCGGCCGAGCCGTACATCATCGTCGCCGACCGGACCCGGATGCGCGGGGAGGATCAGGTCTGGGCCGGCGGCCGCGTGACGATCGATCGGAGCGACTTCGCCGCGCGCGCCGATTCGCTCCGGCTCGACACCGGGGCGGGGCATGACGGCACGCTCCTCGGCAAGCCGGTCATGAAGGGACTCGGAAGCGACACGTTCGACCTCTCGGGCACGCGCATCGACCTGAAGCTCGAGGGCCGCGAGCTGACGCTCGTCACGGCGAAGGGCAAGGCCCGCGCGCTCACGGCCGAGTGGGACCTGCTCGCCGACACCATCGCGATCGACGTGAACGCGAAGAAGGCGGAGCAGACGCTCGCCTGGGGCCACGCCGATGCACACTCGTCGCGATATGCCGTGAAGGCCGACTCGCTCGCCATCGACACGCCTGCGCAGCACCTGACGGCGCTGCGCGCCTTCGGCCACGCGTGGCTCGGCGGCCAGGTCGACTCGACGACGAAGGACCGTGACTGGCTCGCGGGCGACACGGTGCGCGCCGCGTTCGTCCAGCGCGACTCGGCGGGGAAGTCCCGGCCCGCGCTCGCCAGCATGGAAGCCCACGGCCATGGCCGCGCCTTCCACCGGGCGCCACCGAAGACCGGCGCCGGCGAGCCGACGCTCAGCTATCTGCGCGCCGACGCCATCGTGATCACGATGAAGCCGCCCGCGCCCGACGACAGCGGCGACACCGTGGACCGGGTGGACGCGCGGGGCCACGTGGACGGCGTGCAGCTCGAGCCGAAGAAGGCGGCCGCCACGGCCGCCACGGACCGCCGCCCGCCGGAGCCGGCGCCATGACCGCGGCCGCGTGGCTCGAGCCCCTGGCCGAGCGCGACCCCTCGCTGCCGCTCGCCCTCGCTGCGCTGGTGCATGAGGCGGATGCCACGGGCGCGGTGCCATTCGACCAGCTCGTCGTCGCCTACCGCGCGGCCTACGAGATCGCGCACCACGGCACCGGCCACCGCAGCGCGACGCCCAACGACGCGCGCTTCGCCCCGGACGGCATCGCCGACCATCTGCGACAGGTGCTCCTGCCGCGGATGGCCCAGGAGGGCTGGGTGGCCGACGACGCGGCGGCGGACTGGGCGATAGTGCGCGCCGCGGGCCCCTGGTGGCTCGACGCCCTGCGCGACCGGGACACGACCGGCTGGCGGCTCCTCGAGCTCGGCCGCCGGACGATCGTGGACCCGCGCGGCGACGGCCAGGCGACGCCGCGCCGGGCGCAGGGCAGTCGGCTCGAAGCCGAGGCGCTCACGAAGAGCTTCCGCGGCCGGCGGGTGGTGGACGACGTGGGTCTCGAGCTCCAGCAGGGCGAGATCGTGGGCCTCCTCGGCCCGAACGGCGCCGGCAAGACGACCACGTTCTACATGCTCACGGGGCTCGTCCGCCCGGATCGCGGCCGCGTGCGGCTCGACGGCGACGACCTGACCGGCGCCCCCATGTACCAGCGCGCGCGGCGCGGCATCGGCTACCTCGCGCAGGAGCCCAGCGTCTTCCGGCGGATGACCGTGGAGGAGAACCTCCGCGCCGTGCTCGAGACGCTACCGCTCGACCGCGCGGCGCGCGAGGCCCGGCTCGAGGCGCTCCTCGGCGAGCTCTCGATCCGCCACCTGCGCGACAGCCGCGCCTACGCGTTGAGCGGGGGCGAGCGGCGGCGGCTCGAGATCACACGGGCGCTCGTGACGGATCCGAAGTTCATGCTCCTCGACGAGCCGTTCGCGGGAGTGGATCCGATCGCCGTGCACGACATACAGACGATCGTGGCCGGGCTCCGGCACCGCGGCATCGGGGTGCTGATCACGGACCACAACGTCGAGCAAACCCTGGATATCGTCGATCGGGCGTACATCATGTACGAAGGCAAGGTGCAGGCCGCGGGCACCGTCCGCGAGCTCGTCTTCAACGACCGCGTGGCCCAGCTCTATCTCGGGCCCACGCTGACGGCGCGGCTCCGCGCGCGCCTGGAGTCCCGCGCATGAGGACGGGTCTTTCGCAGCACACCAGCATGCGGCAGGAGCTGCGCGTCAACCCTCGCCTGTACCAGGCGATGGACATGCTCTACATGCCGATGATGGACCTGCAGCAGCACCTGAAGCAGGAGCTCCTCTCCAACCCCTTCCTCGAGCTCCTGGAGCCCGAGGAGGAGGAGCAGCCGGTCGAGAAGACGGCGGAGCAGGAGAAGGAGAAGGCCGAGAAGGAAGAGGAGATGGACTGGGAGGAGATCCTCCTGGACGGCTTTGACGTCGGCGGCACGCGCGAGCAGTACGAGCAGCTCGAGTACACCGAGCCCGTGACGGTGGAGACCCGCGATCTCGCCGACCACCTGCGCGAGCAGCTCCAGATGATGGATCTGACGCCGCGCCAGCGCTTCCTGAGCGAGGAATTCATCGGCAACCTCGGCGACGACGGCTATCTCGGCGCCACGCTCGAGGAGATCCTGGGCTCGGTCAACCAGTTCGTCACGAGCTTCGAGGCGGGCGAGCTGGCCGAGGATCCGGAGTTCGAGGCGCAGCTGGAGGCGCTGGCCGACGGCAGCGGCTGCGTCGAGCCGTTCGCGATGGCCGAGGTCGAGCAGATGCTCGGCATCATCCAGCGGCTCGATCCGCCCGGCATCGGCGCGCGCGACCTGCGCGAGTGCCTCCTCATCCAGATGACCGAGGCCGGCGACACCGGCTCGCTCACCTATCGCCTCGTCGCCGAGGCGTTCCCCGACCTCCTGGCCCATCGCTGGAACGAGCTCGCCAAGCGCTTCGGCGCCGAGCCCTCGGCCGTGCAGCAGGCCGCCGACCAGCTCGCCCGCTTCGACCCGAAGCCCGGCATCAAGCACTCCGACCGCGGCGACGGCTACATCACGCCCGACCTCATCGTCGAGAAGATCGGCGGCCGCTATCACGTCTTCCTGAATGATACCGGCATGCCGCGCCTGCGGCTCAGCCGGTCCTATCAGGAGGTCGCGCGGGACAAGAAGAAGCTCACGCCCGAGAACCGCGAGTTCATCGCGCAGAAGATGAACAGCGCGAACTGGATGATTCAGGCGATCGAGCAGCGGCGACAGACGATGCTGAAGGTGATGAACTTCATCGTCGACCGCCAGCGCGAGTTCTTCGAGAAGGGGATCGAGTACCTCAAGCCCCTCACGCTGCGCGAGGTGGCGGAGGTGATCAACATGCACGAATCCACCGTCAGCCGCGTGACGAACGAGAAGTACGTCCAGACGCCGCGCGGCGTGCTCCCGCTCAAGTTCTTCTTCTCGAGTGCGCTCTCGACCGCCTCGGGCGAGGACGCGAGCGCCCGGTCGATCCGCGCCAAGCTCCAGAAGATGGTGAGCGAGGAGAACCCCTCGAAGCCGCTCACCGACCAGCAGATCGTCCACCTGTTCCAGGAGCAGGGAATCCAGATCGCGCGACGCACCGTGGCCAAGTACCGCGACCAGCTCCACATCCTCCCGGCGCGCATGCGCAAGCGCGTGTGACGGTCCCCACGCTCGTCCCGACCCCGGCCGCTCCGGCGCTCGCCCACGTGGACGTGAGCCTCCTCGTCCCCGCGAAGGACGAGGCGGCGAACCTCCCCGAGTTCGTGCGCCAGTGCGACGTCGCCCTGGCCGACGCGGGCTTCAGCTTCGAGGTCGTCGTCGTCAACGACGGCTCGCGCGACGACAGCGCGGCGGTGCTGGAGGAGCTGCAGGCTCGCTATGCGTTCCTGCGCGTCGTGACGCACCGCCGCCAGCAGGGCATCGCCGACGCGCTCCGCTCGGCGGGGGAGGTGGCGCGCGGCGACATCTTCGTCTTTTACCCGGCCGACCTGCAGTATCTCCCCGAGGACGTGCCGACGCTCGTGCGCCCGATCCTCGAGGGCGAGGCCGACATCGTCACGGGCACGAAGCAGGGGAAGTACGAGAAGGCGTTCGTCTCGAACATCTACAACGGCCTCTGCCGCTTCCTCTTCGGCGTGCGGGTCACCGACCTCAACTCGGTGAAGGCCTATCGGCGCGAGGTCATGGCCGGCGTGCCGATGCGGCCCGACTGGCACCGCTTCATGGTCGTCATCGCGGCCGCCGACGGCTTCCGGCTCACCTCCCGCCCGGTGCCGCTCTACCCGCGCGTGGCGGGGCAGTCGAAGTTCACCTGGCGCCGCATCCCGGTCGGCGTGCTCGACCTGGTGAGCGTCTGGTTCCAGCTCCGCTTCGGCCGCAAGCCGATGCTCTTCTTCGGCATCGCCGGGGCGCTGCTCTTCCTCGTCGGCTTCCTCGCCGGCGTGGTCGCCCTCGCGCTCCGCTTCGGCTTCGGCATCGGCTTCCGGCCGCTGCTCAACCTCGTCGAGACGATGGTCATCACCGGCACCGTGCTCTTCGGCTTCGGCTTCGTCGGCGAGATGGTGGCGGGGCTCCGCGAGGAGCAGCGCGAGCTGCGGCAGGAGCTGATGGAGCGTCTCGCGCACCTCGACCGCGCCGAGCCGCGGAGCTGACCCCGTGCGGGTCGTCTTCCTGACCCACAACTACCCGCGCCGCCCGGGCGACCTCGCCGGGGCGTTTCTCGCCACCCTCGCGACGGCGCTCGTCGCCCGCGGGATCGAGGTGCGCGTCGTCGCGCCGAGCGACGCGGGCGCGGGCGACGCGAGCGAGCACGACGGCGTGCGCGTCCGGCGCGTCCGCTACGCCTCGCCCGCGCGCGAGACGGTGGCCTACGGGAACATGCAGGCCGCCCTCCGGAGCCCGGGCGGCCTGCGCGCGCTCGCGGGGCTCTGGCGCGCGCTCCGCCGCGCGGCGCGCGAGGAGGTCGCGCAGGGGGCCGACCTGGTGCACGCGCACTGGTGGTTTCCCGCCGGCCTCGCCGCCCCGGCCGACGTCCCGCTCGTCCTCACCTCGCACGGCACCGACGCCGCGCTGCTCCGCCGCTCGAAGCTCGCGCGCGCGCTCGCGCGGCCGGTGTACCGGCGCGCCCGCGTCGTGACCGCCGTCTCCCGCGAGCTCGCCGGCTGGATCCAGGGGGCGATGGGCCGGCACATCCCGGCCGATCACGTCCAGCCGATGCCGGTGGACGTGGGCCGCTTCGCGTGGAGCGAGGGGGGCGGGGGACTCATCGTGATCGCACGCCTGACGGCGCAGAAGCGCGTCCACCTCGCGCTCGAGGCCGCGGCCTGTCTCGCCGCGTGCGGGCGCGAGCTCCCGCTCACGATCGTCGGCGACGGACCCGAGCGCGCCGCGCTCGCGCAGCGCGCGGCGGAGCTGGGCGTCGCCCCTCTGGTGCGCTTCGTGGGCGCGGTCGCCCCCGGCGAGATCCCGCGCCTCCTGCGCCGCGCCGACGTGATGCTCTTTCCGGCCCACGCCGAGGGCTTCGGCCTCACCGCCGCGGAGGCGCTCATGGCGGGGGTGCCGGTCGTCGCGTGCTGGGACGGCGGCGGCGTGCTCGACATCGTACCCGAGACGGGCGCCGGCCGGCGCACGCTCCCCTCGGGCGAGGCGCTCGCCGACGCGGCGCTCGACCTGCTCGAGGCGCCCGACCGCGTCCGCGCGGCCCAGCTCGAGGGCCAGCAGTGGCGCGTCCGCCTGAGCCCCGCGAACGTGGCGGCGGTCTGCGAGGACTGGTACCGCGAGGCGCTCGACCCCAATCGTCCCGCCTGGCACCTGGTGGCCTGAGTGACGACCGCGCCCGACGCCCGCCCGACCCCGAGCGCCCCGCGCCGCGCGTGGCGCTGGCTCCAGTGGGGCTTCGGCCTCACCGTCGCCCTGTTCGTCGTCCTGAGCCTTCGCAAGAACTGGGAGAAGCTCCTCACCCAGCGCGTCGCGTGGGACGTGACGCCCGGCTACCTCGTGGCCGCCCTCCTCCTCACCTGGGCGATGTACGCCCTCCTCATCCAGGCCTGGCGCGTGATGCTCGCCGGCTGGCGCCAGCCGCTCCCCGCCTGGCCCGCCGCGCGCATCTGGACCGTCTCCGGACTGGGCAAGTACATCCCGGGCCAGGTCTGGGCGATCGCGAGCATGGCGGTGATGGCGCAGCGCGTCGGCATCGCGCCGTGGGCGGCGACCGCGTCGTCGGTCCTCCTCCAGGGGCTCGCGATCGGCACCGGCGCGGCGGTCCTCGGCGCCACCGGCATGGAGCTGCTCCGACACGAGTACCCGCTCGTGCGCGCCGTCGTCGTCCTGCTCGTCATCGGCAGCGTTGCGGGCGTCGCGCTGCTCCTCTGGCCGCCCTTCGTGCGCCGCGCGCTGCGCGCGCTCCGCGTCGAGACGCACGAGGCGGGGGTGCCGGGGGTCGCGAGCATCCTCTTCGGCGCCGTCGCGAACGTCCTCGCCTGGATCGGCTACGGGATCGCCTTCTGGCTCGTCGCGCGCGGCCTCTTCGCCACCTCGGCGCTCACGCTGCCGCTCGCCATCGGCACCTTCACCGCCGCCTATCTCGCCGGCTTTCTCGCCTTCGGGGTGCCGGCCGGGGTGGGGGTGCGCGAGGCCATCATTCTCACGATGCTGCAGGCGACGATGGGGCCGGCGGCCGCGCTCGCCCTCGCCGCCGTCTCGCGCATCGTCTCGACCGTCGCCGAGCTCGGCGCCGCCACCCCTTTCCTCCTCCACCGCGGAGAACGCTCGCGTGCCGTCCACTGAGAACCCGCCGGCCGCCGCTCGCGGCCCCGACCGCACCGCCGCGGGCCACCACGCGACGGCGTCCTTCACGCCCCGCTGGCCGGGGGTGATCGCGCTCGCCGTCTTCGTCCTCGCGGCGCTCACGCTCTGCTGGCCGATGCTCGCCGGCCGCTTTCTCATCGGCGACGACATGCTGACGGCCGGCTACGGTTTCCGGCAATTCGGCGCCGAGACGCTGAAGCAGACGGGCCACCTGCCGGAGTGGAACCCGTACATCTTCGGCGGCATGCCGTTCATCGCCGCGATGCACGGCGACATCTTCTACCCGGTCACGCTGCTGCTGCGCTGGGCGCTCCCGCTCCAGACGGCGATGAATCTCGGCTTCTTCCTCCACATCGTGCTCGCCGGGTGCACGATGTACGCCTTCCTGCGCGCGCTCCGGACCACCTGGACGGGCGCGGTGGTGGGCGGCCTCGTCTACGAGATGTCGGGCATCGTCACCTCGATGGTGAACCCCGGCCACGACGGCAAGCTCTACATCTCGGCGCTCGCGCCGCTCGCCTTCCTCGGCCTGCTGCGCGCGATCCGCGACGGCCGCTGGTGGGGCTACGGGCTCCTCGCGCTCGTCGTGGGGCTCGGCATGTTCGTGCACTACCAGATGACGTACTACCTGCTGGTGGCGGCGGGCATCTGGACGCTCTGGCTCGTCTTCTTCGACCCCGAGCGGCGTCCGGGCCTGCGCTGGCCCGTGACGCTCGCCGCCGCGCTCGGCGCCGTCGGCCTCGGGCTCGCCATCTCCGCGGTGCAGGCGCTGCCGTTCCTCGCGTACATCCCGTTCTCGCCGCGCAGCGCGGGCGGTCCGAGCGGCGGGTGGGAGTACGCGACCAGCTTCGCGATGCCGGTCGAGGAGATCATGACGACCGTGCTCCCGCAGTTCAACGGCATGCTCGAACACTACTGGGGCCAGAACTTCTTCAAGGCGCACACGGAGTATCTCGGCGCGCTCACCGTGCTCCTCGCGGCCTTCGGCCTGGGCGACCGCACGCGCGGCCGGCTCCGGTGGGGGCTCCTCACGATCGGCGTCCTCTTCCTCCTCGTCGCCTTCGGCGGCCACACGCCGTTCTACCGGCTGTGGTACGAGGTGATGCCGATGATGAAGAAGGTGCGCGCGGCGGGGATGGCCTTCTACCTGCCGGCGCTCGTCACCGCGGTCTTCGCCGGCTTCGGCGTCGAGCGCCTCCAGCGCGGCGACGTCCCGGCGAAGTCCGTGCTGATCGGGGCGGGGGTGCTGGCCGCGCTCGCGCTCCTCGGCGTCGTCGGGGCGCTGCAGAGCGTGGCCGAGGGGCTCGCGCAGCCGCAGATGACGGGGCAGGTCGCCGCGAACGCCGGCGAGCTGCAGGCGGGCGCGCTCCGGCTGCTGGTCGTGGTGCTCGCGGCGGGGGCGGTGCTCTGGGCGCTCGCGACGGCGCGGCTGGGCGGCGCGGCCGCGGCCGCCGCGCTCGCCGTCGTCGCGGTCGGCGACCTGTGGAGCATCGACCGCCTCTTCTTCACCTTCAAGCCGCCCGCGAGCGTGCTCTTCGCCGACGACGCGCTCACGACGTACATGAGGCGCTCGCCGAAGCCGTACCGCGCGTGGGACCCGTTCGGCGTCTACCACGGCGGACAGATCCAGGGCGGCTCGATGCTGATGGCGTACGACATCCCGCAGCTCCTGGGCTACCACGGCAACGAGCTGCGCTACTACGACGAGTTGCTCGGCGGGAAGGGGATGTGGTCGAACGTCCAGAATCCGACCCTCCTCGACCTCACGGCGGTGCGCTTCGTGATCCTGCCGCAGCAGCACGCGCTGCCCGGCTTCCGCGAGGTCGTGCCGCCGACCACGGCGGTCACCGGCAATCCGGCGGTGCTCTACGAGCGCGACAGCACCACCCAGTGGGCCCGGGTGGTGACCGGCGCGGCCAAGCTCGCCGACGACCAGATCGTGCCGACGGTGATCGACCCGCGCTTTCCGTACGACCGGATCTCGCTCTACCCGGATTCCGCCCCGGTGACCCCGGCCGCGATCCACGCCGGCGCGCTGCCGCCCGCCGCGACGGCGCGGGCGGCGGTGGCCGAGTGGCGCCCGGGCCACATGCGCATCACGCTCGAGGGCCGGGAGCCGGCCCAGAGCTACCTGCTCGTCGGCGAGAACTGGTATCCCGACTGGCACGCCACCGTGGACGGTAAGCCCGCCGCGGTCCTGCGGGCGGACAACACCTTCCTGAGCGTCGCGCTCCCGCCGGGGGCGAAGGAGGTCGTATTCGACTTCCACTCGCCGCTCTACGACCGCGGCAAGCTGATCACCGCGATCGCCGCGCTGCTCACCCTCGGCCTGCTGGCCAGTCCGCTCTGGCGCGCGCGGCGCGGGCCGGGGGCTCCCGTATTACCTTGAGGGCGTCACCCACCCGAGCGCCATGACCACACCCGTGACCCTTCCGCCCGTGGGCGAGGGAGTGATGCAGCCCCGGGAGCTCCCGCTGTCGCAGCCGACGCCTGCGCGGGTGCTCGTCGTGCTGCCCACGTACAACGAGCGGAAGAATCTCTCGCTCATCGTGCCGGCCATCCTGGCGCAGGATCCTCGCATCGAGATCCTCGTCGTGGACGACAGCTCGCCGGACGGCACCGGGCAACTGGCCGACGAGATGGCCGCGGCGGAGCCGCGCGTCCACGTGCTGCACCGGGCGGTCAAGGAAGGGCTGGGACGGGCCTACCTGGCGGGCTTCGCCTGGGCGCTGCGGCAGCGGTACGATCTCGTCTTCGAGATGGACGCCGACTTCTCGCACGATCCGAAGTTCCTGCCCGACTTCCTCCGGGCCATCGAGAGCGGCGCCGACCTCGTCGTGGGCTCGCGCTACAAGCGGGGGGTCAACGTCATCAACTGGCCGATGAGCCGGCTCCTCCTCTCGTACGGCGCGAACATCTACGCGCGCGTCGTCACGGGGCTGCCGCTCACCGACTCGACCGGCGGCTTCAAGTGCTTCCGCCGCCGGGTGCTCGAGGCGATCGACTTCGATCAGGTCCGCTCCAACGGCTACGCCTTTCAGATCGAGATGAGCTACCGGGCCTGGAACAAGGGATTCGAGATCGAGGAGATCCCGATCGTCTTCGTGGACCGGGTCGAGGGCCAGAGCAAGATGAGCAAGCGCATCGTGCGCGAGGCGATCTGGATGGTCTGGTGGCTCCGCTGGCTGGCCGTCGCGCGAAGGCTGTGAGCGGCGTGAGTCGATGAGCGGCGCGCGGTTCTACAAGATGACCGGGTCGGGGAACGACTTCGTCTTCCTCGACGGCCGGGAGCATGCCGCCGCGGACTGGCCCGCCGAGCGGATCCGGGCGGCCTGCGACCGCCGGCGCGGCATCGGTGCGGACGGACTGGTGATCCTGAGCCCAGCGGCCGACGGGGCCGTCCGGATGAGCTACTTCAATGCCGACGGGGGCGAGGCCGCGATGTGCGGCAATGCCGCTCTCTGCAGCACCCGCCTCGCCGTCCGGCTGGCGCTGGCTCCCGGGGCCGCCGGCGACGAGCTGCAGCTCCTCACCCGGGTCGGCCCGGTCGCGGCGCGGCCCCTGGCCGGCGACGAGCTCGCCGAGATCCGGCTCCCCGATTTTCCGCTCCCGACGCCGGTGCCGGCGATCGCTCTCGAGCCGGGGGAGCGGTGGCTCCTGGCCGCGAAGGCCGGAGTCCCGCACCTCGTCGTCCGGGTGGGCGACGTTTCAACCGTCGACGTCGCGCGACGGGGCCGGCAGCTCCGGCGCGACCCGGCGACTGGGGGCGAGGGCGCCAACGCGAACTTCGTCAGCCCGCCGGTCGCGGGCCCGGATGGCGCCGAGGGCCGGTGGCGGATCCGGACGTTCGAGCGCGGCGTCGAGGGCGAGACGCTGGCGTGCGGTACCGGGACGGTGGCCACGGCGCTGGCGCTGCACGTGGCCGGTGAGGCCGGGCTGCCGGTGCGGTTCGTGAGCTGGGGCGGGTCGCCCCTCAGCGTTCGGGCGCGGGTGGAGGACGGCTGGGCGCGCGACGTGTGGCTCGGCGGTGAAGGGCGTTTGGTGTTCGAGGGGCGTCTGGCGGACTGAGTCCCCAGGCCGGCTGGGCAGGTTCCGCAGGTTGAACGATTTCCGCAGGCTCGTTCCGCAGGTTCCTTCCGCAGGCTGTCGGCTTCTCGCAGGTTCTTCCCACACGACGAGTTATCCCGGAGCAGGGGAATCCGCACCGACTTCTCCACACTTTTCCTCATGCCTACTTAACATAACATATCTTATACGTACTTTCTTTAAGAGCCAAAGAGAAGGGCCGCGAGGCGTCCACCCCCGCGGCCCCCTCCGATTTGGCTGCCCTGCCGTGCCGCTCGAGCGGCGCCGGCTCAGCTCCCCGACTCGGCGCCGCTCTTCGGCTGCTCCGGAACCGGCGGCAGCTTCCCCTTGGTCAGCTCCGCGAGCCGGACCTGCGCCTCCGTCACGCTCGGCGTCGTCGAGTACTTCTCGATCACCGTCCGGTAGATCCGTTCCGCCTCGCCCGGCTTCCCGGCCAGCCGGTACGCCCGCCCCGCGTTGACCAGGTAGTCCGACTTGAGATAGCTCTCCGTCGCCAGATCGGCCGCCTTCTCGTAGGCCGCCGCCGCTTCGCCGTACTTCTGCGCGTTCTCGAGCGCCGAGCCGAGGAGGCCGTTCGCCGGGACCGCGAACTGGGCCTTGGGCCCGGTCTTCAGGAAGTCCCGCAGGCCCACCACGGCCAGCTCCGTCTGCCCGTTGACCAGGCGGGCCTGATTGAGCGAGATCGCCGCTTCGGCCGCCGCGTCGGTCCCCCCGTAGGTCGTAATGATCTTCTGGAAGTCGGCCGACGCCTGGGCGAGCTGGCCCGTCTCGGCCAGGCCCCGTGCCTCCAGCAGCTGCCGCTGGGCGAACTGCTCCTTCCGTCCGCCGCCGGCCAGCGCGATGTAGCCGCCCACCGCGACCACCGCCGCGCCGATGCCGACCGCGATCAGCGTGCGCTTCTGCCCGCCCGGAGCCCGCCGCGCGGGCGTCGCCGGGCCGCCCTGCGGCGTGTTGGTCGTCTGAGAGGTCGTCGGTTCCACGGTCGTCGTCGCCATGTTGTGTGAGCCCGCCAGGTGAAGCTGAAGGAGTAAGGGTTGCGATGCCCCCGGCGTGATTCGAACACGCGGCCAACAGTTTAGGAAACTGCTGCTCTATCCAGCTGAGCTACGGGGGCGTCCCGACACGAACCTTGAAATTTCGCGCCGGCACCCCACCTCGGGCAAGGCCGTCGGGCGCCGCCCCTCACTTGCTGCGGTCGTCCAGGGCCGCCTGGCGCAGCTCGGCGATCGTCCGCTCGTGGGCCTTGTACTCCGGCCGCCCCGCCTTCATTTCCGCGTCGTAGTGGGCGAGGAAGTCCCCGTAGACCTTCCGCAGTCCCGCCTCGTCCTTGCTCCAGCGCGCTGCATTGGCGAGCAGCACGTACCCCAACAGGTCCCCCGGCTGCTCGCGCAGCATGGTGTCGGCCAGGGCCCGGCCGGCGGCGACGTTGCCGGAGTGGAGCTGCAGCAGCGCCGCATGGAAGCGGGCATCGCCGTCCACGCTGTCGAGCTGCCCGTAGGCCATCAGCGCCATCGGCATGAAGCGCTCGGCGGTGGCCTGGTCTCCCTTTTCGGCCGCCGTCATCACCCGGTTGTAGAGGCGGTCGAACCGTTCGCGGGGACTCATCGCACTGATGTCGGGTGGCGCGCCGCCGGGCGCCCCGCCGTCGTCCGCACCGCCCGCGGCGAACGGCGCGGCGGCGGTGCCGCCGGCAACGGTGGCCAGGGTCTGCGTTTCCCGCCGCCCCAGCCAGAGCACCAGCGCCAGGACGGCGAGGACCCCGACGCCGGCCAGCACCCACCCCGAGCGTCCGGCCGCCGCTCCCCGCCGGCCGGGGGACACGGCCGCCGGACGCCCGAGCCCGCCGTCGAGCGGCTCGCCACAGGCGTCGCAGAACCGCGCCCCCGGACGCTGCTCGGCCCGGCACTGAGGGCATGACCGGGCCCGGAGGCCCGCCCCGCAGGAGAGACAGAAGTTGCCCGCGGCGGCGGCCCCGCAGGCTGGACAGGTGGTTTCGGGCGTGGTGGGCATGCAGGGTCCCCGGGAGGTGGAATCTGCAGGCGAACACGGGGAGGGTCCGGTCGCGAGCCGCTTCCGTGGTACTGCCCAAGAAGTTGCGCGGCGCCGCCCCCCCGCGTCAACCACGTCCCTGCCGGCAGCATCCCCGGGGTCCGACCCCGGACTTATCCTTTCTTCATCCCAGGAATGTCCCTTTCTTCATCCTCCGTATCTTGCCGGAATCCCCGGATGACCGTAATGTGGCTCAGGTGGCGACCTCGGTCGCGTATCAGGCCCTGAACAGAGGTGGTGCCGCATGGCCCATTTCCGTCTTGCGTCCGCCCTGCGTCTGCTGGGCGTGCTCCCCGCCCTGGTCTTCCTCGCCTCGGCCTGCTCGAGCGAGAAGATCGTCTTCCGTGACCCCCGCACGGCCAAGACCCCGGCCGACACCGCGGGCGGCTACCTCGGCTATTTCGACGTCGCCAACAAGCAGACCACCTGCGGGGGCTGCCACGTCGCGCACCAGCGCGACTGGAAGGGGACGCCCCACGCCGGGGCCTACAAGACGCTCACCGACCTCGGGAGCGAGGCCCAGCCGTTCTGCTTCAACTGCCACACGGTCAACGGCCGCGGCAACAAGAGCGACTCGACGGCCAAGGTCGGGTGGAATCAGGTCCAGGACTCCTCCTACCACGACGTCCAGTGCGAGAGCTGCCACGGCCCGGGCTTCCAGCACGTGCAGTCGCCGGACACGCCGGGCAACGTTCCGCTCGCGCACGTCTCGATGGACGACAGCAGCGCGAGTTGTGCCGCCTGCCACAGTGGGACCCACCACCCGTTCGTCAACGAGTGGAAGCAGTCGGGCCACAGCGGGATCATCGCAGAGGCGGCGGGCCGGACCGAGTGCCAGAGCTGTCACAACGGGCTGGGTACCCTCAAGTCGTGGGGCGTGAACACGGCCTTCGCCGAACAGGGCCGCACCACCCCGATGGCGGTGACCTGCGCGGTCTGCCACAACCCGCACGGGTCGCCCAACGAGAGCCAGCTGCGCTTCTCGATCTCCAGTCCCGACCCCGAGCAGAATCTCTGCATGCGCTGCCACCTGCGGCGCGCGGAGCCCGCAGGCGGCGCCTACGGCCTCGGCCCGCACGCGCCGCAGGGCGCCGTGCTCCTCGGCACCGCCGGCTATCGCGCCCGCAACTTCGCCTACGACACGGCCCGCATCTTCACCTCGCACGCCTCGGAGCGGAATCCGCGGCTCTGCGCCGGTTGCCACGTGCAGAACTACGAGGTGACCGACAGCCTGACGGGCACCTTCCAGTTCCGCGCGACCGGCCACCTGTTCAAGGCCGATCCGTGCGTCGATCCCGCGACCCGGAAGCCGCTCGCCGACAACAGCTGCGCCTACACGACCGACGTGCGCTCGTTCCGCGCCTGCGCCAACTCGGGCTGCCACGCCTCGGAGCAGGCGGCCGCGTCGGCGCTCGTCAACGAACGCGACCGCATCAACACGCTCGCCAACCAGATCTGGGCGGACAACAACGCGAACGACAAGGTCGACGCCGGCGATACGGGGTACCTCGCCCAGATCATGACCAGCACCCCGACCGCCTTCCAGGCCGATACGGTCATCTCGCCGGCCGAAGGCGCGCTGTTCAACATCCGCCTCGTCGTCGAGAAGCGCTATGCGAACGGCGACCGGTCCCTCGGCGTGCACAACCCCTTCCTCGCCGAGGCGCTGCTGCGGGCCAACGTGACCGAGCTGCAGCAGGTCTACGGCCTCGGGGCGCCCTCGGCCGCGGTGCAGCGGATCCTCGAGAGCCCGCTGCCGGAGCAGTCGCTCCAGCGTCCGCCGCGGCGGATCCTGCCGGGCCTGCAGACCTCGTTGCACGGCGCCCCAGCCCGGGCGGCGGGCGCTCGGGACGTGTCGCTGCGCTGACCGGCGGCTCGGGACCGGCACCACCGGCATGGCCGTCGGCGCCTCGGCGCTCCTCCTCCGCGCGGCCGCCGCGCTGATCCAGGCGGGCACCCGGCCTCAGGGCCAGGGTGTCCCGCCGTTCACGCCCGATTCGGGGCCGATCGGCGCCCACCAGCAGATCGCCCTCGACTCGACCGTCCGGGCCCACACCCTTCCCGACCCGGTCATCGCCACCGTCCAGTGGATCTTCCAGCGCCCGCCCTGGGTCATGTGGGGCGGCGCGATCCTCGCGGCCAGCGTCGCCGCCCTGGTGTGCTGGTGGATCTGGACGCACCGCGCGGCGCTCCGCCACTGGTTCGCGACCCGCAGCGCCGGCGTCACCGCGGCGCTGGCGGCCGGCGTCGTGGCGCTCGTGGCCCTTGCGGCGATCCTGGGGCACCGGACCTACCAGTTCGTGGAGCACGACAACCGCATGTGCACCGGCTGCCACGTCTTCGTCGGCAGCGGCGAGGCGTGGGTACTCCCCGACACCGGCTACTACAGTCTCGTGCCGCGCCTCGAGGGCAAGCACGACACGCTGAGCTGCCACGCATGCCATGCGCTGCATCCGGTGAAGGAAGCGGTCAAGATGGTCTACTGGATGTCAGGGCGCCGCGACACGACCATCCCGCCGCATGCGAAGGTGCCGCGCGACGTCTGCGCCCGCTGCCACATCCAGGGCGAGGCGAAGGAGACCTGGCAGGCGATCGCCGCGACGGCGGGCCACCGCACCCACCTCGAGTCCGACTCCTCGGCGCTCAAGGGCAAGATCGAGTGCCTGACGTGTCACGCGCAGACGGCTCACCGTTTCCAGCCCGCCAACGCGACCTGCGCACAATCGGGCTGCCACAGCGACGTCAAGATCGTCCTGGGACGGATGAGCCGGCAGACCCGGATGCACTGCACGGCGTGCCACGACTTCACGGCCACGGTGCCCGCCCTCGCGACCCGCGACTCGGCCGCACGCACGCTCTCGCCGAACATCCAGCAGTGCCTCTCGTGCCACCCGATGCAGCGCCTGGTCGGCGAGTTCGACCCGAAGCAGGACCCGCACAAGGGCCAGTGCGGCCTCTGCCATAACCCGCACGAGCAGACACGCCCGGCCCAGGCGATCAAGAGCTGCACGACCTCGGGCTGCCACGGCGACTGGCGGAAGGTGCCCTTCCATACCGGGGCCATCCACCGTCGCGTCGCCGCCGACTCGACGACCTGCGCGACCTGCCACGTCCCGCACCGCGCGCGCGTGGATGCGAGCGACTGCACCGGCTGCCACACGAGCGTGCGTGAGCGGAAACGGCATCCCGATCTGCACCCGCCGCTGCCCTTCGACACGACGCGCGCGCTCCGTACCTTCTCGCTTCGGCCGGCCCCGCACCCGGACCTCGTGCCGCCGCGCGGACCCGAGCGGGCCCCGCCGCGCGGCAAGGGCGACGTGCCGCCCGCGGACGATGCGCCGGCTCCAGCGGTCGCCGCAGCCGTGACAGCCGCCGCAGCGACCGCCCCCGATTCCTTCTCCCATGCGCGCCACCGTTCGCTCCCCTGCCTCACCTGCCACGACGTGGCCTCCCGGACCCGGCGCCTGACGTTCGAGCGACCGCGCGGCTGCCAGATCTGCCATCACCAGGCGTCGCGACGGAACGACTGCGCGCAGTGCCACCGACCGGCGGAGATCGCCGACTCGATGCCGCTCCAGGTGGCGATCGCGGCGGCCCGGCAGCCGCCGCGATCGCGCACGGTGGCGTTCTCCCACCCGGCGCACCGCGAGATCGCCTGCGTGCAGTGCCACACGACGCCGGTCACGCGCGCGCCGAGCGACTCGGCGGCGACCTGCCGGGCCTGCCACGACCAGCACCACACGGTGGGACGCAGTTGCGGCACCTGCCACCGCGGCGAGGAGGTCCGGACGGCGCACGCGCCGCCGGTCAACGCGCACCAGGACTGCGACGCGTGCCATGCGCCGGCCACCGTGGCCGAGCTCACGCCGACGCGGCCGCTCTGCCTGACGTGCCACCAGCCGCAGCGGGAACATTACGCGGATCGGCAGTGCACGACGTGTCACTTCCTCACGTCGCCCGAGGCCTACCGGTCGCACCTGCGGAGAGGAGCGGCGTGAGGCGTCCCCTGCTCGTCGCCGCCGTCGCCACGCTCCTCGGCGCGGCGCCGCTCGCCGCGCAGGGCTATCGCATCCGCGTGGACTCGCGGGTCCAGTCGGTCGCGTTCCGCGGCGTGGAGCTCGACAGCATTCCGCGCGCGGCCGCGGTAGCCGGCCCCAACGGGCCCGCGACGGCGGACGGGTTCGACGTGGTCTGCGGTGTGGATGCGTTCTGCCGGTTCTTCCGCCCCGGCGCGGTCCTGCACGCGGTGCCCTTCACCCTGCAGGCGAGCGGCACGATGTGGGGCTTCGGCGTCCCCGGCCTCCGGCTCCGGCTGAACGCGCGCGTCGTCTCCGACCTCGGCGACGAGGCCACCTGGCCCGGTACCGAGCCCGCCGTGCAGCTCCTCGAGGGCTACGCCGAGTACGCGCGGGGCGGACTCACGGCGCGCGCGGGCCGCCAGCTCGTCAGCGGCCGGCTCGGCATCGTGGGTTTCGACGGCGGGCGGGTGCAGCTGCGGTCCGGCGCGACCGGCGTCGAGGGCGAGGTGTACGCCGGCTGGGGCCTCGCAACCGGCGTGGCCCTGCCCGTCTCGAGCCCGGTGCTCAATCCGCTGGACGAGTTTCAGCCCCGGCAGCGCTCGATCGTCGCCGGTGCGGGGGTCGGCTACACGCATCGCCTGGGCGACGTGCGCGTCGACTACGAGCGCGAGCTCGACGGCGAGACGCGCACCTTCTTCTCCGAGCGCGCCGCGCTCTCGACGAATGTCCGGCCCGCCCCCGGCTGGACGGTCACGGGCGGCGCGGAGTACGACCTCGACTACGGCTGGTGGGGCAGCGCCGACCTCGCGCTCTGGTACACGCGCGGCCCCGTGACGGCCGACCTCGGCATCGCGCGCTACCGGCCCCACTTCGACCTCTGGACCATCTGGGGTGCCTTCAGTCCGGTGCCGTACCACAGCGCCCGCGGGGAGGTCTGGGTGAAGCCGATCCGGCAGCTGCAGGTGCGCGTGCGCGGCGAGCGCTACGGCTACGCGAGCACCGACGCGAGCACGCCGCTCGTCACGGCCGAGGATCGCGGGTGGCGTTTCGGGCTCGGGGCGACCTACACCCTCGCCGCCTGGAGAGTGGACGCGGGCTACCACGCCGAGTTCGGGCCCGGCGCCGCGTCCCGCGGGATCGAGGGCAGCCTCGGCTACGCGCCGTCCGAGCGGCTCGCCGTCACGCTGCGCGGCGCCGCGCTCCTGCGGCCGCTCGAGTTCCGCTACGACGACTCGAACGTCAATCTCGTGGGTGGCGACGTCGTCTGGACGGTGCGCGAGGCGCTCCGGGTGACCGGCGGCGCCGAGTACTACTGGGAGCGGCGGCGGCGGCCCGACGCCGCGAACTTCGACTGGACCCAGACGCGGCTGCACGCGGGCGTGTCGCTCCTGTTCGGCAGCAACGCGGATCGCATGCCGCTGCCGCCGGGGCGGCGTCCCCCACGCACGGGCATGCGATGACGGGCTCCCGTCGCCGGCTGTTCCTCCTCGGCCCGCTCGCGCTCGCGCTCGCCGTGGTCGTCGGTGTCGCGCGCGGGCGGGCGCCCGCCGACCGCTTCGATCACTGGCGCCACCGCGAGCTCTTTCCGAGCTGCCAGAGCTGCCATGCCGGAGCCGCGAGCGCTGGCGCCCCACTCTGGCCCGATTCGGCCGGGTGCGCGGCCTGCCACGACGGCAAGGTGGAGCGGCGCGTGGACTGGCGCCCCCCGAGCGTGCTGCCCGCGACGAATCTCCGGTTCACCCACCCCACCCACGCCGCCGCCGTCGCACGGCGCCGCGGCGCGGATAGCGCGCTCGCGTGCGCGGCCTGTCACACCGAGGCGGGGGAGCCGCGCATGCAGGTGCGCCTCGCGGTGCCGCGTCGCTGCCTCGACTGTCACGGCGTGCGTGCTGCGCACCTCGAGGCGCCCGACACCGCGTGTGCGACCTGCCACCTGCCGCTCCCGCAGGCCACGCGGCTGGCGGCGGCGGATGTGGCCCGCTTCCCCACCCCGCCCTCGCACCGAGCGGCCGAGTTCGCGCTGGGCGGGCACGGTCGCGCGGCGCGCGCGGGCCCGGGTGCGGTCGCCGCCTCGTGCGCCACCTGTCACGCGCAGAACTTCTGTCTCACCTGCCACGTGAACGCCCTCGAGGTGCCCGCGATCCAGGCGCTCGCGTCCGACCCGCGGGCCACGGCGATCAAGGCCGAGCTCCGGGCGCCGCCGAGCCACGCCCGCCCGGACTTCCAGCAGAGCCATGGCGGCCTCGCGCTTGCGCGCCCGGCGACGTGCGCGGCCTGCCACACGCAGCAGAGCTGCCTCACGTGCCACACGTCGCTGCCCGACGCGGCGCGGGGGCTCGCTACCGCCGGTGCGGGCCGCGGCGCGGGCGCCGTCGTCACCCGGCGACGGCCGCCCTCGCACGGCCAGGACTTCACGGAGGCGCACGCCCGGGTCGCGAGCGCGCGCTCGGCGACGTGCGCGACCTGTCACGTACAGGACTTCTGCCTGAGTTGTCACCGGCCCGATCCGGCGTCGGCGCCGGCGGGCTACCACCCGGCGGGCTTCCTGGCGCGCCATCCGGCGGCGGCGTACAACCGGCAGACCGACTGCAGCGACTGCCACAACACGCGCGCCTTCTGCACCCAGTGCCACGCGCAGGCCGGACTCGCCGCACGCGGCCCGCTGCGGAGCGGCTACCACGATGCGCAGCCGTTCTTCCTCGTGGGCCACGGCAAGGCGGCGCGGCAGAACCTCGAGTCGTGCGCCTCCTGCCACGCCGAGCGCGACTGCCTCACCTGCCACTCCGCCCTGAGCGGCCGCCACTTCAACCCGCACGGCCCCGGCTTCGACGCGGATCGGCTGCGGCGCAAGAACTCGCAGATGTGCACGGTCTGCCACGGCGCGGCGATCCCGCGCACCGGTGGCGAGGCGGCAGCCCCCGACGCGGCGGAGTGAGTCGGAAAGCGGCGAGCGGGAGAGGTCGAAGCGGGCGCGGCGGGCTCAGCCGCCGAGGAGCACGTGGAGGGGCGCGCCGACGAGCCGGGCGCGGCCGCCGAGGGCGGGAATTTCGAGCAGGAAGCTCCAGCCGACCAGCGTGCCATGGAGCCCGCGCACGAGCCGGCCGGCGGCGTCCGCCGTCCCGCCGGTCGCGAGCACGTCGTCGACCACGAGCACCCGGCTGCCCGCCACCCAGGTCTCGCGATGCGCCTCGAGCGCATCCCGCCCGTACTCGAGCTCGTACTCCTCGCGCAGCCGCTCGCCGGGCAGCTTCCCCGCCTTCCGGAATGGCACGAAGCCGCAGCCGAGCGCCAGGGCCACGCCGGCGCCGAGGACGAAGCCGCGCGCCTCGATGCCGACGACGTGGGTGACGCCCGCGCCGCGGAACGGCGCGGCCAGACCCTCGATCACCTCGCGAAAGAGCGCGGCGTCGGCGAGCAGGGGCGTGATGTCCTCGAAGAGGACGCCCGGCTTCGGATAATCGGGGATGCGCCGAATGGCGGCACGGATCCGCGCGACGGCGGTGAGGTCAGGACTCACGAGGCACTCGAAGGCGGCAGGCGATCTATTTGACCTGGAAGCGCTTGTCCCCCGCCTCCTCGACCGTCGCCTCGAGGCGGACGACGCTCGCGACGCTCGCGCCCGCGGGGCCCACGCGCAGCTCGCGCTCGAGCCGGTCGAGGGCTTCGGGCGCGCCGGCGGCGACGACCTCGACGGTGCCGTCGGGGAGATTGCGGGCGAAGCCGCGGAGGTCGAGGTGGCGGCCCGTGCTCGCCACGAACCAGCGGAAGCCGACCCCCTGCACCACACCCGCCACCCGCCAGCGCCGCGCCGCCGCCGCCGCCATCAGGCCTGCGCTCCCCCTGCCGCCCTCCGACTCCGGACGAACTCGATCACCATCGGCAGCACCGAGAGCAGGATGATCGCCACGATCACGAGCGAGAAGTTCTTCTTCACGACGGGCAGGTTGCCGAAGAAGTAGCCGCCGTAGGTGAAGAGTCCCACCCAGAGCACCGCGCCGAGCACGTTGTAGAAGACGAAGCGTCGGTACTCCATCGCGCCCACGCCCGCCACGAACGGTGCGAAGGTGCGGACGATCGGCACGAAGCGCGCGAGCACCACCGCCTTTCCGCCGTGCTTTTCGTAGAACCGGCTGGTACGCTCGAGGTATTCCCGCTTGAGGAGGCGGTTGTTCATCGCGAACGCCCGGGCGCCGATACGGGAGCCGACCCAGTAGTTCACCCCGTCGCCGACCACGGCCGCGATCGTCAGAAACAGGAAGACGGCATGCACGTCGAGGGCGCCCAGAGCGGCGAAGCTGCCCGCGGCGAAGAGCAGCGAGTCGCCCGGCAGGAACGGCGTCACGACGAGCCCCGTCTCGGCGAAGACGATCGCGATCAGGATCGCGTAGGTCCAGGCGCCATACTGCGCGATGATCTGGCCCAGGTGCTTGTCGAGGTGCAGGAAGACGTCGACGAACTGGCGGAGGAGGTCCATGCGCTCGTGGGCTCAGGATCCGCGATGCCCGAACTCGCCCACGAGCGGGACGAACCGGGCGTCGGTGATCGGGGTGGTGTGGATGCCGTCCGGCTCGCGCCGGACCATGACGAGGGTCTGCTGTCGCTTGTCGCCGACGGGGATGATCATGCGGCCGCCCGGGGCGAGCTGCTCGACGAGCGGCGGGGGGATCTCGGGCCCGCCCGCCGAGACGAGGATCGCGTCGTAGGGTGCGAACGGCCGCCAGCCCAGCGTGCCGTCGCCGACGAGGACGGTGACGTTCCGGAAGCCGCCCTCGGCGAGCGCCGCGCGGGCCTGCTGCGCCAGGGGCGCGAGCCGCTCGACGCTGAACACCGCCTCGGCGAGGAGCGAGAGGAGCGCGGTCTGGTAGCCCGAGCCGGTGCCGATCTCGAGGACGCGCTCGCGCCCCGTGAGACCGATGAGGTCGAGGTAGAGCGCCTGCACCGAGGGCTGCGAGATCGTCTGTCCGCCGCCGATGGGGAGGGCCGAGTCCTCGTAGGCGCGGTGGCGCACGCTCGCGGGCACGAAGAGGTGCCGCGGCACCACGCTCACGGCGCGCAGCACGGCGAGGTCGCGGATCCCCTTCTCCTGCAGCGTGCGCACCAGTTGCGCCCGATAGCCGCCGAACCCGTCCGGCGGCCCGCCGGCGCTGCCCGGTCCGGTCGCGCCGGCCGGCCCTACCGCTCCAGCGCCCATGCGCGCACCGTCTCCATCAGCGAGTAGTTGGTGAGATCGAGGTGCAGCGGGGTGATCGAAATGCACCCCTCGGCCACCACCGCGTGGTCGGAGTCCTCGCCGCCGGTCCAGGTGATCGTTCCGCCGCCGATCCAGTAGATCTCGCGCCCCCACGGATCCTTCATCCGCGTGAGCGACTCCGAGAAGTACCGGCTGCCGAGCCGGGTGACGCGGATCCCCTTCACCTCGTCCGCGGGACAGGGCGGGAGGTTGATGTTGAGCAGCGTCTCCCGCGGGAAGTCGGGGACGCTCGTGATCCGGCGGACGAGGCGCACGAGCGTCTCGCGGTAGGTCGCCATCGTCTCGGGATGGTGCCCCGCGTAGGAGAGGGCGACGCCCGGGACGCCGAGCGTCACCGCCTCCATCGCGGCGGAGACGGTGCCCGAATAGAGCACGTCCTCGCCCATGTTGGGGCCGTGGTTCACGCCGCTGAAGACGAAGTCGGGCCGCTCGGGCAGGAGCGCCTGGACGGCGAGCGCCACGCAGTCGGTCGGGGTGCCGTCCACCTGCCAGGCGCCGTCGGGCCGGCGCACCGGGCGGAGCGGATGGTGCAGCGTGAGCGAGTGCGAGGTGCCGCTCTGCTCGCGATCGGGCGCCACGACGCTCACCTCGCCCACCTCGCGGCAGGCGTCGGCGAGCAGCGCGAGGCCGGGGGCGAGGACGCCGTCGTCGTTGCTGACGAGAATGTGCATCAGGCGCCGCCCGGCTCCGACTTGGTGCGCTCGGGCGGGAGCCGGCCGTCGAGCACCTCGAGGGTGTCCTCGAGGCCCTGGCGAAGCTCGGTGATCATCTCGTGCTCGAAGGCGCGCCGGGCCGTGCCCTTGAGCTCGCCGGTGCGGCGGTACTGGTCGATCCGCTGCCGCGCCCCCTCGATCGTGTACTTCTCGGTGTAGAGGAGGTGCTTGACGAGCATGATGAGCTCGACCTCGCGGGCCTTGTAGACGCGGTTGCCCGAGCGGTTCTTCGCCGGGTTGAGGAAGCGGAACTGGCTCTCCCAGTAGCGCAGCACGTGCGGCTTGAGGTCCGTCAGCGCGCACACCTCGCCGATCGAGAAGAACTCCTGCACGGGTCGGGTCATGGTCATCGCCACTGCTCCGACTTGGGTTCGCGTTCCATCAGCGCGGCCACCGCGTCGCGCGGCTCCCGGCCGCCGAAGAGCACGGCGCAGACCTCCTCGGTGATCGGCATCTCCACCCCCTCGCGCGCCGCGAGCGCCGCGCCCGCGCGCGCGCTGTTGACCCCCTCGGCCACCGAGCGGTGCGCCGCCTGGTACTCGGCGAGCGGCACCCCCTGCCCGAGCGCCACGCCGAGGGAGCGATTGCGGCTCAGCTGGCCGGCGGCCGTGAGGACGAGGTCGCCCATCCCCGCGAGGCCCGCGAAGGTGAGCGGGTCGGCGCCGAGCGCGAGCCCGAGACGCGTGATCTCGGCGAGCCCGCGCGTGAGCAGCGCCGCACGCGGGTTGTTGCCGAGGCCGATCCCGTCGAGGATGCCCGCCGCGATCGCGATCACGTTCTTGAGCGCACCCGCCAGCTCCACGCCGCAGACGTCGCCGCCGGTGTACACGCGGAAGCGGGAGGTCGCGAAGATCCGCTGCGTCTCGGCCGCCGCCTCCGGGTCGCGGCTCGCGGCGACGACGGCGGTCGGCTGCCGCTCGTAGACCTCCTGCGCGAAGCTCGGCCCCGAGAGCACGGCGAAGCGCGCCTCCGGCAGCACCTCGCGCACGACGTCGTCCATGAAGCGGAGCGTGTCGGTCTCGATCCCCTTCGTCGCACTCACGACCAGCGTGCCGGGCGCCACGGCCTGGCGCACGCGCGACACCACGGCGCGCACCGCGTGGCTCGGCGCCACCGAGAGGATCACGGGCGCGCCGCGCACCGCCTCCTCCGCCTCGGCGAACGCCCGCAGCCCGGGCGCGAGCGCGCAGCCCGGCAGGAACACCGGATTCACGTGCTCGCGATTGACCGCCGCCACCACCTCCGGCTCGTAGGCCCAGAGCCGGACCGTGTGGCCCTTCCGCGCGAGGAGGTCGGCGAGCGTGGTCCCCCAGCTGCCCGCCCCGAGCACCGCGACGGTGGTCGTCATGCGCGGCGGCCGAACCGGTTCTCGGTCCCCTTCACCAGGCGCGCGATGTTGGCGCGATGGAACCAGATGATGAGTGCGGCGAGGACGGCGAAGATCGGCACGAAGCGCCGGCTGTCGGGATCGACCAGCCACACGGCGGCCGGCAGCACCGCCGCCGCCGCGATGCTGCCCACGCTCACGTAGCCCGTGGAGAAGACGAGCGCCGCCCAGACCACGAGGCAGAGCCCGACGGCGAGCGGGCTGAGCCCCAGGATCACCCCGGCGGCCGTCGCCACCCCCTTCCCGCCCTTGAAGCGCACGAACACCGAGAACACGTGCCCCAGGACGGCCACGAGCCCGCAGACGAGGGCGAAGAGCTTCGCCGGCGAGGCGAGGGGGCCGAAAACCAGCACGGGCACCGCGCCCTTGGCCGCGTCGAAGAGCCCCACCGGGACGGCGAACTTCCATCCCATGGTGCGGTAGAGATTCGTGGCGCCCAGGTTCCTGCTGCCGTGCTCGCGGAGATCGATCCCGCGGAAGGTCTTGCCGACGAGGTAGCTCGTCGGGATCGCGCCCAGGAGGTAGGAGGCGGCGAGCGCCAGCGCCATCGCCCCGGCCGAGCCCGCGGGCGCCGGGCTCACCGGACGATCCTCCGGTCGCCGCGCGCCTTCTCGTGACCGCGGGCGCCGCGGGAGGTGAACTTGAGCCGCAGCGGCACGCCCAGGAACGACCACGCGTCGCGGAAGCCGTTGATCAGATACCGCTGGTAGCCCTCGGGCACCTCCTGCGGCCGGTTGGAGACGATCGCGATCTCCGGCGGCGCCGTGCCGATCTGCGACGCGTAGAGCAGCTTGACCTCCTCGCCCGGCGCCTGGGGCGGCGCGTTCCTCTGCAGCAGCTCCTCGAGCACGCGGTTCACCTCCGACGTCGGGATGCGCTTCTCGCGCTCCGCCGCCACCTCGAGGATGAGATCGAGCACCTTCCGCACGCGCTGCCCGGTGAGCGCGGAGCCGTAGAGGAACGGGACGTAGCGCAGGAAGGGCGCCTTCTCGATGAGCTGCTCCTGGCCGCGCCGCGCGGTGTTCGCGTCCTTCTCCTCGATGAGGTCCCACTTGTTCACGACGATGAGGAGCCCGCACCCCTGCTCCCACGCCTCGGTGGCGATGCGCAGGTCCTGGTTGTGCAGGCCGAGCGCCGCGTCCACGACGAGCACGCAGACGTCGGCGCGCTCGATCGCGCGCTGGGTGCGGAGCGAGGAGTAGAACTCGAGGTCCTCGTCGATCTTCGCGCGCCGGCGCAGGCCGGCGGTGTCGATGAACGTGAGGTGCCGGCCGTCGTGGCGCAGGTGCGAGTCGATCGCGTCGCGCGTCGTCCCCGCCACCGGGGAGACGACGTGCCGCTCCTCGCCCAGGAGCTTGTTGACGAGCGAGGACTTGCCCGCGTTCGGCCGGCCGACGACGGCGACCTCGATCGTCTCCTCGTCCTCGTCGGCCGCCTTCGGCGGGAAGCGCTCGACGACGACGTCCAGCAGGTCGCCGCTGCCCTTGCCGACGCCGGCCGAGACGCCGTGCGGCTCGCCGAAGCCCAGGTCGTGGAAGTAGTGCTGCTCGACCGCGCGCTCGAGGTTGTCGAGCTTGTTCACCGCGAGCACCACGGGACGGTTGCTGCGCCGGAGCCGCTGCGCGATGGCGTAGTCGACGGGATTCGGGCCCTCTCTCCCGTCCACCACGAAGAGCACCACGTCCGCCTCGTCGAGCGCGAACTCCACCTGCTGGCGGATGGCGCGGTCCATCGAGTCCTGCGACTCGGGGACGAGGCCGCCGGTGTCGATGACCCAGAAGTGGCGGCCCTGCCACTCGGCCTCGCCGAAGTGGCGGTCGCGCGTGGTCCCGGCCTGCTCGGAGACGATCGCGCGGCGGCCGCCCACGATGCGGTTGAAGAGGGTGGACTTGCCCACGTTGGGGCGGCCCACGATGGCGATGGTCGGCTTGCTCATCGAGTCCTCACGCCGCGGCCGGCGCCTCGAGTGCGTCCAGGAAGTTCTTCGAGGGCCGCACCTCCACCGGCACCGACGCCTCGAGCAGCGAGAAGCGCATGCTGTCCATGAAGAGCCCGTCGTCGTTGATCGCCTCGCCCGGGATGAGGACGAGGTCGAGGTCGCGCCGTTCCCGGAGCGCCTGCTGGATCGCGACGCCCGGCAGGAGCCCCGCGGTCGTGACGCTCGTCCCGAAGAGCGAGTTCTCGACCACGATGAGCTCGTACTGCGCCCCGGTGAGCCGCGCGAGCGGCTCGAGCACCATCGGCATCAGGCCGCCCATCGCGGTGCCTGTGACGACGCCGATGCGCCGACCGGCGAGCCCGGCCCCGGCGAGCTCCGCCGCCGCGTCCTCCACCTGCTGCTGCAGGAAGCGCACGGCGCCCACGCCGTTCTCCACCTGGTCGAAGGTGTCGTAGATCCCGGCCGGCGGGAGCGGGAGCCCGGCGCGCACGTAGAGCTCGTCGGCGCCGAAGGCCCAGTGGATCCCCCGCTCCCGCATCGCCCGCTCGGCCCAGCGGTCCAGGATCGCCACCGCGGCACGGCACTCCTCGCGGGTGGGCTCGCGCACCATGTGGTGCTTGCTGAACTCGGTGAGCCCCACGGGCACCACCGAGCAGCCCCCCACCGCCTCGCCGAAGGCGTACAGATCGGCGAGCGTCTGCTCGAGCACCGCGCCGTCATTCACCCCGGGCGACATGACGACCTGGGTGTGGAAGACGATCCCGTGATCGGCCAGGTGCCGCATGAGCGGCAGGATGTCGGGCGCCGTCGGGTTCCGGAGGACGTAGCGCCGGGTCACGGGGTCGGTCGCGTGCACCGAGACGTAGAGGGGCGAGAGCCGGTACTCGATGATCCGGTCCACGTCCCACGGCTTCAGGTTCGTCAGCGTGACGAAATGGCCGTAGCGGAAGGAGAGCCGGTAGTCGTCGTCGCGGATGTAGAGCGAATCGCGGAGCCCCTCGGGGAGGCCGTCCACGAAGCAGAAGTCACAGCGGTTGGCGCAGCGGCGCACCCGCGGCGGCTCGAGGTCCACCCCCATCGGCTCGCCCAGCGGGCGCTCGATCTCGAACTCGATCTCCTGGCCGTCCGGCTGGCGGACGAGCAGGACCATCTCCTCCTCGGCCGTCAGGAACTCCCAGTCGAGGAAGTCGTCGAGCTCGCGCCCGTTCACGGAGATGAGCTCCGTGCCGGGCTGGAGCCCCAGCTCCTCGGCGATCGTGCCCGGATGCACTGCCGTAACCTTGATCATGACCCGCACCGCCTGCCGTTGCCGCCGCCTGCCGCCAAAAGGCGAGCCGGTACGCACCCGCGTCCGGCTGAGGAACCCGCAAAGGGCGAAAGATGGCGTCTCCCGCCAGTAAATTCAAGCAGACCCGCCACTTCGACGGGTCCACCTCAAGCTCCGTGTCACCGGAGCCGAACCCGCTCACCAACGCCGGAGCGCCCCGACCGGTTCCACCCTCCCGCTCGGCGGGCTCGAGCGATGCACCAGGCGGCCTTTCCCGCTCCGCTTCACCTCGTACATCAGCTGGTCGGCGAGGTGCACCATCGCCTGCGCACTCTGGAGAGGCTCGCCGAAGGTGACGGCACCGATGCTCACCCCGACCGGCAGCGCCTCCCCCGCCAGCGCCGCCTCGAGCGCGGCGTGCACCTTGGCCAGCACCGTCCCGGCCGCCTCGGTTGCCGCTCCCGGCAGGAGAACGCCGAACTCGTCCCCCCCCAGCCGGGCAACCACGTCGCTGTCCCGGACGGCGTGCCGGAGCACGCCGGCCACCCGGCGCAGGAGCTCGTCGCCGGCGGCGTGGCCGAACCGGTCGTTGACCTCCTTGAAGTCGTCGATGTCCACGTAGGCGAGCGTGACCCACGTGGGGGTCAGGGTCAGGTGCCGGCGCTCGTGCTCGACCGCCTCTCCGAAGGAGGCGGCATTGAGGAGCCCGGTGAGGGGGTCGCGATCGGCCCGGTGCCGCTCGACGTCGAGGAGATAGCGGAGGGTGGAGACGATGCTCGCGACGATCACGAACGAGAGGAAGAGGACGCCCAGGTCCCACAGCAGCAGCCCCGAGCCGATCGGCAGCAGGGCGGCCTGGGCGCTCCGGGCCGCGACCCAGAGGCCGGCGCATAGCGCCGAGAGGGAGATCCCGGCCCAGCGTCCCACGTGCCAGGCCGCCATCGTGACCGGGCCGAGGTAGAAGACGTGCAGCGAGAGCTCGGGCGGGCTGACCCACTGGATCGCCCCCACGGCGACGGCGAGCCCCACGCAATAGACCAGGACGCGCCAGGTGGGGACGGCATCGAGGTAGCGGAGGAGGCGGACGAGCAAGTGGACGTTCCGCATGCGCTGGCTCCTGCCCGAGCGGCCCGGCGAGACCGCGCGCCCTGTGACGCGCGCCCTCGTCCGCGACGACAGCACGCTGTAAGATGCGTCGCAGGTACCACCCCGTCACGCTCGCCAGACCGTCCGTCCACCGCCCCCTGGCCGCCTCGTGCCCAGCCGGGGCAGGAGTCACCGGACCGTGCGCCTTCGGACCCACCCAGTGGTCACCGCCTCGTGAACGTCGTCGTGCTCAGCTGCGGCCGCCTCGGCGCGGAGGTGGCCACGGCCCTGATCGAGGTGCCCGGGGTCGAGCGGGTCACGCTCGCGACCGCGCCATACCGGGCCAAACGGACGCCGCAGACCCTTCCCGCTCGCCTGCGGGCGGTGCACCGGGCGGCCGGCCTGCCAGGGGTGGCCGCAGCGGTCGCGGGGCGCCTGCTCGCTCCCTTCCGGCGCCCGAACGGCGCTGCGGCGCCCGTCCCGTGGCCGGCGCTGCCCGCCGGGGTCGAGCACCTCCGCTTCGCCGACTTCCACGACCCCGACGCGCTCGCGGCGCTCCGAGCCCTCGCCCCCGATCTCGGGGTCGTGGCCGGCACCTACATCCTGCGCGAGAGCGTCTTCGGCATCCCCGCCCAGGGCATGATCAATCTCCACAGCGGCAAGGTCCCCGAGTACCGCGGCGCCGCCCCGGCGTTCTGGGAGCTCTACAACGGCGAGGAGTCCGTGGGGATCACCATCCACCGCGTCACCGCGGCGCTCGATGCGGGCCACATCCTCGCTCAGGAGCAGTTCCCGCTCGACCCCGCGCCGCCGGGGGATCCGCTCACCTATCTCGACCACTATCGCCGCGCGGTGCTGCGCCCCAACGGCGTCCGCCTCCTCGCGCAGGTCGTCGGGCAGCTCGCCACCGGGACCGCCCGGGAGCGTCCGCAGCCGCTCGAAGGCGCCCGCACCTATCGCAGCCCCGACTACCGCGCCGTGCGCGAGCTGCGGCGCCGCGTCCGGCGGCGGCGCGCGGCCCGCCGCACCGGACACCGCCTCATCCGGGAGACGACGACATGACGACCTCGGCGCTCAAGCGCGAGCTGCGATCCGCCTGCGGCCGCCTGGTCTTTCAGAGCGGACTGCATCGGCGCCTCCTGCGCGACCGGGCCTACATCCTCCTCTTCCACCGAGTGGACGATCGCTTCCCGGGCGATCCCATCACCTGCTCTCGCCGGGAGTTCTCCGGCTACTGCGACTTCGTGGCCCGCCACTTCACGGTGATCGGCCTGGGCGAGCTGCTGCGCAAACACGAGGCGGGCGAGGACCTCTCGGGCCATCTCGTCATCACCTTCGACGACGGTTACCGCGACAACCGCGACGCCGCGGCGGCCGAGCTCGAGCGGCGCGGGCTGCCGGCCTGCTTCTTCATCGCGTCGGCATTCATCGGAAGCCGGACGGTGCCATGGTGGGATGCCCGGCTCCCCGTGGCGCCGGCATGGATGGACTGGGACGACGTGCGTGACCTCCACGCCCGCGGGTTCGAGCTCGGCGCCCATACGATGCACCACGTGGATCTCGGGGTCGTCGCCGGCGCCGACGCGGAGCGGGAGATCGTCGGCTCGCGCGAGCGGCTCGAGCGCGAGACCGGGGTGCTCACGCCGTTCTTCAGCTACCCCTACGGCCGGCGCCACCAGATCAGCGAGGACAATCGCGAGCTGGTCCGGCGCGCGGGCTTCGCGTGCTGCCTGTCGGCCTACGGCGGCGACATCCGCCCCGACGCCGACCGCTTCCGGCTGCAGCGGACGCCGGTCTCACCCTGGTTCACTTCGCCACAGCACCTCGGCCTGGAACTCGTGCGCGGCTGATCGACCGGCTATCTTGCTGCCTCCAGTTCCGCGCGGCCCCAGCGCCGCGTGGGCCCGCGTTCACGCTCATCCGCCGTCCATGCCCGACTCCGAAGCGCCGGCCGGCGCGTCCCCCGCCGCACCCGCGGACGCGTCCGACGAATCCCCCGAGGCCCTGCCCAGCGCGGCCGCCGCGCCGACCCCGGCCGAGGCCGCGCCGCTCCCGCGCACCGCGCTCGACCTCTTCCAGGAATACGGCACGCCGGTCTATCCGGGGCATCCGGTGGCCGTGGCGTGCTACGCCCTGCTTTCGGCGCCTACCCTCGCGGCCGCCCTCGTTCCCGTGGGCCAGAGCGGGTCCACCCTCGCCGCCGCCAAGGCCGTCACGGCGGCCCAGGACGCCGTCCAGGCGACCGCCACCATGATCGGCCGGCTCTCCCGCGGTGAGTCGATCGACGCGGCGCTCAAGTGGTCGAACGACTGGTGGGCTCGCTGCATCCGCTCGCACCAGCCGGCCTTCGACCGCCGCCTCGAGTCCGGACTCGAGCAGGCCCGGCGGATGGAGCCGCTCTTCCGCGAGCTCGTGGCCGAGGCGCGGGCCCGCGCGGCCGAAGCGGCGACGACGGCAAGTCACGCGGCGGAGGGCACGGCAGAGGCCCCCGGCGAAGCGGCGAACACGGACGGCGCCCCGGCGCCCCCGACCGTCGGGAGCTGAGCCGCCACGCGTTGGGCCTCGGGGCGGAGGGCGCGGGGGCGGTCAAAACGAACGGCCCCGCATCTCGATGAGATGCGGGGCCGTTTTCTGCGCAGAGCGGGCGACCGGATTCGAACCGGCGACGTCCAGCTTGGGAAGCTGGCATTCTACCACTGAATTACGCCCGCGGGACGCCCGATAATCTCCCCGGGCGCCGGGCAGAAGTCAAGCGGTCCGCCGCGCCCGGTGGGCGCTCAGGCGCCGGCCTGAAGGAAGCTGCGGAGGTCGGCCTCGCCCACCTCGGGCTCGCCGCCGACGACGTTGTCGAGCTTGCCTTGCTTCATCCACTGCTCGAGGGTGCCGACCAGCTCGAAGAGGTGGTCGAACGAGTCCACCACGAACAGCAGCGGCTGGTAGTGGTCGATCTCGAAGTACTGGTTGATGACCCATTCGAGCTGGATCGGATACCGCTGCACCTCGGGCGACTCGATGCAGTGCGCGAGCTCGCCGTAGGAGCTCAGGAGCCCGCTCCCGTACGCCTTGAGCTCGCCGGGCTTCGGTCCCTTCATCAGCCCGAACTCGATCGTGAACCAGAAGAAGCGCGCCATCGCGCGGATGATGCTCGCCGCCCGCCGCACGCGCTCCTGCGGGTCCTGGATGCCGGCGACGACCTCCACCGCCGTGTGCGCGCAGTCGCCGAAGCGCACCAGCGTGTCGGCGAAGGCGCGGTCGGTGTGCATCGGCACGTGGCCGGCGATGTCGTGGAAGATGTCGGGCTCGGGGAGGTAATCGAGCGTCGCGGCGTCCCGCACCGTGATCGTCGTGGGGAACTCGCGGTTGCGCAGGCAGTCGAAGAAGAGGAACGCCGGGATGTACCCGCTCACCGCCTTGGCCTTGAAGCCGGTGAGCGGGCTCAGAAATCGGTTGACGTCCTCGAGCCGCGGCACCCGCTCCGGATCGAGGCAGAGATTGGCGATCCCCTGCTTGAAGCGGTCGTTCGCGTACTGCTCCCAGCGCGGCACCATGCGCGCGTAGAGCCGCCGCCACGCCTCGTGGTTGTCCTCGGAATAGAGCTCGTAGGGCTGGTGGATGTAGAGCCGCCCGTCGTGCTGGGCCTGCTCGATGAACGGGGCCTTGGTGGTGGTGAGCCCCTGCCCCGTACCGGGTTCCGTCGCGATCGCGGTCGCGTCCGGCATCACGTTCGCCATGAGGCCTCCTCCGCGTGGTGGCCGTCGAGGATGCAGCGCCTGAGAGAAATCTACGGCCCCCGCCCGGCAACGACAAACGCGCCCGGGAGGGCGCGTTTGCGTTCGGTGCGTCAGGTCACTTCTTCTTCGGCGCCGCGGCGCCCGCCTTCTTCGCCCCCGCCTCGTGGTAGCGCCAGGCGACGATCCCGGCGCCCTGTGCCGTGACGGTGAGCGGCTGGCTCTGGCCCGGCGTGAGCGCGGGCACCTCCACCTTCTGCGTGTTCACGACGTTGCCGGTCTTGTCGAGGAACTCGAACTCGACCTCCCCGGCCTCCGGCTTCACCGCCGCACCGCTCAGCGTCTGCGCCTTGCGCCCGGTCGCCGTGGCCGTCAGCGTCGCGCCGCTCGCCGTCGGCTGAAAGCTCTCGACCTTGATGCTGGTCGGCAGCGAAAAGAGGCGCTCGGCGACCTTCATCTGCAGCGTCTGGTTCTTCGCCATCTGATAGCCCGCGGCCTGCAGCTTGAGCACGTCCTCGTTCATCGGATCGATGGCCACGAGGCGCTCCGCGGTCTTGGTCAGATTGGGCGCGTCCTTCATCGCGTAGTACGCGTTCGCCAGGTTGTAGAGCGCGTCGCGGTTGAACGGCTCCTGCTGGACGACGGTGCTGAAGGCCTTCGCCGCCTCGGCGTAGTTCTTCTCCTGGTAGCGCTGGACGCCGATGGCGAAGACGTCGCCCGAGCCCAGCGCGCCGCCGCCGGCCCCGCCCGCCGAGGCGCCGGTCGAGGCATTGAGCAGCTGCGCCTCGATCGCCTTGGCGCTGTCGGCCATGCCGGCGCCGCGGAAGGCGACGGCGAGCGCCTTGCGGGCGTCGACGTCGTTCGGCTTCTCCTGGAGGTAGGCCTGGAGCACCGGCACCGCCTCCTTGTCGCGCTTCTGCTGCACGAGCGTGACGGCCAGGTTGTAGCGCGCCTCGTTGCGCATGTTGGCGCGGTCGGGCGTCGTGGCCGCCGCGATCGCCTTCTGGAAGTAGACGATCGCAGAGTCGGGCTGCTGCTGCTTCAGGTAGATCCCGGCGAGCGAGTACGGCGCCTCGGGCGCCGACGGATTGACGCTCGCCGCCCGGCGGAAGTAGGCCATCGCCGAGTCGGTCTGGCCGGCCTTGCTGAAGTTGATGCCCTGGTTGAACAGCGGCGCGTAGGGAAGCATGCGCAGCTTGGCGATGTCGGCCTTGCAGTCGGGCGCGAGCGCCTCGGCGCGCGTCAGCGACGAGTCCGCCCCCGCCACGTCACCCAGGGCGAGATCGGCCCAGCCGAGATAGTACCAGGCGCCCGCGCTCTTGTCCTGGCCGTTCTGCGTGATGGCCTCGGTGATGACGCGCTGCGCGTTTTCGAGAATGTGCTGCCGCCGGGCCTCGTCCACGCCGAAGGCGGTGTTCAGATAGGTCTTGCCGCTCTTGACCTTGAAGTGCAGGCCGTTGTCCGCCGAGCACTCGGGCGCCCGGAGCTTCCCGCCCGAGGCGTTGGCCGTCTGCTGGGCCACCTGCTGCGCCAGCGTCGGCTGGCCCTGGGCCGCGGGCTCCTGAGCCCAGGCCGTCCCGGCGGTCGCCAGCACCAGCGCCGCCCCCACACCGATCTTGATCATCGTCGCTCCTCAGGACTGCGTGTTCGCGCTCTGCGGCCCGATGGCGTCGGTCCCGCCCGCGAGCTCGCGGAGGACCCTCTCTTGCAAGTCCCTTGCCACCTCGTGCGCGGGACGCCCCTGCGCCCGCGCCGCGGCCATGACGTCGTCGTACTCCGGCTTGGCCCGCGGGCCGCCCGGTCCCTCCAGGATCTTCACCCGCACGGGTGTCCCGCCGCCGCCGTCCACGGACACCTGGTGTCTCCCCAGGGTGACACGCTCGGCGGTCCAGCGACGCAGCCCCGCGGTCGTGCTATGGCGGAACAGGGCGTCGCCCACCGCATCCGCCGCCGGAGGCGCACAGGTCGCCTCGAGGCGGAAGCCCACCCGGCCCTTCTTGGCCTGGGTGGTCCAGATCTGTACGTCGAGCGCCCCGGCCTCGAAGAGCGCCTCACGGAGCGGCTCCAGATATTCCGGGCTCAGATCGTCGAGGTCGGTGGCCAGGATCACGACCTCGCCCGCCTCCACCGCCCCTTCGGCCAGGGTGATCCGGAGGGCGTTGGCATAGTGATGTGGGTCGCGTCCGCCGGCGCCCCACCCGCTCCCGACGGCGCGCCAGCGCGCCGGTGGCGGCCCCTCGCTCAGCACCCGCAGGAGCACGGCACCGGTCGGCGTCGTGGCCTCCCCGGTCACCGGGCCGTTCGGGCCGACGTCGAGGCCCTCGAGCAGGAGTGCCGTAGCGGGCGTCGGCACCGCCATGACGCCGTGGGCGGCCCGGACCCAACCCTCCCCGACGGCGAGCGGCCGCGCGTAGATCCGCGTCACGCCGAGCTGCTCGAAGCCCTCGATCGCGCCGACGATGTCCACGAGCGCATCGAGCGCCCCCACCTCGTGCAGGGGCACCTCGTCGGCCGGGAGCCCATGCACCCGGCCCTCGGCCTCGCCCAGCAGGCGGAAGGCGCGCACCGCGCGCTCGCGCACCCACGCCGAGACCGGCGCCCGCTCGACCAGCGCGATCAGCTCGCCGATGTGCCGGTGCGGCCCGTGATGGTGGCCGTGCCCGTGCGCATGCTCGTGCCCGTGCTGCTGCTCGTGGGCATGCGAGTGATCATGATCGTGGTCGTGATGCTGGTGGTGATCATGATCATGGTCGTGCGCGTGCCCATGCGCGTGCGCGTGGCCGTGCGCGGGGCCCGGAAGATCGGCCGGCAGCTCCTCGGCACCGCCCGGCAGCCGCACGTGCACCTTGGTGGCGCGGAGGCCGCAGCGGTCCACCTCCTCGATCGCGACCGTGACCTCGGGGACGCCGAGACGCCCGGGCAGGCCGGTGAGCCACTCGCGGGGCGCCCCGGCCGCCACGAGGGCGCCGAGAAGCATGTCACCGCTGGCGCCGGCCGCGGGATCGATGATGGCGAAGCGTGCGTCGGGCATAGACTTGGAATATGCCCGCACTCAGCGTTCCGGCCAATCCCCGGGGTTGCGGTAAAGCCAGCCGGCGCCGGTGTTGAAAAGGACGATCCGGGCCTCGGGCGCGAGCACACCCTGGTCCCGGAGCGCGATCGCGGCGGCCACCGTCGCGCCCCCCTCGGGCGAGAGGTCGATCCCCTCGAGCCGCGTGACCGTGTCGGCCATCTCGGTCAGCACGGCATCGTCCACCGCCACGGCGCCGCCGTTGCTCTCGCGCAGCGCGCTCAGCATGAGCCGGTCCCCGAGCGGCCCCGGGACGCGCAGCCCGCTCGCCACCGTCCACGGCTCCGCCCACGGCTCGGCGCGCTCCGCACCCTCCGCGAAGGCGCGCACCACGGGTGCGCAGCCCGTCGACTGCACGGTGAACATCCGCGGCAGGTCGCCCGTCACCCAGCCGGCCTCGAGCAGCTCGCGGAAGGCCTTCCACATGCCGATGAGCCCGGTGCCGCCGCCCGTCGGGTAGATGATCGCGTCCGGCAGGCGCCAGTTGAGCTGCATGGCGAGCTCGAGCCCGAGCGTCTTCTTCCCCTCGATGCGGTACGGCTCGCGCAGCGTCGAGAGGTCCACCGCTCCGCTCTCCGCCGCCCAGGCGCGCGCCGCCTTGCCGCAGTCGCCGATGTGTCCCTCCAGCAGCACGAGGTCGCCCCCGAAGGCGCGGATCTGGGAGAGGATCGTGGGCGGGGTCGTCGCGGGGGCGAAGACCCGCACCGGCACGCCGGCGCGCGCCGCGTAGGCCGACGCGGCGACCCCGGCGTTGCCGGCGGTGGGCAGCGTGAAGCTCGTCGCCCCGGCCGCGACGGCGCGCGTCACCGCGGCCGAGAGCCCGCGCGACTTGAACGAGCCGGTCGGATTCGCCCCCTCGTCCTTGATGAGGAGATCGGTGAAGCCGAATCGCTCGCCGGTGCGGCCGAGCGGGAGGAGCGGCGTGTCGCCCTCGCCGAGGGTGACGGGCTCCTCGCCCGCGGCGAGCGGGAGGAAGGGGCGGAAGCGCCACATCCCCTGCCGCCGCCGGAGCTCGGCGCGGTCGATGATGCTGAGCGAGCGCTCGCCGTAGCGCACGAGCCAGGGCTGCCCGCAGCGGTCGCAGACCGTGGGCAGGCCCTCGGGCCCGCGCGTGTTGCCGCAGGCGGCGCAGTGGAGCGACCAGTCGAGGGCCGCCCTGGGAGTCGAGGTGGTCACGGGTGGTCCTTCAGGTGGGTGAGAATCCGCTCGGCGAGCGTCGCCGAAAAGCCGGGCAGCGCGGCGAGCTCCTGCACCGAGGCGCTCTTCACGCCGGCGAGACTGCCGAACGCCTCGAGCAGCTGCCGGCGCTTCGCCGGGCCGATGCCGGGCACGTTGAGGAGCTCGGAGGTGATGGTCCGCTGGCTGCGGCGCTTGCGGCTGTAAGCGAGCCCGAAGCGGTGCGCCTCGTCGCGCGCGCGCTGCAGCAGTCGCAGCGACGGGCTCCGCCGCGAGAGCCGGAGGCTCTCCGCGCGGCCCGGGAGGAAGACCTCCTCCTCCCTCTTCGCGAGGCTGATGAGCGGCACGTCGACGCCGAGCGCCTGCGCGGCGTCGAGCGCCGCGCCGAGCTGCCCCTTGCCGCCGTCGATCACGACGAGATCGGGGAACGGCGCGCCGTCCTCGCGCCGGCGGGTGAAGTAGCGGGTGATGACCTCGTGGATGGCCGCGAAGTCGTCCTGCTGGCCGGGGCCCTGGATCTTGAACTTCCGGTACTCGCTCTTCTTCGGCCGGCCCGCCTCGAACCAGACGAGCGAGCCGACGGTGTCGCGCCCCTGGTTGTGCGAGATGTCCACGCAGATGAGGCTGCGCGGGACCGCGCTGAGCCCGAGGTCGCGCCCGAGCGCGTAGACCGGGTCCTCCGCCCGCTCCTCGGTCTCGAACGACTCGAGCCGCAGGCTCTCGAGCAGGTGGCGTGCGTTCTGGTCGGCGAGCTCGAGCCAGCGGTGCGCGGTGCCGCGCTGCGGCACGTGCCAGTCGCTCTGCGGCAGGAGCTCCTGCAGCATCTCGAGCTCCGCCGGCGGGAACGGCAGCACGACGCGCTTCACGCGGGCCTCGGCCGGCACGTAGTAGCGCACGAGGAAGGCCTCGAGCACGGCGTCGTCGCCCTCGTCGTCGAGCCCCTCGAGGAAGCGGTGATCGCGGCCCACGATGCGGCCGTCGCGCACGCGGAGGAGCACCGCGCAGGCGTCGTCGCCGTCGCGGGCGTAGCCGATCACGTCGGCGTCGCCCGAGCCGATGATCTCGACGGCCGAGTTCTCCTCGAGCCGCTCGAGCCACTTGAGCGCGTCGCGCATCTCGGCGGCGCGCTCGAAGTCCTGGCGCGCCGCCGCGGCGACCATCGCCTCGCGCACCCGCGCCCGCACGTCCTGCGTGCGGCCCTCGAGGAAGGCGAGCACGTCGTTCACCATCTGCCGGTAGTCCGCGACCGTCTGCCAGCCGACGCACGGCGCCTTGCAGCGGCCGATGTGGTAGTCGAGACAGGGCCGCTCGCGCAGGGCCGTCGGGAGGTCGTCGTGGCAGCTCCGCATCGTGTAAAGGCGGCGGATGACGGCGAGCGTCTTCCGGAGCTGGCCGACGTCGACGTAGGGCCCGAAGTAGCGCGCGCCCGGGATGTCGCGGCGCCGCGTGACGAGGAGCCGCGGGAACGGCTCGCCCACGGTGATGGCGATCGAGGGGTAGCTCTTGTCGTCCTTGAGGCGGACGTTGAAGCGGGGCCGGTACTCCTTGATGAGGTTGTTCTCGAGGATCAGCGCCTCGGTCTCGGTCCCCACCACGATCGTCTCCAGATCGGCGATCTGCCGCACCAGGAGCACGTTCTTCGGCGAGTGCACGGTGCTCGGGTCGAGGTAGCTCCGCACCCGGGCGCGCAGGCGCTTCGCCTTCCCGACGTAGATCACCTCGCCGGTCGCGTCCTTCCACAGGTACGCGCCCGGCGAGTCCGGGAGACTGTCCACCTTCCGTTGCAGTGCCTCGCTCGCCATGCTCGTTACACTCGCCGTGCCCGCCGCGCGCGCCGGGTCGCTGCGCTCGTCATCCGTTCCCGCGGACCGCGTCATCGCGCGCCCCCGCCGCCCCCGGCCGCCCGCCGACCCAGGCCGACGCGCGCCAGCAGCGTGCGGGCCTGGGGCACCCCCAGGGCAAAAGTACAGAACAGGTAGACGAGCCCGTACGTTCCCAGGACCGCGAGTCCCTGCACGATGCGGTGGCCCAGCGGCGCCCAGGCGAGCACGGCCCAGGCCGCCAGCGCCCCCACGGCGGCCGCGCCCCAGAGGCGGGCCACCACGGCGAGCGGCACGCCGGTGCGCCCGATCCGCCGGTTGAGGGCGCGGCGCAGCAGGACGAACTCCACCCACCCCGCGACGCCGGCGGAGGCGGTGAGCCCCGCCGCGCCCCACCGGCGCGGCGCGCCGACGAGGTCGGGCAGGTAGAGCGCGGCGAACCAGCCCAGCACCATCGTGAGCCCCACGCGCAGGAGCGCGAAGCGGAGCGGCGTGCGCGTGTCCTTGAGCGCGTACCAGGTGGACGAGTAGAGCCGCGCCATCGTCGAGGCGAGGAGCCCCACCGCGCTGCCGGCGAGAATGCCCCAGACGTAGCGGCTGTCGTCGGCCGTGAAGCGGCGTCCCTGGTAGAGCACCTGCGCGATCATCTGGCCCAGGGCGAGGAAGGCGAGGGCCGAGGGAACGACGAAGAAGGCGATCTGCCGGAGCCCCGCGTCGAGCCGCGCGCGGAGATAGCCCGCCACCTGCGCCTCGTCTCCCGCCGCCTCCGACATCGCCGGCAGCTCGGCCGCGGAGATGGACATGCCGAAGAGACTCACCGGCAGCATGTAGACGTTCTGCGCCGCCGTGAGGCCGGCGACGGCGCCGGTGGGCAGAAAGGAGGCGAGCCACATGTCCACGTAGGCGCTCAGCTGCGCGGCGCCCCGGCCGACGAAGGCCGGGACGAAGTTGGCGCCGATCGTCCGCACGTGCGCCGACGCGGTGTCGAGCACGAGGCGAAGCCCGCCGGTGAGCCGCAGCACCGGCGGGACCTGCACCAGGAACTGCACCGCCGCGCCGAGCACCGAGGCCCAGGCGGTCCAGATCGCGAGCCGCGGCAGCGGCAGGTGCCGCCCGAGCAGGAGCGCCGCGATCATCACGAGGTTCCAGAAGACCGGCGCGGCGTAGGAGAGCAGGAACTGCCGGTGGCTGTTCAGGATCCCGAGGCACCACGCGGAGAGCACGAAGAGGCCCGCACCGGGAAAGAGGATCCGCACGAGCGTGATCGTGAGCTCGCGCTTCGCGCCCATGAAGCCCGGGGTGATGAGATCGATGAGCGCGGGCGTCGCCACGACGCCGACGAGCACGAGCAGCGTGACGCCGAGCGCGAGGAGCGCCGCGACCGCGCCGGCGACGCGATTGGCCTCCTCCCGCTCGCCCCGTGCCATGAGGCCGGCGTAGACCGGGATGAACGACGCCGAGAGCGCGCCCTCGCCGAAGAGGTTCTGCAGCAGGTTCGGGATGCGGAACGCGCTCGTGAACGCATCGGCGGCGTCCGAGAGGCCGAAGTAGCGGTTGAAGACGGCCTGGCGGACGAGCCCGACGAGGCGGCTCAGGAGGATCCCGGCCGCCACCATGGCGGCGGGCCGCCCGGCGCGGGCCGGCCGGCGCTCGGGGGCGGCGGTGGTGGTCAGGTGCCGGTCGGGGGTGGGAGAGTGGAACGCGGCGGTCCCTCCTCGAGGAGGCGCTGGAGGAAGGCGTTCTCGTCCTGCAGCGCCTGGACGCTGCGGGTGAGATCGTCCACCTCCGCCTCGAGGAGCTCCACCTTCTTCGCGAGCTCCAGGAGCGACGGCGTGGCCTCGCCGGACCGGCCTTCCACCCGTCGCGCGAGCGCGCGGCCGATCGGCGAGTCGAGCAGGATCCCCATGATCGGGATCATGAGCGCGACGAGCAGCACCAGGGCGACGATGGACATGGCCCGAGTCTATGCGGGGGTCGGGGCGCCTTCAAGAGCGCCCGCGTACCAGCCGTGCACGGCCTGCGCGAGCTCGTCCAGGAGCCCGGGCCCATAGCGCGCGAGCCACGGCGCGATCGTGAGCACGCGCTCCTGCGGCTTCCCGTCGGGCCGCACCGCCGTGCGCGCCCGCGCGAGCTGCTGGAGCTCGGTCTCCTGCCGCCGCTTGAGGTGCTGCACCAGCTTCCGCTCCGCGTCCCGCGTACCCTGGAGCGCCTGGGTGCGGAAGGACTCGATCGGGCGCGCGAGCGTCGGGTCGATGCCCACGGCAGCCTCCCCGAGCACGGCGTAGCCGCGGTCGAGCGCCACCCGCAGCGCCTCGAGCGCCTCGAGCGCCGCCTCGGGTAGCTGCGAGCGGACGAGCTCGCGCTCGACGTCGCTCGCCGGATCGAGCAGCGCGTCGAGCCCGAGCCCGAACTTCTCGAGCACGCGCGCCACGCGCGGCTCCACGACGACGCCCGACCAGCGCGGCACCGGCGTCTGCCGCGCCACCCCGAGCGCTTCGTAAATCGGCGGCGTGAGCCGCAGGTAGCGAAGCTCGCCCGGCCCGGCGACGTAGGCCACGGTGGGCAGGATCGCGCTCTCCACCACCGGGCGGAGGAGGACGTTGGCCGAGAGCCGCTCGGGCGCCTCGGCGGCGAGTCGCTCGAGCTCGGCGAGCGTGAACGCCTCTCCGCTCCGCCGCGCGACGAAGCGAGAGGCCTCCTCGCGACCGCCCTCCGCGACGAGCCGGTCCCGGCCCTGCGCCGCCTCGAGCATGACGAGCGTGGCCCCGTCGCCGAACGCGATGCCGGCGTCGCCGGCGCCCTCGGCGCGGAGGACGTCGGCCTGCGCGGCGAGCCGCGCGTCGAGCTCGCGCGCCCGCCGCAGGGCCGCGAGCAGATGCGGCGCCGCCGCTGCCTTCACCGCGCGGTGGGTGCTGTCGAGGACGACGATGCCCAGCGGCGCGAGCAGCTCCGCCAGCGCGCCGGTGTAGGCGCCCGCGATGCTCGCTTCGGGGCGGTAGTGCCGCCGGAGCCATTCCGCGGTGCCGTCGCGGAACTCCGACGGCGGCAGGTCGGCGAGCAGCCGGGCGAGGGGCTCCTCCACCGCGGTGCCGAGCGGCTCGCGGTACATCGGGAGCTGGGGTGCCGCGGGGTCGCGCGGCGGGAGTTCGGCATGGCGGAGCGCGCCGTCCGGCGCGAGCCAGGCCGCGGCGCTCGCCTCGGCATAATCGTGGTCGTCGCCGGCGGACCAGAAGATCGGCACCACCGGCCGCTCCCACCGCCGCTCGAGCACCCGCGCCAGGGCCGCCGCAGAGAGCGCCTTGTGGATCGTGTAGAGCGGGCCGGTGAAGAGGCCCGGCTGCTGCCCCGTCGTGACGACGAGCGTCCCGGGCTCGGCGAGCCGCGCGAGGGCGGCCTCGGTCCCGGGCGCACGCACGAGCGCCTCGAGGAGGGCGGGCGCGAGCCCGCCCTCGCGCGGCGACGGCGTCGGCACCGCCGCGCCGAGCGGCGTCACCTCGATGCGGAGACTCACGGCGCCTCCGGCTGGCCCACGAGGATCGTGCGCGGCGCGCCGGGCTCGAGCGCGCGGCCGGCGTAGTCGCCGAAGCGCGCGCGCACCACGACGCCGTGCGTGACGAGCAGGCGCTCGATCTCGTCCGGGGTGAAGAGCCGCACCCGCTCGACGAAGCGGCGCCCGTCCGCCGTGGTGATGGACTTCTCGACGAAGCAGCCGTCGGGCGAGATGCGCCGGCGCACCTCGACCGGGCGGCCGTTGAGCGCCTGCTTCTCGGCGGGCACGAGCGTGCGGCGCACGGTGTCGGCGTTCAGGAAATCGATGGCGAACCACCCGCCCGGCCGCACGGTGGCGACCATTTCCCCCAGGGCGCGGGCGTGCGCGCGGTCGTCGGCGAAGTAGCCGAAGCTCGTGAAGAGATTGACCGTGAGATCCATCGAGCGCGGACGGATCGGGATCGTCCGCATGTCGGCGCGCACGAGCGGCGCGCGGGTGGTGCGCTGCGCGTGGCGCAGCAGGGCCATCGAGAGGTCGAGCCCGACGGGTCGGGCGCCCGCGGCCTCGAAGGCCCGCGCGTGCCGCCCGGGGCCGCAGGCCACGTCGAGCACGCGCCAGCCCGGACGCATCCCCGTCGCCCGGCCGATCAGGGCGATCGCCTCGGCGGCCTCGGCCTCGTCACGGTGGGGGTAGAGCTCCAGGTACTCGTCGCCGAACCACTCCTCGAACCACTCGGTCACCGCGGGCCGGCTCCCCGCACGGCTTCCCGCGCGTGCTCCCGCTCGGGTCCCCTCACGTGCGCCCTCCCTTGTGGTACGGTTCGCCCCGGAGAATGGTGAACGCGCGATAGAGCTGCTCGCAGACCACGACCCGCGCGAGCTCGTGCGGGAGCGTGAGCGGCCCGAGACTCCAGCGCTGCGCCGCCTGCTGCCGCAGCCCGGGCGCGAGCCCGGTGGAGCCGCCGACGAGGAGCGCCACGGGACGGGCGGCGAGCTGCCAGCGCTCCACCTGCCGCGCGAGCTCCTCGCTCGACCACGGCGCGCCGCCCAGATCGAGGGCGACGAGCGCCGCGCCGGCCGGCGCGCCCGCGAGCAGGCGCGCCGCTTCCTCCTCCTGCTGCTGGACCGGGGTCGGCGCGTGCGCCGCCTCCTTCACCTCGCGCTCGGTGACGCGCGCGTAGCGACGGAGGCGGCGCAGGTACTCGTCACACGCCTCGCGATAGTACGGCCGGAGCCGCCCGACCGCGAGGAGCGCGATCTCCATCAGGCATAGAGCCCGCGGAGCCGGTGCACCGCAGCGACCCGGTCGACGGCGAGCATGTAGGCGCCGATGCGGTTGCTGACGTCGTGCTTCTTGGCCATCGCGGTCACCTCACCGAACGACTCGACCATGATGCGCTCGAGGCGCTGGTTCACGGTGTCCTCGTCCCAGAAGTAGCCGCCGCGGTCCTGCACCCACTCGAAGTAGCTCACCGTCACGCCGCCGGCGTTGGCGAGGATGTCGGGGATCACGTAGATGCCCTTGTCCTCGAGGATCTTGTCGGCGTCGGCGCTGGTGGGGCCGTTGGCGCCCTCGCAGATGATCTTCGCCTTGATGTCGCGGGCGTTCTTGCTCGTGATCACGTTCTCGAGCGCCGCCGGCACCAGCACGTCGCACTCGAGGGTGAGGAGCTCCTCGTTGGTGATCGCCTGCGCCTTCCCGTAGCCCTCGAGGAACTTGTGCTCCTTGACCCAGGCGAACACGTCGGCGAGGTCGAGCCCCTTCGGATCGTAGACGCCGCCCGTCTTGTCGCTCACGGCGATGATCGTGGCGCCCTGCTCCGCCAGGAGCCGCGCGGCCGTCGAGCCGACGTTGCCGAAGCCCTGCACGGCGATGCGCGCGCCCTTCATGGGCATGCCGAGCTGCTTGAGGGCCTCGCGCGTGACGATCATGCAGCCGCGGCCGGTCGCCTCGCGGCGGCCGAGCGAGCCGCCCATCGAGACCGGCTTGCCGGTGACGACGGCGGTCACGGTGTGGCGCTTGTGCATGGAGTAGGTGTCCATGATCCACGCCATGACCCGCTCGTTGGTGTTCACGTCGGGCGCGGGCACGTCGCTGTCGGGCCCGAGGATCTCGATGATCGCGGCGGTGTAGCGCCGGGTGAGCCGCTCCAGCTCGGCCATGCTCATCGTCGACGGGTCGCAGATGACGCCGCCCTTGGCGCCGCCGAACGGGAGGTTGACGACCGCGCACTTCCAGGTCATCCACGCCGCGAGCGCCTTCACCTCGTCCAGGGTGACCTGCATGTCGAAGCGGATGCCGCCCTTCGCCGGCCCGCGGCTCGTATTGTAGAGCACCCGGTAGCCGGTGTAGACCTCGATCTCGCCGTTGTCGCGCTGGATCGGCACGCTGACGATGATCTGCTTCTCCGGGTGCCGCAGCACCTTGTAGAGGCCCGGATCGAGGTTGAGCTTCTGCGCCGCGTAGTCGAGCCGCGACATCATCGCCTCGAACGGGTTCTCCTCCGACAGGAAGGTGTCCTTGTCCGGGCGGATCGCGTCCTGCTTCGAACGGGCAGTGGTACTGGTCATAAGGTCCGCTCCACTCCAGCCTGCGATAGAAGTTAGAAACGCTCGACGGGCGTCACGACGGCGTCGAGCCCCGCCACGATCGCCTCCCCGCCCGTCTCCCAGTCCAGCTCCAGCACGGCCACGTACGGCTCCGGCGTGTTGTTGGGCCACCGGTCCCGCAGCTTGACCGCATCCTTCTCGGTGATGACCACGTGATCGGACTTGCGCGTCGCGCGCGCGAGCCAGGCCACGTCCTCCGGGGCGAAGTCGCGCGGGTCCTTCCAGGCCGCGGCCACCTGCACGGCCGCCCCGGTCGCCTTCACCTGCGCCACGAAGGCGTCCGGATCGGCGAGCGCCGAAGCGGCGACGACCCGCTTGCCGGCGAGCGTGCCCGCGGGCACCCGCCGGCCGCTCACCAGGCCCTCCAGTTCGCGCAGTCCGAGGCTCACCACCGCCACCGGGCCCTGCACCAGCGGCCGCAGCCGCTCGGCGAGCTCGAGCGCCGCCGCCCCCGTGGCCCGCTTCCGGGTGACCACCAGCGCGTCCGCCCGGGCGAGCGCGTCCCACCCCTCGCGCCAGGGGCCCGCGGGAAGCGGCCACTCGACCGCTCGGCTCGTCTCCGCGCTCACGACCGCGATGTTGTAGTCGCGGCGCACGTCGAGGCGCTGGAAAGCGTCGTCGAGCACGAGCACCTGCGCGCCGGCGGCCCGGGCCCGCTCGGCGCCCCGCGCGAGGTCGTCGTCGGCGATCACGAGCGCGCCGGGCGCGCCGTGGCCGTGGACCCGCGCCTGCTCCCCGTGCGCCGGGACGAGGATCCCGGGCACGAGCCCCTGCGCCACGTAGTAGCGCGCCACCCAGGTGGCGAGCGAGGCCTTGCCCGAGCCGCCCACCGTGAGATTGCCGACCGCCACCGCCGGCAGCGGCAGGTCCCGCGTCGGCAGCCAGCCCCGCCGGTAGGCGAGGGTGCGTGCCGCCGTGCTGGCCCGCCAGAGCATGGCGGCGGGCAGGAGCGAGAGCCGCGTGAGCCGTGCGTCGAACCGCCGGCTCGTCCAGAGCCAGCGCATCACCCGGTGCCGGTCGCCACGCCTGCGCTTCATCCGTGCTCCTGTGGCCGTGAGCCCGGAAATTTAACCCCGGTCAGCGGTCCACGACCATTGCCATCATTTCGGCCTCGGCGACGAGCTGGCCGTCGACCAGGGCATTCCCCTTCAGGCGTACCGTGCGGCCGCGCGCCTGGAGGACATCGACCTCCATGCGCAGCTGGTCTCCGGGGACGACCGGCTTGCGGAACTTCACGTTGTCGAGGGACATGAAGTAGACCACCTTCTCCTCGGGCCGCTCGATACGGTCGAGCAGCAGGACGCCGCCGGTCTGCGCCATCGCCTCCACGATCAGCACGCCGGGCATGATCGGATGCCCCGGGAAGTGGCCCTGGAAGAAGGGCTCGTTGATCGTGACGTTCTTGAGCCCCACCACCCGGTTCTCGCCGACCTCGAGGATGCGGTCCACGAGCAGGATCGGGTAGCGGTGCGGCAGTACCTGCAGGATCCGGCCGATGTCGATCACGCCTGCCCCCTGATGTGAGTGGAGTCCGGGCCCGAGGGCCCGCGGGGGTGCAAGATAGCCGGTTCCACATGCGAACGGGCGGCCGGAGACAGGGGTCCCCGGCCGCCCGTGGCTGCCGCTACGCGGCGCCCGCCGGCGCCTACTTCGCCGCGGTCTTGAGCCGGGCGATCACCTTGTCGGTGATGTCGAGCCCCTTGTCCGCCGCCACGATCGAGCTGCTGGGCGAGGCGACGTCGAAGATCATCGCGAAGCCACCCTCGCGGCGCACCGCCTCGATGGCCGTCATCACGCGCTGCTGGACGGGGTCGAGCAGCTCGTTCTGCCGCTGGGCGATCTGCTGCTGGAGCTGCTGGGCCCGCTGCTCCGACCGCGTGCGCAGGTCGTCGAGCTCCTTGCGCCGGGCGTCGCGCTGGCTCGGGCTCAGGCCGACGGCGGCCTGATCGTAGGCGGTCTGGGCCGAGTCGAAGGAGGCCTGCAGCTTGTTCAGCTCGGCGCGCGCACCCTCCGCCTCCTTGCGCCAGGTGGAATCGGCCCGGGCCGCCTCGGGCAGCTCGTGCAGCACGAGCCGCGTGTCGACGTAGCCGAGCTTCACCGCGGCGGCCGCGGCGGGCCGGGCGGCACCCGGCTTGGCCCCCTGCGCGCTGAGCGGGCTCGCCGCAGCGATCGTGAGCGCCAGCAGGCCGGCGAGGGCCCCACCGAAGGAACGCGTCATGTCCACTCCCTGTCCTCTGTCCATCGTGAGTTAGAAGAAGTTGCCGAGCTTGAAGTGCACCTGCCATCCGGGCGCCGGCTTGCCGGTCCGGTCCACCTTGTCGAACCCGTAGCCCAGGTCCAGCCCGATCGGTCCGAGCGGCGAGATGAGCGCCGCGCCGATGCCGGCGCCGCGGAACAGCCGGGTCGGATCGTACTGCCGGGGGCTGCGATAGACGTTGCCCGCGTCGAAGAAGGTGCTGAGATAGACCGACTGGTTCAGCCGGGCACCCGCTTCCACGGTGAATGCCGCAAAAGCCTTGCCAAACGAGCTCGCCCGGGCGTTGCTCCCGCCGGCCAGGGGATCGTACCCGTCCGGGGTGATCGAGAACTCGTCGTACCCGCGGAGCGGGATCCCGTACTGGACGCCGCCCAGGGTGAAGAGCTCGGTGAAGAACGGCCCCGTATCGCCGAAGATGAACCCGCTCTTGGCCGTCAGGCCGAGGACGAACTGGACCCCGCCGCCGAACTGCCCCGACCCGCCCAGCGTGCCAAGCGGCGCGTACCAGCGGCTCTCGAGATCGAGCTTCTGGTAGTTGGCGGTGCCGCCCAGGACGCCGCCGTTGAGCTCGCCGCTGATGTTCGTGGACATGCCGGCCACCGGGAACGGCAGCCCCACGCGGGTGTCGCGCAGCAGGCTGAGCCCCACGGTGGACCGGGTGCAGTTGGAGCACTGGAAGACCGACTGCAGGTCGGCCGAGCCCTCGGAATAGCTGTTCTTCTGGAGCCCGTAGGAGCCGAAGACGCGCGTGTAGCGCGAGCCCAGGAAGGGGAAGCCCACCTGGAGATTCCCGCCGGTGCGCTGCAGCCGGCCGAGGTCGGCGATCGTGTACCGGACGCGCGAATCGAAGAGCGAGACGGTCGCCGAGATGCGGCTCTCGCGGATCGCCGGATCGGTGTAGGAGAGCGTGAAGTCCCGGATGTTCTTGCCGAACTGCCACTGCAGCCGGCCGCGCTTGCCGCGCCCGAACAGATTCGGCTCCTCGAGCCCCAGAAAGCCGCCGACGCCGGTGCCCTGCCCGAGCGAGGCACCGAAGTTGATCGTGCCGGTGCGCTTCTCCTCGACGCGGAAGGTCAGATCCACGTCCACGCCGTTCTCCGACGGCCCCACGTCCGGCGGCGGCATCGGCTGCTTGAAGAAGCCGAGGTTCGAGACGTTCTGGTAGGAGCGCACGAGGAGCTCGCGATTGAACACCTCGCCCGGCAGCAGCACGATCGCCTCGCGGATGACGCGCTCGTGCGTGACGTCGTTGCCGACGATGTTGATCTTGTTGACCGTGGCCACCTGCCCCTCGTGGACCGTCCAGCGGAGATCCACGAGCTGCGCGCCGCCGGGCCCGGTGCGGCGCTCGACGGTCGGAATGATCTGGGCGTAGATGTAGCCGTTGTTGTAGTACAGGTTCGAGAGCCGGTCGATCGCCCCGTCCCACGCGCCGCGGTCGAAGACCACCGTGCCCGAATCGGCCGCCGGCGTGCCGGGCCGCGGGAACGGGTAGTAGCCCATGAGCTGCTCGGTCGAGAAGCGCTGGTTGCCCTCGATCTCGAAGCGGCCCACGTGATAGACCGGGCCCTCGTCCACGGTGAGCTTGAGCGTCGCCTTGCCCGTGCTGGTGTCGGGCACGAGCGTGTCGCCGAGGACCTGGAAGTCGAGCCGGCCGTGGTCGGCGTACCAGCTCGGCAGCCGCTCGCGCGTGTCGGCGTCGACCTTCTGCTGGTCGTAGTCGCCCTTCTGGAACCACCAGAAGCCCTCGGGCCGGGTCGTCATCGCCTTGGCGAGCTCGCCGGCCGGGAAGCTGTGGTTCCCCTCGAAGAGCAGCTGGCTGATGGCGACCCGGCTCCCCTCCTCGACGTCGAAGACGACCCGGACGCCGCCGGCCCCGTCCGGCACCTCGTGGGCCGAGACCTGGGCGGTGTAGTAGCCCTGTCGCTTGTAGAGCGAGTCGATGCCGGCGATGGCCCGCTGGACGAGGTTGCGGTCGATCGGCCGCCCTTCGACCAGCTTGACCCGCTCCTTCACGTCGCCCTCGCTGAGGCGCTGGGTGCCGCGCACGGCCCAGCGCAGCAGCAGCGGCCGCTCCTTCACCTGGAAGACGAGCGCGAGGCGCCCGTCGGGCAGCGTGCGCTGCTCGACGAGGATGTCGTCGAACTGTCCGCTGCGGAAGAGCGCCGTGACGGCGCGCTGCACGTCGCGGTAGTTGACCGGCCGGTGCGGGGCGAGGCCCGAGGCCTGGAGAATCTGCGGTGCGCTCACGCGCTGATTCCCCTCGACGATGAGACTGTCGATCGTCGGCGTCGGCTCGCCCTGCTGCGCATGGAGCGGCGTCGGCGCGGCGGCGCCCACGGCGAGGGCGGCGAGGGCGGTGAGAAGTGCTACGAAACGCGTGTGACGGATGAGCATCCGGTGGACGGGCATGAGAAAGGGCGTCGGTGGCCCTGCGGCCACCGACGCCCGGTCCGTGTCAGGCCTGCGAGTGCTGGAGCGCACGGAATACCAGGCGCTCCTTGTCCTCGGAGACGTCGACCTCGATCTCGTCTCCCCGGCCGAACTCGCCGAGGAGGATCTTCTCGCTGAGCGGGTCCTCGATGTAGCGCTGGATCGAGCGCTTCAGCGGCCGGGCCCCGAAGTTCTCGTCGTAGCCCTTCTCGACGAGGAAGTCCACCGCGCCGGGCGTGAGCTTGACCTCGTCGCCGATGCGCCGCTGCACTTCCTTGAGCAGGATCCCGACGATCTGCGAGATGTCCTGCTTCGAGAGCGGGTGGAAGACGATGATGTCGTCCAGGCGGTTCAGGAACTCGGGATTGAACACCTTGTTCATCTCGTCCTTGATCCGCTCCTGCATCTTGTCGAAGTTCGACTTGACGTCCTGGTTGTGGAAGCCAAGCGACTTGCCCGACATGATGTCCCGCGCGCCGACGTTCGACGTCATGATGACGACCGTGTTCTTGAAGTCGATCATCCGGCCGTAGTTGTCGGTCAGGTGGCCCTCGTCGAGCACCTGGAGCAGGATGTTGAAGACGTCGGGGTGCGCCTTCTCGATCTCGTCGAGCAGCACCACGCTGTACGGCTTGCGCCGCACGGCCTTGGTGAGCGTGCCCGAGTCCTCGTAGCCGACGTAGCCCGGGGGCGCGCCGATGAGGCGGCTCACCGAGAACTTCTCCATGTACTCCGACATGTCGACGCGGATGAGCGCCGAGGCGTCGGCGAAGAGGAACTTCGCGAGCGCGCGGGCCAGCTCGGTCTTGCCGACGCCCGTGGGGCCGGAGAAGATGAACGAGCCGATCGGCCGGTTCGGGTCCTTGAGCCCGGCGCGGCTGCGGCGGATGGCGCGGCTGATCGCCTTGATCGCCTCGTCCTGGCCGACGACGCTCGTGTGGAGCTCGTCTTCCATGCGGAGCAGGCGGCTCGCCTCGGCCTCCTGGAGGCGCGTGACCGGGATGCCCGTCCAGCGCGAGACGATGAAGGCGATCGCCTCCTCGTCGATCGTCGGCCGGCGGGTCTGCCGGTCCTTCTCCCACTCTTCCTGCTTGAGCCGGATCTGGTTCTGGAGCTCGCGCTCCTGGTCGCGGAGGCTCGCGGCGCGCTCGAAGTTCTGGTCGCGGACCGCCTCCTCCTTGAGCACGTTCACCTTCTCGAGCTCGTTCTTCAGCTCCGACACCTCGGCCGGCGGCACCTGGCTCGCCAGGCGCGCGCGGGCACCCGCCTCGTCGATGACGTCGATCGCCTTGTCCGGCAGGAAGCGGTCAGTGATGTACCGCTCGCTCAGCTCGGCCGCGGCCTTGAGCGTCTCGTCGGGGATCTGCACCCGGTGGTGGTCCTCGTACTTCTTGCGCAGGCCCTTGAGGATTTCGACCGTCTCCTCGATGCTGGGCGGCTCGACCATCACGGTCTGGAAGCGCCGCTCGAGCGCGCCGTCCTTCTCGATGTACTTGCGGTACTCGTTGAGCGTGGAAGCGCCGACGCACTGCAGCTCACCGCGCGCGAGCGCGGGCTTCAGCATGTTGCTGGCGTCGATCGCGCCCTCGGCCGCGCCCGCGCCGACGAGCGTGTGCAGCTCGTCGATGAACAGGATGATGTTCTTGTTCTGCGCGATCTCGTTCATGACCGCCTTGAGCCGCTCCTCGAACTGGCCGCGGTACTTCGTGCCCGCGATCACGGCCGCCATGTCGAGCGACAGGACGCGGTGGTCGCGCAGCACGTCGGGGCAGAGGCCGTTGGCGATGAGGAGCGCGAGCCCCTCGACGATCGCGGTCTTGCCCACGCCCGGCTCGCCGATGAGCACCGGGTTGTTCTTCTTGCGGCGCGCCAGGATCTCCATGACGCGCTCGATCTCCTTGGCGCGGCCGATCGTCGGATCGAGCTGCCCCTCGGCGGCGAGCTGCGTGAGGTCGCGGCAGAAGTGGTCGAGCGCCGGCGTCTTGCTCTTCTTCTCGGCCTTGGGCGCCGAGCTCGGGGTCGAGCCGCCGGTGGCGCCGCCGCCGGCCGAGGCCTGCGGCATGTCGCTGCCCAGGAGCCGCAGCGTCTCGGCGCGGCTCTGCTCGAGGCTCACGCCCGCGTCGGTCAGCACCTGGGCGGCGATCCCCTTCTCCTCGCGCAGCAGGCCCAGCAGCAGGTGCTCGGTGCCGACGTAGGAGTGGTTCAGCTCGCGCGCCTCGGTCATGGCGAGCTCGAGGACCTTCTTGGCGCGGGACGTGTACGGCAGGTCCGGGCCGGCGGCCGCGGCCGCCTTCCCCTTCTTCACCGTCTCCTCGATCTTCTGCTGAATCTCTTCGAGATCCACGTTGAGGTTGGTCAGAACCGCCGCCGCCACGCCCTCACCCTCGCGGATGAGGCCCAGCAGAATGTGCTCGGTCCCCACGTACTCGTGGTGCAGCCGGGCCGCTTCCTCGCGGGCCATCTGCAGGACTTTGCGGACACGGTCAGTGAAGTTGTAGCCGTTCATCGTCGTTACCTACCTGGGGTGAGGGCCGGCGCCGCGGAGCCGTGGGGCTCAGCCGCGCCGACCCACCTCGTCCTCGAGCACCCGCCGCACGAAGCGCGCACGCCGCACGGACAGGTCGGGGTCGGTCAGCGCCACGCCTTCGGCCACCGCGAGGTGGGCCGGCTGGGCGTGGACCAGCAGCTTGTTGAGCGTGTACATCGCGACGTCGGGGATCAGTCCGACCCCGACGCCGAGGCGTACCCCGCTGAGCAGGTTCATGGCCTCTTCGAACGAGAGCGACCGCGCGTAGCGCAGGAGCCCGTAGGCTCGCCACACCTTGTCCTCGATGATGGCCGGCGCGTCGCGGAGGAGCACCTGACGGGCCTGCTCCTCGTAGTCCATCACCTGGCGGACCATCTTGCCGAGGTGATCGAGCAGTTCGTGCTCCGATTTGCCGAGCGTCGTCTGGTTCGACAACTGGAAGAAGTTGCCGACGACCTCGCTCCCCTCCCCGTAGAGCCCGCGGAAGGTCAGCCCCACCTGGGCCAACCCCTGGAGCACCTTGGAGATCTCCTTCGTCAGAACGAGCCCCGGCAGATGAATCAACACCGACGCGCGGAGGCCGGTTCCGACGTTGGTCGGACAGGAAGTAAGATACCCAAATTCCGGGTGGAATGCGAAAGGAAGCCGCTGTCCCAGTTCGGCATCCAGCCGGTCCACGTCGGCGTAGGCCTGGGTGAGCGCGAAGCCCGAGCGCAGTCCCTGAAGGCGGAGGTGGTCCTCCTCGTTCAGCATGACGCCGAGCTCGCCGGCGAGCAGCACCGTGGCGCCCGAGCGGACCTTCTCCTCCCCCTCCAGGCCGGCGAGCTCCTTGCTCACCAGGTGCCGCTCGTGCAGCAGCTGCCGCTCGACCCGGTCGAGCCGGTCGAGCCGGTAGCTCACGGCCCGGCGCAGCAGCACCCCCTCGCGCGCGGCGCCCTCGACGAGGCGCAGGATCGTCTCGCGCTCGCTCTCGGCGTTCCGGCTCTGGAAGACGTGCCCAGCGAGGTTGCGGGCGAGCCGCACCCGGGTCGAGAGGACGAGGTGGCTCGCCGGGCCGCTCGCGTCGAGCCAGCCCATTCCGCCGTCGGCCACCAGCGACAGGTCGATCATCCCGCGCGGCCCTCCCCCTCAGCCCTCGAAGACCCGCAGCCGGTCGCGCAGCTCGGCGGCGAGCTCGAAGTTCTCGGTCTCGACGGCGAGCCGGAGCTGCTCCCGGAGCGCGGCCTGCTCGAGGCCGGGGTCGGCCGGCGTCTCGCCCGGCGCGGTGTAGCGCTCCCCGACGTGATGCGTGGAGCCGTGGAGGCGTCGCAGCAGCTCCCGGAGCGGCCCCTCGAAGTGCGCGTAGCACTCGGCGCACCCCAGGCGCCCGGTCTCGCGGAAGTCCTGCAGGGTGCCTCCGCAGTGGGGGCAGTGCTCGCGGTCGGCCACGGCGAGGCCCCGCACGCCGGCCCCCGCCGCGCCCACCTCCTTGCCCATGGCGGCGAGGAAGCTGCCGAGGGGGGTCTTCGTGATCGGGCTGGCGCTCTCGACCCCCTTCTCGGCGGCGCAGCGCTCGCAGAGGTGCAGGGTCGTCACCTGCTCGTTGACGATCTGGGTGAGGTGGATGACCGCCTCACGCTCGTGGCACTGGTCGCAATCCATCAGGGCATGACCTCCAGCTCCGTCGCCGCCCGCAGGCGGCCGCCCTCCATCGTGAGCACGCGGTCGGCCCGGGCGGCCAGGAGCCGGTTGTGGGTCACCACGACGAGCGCCGTCTCGAACTCCCGCGCCAGCGAGGCGAAGAGGTCGTGCAGGCGCTCGGCGTGGTGGTGGTCGAGGTTCCCGCTGGGCTCGTCGGCCAGGACCACGAGGGGATCGGCGGCGAGGGCGCGGGCGACGGCCACCCGCTGCTGCTCGCCCCCCGAGAGGGCGGCCGGCCGGTGGGTGAGCCGTCCGGCGAGGCCCACGGCCGTCAGGAGCTCGGTCGCCCGGGAGCGCGCCGCCCGCTCGCCTGCGCCGGCGATCAGGAGCGGCATCATGACGTTCTCGAGGGCGGTGAACTCGCGCAGCAGGTGATGAAACTGAAACACGAATCCCAGCTTGCGGTTCCGCACCCGGGCCAGGGCCGCGGGCTCGAGCGCGTCGAAGGCCTCGCCGTCGAGCCGCACGGTGCCGGCCGTGGGGTGGTCCAGGGCACCGAGGAGGTGGAGCAGGGTGCTCTTCCCCGCCCCGCTCGCGCCGACGATCGCCACGAACTCCCCCCGCGCCACCTCCAGGTCCACCCCGGCGACCACCTCGATCAGGCTCCCGTCGCCGCCCCGGTAGACCTTGCGGAGCCCCTCGGCCGCGAGGACGGGCCCCACCCGGGGCTCGAGCGCGGGGGGCAGCGACGGCGGCGACGCGTCCACGAACGGCTCACTCATGGCGGATCGCCTCGACGGGGGTGAGCCGGGAGGCGGAGCGCGAGGGGTAGAGGGTCGCGAGCACGGCCATGAGGAGACTGCCGGCGACGATGATCGCCACGTCCGAGGCCTCGACGTTCACCGGGAGGCGGTCGATGAAGTAGACGGCAGGGTTGATGCGGATCCACCCCGACTTGTCCACCACGTAGGAGACGGCGAGCCCGCCCACGAGCCCGAGCGTGGTGCCCACGAGCCCGATGATGGCGCCCTGGAGCAGGAAGATCCGGGCGATGGCGGGCCCGGTGAGCCCCATCGCCTGCAGGATGCCGATCTCGCGCGTCTTGTCGTGCACCACCATCGTCAGCGTCCCCACGATGTTGAACGCCGCGACCACCATGATGAAGAAGATGATCAGTCCCATCGCCAGCTTCTCGAGCTCGAGGGCGCTGAACAGCGACGCGTTCTGCGTCTGCCAGTCGAGGGCGCGGTAGGGGTAGCCGAGCTTGGCCTCGAGCCGCTGCCCCACCTCGGGCGCCTTCCAGGGATCGGCCACCCGCACCTCGATTGCGCTCACCGCGTCGCCCAGCCCGGCGAACCGCTGCGCCGTCTCCCGGCTCATGACGACGAACTGGTTGTCGTATTGATACATCCCGGTGTCGAAGAGTCCTGTGACCTCGAACACCCAGAAGCGCGGCACCGCGTAGCCCAGCGCCGGATTCACCTTGGTGGACGCGGGCGAGATCAACTTCACCACATCGCCCGGCATGACGCTCAGCCGGCTGGCGAGGCGGGCACCCAGGATGATCCCCCCGTCCACCCCGGGCTTGGTGGTCTGGAAGCGCAGGTCGCCCTTCGTGAGCGCCCTGGGCAGCGACGTGACGGACACCCGGCCGGTGTCCGGGTCGAAGCCCATCACCTGCACCCCCTCGGCGTAGTCGTGCCCCGTCGTGACGAGCGACTGGGTGATGACCTCCGGGGCCGCCGCGACGACGCCCGGCTCCTTGCGGATGCGCTCCAGCGCCTCGCGCCAGTCGTCCATCCGGAGCCCCGCCCCGTAGGTGAGGATCCGGAGGTGCGGGTTGGCGACGAGGATGCGCTCGCGCAGGTCGTTGCGGAGCCCGTTCATCACGCCCAGGACGACGATGAGCGCCATGACGCCGACCGCCACGCCGCCGGTGGAGATCACGGTGTTGAGACTCGCCACCCGGGTCGAGCGCCGGCTGCGCAGGTAGCGCGAGGCGATCCGCACCTCGAGGCGCGAGGGGCGGCCGAAGATCGCCCGCCACTCGCGCAGCCAGCGGCCGAGGCCGCCCCGGCGCCGCCCGGCGGCGCTCACGCCTCGGGCCTCATCGCCGGGAAGAGGATGACGTCGCGGATCGACGGCTGGTCGGCGAGGAGCATGACGAGCCGGTCCACCCCGATGCCGATCCCGCCGGCCGGGGGCATCCCGTACTCGAGCGCCCGCACGTAGTCGGCGTCGTACTGCTGCGCCTCCTCGTCGCCGGCGGCGCGCTGGGCCACCTGGTCCTCGAAGCGGGCCCGCTGATCGTCGGGGTCGTTCAGCTCGCTGAAGGCGTTGGCGAGCTCGCGGCCCAGCACGAAGAGCTCGAAGCGCTCGGTGAGGCGCGGGTCGTCGCGGTGCGCCTTGGCGAGCGGCGAGAGCGCCTTCGGGTAGTCGAGCACGAAGGTGGGCTGCACGAGGTGCGGCTCGAGGAACGCCTTGAAGACCTCGTCGAGGAGCTTCCCGCCCGCGTAGGTCGCGGCCTCGTCGCCGGGGACGCCCGAACGGCGCAGCGCGGCGCGCAGCTCGTCCTCGCTCGCCGTGAGGACGTCGGGGCCGCCGTGGGCGCGGATCCCCTCGACGAAGCGCACGCGCCGGAAGGGCGGCGTGAAGTCGAGCACCACCGGCTCGCCGCGCTCGTCCGCGCGCGGGAGCTGGAGGCCGCCGTGCACCTCGCGCACGAGCCCCGCGAGCAGCTCCTCCGCCATGTCGGCGATCACGTGGTAGTCGGCGTAGGCCATGTACCACTCCAGCATCGTGAACTCGGGGTTGTGCGTGCGGTCCATCCCCTCGTTCCGGAAGTCGTGCCCGATCTCGTAGACGCGCTCGAGCCCGCCGACGAGGAGCCGCTTGAGGTAGAGCTCGTCGGCGATGCGCAGGTAGAGCGGCATGTCGAGCGCATTGTGGTGTGTCACGAACGGCCGCGCCGCCGCGCCGCCGTAGAGCGGCTGGAGAATGGGCGTCTCCACCTCGAGGAAGCCGCGCTCGTCGAGGAAGCGGCGGAGGTAGGCGACCACCCGCGCGCGCACGCGGAAGATCTCGCGGATCTCCGGATGCACGGCGAGATCGGCGTAGCGTTGCCGGTAGCGCACCTCCGGATCCACGAGCCCGCCGAAGGTGCGCGTCGTGCCGTCCTCGAGCGTCTGGACCTTGCCGCGCGGCAGCGGCCGGAGCGACTTGGCGAGGAGCTCGACCACCTCGGCCTTCACCGTGACCTCGCCGGCGCGCGTGCGCATCAGGCGTCCGCGCACACCGACGTGGTCGTCGAGGTCGAGATGCTCGACCACCGCCCACCGGTCCTCGCCGAGGTCGTCGCGGCGCAGGTAGACCTGCACCCGCCCGCTCGCGTCCTCGAGGTGGCCGAAGACGACCTTCCCCTTCGGGCGCCACGCCACGATCCGCCCCGCCACGGCGACCTCGGGGCCGGCGTCGCCCATCGCGTCGTCGTAGAGCGCCACGGCGGCGTGGGCCGTGTGGGTGCGGTCGAAGCGGTAGGCGTAGGCCCGCACGCCGCGCGCCTCGAGCGCCGCGCGCTTCTCGCGGCGCGCCGCCTCGACGTAGGTGCGCTCCTCCTGGTCCGTGCTCACGCCGCCTTGCCTCCGAATCGCTTCAGGAACGCCTGGATGAAGTCCTCGAGATCGCCGTCCATGACGCGGTGGACGTCGCTCACCTTCACTTCCGTGCGGTGGTCGTTGACCATCGTGTAGGGCTGGAAGACGTAGGAGCGGATCTGGTTGCCCCAGGAGTTGTCGCTCTTGGTGGCCTCGACCGCGGCCTTGGCCGCCTCCTGCTCCTCCAGCTTCTTCTGATACAGCGCGGCGCGCAGCATCTTCATCGCCGTGGCGCGGTTCTTCGTCTGGCTGCGCTCCTGCTGGCAGCTCACCACGGTGCCCGTCGGGACGTGCGTGAGGCGCACCGCCGAGCTCGTCTTGTTGACGTGCTGGCCGCCGGCGCCCGAGGCGCGGAAGACGTCCATCTTGATGTCCTCCTCGCGGATCTCGATCTCGATCGTGTCGTCGATGTCCGGATAGACGAACACGGAGGCGAACGAGGTGTGTCGCCGCGCCTGCGAGTCGTAGGGGGAGATGCGCACGAGCCGGTGCACGCCCTTCTCCGCCTTGAGATAGCCGTAGGCGTACTGACCCTTGATCTCGATCGTGGCGGACTTGATTCCCGCCTCCTCGCCCTGCAGGAGGTCGAGCACCGTCACCGCGAAGCCCTGCCGCTCGGCCCAGCGCACGTACATGCGCATGAGCATCTCGGCCCAGTCCTGCGACTCGGTGCCCCCGGCGCCGGGATGGATCGTGAGGATCGCGTCACGCGCGTCGTCGGGCCCCTGCAGCATCGCCTGCAGCTCGAAGCTCTCGAGCCGCTGCGTGATCGTCTGCTCCTCGCGCTCGACCTCGGCGAGCATCTCCGCGTCGGGCTCCGCCTCGAGCAGCTCGAGCATCTCGCGCGCGCCGGTGATGCGCTGCACGAGCTCGTGGTACGGATCCACCCACCCCTTCAGTCCCTTGATCTCCTGCACCTGCTGGCGGGCGCGATCCATGTTGTCCCAGAACCCGGGCTCGGCCTGGCGCGCCTCGAGCGCGCTCAGCCGGGCGATCTTGTCGTCCAAGTCAAAGAAAGTCTCGCAGCTCGGTGACCCGATTCTCGAGCTCCGCGAAACGATCGGCGAGGACGGACATGGACGGCACTCCCGCGTGAGAGGTCGGTGGTACGACGAACGAGTAACGAGCGAGCCGCCCGTCCGCCACGGGCGGAGGAGCGGCTCGGAACGGCCGAAAGATAGCCGGCCGGGGCCCCGAACGGGAGCCGCGCGGCCCGGCGGACGGGCTCAGAAGATCGGGCGGCCGTCGGCCAGGATCTCGTTGAGGGCGTCGCGGAAATAGGTGGTCGAGTCGGCCACCTCGGGCCCCACCTGCTCGGTGTACTCCTCCCAGCTCTTCTTGATCTCCTCGTCGAAGATCTCCTTCAGGTTCCCCTGCCGGAGCCCCTCCTGCTTCTTCCCCGGGTGGTAGACCACCATGTCGCTGATCAGCGCGCGCGCGAGCCGGCGCGCCTTGGCCGCCGGATCCTGCGCCAGGAAGGGATTGAGCGGCCGCCCGGCGGGGCGGCCGGCCGGCGCCGGTGCCGGCGCGATGGGGGCGGTAGGCGCCGCAGGCGCCGCCGCCGCCGGTGGGCTCGCGGCAGGTGCTGCGAACGCCGCCGGGGCGGCCGGCGCTGCCGGCCGGGTCGGAGCCGGCGTGGCCGCGGGCGGGGTGGCCGGCGGGTGCATGCCCCCCGGGTACCCGGCCGGTGCCGCGCTCCGCGGAGCGGCGGGCGCGGCGGGTGCTGCCGGGGCCGCGAACGGGTTGGTCGGCGCCGGACGCGGCATCGCGGGCGCGGCCGCGGCGGACGGCGCGACCGGAGCAGGCGCGACGGGCGCCGAGGCAACGGGCGCCGTGGCAACGGGCGCCGAGGCACTGGGCGACGGCGGCGAGGCTGCCGGAGCCGGCGGCGTCTGGACCGGCGCGGGCGCCGAGGGCGCGGCTGTCGCGGCGGGCGCCGCCGCCTCGTGGCGCACGGCGAAGACGGCGCTGCAGACGGCGCACCGCGCCCGCACTCCCGCCGCGGGGACCTTGGCAGGATCGACGCGGTAGACCGTGGCGCAATTCGGACAGGTGACGTTCATCGGTTGCTCCTCACCGCTGTTCCCGCGCCGCCGCGCCCCCGCGCCCGTCGCCCTCGCCGCCCTGGCGGCGGTCGACGACGAACACCGAGCCCGGCAGCGTCTTGGCGTAGCTCTTCATCTCGGTGGCCAGCTCGCTCACCTGCGCCGGGTGCGTGAACCGGCGGTTGCGATTGGTCACGATGCCGATCGACAGCGTCATCAGCGGGACCCGGTGCAGCTGGCCGCGCCGATCCTTGCCGAAGAAGTATCCCGCGCGCCGGTCCTGCTCGCTGTACTGCAGCGGGATCAGCGTGTCGAAGACGTGGAGGATCTCGCTGCAGACCGCACTCATGTCGGCGGCCGGCACGACGAAGATGAAGTCGTCGCCGCCGATGTGCCCGACGAAGCCGCGCGGCCCCAGCATCCCCTTCACCACGTCGTGCAGGATGCGCGACAGGATGTAGATGACCCGGTCGCCGTCGTAGTAGCTGTAGCGGTCGTTGAATTCCTTGAAGTGGTCGAGGTCCGCGTAGCAGACCGCGAACTCCTCGGCCGAGTCGAGCCGACGGCGGATCTCCCGCTCGATCTCGGTGGTGCCGGGCAGGCGCGTCGAAGGATGCACCGAGACGTCGCGCTCGGTGCGCAGCAGCATCGCGGCGATGCGCGCCTCCTGCTCGGCCGGCGCGAAGAGGCCCGAGAGCACCTCGTCGGCCCCCGCGGCGAACCACGCCTGCACCCGCGCGGCGTCGTGCGACGGCGCGAGCGCGGTGACGGGCACGATCGCCGTGAAGGCGTCGCTCTTCAGCCGCCGGACGAGCGCGAGGCCCTGCTCGCCCGAGTCGTCCTCGAGGAAGAGCAGCGACGGGTGCCCCCGGAGCACGATCGCCTCCACCTCGTCGGCGACGGTGTGCGGCTCGAGCGGGAACCCGTTCGCCTCCGCCCACCGCCGCACCAACGGCGGCACCGGGCGGCCCTCCGGCGAGTAAAAGAGTATCGTCGGGCGAGTGCGCACCCGGGGCCTCTGGGGATTGGGATATCCGGAACCGGCGTCCGAACTTACGGGCCGGCCACGAGCAAGTCAATTTCGGGCCGCCGAGCCGGCGGCCCGCCGGCGTCAGGCCGTCACGAAGAAGGCGGCAATGCCGATCAGCACGTACACGGCCAGCAGCTGTACCCCCTCGAACCAGTGCGACTCCCCGTCGAGCGTGATGATCGCCGTGACGGTCGTCGCCACGGTGAGCGCGAGCACCTCGAACGGCAGGAAGACCAGGTCCATCCGCTGTCCGAGGACGACGCCGGCGAGCACGAGCAGCGGCGCCACGAGCAGCGCCACTTGCGTGCTCGAGCCCAGCGCGATCTGCAGCGCCAGGTCGGTCTGCCCCTTGCGCGCCACCATCACCGCCGCCGCGTGCTCGGCGGCGTTGCCCACGATCGGGATCACGATGAGACCGAGGAAGATCTCCGACAGCCCGAGCTGGTGGGTGACCGGCTCGACCGCCTTCACGAGGAGCTCGGACTCGACCGCCGTGGCGACCGTGGCGAGGGCGAGGACGGCGACCGCGCGGCCGACCGGCCAGACCGGCCCCTCGATGGTGTGCCCCTCGCTGCCGAAGAGGTTCCGGTGCGTGCGCAGGGAGAAGACGAGCGACAGCACGTAGGTGATGGCGAGCACGACCGCCACCGCCTCCGACATCCAGAGCTCGGTGCGCTGCGCGCCGACCGGATGCGTCGCGTGGAAGAGCGCCGGGAACACGAGCCCCACCACCGCGAGCGCCATCATCGCCGCGCTCATCCCCGCGGCGGTGCGGTTGAAGCGCACCTCGGGCCGATGCCGGCTCGCCGCGACGAGCGACAGCCCGAGGATCAGCAGGACGTTGCCGAGGATGCTGCCGGTGATCGACGCCTTCACGAGCACGAGCTGTCCGGCCCGGAGCGCCGCGATCGCGATGATCAGCTCCGCCGCGTTGCCGAAGGTCGCGTTCAGCAGCCCGCCGAGGGTGGGCCCGGTGCGGTGGGACAGGTGCTCGGTGGCGTCACCCATGAGCCCGGCGAGCGGCAGGATGGCGAGCGCCGACGTGATGAAGACCAGCAGCGGCGCCTGGTGCGTGAAGCCCAGAACGAGGCTCACGGGCACCGCCAGGAGCAGAATGCGCCGCCAGAGCGGTCCCCAGATCGAGTAGCGCGCCGCCTCGAGGTGCGGCAGCACCCGGCGCGGCGCCGGCTCTACCGCGGCCCCCGTCGGCTCACGACCGGCCGGGCGCTCCGGCTCCCCGCGCTCGCCGCGCTCGCCGCGCTCGGTCCGCTCGCGCCCCGGGCCCCGCTCGGGAGCGGCCCGGCGGCCGCCCTCGCCGGGCGCGCCCGCCGTGGCGACCTGCGCCTCCCGGCGTCGCTCCCGCGCCGCCTCGCGCGCCGTTTCGCGCGCCGTCTCGCGTGCGGCGCCTCGCTCTCCAGCCTTGGCGCCGCTCCTGGCCTCCGCCGGCTCGCGCGGCGGCTTGGGGGGACGCTCCTCCCCCGCGGCGGCGGCCCGGGCTTCCTGCCGGCGCTCGCGCCCCTGGCGCGGTGGCCGCGGCTCGGCACTCTTCGGCGGCTCGGCGCTCCCGGGGTCCACGGTGGCCACCTCGGCCGCCTCGGCCGCCTCGGCGGCCCTCACGGGAGACGCCACCGGGGCCTGCTGCTCCCCATCGGCCGGCCGGGCCGGCGGGGCCGCGGTCGGCTCCAGCGGCGGCGCGGTGCCGTCGATCATGAGGAGCGCCTCGCGGCGCGCCTGCGCCGGGGTGACGCTCGCATCGTTGAAGAGGCGGGCGATGGTGCCCCGCGGCTCCGAGACCACCGCGAGCAGCAGGTGGGCCGCCTGCACCGCGGTGTTGCGCTCCCGCGCCTCGCGCCCGGCGACCTCCATCAGCCGGCGTGCGTGGGAGGTGAGCGGCAGGCCCTCGGTCGCCTCGGCCCCCGGCAGCGGTTCGGCCGAGGTCCGCGCGCGGCTCTTCCGGCCGGCGGCCTCGAGCCGCTCGCCGAGCCCCGCGGGCTCGAGCCCGAGTCCCTGAAAGAGCCGCACGGCCGGTTCCTCGCGCCGCAGCAGACTCAGCACGATGTGCTCGGCGCCGATGGCCTCGTGGCCCAGGCGGGCGGCTTCCTCGCGGGCGCCGCCCAGAATGCGCTCCGCGCTCTCGTCGAACGGCTGGCCGGTCATCTGCTGGCCCCCGTCACACGAGCGGCTTCGCCTCGTCCACGAGCATGATGGGGATGTCGTCCTCGACGGCGTAGACGAGGCGGCAGTGATGGCAGACCAGCGACTCGGGATCGGTGCGGTACTCGAGCTCGCCCTTGCACTTGGGGCAGACCAGGATCTCGAGCAGTTCGGGGGCCAGCGTCATGCGGTCTCCTTCTCCGAATCGGACGGGGGAAAGCCGAAGCGGGCGAGCGCGGCCGGATTGCGCCGCCAGCGGGGCAGCACCTTGACCCATGTCTCCAGGAAGACGGGCTCGCCGGTGAGGGCCTCGAGGCGGGCCCGCGCGTGGGCGCCGATGGCGCGGATCGTGGCGCCCTTGTGGCCGATCACGATCCCCTTCTGCGACTCACGCTCGACGAAGAGCGTCACCCGAATGTACATCGGCCGCTTGTCCTCGCGGAACTCCTCGACCTCGGCCGTGAAGGCGTAGGGGAGCTCGTCGCCGAGGAGCTCGAAGGCGGCCTCGCGCAGGTACTCCACCACGAAGAACCGGAGCGGCTGGGTGCCGACGTCGTCGGGATCGAACTGGAAGTCGCGCTCGGGCAGGAACTCGCGGATCCGGGCGAGGAGCGCCTCGATGCCCTTCCCGGCCGTCGTGCTGACGACGATGCCCGCGCGGCCGAGCGTCTCGCGCCGGTCGGCCGGCACGAGGTCGCCCTTGGTGTAGACGACCAGGACGGGCGCGCGGGGTGGCCGCTCGAGCCCGGCGAGCGCCGCGAGCGGCGGGGCGGGTGCTTCGGGCGCCGGATGCAGGTGGAGCACCACGTCGGCGCGGTCCATCGCCTCGAGCGCCTGGTGGCGCATGCGGGCCTGCATCAGGTAGGCGGGGTCCAGGAGCCCGGGGAGGTCGTGGAAGACGTACTGCACGTCGGCATCGGTGCGGATGCCCGTCACGGGCAGTCGGGTGGCCTGCGCCTTCGGGCTCACGATGGCGAGGTGCTCGCCGACGAGGGCGTTGAGGAGGGAGCTCTTCCCGACGTTGGGGGCGCCGGCGAGGGCGACGTGGCCGCATTGGGTCATGGGCGCAAATATAGGCGGGTCCCGAAAACGGAAGCAGCCCGGATTCCAAGGGAACCCGGGCTGCTTCGAAGATGAGGCTGGCGACGGCCTACTCTCCCACACCCTCTCGAGTGCAGTACCATCGGCGCTGCAGGTCTTAACGACCGTGTTCGGAATGGGAACGGGTGTGGCCCCTGCGCGCTAGTCGTCAGCCAATTTTCCGGAGCGCGGCCCGCGGGCCGCGCTGGAAGATTTGGCAATTGACCGGATGGATGGTTCGAGACCGAGGTCTCGGATGCGGAATCACTTGAAGTTTGGAAGAGATCAAACTTCACGGGCGATTAGTAGCGCTCGACTGAAGAGGTTGCCCTCCGTACATCTGCGCCCTATCGACCAGGTAGTCTCCCTGGGCCCTTCAGGGGGCTTGTGCCCCAGGAGTGTTCATCTTGGGAAGAGTTTCCCACTTAGATGCTTTCAGCGGTTATCTCCGCGCGACATCGCTACCGGGCGGTACCCTTGGCAGGATAGCCCGTACACGAGCGGTCGCTTCGTCTCGGTCCTCTCGTACTAGAGACGACGTCCCTCAACACTCCCACGCCCACGACGGATACAGACCGAACTGTCTCACGACGTTCTGAACCCAGCTCATGTACCACTTTAACCGGCG
>DASTSO010000115.1:0-4995 GCA_035760645.1 Gemmatimonadales bacterium
TATTACCTTTCCTCCACGGGCGCACAGGCGCCCCCCGAACCCCAGTAGGAGGAGGCAGGCGACCATGGCGACCAAACTCGACAAGACCATCAAGCGCGAGATCGAGCTCGACGGCCGCGCCTACACCGTGCAGATCGCCCCCGAGGGGGTGAAGCTGACACCCAAGGGCGCCCGCAACGGGCGCGAGATGAGCTGGCGCGAGCTCGCCGGACTCGGCGCGGAAGCCGGCGGCGCCGGCGCCGCGGCGAACATGGGCTGACTCCAGGGGGCGCTTGGCGCCCCCTGCGCTTTTCCACCCCTCGCGGCCCGCCCCGCGGGCCTGGAGAAGACGCGATGACCGCCACCGACCCCCGCTATCCCATCGGCCGCTTCACCTACGAGCACCCGCTCGCCGACGCCGAGCGCGCCGCGGCGATCGAGGCCATCACCCAGGCGCCGTGGCTCCTGCGCGAGGCGGTCGCGGGGCTCGACGACGCGCAGCTCGATACCCCCTATCGCGAGGGCGGCTGGACGGTGCGCCAGGTCGTGCACCACGTCCCCGACAGCCACCTGAACGCCTACACCCGCTTCAAGCTCGCCCTCACCGAGGAGCGGCCCACCGTGCGCCCCTACGACGAGGCCGCGTGGGCCGAGCTGCCGGATGGGCGCACGGGCTCGATCGACGTCTCCCTCGCGCTGCTCGAGGCGCTGCACGAGCGCTGGGTGCGCACCCTCCAGGCGATGGCGCCCGGGGACTTCGCGCGCACCATCTACCATCCCGAGCACGCGAAGGAGATGAGCCTCGACCAGCTCCTCGCGATGTACGCCTGGCACGGCCGGCACCACGTGGCCCACGTGACGGAGCTGCGGCGGCGGAAGGGGTGGTGAGACGAAGAACGCGCCGGCTCGCGTTCGGGTGATCTTCGGTTCGACGGGCTCCGCTGCTATATTCCGACCTCGTCGAACCATCGTGTCACCCCGCAGCACCCCGGCAGGACCCGTCATGTCGCAACCCACCAGCGTCGTCGCCCGCTCGCTCGATGAGGCCCTGCACCGCACCTTCGGCCTGGACCGCTTCCGGCCCGGCCAGGAGGAGGCGGCGCGCGCGGTGCTCGAGGGGCGCGACGTGGTGGCCGTGATGCCCACGGGTGCCGGCAAGTCGCTCTGCTTCCAGCTCCCGGCGACGCTGCTCGACGGGCTCACCGTCGTCGTCTCCCCGCTCATCGCGCTGATGAAGGACCAGGTGGACGCGCTCAGGCGCCGCGGGATCGCGGCGGCGGCGATCCACTCGGGGCTCAGCGCCCCCGAGCGCATCGAGGCGGAGCAGGCGCTGCTGTCGGGCGGGCTCAAGCTCCTCTACGTCGCCCCCGAGCGGCTCGCGAGCCCGGTGTTCCGGCAGATGGTGGCGGAGGCGAGCGTCGCCCGGCTGGTGGTGGACGAGGCGCACTGCATCAGCCAGTGGGGGCACGACTTCCGCCCCGACTACCGGCGCCTCGCGGGGTTCAAGCAGGAGCTGGGCGTCCCCGCCTCCGCCTTCACCGCGACGGCGACGCCGCAGGTCCGCGCCGACATCGCGCAGCAGCTCGACCTCGCCGACCCGCTCGAGCTCGTCACCGGCTTCGAGCGGCCCAACCTCACGCTCTCGGTCGAGCACTGCCGCACCCGCGCCGACAAGGAAGCGGCGATGGACCGGCTGATCCGCGAGGTCGGCACGCCGGGGATCGTCTACGCCGCCACCCGCAAGAACGTCGAGCAGTGGGCCGAGCACCTCGAGTCGCTCGGCTTCCGCGCGGGCCGCTATCACGCGGGGCTCACCGACGAGGAGCGCCACCGCGTGCAGGACGACTTCCGCACCGGCCGCCTCGACGTGATCGCCGCGAGCAACGCCTTCGGCATGGGGATCGACAAGGCGGACATCCGCTTCGTCATCCACGCCGATCTCCCCGGGAGCGTCGAGGCCTACTACCAGGAGGCGGGCCGCGCCGGGCGCGACGGTCGCCCGAGCCGCTGCACGCTGCTCTTCTCGCCGGTGGACGTGCGGACGCAGGAGTTCTTCCTCGCGGGCGCGAACCCCTCGCCCGCGATCTTCCGCCGCGTCTGGCGCCTGCTCGGCGAGGGCGTGAGCGACGAGGAGATCGAGGAGCGCGCGGGCCACGACGCGATGCAGCGGCGCGCGGCCGGCACGGCGCTCCGCCTGCTGCGGCGCGCCGCCGAGAACCACCACGTCGCCGCGGGCGACGGGGAGCCGCCGATCCGGCTCGAGCGCCTGGAAGAGAAGGCGCGGCGCGACCGCGCGCGGCTCGAGACGATGGTGCACTACGCCTTCGGCCGCGGCTGCCGCACGCGCTACATCTACGACTACTTCGCCGGCGCGGCGCAGGGCGGCGTCGCCCCCAAGTGCGGCACCTGCGACGTCTGCCTCGGCTGGCGCCAGGGCACGGGCCGCGCGCTCACCGATGCGGAGTACGAGCGGGTGCGCATCGCGCTCAGCGCGGTCGCGCGGCTCTCGGGCCGCTTCGGCGTCGAGCGCATCGCGCAGGTGCTCACTGGCAGCAAATCGAAGGAGGTCCTCGACCGCCGCCTCGACCGCATCCCCACTTACGGCCGCCTCCAGGCGATGGCGCTCGACGACGTGAAGGACCTCCTGGGCACGCTCGCCGACGCCGGCCTCATCGAGCGCCACGCCCTCGAGGGCGGCCGCCCCGGCGTCTTCGTGCTCGCGATCAGCGAGGAGGGGCTGCGGACGGCGAAGGGCGAGGTGCGGCCGGAGATCGCGCTGCCGGCCGGTCAGGCAGTCCCGGACCGCCCTCGCCCGTCTTCGACCGCCCTCGACCACCGCGACGGCGGCTCCGCCGCCGAGCCCGACCCCGACCTCTTCGCCCGCCTCAAGGCCTGGCGGGGCGACGAGGCGCGGCGGCGCGGGGTGCCGGCCTACGTGGTCTTCGCCGACAAGACGCTCGCCGCGATCGCCGCGGCGAAGCCGAAGGGCCCGAACCAGCTTCTCGCCGTGAAGGGGATGGGCCCCGCCAAGCTCGAGGCCTACGGCGAGGCGATCCTGGCGCTGGTGGGGGAGTGAGGGACGAGGATCGCCCGTCCCAATGACATGGTGTGGGTGATGCCGCATGCACCGAGGGCCGGACGTCGAGAGGACGTCCGGCCCTCGGTGCGTTCGATGCAGCGGTCGCCCGCGTACGGCTCGCCTACGGCAGCACGGGTCTGGTCGCCGTGACCGTGTCCCGCACGCGGCGGCCCCGCGCGTCGAAGCTCTCGCCGAGCACGCGGATGATGGCCGTTCCCGGCTGCGCGAACGTCAGTGTGACCGGATGAGGCCGGGCGCCGATGTCCGCGGTACAGTAGGTGTCCCCGCGCGGTACCCGGTCGTAGGGCGTCACCTCCGCCACCAGGCCGGTCACCGCCACCGCGGCGCCATCCGGCTGTGTACAGCTCGAGCTGCCGAAGGTGTTGATGGTGAAGCTCGCGCCCTGTCCCACCCGCAGGGTGTCGGGCCCCTCGATCACGGCCGCTCCCGCGGGCCCGCCCGCGGCGATGAGGCCGACGACCCGTCTGGTGTCCGGCTCCACGAGGCCGCACGCGCCGGTGCCCACGATGACCGCCGCGGCGCCCGCGAGCAGCGACGACCGCCGCCATTGCTGGGCCCCGGTCACGCGCAGGGGACGTCGCGCGGGCATCATGGCCCCACCGCTCCACTGCCACCGCCTCGTGTGCACGGAGAGCCCTCCTCATGGCCTGTACCATCGCTCGCCATCGCGGCCTGTGCGCGACGGCCTCGCTGTGGCTGCTCGCCGGCTGCGCGCCGGCGTGGCAGCCCGTCGCCCCTGCCCCGCCCCGGCGCCTGGCCGCCACCCAGGCCGTCCGGCTCTGGCGGCAGGGCGAGGAGGTGACGCTTCGGGCGGTGCGCCTGACGGCCGACTCCGTCACCGGAGTCCCCTGGCGGCTCGACCCGGGCTGTGCGGCCTGCCGCGTGGGCTATGCGCTCGCGGAGCTCGACTCCCTGCGCACCGGGCGTACCGACCTGCGGAGCGTCGGGGCCGTGGCGGCGACGGCGGCGATCATGGTGATCCTCGGGATCGGCATCGAGCGGAGCTTCGGGCCCGACTGAGCCGGCGGCCGGCGGGCACCAGCTCGAGGGTCGTCGCCTCGCGCCGGGGCTCGGCGAATCCGCGGACCCACTGCTCCGACCCCTTCGTCGGGTACTTCTGCGCATACGCCTGCGTGACGGCCTGCCGCAGCCGTGCGCTGCGCACCGGGCGCGCCCGCACGGCGAGTTCCTCCCGGCCGAGCCGGATCGTTCCGAGCGGCTCGGCACGGAACGCCCGGTACCATCCGCCCGGCTTGTCGTTCCACGTGCGCACGAAGACGCGGTCCTCGACCACGACCACCCACACACTGGTGTAGCGGTGCTCGGTCCCGGCGCGCACGCCGAGGATCTTGGCCTGCGCGAGCGCCTGCAGCTCGGCATCCGTGAAGCGGGGCGGATCGGACATCGCGTCTCGATCAGTGCGCCACCTTGATGTACCCCCAGTGCTCCTGCTGCTTCGCGACGAGCTCGTGGATCCCGTCGGGCACCGTCTGCACGCCCGGCAGCAGCTGACGCTTCTCGATCTTGTTGTTCTTCATGGCGATCTCGCAGACCTTGAACGCGACGCGCGGATTCTGCATCGCCGTGCGGACCTGGCCGGCGAACGCGGAGCGCTCGGGCATGACCAGCTCGAAGCCCTTGCCGTACATGACCACTTCCATTTCGGCGTCGGGGCTCGCCGTGCCCACCTCCTGGATCCAGCGCAGCACGGCCTTCTGGTCGAGGGTGTCACGGCTGGTGAGATCGAACGCGACGCGATAGGGCTCGCGGGCGGGCGCGGGCTGCGACGCGCGGTAGGCGAATCCGAGACTCGCCAGCGTCACGCCCACGAGGAAGAGTGCGCGTGTCATGGTGTCACCTCTGGTTGGCGATCCGCCGACGACGGTGCGGCGACGAGGCGACCGAGCGGCTCGGCC
>DASTSO010000116.1:0-17413 GCA_035760645.1 Gemmatimonadales bacterium
CTCGAGGTTGGCCATGTGGCGCATCGAGTGGTACTCGACGAGGATGCCGTTGCCGCCGAGGAGGCGGCGCGCCTCGCGGGCGCACTCGGTGGCCATGTTCACGTTGTTGCGCTTGGCGAGCGACACCTGCTGCGGGGTGAACGTGCCCGCGTCCTTGAGGCGGCCGAGCTGGAGGGCGAGGAGCTGCGCCTTGGTGATCTCTGTCAGCATGTCGGCGAGGCGGACCTGCTGGATCTGCGTCGCGGCGATCGGCTTGCCGAACATCACGCGGCTCTGGGCGTAGCGGAGCGCCTCGTCGTAGCACGCCATCGCGGCGCCGATCGCGCCCCAGGCGATGCCGTAGCGCGCCTGCGTGAGGCACATCAGCGGGCTGCGCAGCCCGCCCGACTTCGGCAGGAGCGCGTCCTTCGGCACCAGGCAGTCGGTGAGCACGATCTCGCTCGTGTCGCTGGCGCGCAGCGAGAGCTTCCCCTTCTGGTCCTTCGCCTGGTAGCCCTTGGTGTCGGTGGGGACGATGAAGCCGCGGATCGACTTCGGGTCGTCGATGTCGCCGGTCTTGGCCCAGATGATCGAGACCGTGGCCTGCGAGCCGTTGGTGATCCACATCTTGGCGCCGTTCAGGACCCAGCCGTCGGCGGTCTCGCGCGCGGTGGTGATCATGCCGCCGGGGTTCGAGCCGTAGTCGGGCTCGGTGAGGCCGAAGCAGCCGATCTCGGCCCCGCTCGCGAGCGCGGGGAGCCACTTCCGCTTCTGCTCCTCGCTGCCGAAGGCGTAGATCGGATACATCACGAGCGCGCCCTGCACGCTCGCGAAGGAGCGGATGCCGGAGTCGCCCCGCTCGAGCTCCTGCATGATGAGCCCGTAGGCGACGTTGTTGAGCCCGGCGCAGCCGTACTCCTCGGGGAGGTTCGCGCCGAACATCCCGAGCTCGGCCATGCCGGGAATGAGCTGCTTGGGGAACTTCCCCTCGATGTAGCAGTCGCCGATGACCGGCATGAGGTGCTCGTCCACCCAGGCCCGCACGGTGTCGCGCACCGCGCGCTCCTCCTCGGAGAGGATGCTGTCGATGTTGTAGAAGTCGACGCCGGTGAACTGGCTCGTGGGGCTGGTGGTGGTCATGCTCGGGGCCTCGGAAATGGGGTTCGTGAAGCCGGAAAGATAGGCGGGCGACGGCCGTCCGCACATAGGGACCCGCGCCTACGCCACCCGCCGCTTCGCCCGGGGCAGCACGCCCACCTCGCGCGCCTTGCGGCGGAAGCCCGCGCCGTGGTCCACCGGGCCGCCGGTCTCGGCCTGCCACTGGTGCACCATCTCGTGCAGCAGGGTGTGCTCGACCTCGGCCCAGGGGTGGCGGCGGAGGTGGTGGCGGCTCATGGTGATCCGGAGCGGGCGGCCGGTGCGGAGCTCCACGGCGAGCTCGCCGAGCCGGGTCCGCATGCGGCCGGAGAGGTGGATCGGGATCTCGCCCAGCGCGCCGCCGAAGTGGCGGGCGTTGAGCTCGCGGTGCGCGGCGCGGAGCCGCGCGAGGAGGGCGTCGTCGCCGGGGCGCGGGCGCTCGGGGGTCCGCGGACGGCGCGCGCTCGCGGGCGGGGCGTGGTCCTCGACCGGAAAGGCGAGGAACTCCCGCTCGAGCGCGCGGCGCGTCGTGCGGCGGAGCCCGGGCGTGAGAAAGCGGATGATGGCGACGAGCACCCGGTCGGGCGCCGCCGCGTAGCCCGCGTGGAGCCGCAGCGTCCCGCGGCTCAGGCTCACCATCACCGTGCGGTTGGCGTGGGTGCGGACCCGGGTGATGCCGGCGGGGAGGCCGAGGGCGCGGAGGCGGGGCTCGAGAGCCGCCTCCCGCCGTCCCGCCTGTCCCGCCGTCCCGCCGAACAGCTCCTTCAGGAAATCGAAGTTCAGGCTAAAGCTGCGGATCGTCGCCTCCGGCGACCGAGACGGCGGGGGTGGCGGCCCCGCGGCCCACGGCGGGGCGGCGGGCGAAGCTGTAGGCGTCGGCCGGGAGGAAGCGGCGGCCGCTCGCCTCCCAGCGGAAGTGCTGGATGTGCACCGCGCGCGCGTCCACCCGCACGAGGTTGAAGACCGAGGGCCGGCCGCCGCGCATGCGGCTCGAGTGGGTGCCGGAGGAGCTGATGGCGGTGATGCCCAGCTCGCCCGCGCCCTCCTGGTGGTCGTGGCCGCAGAGGACGACGTCGGCGCCGGTGGCCTCGATGCGCCGCTGCGCGCTCCGCCAGTGGGCGAGCCCCATGCGGCGGCTGATCTTCCCCGGCAGCACGTTGTGGTGCATGACGAGGACGCGCGCGTCGCCGGGCGCGGCCTGCTGAAAGATCCCGCTGACGCGGTCGGTCTCCGACTTCGGCAGATGCCCCTTCACCGCGAGGTCGCGCAGGTTCCACGTCAGGGAGCCGGGCGCGATCCCGTAGCTCGTCAGCGCCCCGGCGATCACCGCCCCCGGCACCCGCAGCACCGGCGTGAGGTCCTCGCCGAAGTACTGGCGGTACTTCCGATAGAGCGGCCGGGTGCCGCGCAGGTGCAGCGGGCTCGCCCACCACTGCACGTCGTGGTTGCCGGGGATGACGAGCGTCGGCGCGAGCCGCTCCATCTGGCGCACGAAGACGCGCGCGCGCTGCAGCTCGCCGTGGCGGGCGCGCTGGCTCAGGTCGCCCGAGACGACGACGGCGCGCGCGCCCAGGCGTGGCAGGTGCTCCTCGATCGCCTCGATCTGGAGGAGATCGCAGTGCACCCCGAAGTGCACGTCCGAGAGGTGGACGATGGTGACGCCCTCGACCGCGGCGGCGGTCGCCGCCGTCCGGCCCTGCACCGGCGCTGCGCTCACCAGACCGCCCGGATCGTGTAGGTGAGGGTGGCGCTCCCGTTCGCCGGCACGGGAACGCGGAAGCGCACCGCCGTGGCGCTCAGCTTCTCCGCGGGCACCGAGCTCTGCGTCACCGCCCACTCGCCGCCCCGCTCCTCGCGCACGTCGATCACGACCGCGCTGTCGCTCGCGTTGGTGAGGGCGACGGCGTAGCTCGCCGTGACGGTGGTGCGCACGCCGCCCGCCCGGGTGCTGTCGCGGTGCGTGGTGTAGCTCGTCTGCACCCGCTTCGCCGTGAGGTCGAAGGCGGTGCCGGCGCTGAGGACGAGGTCCCGGCCCGCCGGGGTGTGGCCCAGCGCCGCCTCGCCGACGAGCTGCAGGCGGCCGGTGCTGTCGGCCTGGTAGAGCCGCGCGACGCCGCCGGGGAGCGGGCGGTCGCCGTACTCGCTCTTGCGCGGGCGCTTGAGGGTGTAGCTCACCTCGACCGGCACCGGCATCGAGTCGCCGAACTGCGGGACGTAGCCCCAGTAGGGAATGCCCCCGCGCACGAGGTAGGCGCGCTCGTAGGCCGCCTGCGCCGGCTCGAAGAGCGAGACCACGGTGGCGAGCCCGGCGGTGAGGTCGTGCCGGCCCGGCAGCGTGTAGACGTGCGCCTCGCCGACGCGCTCCTCGCCGGCGGCGCTCTCGAGGCCGCTCACGCCCATGTCCATCTTCGCCGCCCGCGCCGCCTGGTACATGGGCACCGGCGGCGGCGTCGCGCGGCCGACGTTGCCGGCGAGGAGCTGCACCTCCGCGTTCTGCACACTCAGCTCCTGCGACACGACCGTCGCCTTGCCGGTGACGCGGGCGCTGCCGGTGGTACCGCGGCCCAGCACGACGTCGTAGGTCGCCTGCCAGGCGGCGCCGCCGGTGAACCAGCCCAGCCCCAGCATCGGGCGCGCGGCGTCGCTCCGCAGCGCGAGCGTGGCGGTCGGCTCGACCGCGACCATGTCGGCCGGGTAGAGCGGCCGGCCCGGCATGCGGAAGACGACGTGCCCGTCGGGCAGCTGGAGCCGCAGCGGGTCGGCGCCGAGCACCGTGGCGCTCGTCGTGTCCACCCGGCCGTTCTCGCGCTCGACCTGGAAGACGAGCCGGCGGCCCGTCATCCGGCGCAGCACGCTGGTCTCGTCCACCGCGGCGTCGTAGCGCGCGCCCATGAGGGCGACGCCCGCGTCGAGCGCGAAGAGCGAGGCGGGATCGAGCGGGCCCAGCGCGACGCGCTGCTCGCTCGCGCCCTTCGGCACGGCGACGGGGAGCGAGCGGCGCACGAGCACGCGGCCGTCGCCGTAGATCGTGAGGCTCGTCGTGCCGCCGGCGGCCGGGGCCTTGGCGGCCTGCTGGGCGAGCAGCGGCGCCGGGGCGAGCGCGAGGACGGCGGCGACGGCCGCGTGGGAGAGAGAGCGCATGGGCCGGTGGGTGAAGGGTGAGGTCAGGCCGGCGCGGTCACGCCGGCGGCATCACGCCGCGGGGCGCGGGCGCCGGGGCGGCGTCGGGCCTTCGGGCCGCGTGCCGACCGGCTCGCGCGGGAGGAACTCCAGGGCGAGCCCCGCCGCGAGCCGGCGCGCGATGAGATAGCTGCCGACCACGCCCAGGGCGAGCCAGAAGAAGCCGGCGCGCGGGAGCGTGAGCCGCAGCACGAGGGCGACGAGGACCGTCACGACGAGCGCGACGCGCTGCGCCAGGCGCGCGGCGCGGTGCTCGAAGACGCGCCGGCAGTCGGGGCAGAGCTCGCCCCAGCGGATGCGCGGCACCCGCCGCTGGCACTGGGCGCAGGGGACCTCAGGCCCGAACTCTTGCTTCAACAGCATCGCCGAACTCGCGCGTCGTCGCCTTGCCGCCGAGGTCGCGGGTGCGGATCCCGTCGTCCACGATCGTGCGGTAGATCGCCGCGCGCAGACGGTCGCCCTTGTCCTTGTGGCCCAGGTGGTCGCACATCATCGCGGCGGCGAGCATCTGCGCGCTCGGGTTGGCGACCCCCTGCCCCGCGATGTCGGGGGCGCTGCCGTGCACCGCCTCGAAGATGGCGGCATCCGTGCCGATGTTGGCGCCGGGGGCGAGTCCCAGCCCGCCGACGAGGCCCGAGATCTCGTCGGAGAGGATGTCGCCGAAGAGGTTCGTCGTCACGATCACGTCGAACTGCTCGGGGCGCATGACGAGCTGCATGGCGCAGTTGTCGACGATCATGTCGCCGAACTCGATCCGGCCCGCGTACTCGGTGGCGATCTCGCGGGCGACCTCGAGGAAGAGGCCGCTCGTCATCTTGAGGATGTTCGCCTTGTGGACGCAGGTCACCTTGCGCCGGCCGTTCTTCACCGCGTACTCGAAGGCGTAGCGGATGATGCGCTCCGAGCCCGAGCGGGTGACGATGGCGATCGACTCGCCCACCGCGTGCGGGTCGGCGCCGATGCCGATGTAGTGCTCGACGCCGGCGTAGAGCCCCTCGATGTTCTCGCGCACGAGGACGATGTCGATCCCCTCGTAGCGCTGCCCCGGCATGATCGTCTTGGCGGGCCGCAGGTTGGCGTAGAGCTCGAACGCCTTGCGGAGCCCGACGTTCACCGAGCGGAACCCCGTGCCCACCGGCGTGGTGAGCGGGCCCTTGAGCGCGAGCCCCGTGCGGCGGATGCTCTCGACGGTGGCGTCGGGAAGCGGCGTGCCGGCCTTCTCGACCGCCGTCATCCCGGCGATCTGCTCGTCCCAGTGGAAGCGCAGGCCCAGCGCCTCGAGGGCGCGCACCGTCTGCGCGGTGATCTCGGGCCCGATCCCGTCGCCGGGAATCAGCGTGGCGTCGTACGTCGTCGTCATGGCGTGGCGGAGTCGGACGGGAGGACGGCGGCGAGCGCGGCGCGCAGCGCCTCGGCGGGGGTCGCCCCGGCGCCGCTCGCCTGGGAGCGCCAGAGCACGTTGGTCGAGCGCGCGTCGGCGAGGGCGAGGGCGAGCGTGGCGCGCACGCCCGCCGCCGAATCGGGCGCGAAGGCCACCGCGGCCGGCACGAGCACGAGGCGGCCGCCGGTGAGCGCGACGAGGTTGCGGAGCGAGGAGGCGAGCGGGTCGGGCACGGTCTTCAGCCCGGGGCTCCGCAGCGCCGCCTGCCCCATGCGGTCGGGATCGGCCACGATCCCCGGCGCGCGCTTCGCCACCCGCCGCAGCCGCGGCGGCAGGATCCACTGCACCTCGGGCGCCCGTTCCTCGAGCGCGTCGCCGACGAGCGAGTCGGCGAGGAGCTGCGCCGCGCGTCGGTCGCGCCACGGCGCGAGCGCCGCCTTGGCGGCGCTGTCGGCCGGACTCGCCGCGAGCAGCGCCGGGTCGGTCGAGACCATCCCCACCGGGACCACCGGCACCTGCTGCCCCGACAGTGCGGCGACGTTGAGGAGATGAGTGGCGTCGGCGGCGCGCGCGTCGCGCTCCGGGGCGGCCGCGCTCGCGCTCTGGGCCTCGGTGCGCGCGGGCGCACAGCCCAGCGCGACGGCGAGGGCCGCGACGGCCAGGGCGCGGGAGAGAGGGGTGGTCGGCATCGGCGGTAAGCTAACGACGCCGCCGGTCGGTCGGGAGCTATTCGAGCGACATTCCCCCGTCCACCACGATCGTCTGGCCCGTGATGTGGCGCGCGGCGTCGGAGCACAGGAAGGAGACGACCCGCGCGACGTCCTCGGGCTCGGCGATGCGGCCCAGGACCGACCGGCGCTGGGCGCGCTCGACGACCTCCGCCGGGAGCATCGCCATTCGCTCGGTGCGGATGAAGCCGGGGGCGACGGCGTTGACGTTCACGTTGGCGGGCCCCAGGTCCACCGCGGCGGCGCGGGTGAGCCCGAGGAGCGCGGCCTTGCTCGCCGCGTAGTTCGCCACGCCGAACCCCGGCCGGTCGGCCTGGTGCGCGCTCACGTTGACGATCCTGCCGTAGCGCTGCGCCCGGAAGGTGGCGGCGACGGCCCGGATGCAGTGGAAGGCGCCGGTGACGTTCGTCTCCAGCACCTGGTGCCACGCCTCCTCGGTGAGCCGCCAGAGCGCGCCGTCGCTCGCGATCCCCGCGTTGTTCACCAGGTAGTGGACGGTGCCGAACTTCTGCCTCACGTCCTCGACGAAGCGCTCGACCGCCCACCGGTCGCGCACGTCGCACTTGGCGGCGAGGACGCCGACGCCCATCGCGCTCAGCGTCGTCTCGGTGAGCAGGGCGGTCTCCATGCAGTCGCGCCCCGGCAGGTCCACGAAGCAGAATGCCACGTTGCACCCCAGCCGCCCGAACTCGAGCGCGATGGTGCGGCCGAGCCCCGAGGCGCCGCCGGTCACGATGACCGTGCGGCCCCGGAAGCCCTGCGCCTGGGGTTGCGCCTGGGGGGCTTCGAGCGCCGTGCCGGAGGGCTCCGCCTCGGGGTTCTCCCACGCGGGCGTGTTACCGAAGCCGAAGAAGGGAGCGAACATGGGTGCATCGAAGGTAGGGGTCGCGAGCTGAAACTTCCAGACGCCCGACCACGTCACACTCTGCAACGGCACGACGACCGGCGCCCCCTGCCGGTCCCACCGCGGGAAACCGGAGGCCCCGTATGAATCGCTACTGGCTGCGGATCGCCCTGGGGGCGATCGGAATCTTCGTTCTGGGAATGGTGGTGGTGACGGGGTTCCGGCGCGGGAAGTCGGAGGTCTCGAAGCGGTTGAGCGGGATCGCCTTCGCCCAGGCGCTGGTCCCCGCGAAGCTCGGCGCCCTGACGCTCGACGGCGCCCGGCTCGGCACCGTGGACCGCATCCACATCGCGCGCGACTCCGCCGGGGGGCAGCGGCAGATGACCGTGACCGTGGCCCCGGCCGACTCGGCCGACCTGGCGCGCCTGGAGGCCTGCCCCGCCCTCGCCGGCGACCTCGACCAGCTCTTCCAGGACGAGGGCGAGGGCCTCCGCTGCACCGCGGCCGACACGGCGGGGCTGGCGCGCTTCGGCACCCTGACGGCCGCGGGCACCGACCTCGCGCGACCGCTCTACGCCCCGGCCGACCAGGTCGCGAAGTTCGACCGGGACGACGACCACGACGGGGCGCAGGTGATCGACATCCGCGCCGACAGCGGCTCGGGCCGGGCCAACATCACCGTCCAGAACGCCGACGGCCGGAAGCTGGTCCAGATCCAGGCCGACTCGCAGCACGGGGCATGGATCGACGTCCGCGACAACAACGGCAAGCCGGTCTTCCAGCTCCGGGCGGATTCGACGGGGGTGGAGATGAAGGCGGGCGGGAAGCGGACGAGCGTGCGGCGGTGAGCTCGCCTCACCGCCCTCGCGGCGCCACCGCCGCCCAGCCCACCACCGCCAGCACCATCGCCGCGGCCGAGAGCAGGAAGGCGGCGGGACCACCCGAGCGCTGGTAGACCTCGCCGAAGACCAGCCCCGCGGGCAGCGCCGCGAAGCCGGTGATCGCGTGGTACGCGCCGAAGCCGCGTCCGGCACGCGTCGTCGGCGCGAGGCGCGCCACCATCGCCCGCTCGGCGGCCTCGGTGAGGCCCGCGACGAGCCCGAAGGCCAGGAAGACGGCGATCGCCCCGGCGGGAGTGAGCCGCGCGCCGAGCCCGGCGACCACCGCCGCGAAGAGAAGGCCACCCATCGCCACCGTCGCGCGCGGGCCGATCCGGTCGGTGAGCCGGCCGCCCGGATACGAGCCCGCGCTTCGCACCACGTGCAGCGCCGCCCAGACGAGCGGGATCAGCGGCACCGCGACGCCGAGGTCCTGCAGCCGGAGCAGCATGAGCGCCTCGGGCACGCGGGCGAGGACGAGGGCGGCGAGGGCCAGGAGGGGAGGCCAGAGGGCGGAACGGCCGGAGGGCGGGACGGCGGGAACGGCGCTCCGTGCGACGGATGGCCTCCCGGCGCCGGAGCCCACTCCCGCCGTCCCGCCCTTCCGCCGTCCGGCCTTGCGCAGCACGACGGCCAGCACCCCCACCGCCACCACCCCCGGCACCACGCTCCACTCGATCACGCGGCGCACGTCGGCGCCGGTCTGAAGCAGCCACCAGGCGGCCAGAGAGCCGAGGACGGCGCCGAAGTGGTCGGCGGCGCGGTGGAAGCCGAAGGCGCGGCCGCGGGCGGCGGGGTCGGCGACCTCGGCGATGAGCGCGTCGCGCGGCGGGGTGCGGAGGCCCTTGCCGATGCGGTCGATGACGCGGAAGCCGACGACCTGCCAGGCGGCCCCGGCCACCGCCATCAGCGGGCGCACGAGGACCGCCGTGGCGTAGCCGCCGAGGATGAGCGGCGCGCGCCACCCCGGGCGGTCGGCGAGGCGGCCGCTCACCCACTTGAGCACGGCGCTCGTGAGATCGGCGGCGCCGTCCAGCGCGCCGAGCGCGACGGCGCCGCCGCCCAGCGGCCCCGCGACGAGCGCGGGGAGGAGCGGATAGACCATCTCGCTCGCGAAGTCGTTGAAGAGCGAGACCAGCGCGAGGCCGCGAACCGTGGGCGGGACCGCCGCCGGGGGCGGGGCCGCGGCCGGGTGCGCGCTCACCGCAGCGGCTCCGGCGCCACCACCTCGAACCACGTCCGCCGCTGGTCCCGCCGCCCCGCCGCGTCGGTCACGACGAGGTCGAGCCAGTAGCGTCCCGGCGCGAGCGTGGCGAGCCGCAGCGTGCGGCGCCCGCGCGCCACCGGGCCCTCGGCCTGCGCGTCGGCGGCGATCCGGACCGGGGCGGGCGCGCGGTGGAAGAGACCGCCCTTCCGCTGCGACGTGACGACGAGCTCGGTGCGGTAGCGCTCGCCGGCGGCGAGGCCGTAGACCTCGTAGTAGAGCTCGAGGTCGCTCGTCCGCGCGTAGGAGGCGAAGGGGCTGAAGTAGACGGTGTCGCCGGGCGCGGGCTGCCAGGTGAGCGGGAGGGGACGCCAGCCCAGGACGAGGTCGCTCACGGCGAGGCGGCGGCCGCCGAAGTCGCCGACGCGCAGCGTGTCGCGCGGGAGGAGGGTGCCGGGTGCCGCGTCGCCCGCGCCGTACTGTACCGCCGTGCGCCAGCGCCAGTTGCCGGGCGGCACCGGGACGGCGAGCCGGCCGTCGAGGTACGCGCCGCGCGGGACCGGGGCCGGCGTGTAGAGCACCAGCGTCGTGTCGCGCACGACGACCGGGGTGCCGCGCGCGTCGAGCGCGGCGAGGCGGAGGCGCACGAGATGCCGCCACCCCTCGGCGGTGGCGTCGGGATGCGTCGCGACGCCCGGGATCGCGAAGACGACGTGCACGAGACTCGCGCCGCCCCCCTCGCCCGTGTCGCCCGCATCGCTCGCGCGCCCCACCGCGAGGTAGCGGATCGCCACCGGCAGCGGGGCGGCGAAGCGGAGCTCGTAGGAGTCGGTGGTCGTCCCCGTCGCGATGCTCCAGCGCCCCAGGCCGCGCTCGCGCGCGAGCTCGCGCTCGCCGGCGGAGGTGCCGTACCAGGCGGCGAGCCGGCCGTACATCGGGTCGAGCTCCTGGCGCGAGAGGAGCACCTCGGTGGGCTGCGGCATGTAGCGCGTCTCGCGCGGGCCCGAGCAGCCCTGGTAGAGGTCGAGCACGCTCTCGAGGAGCCGGTAGTCGTCGACGTCGGAGCCGGCGCCGAAGTGGAAGAGGAGATCGCCGTCGGGCCGCGCGTAGCGCCACGACTCGTTCGGCATCATCTGGAACAGCGGCGTCCGCACCCGGCTGGTGGGCTCGCCGTGGCGGACGTAGATGACGCCGCGGTCGTCGAGCTCGGTGCTGCCCGTGCGCACGGTGCAGCCCGAGCCCGGCCAGTAGACGCGCTTCGTCGTGGCGAGCGCGAAGTGCCGCCGCGCGTAGGCGAGGCGCCGGTAGTGCTCGGCGAGGCGCTCGCCCGAGCGGCGCAGCTCGTCGGCGTCGCGGCTCGCCCAGAAGCGGCGGAGGAACGCGACGCGCGCCGCGCCATGCGCCGCGTCGAGCTCGCGGAGCACGCTGTCGGCGACGAGAAAGGCGAGGTCGGCGCGGTAGCCCGCCACCGTGGCCGAGTCGTCGCTCGCCGCGCCGGCGTAGTAGTCCGCCGCGCCGCCCGGACGCCCCGTGGCGAGCCGCGTGCGCGCGAGCTCGAGGTGGGCGAGGCCGGGGTCGGCGCCGGTCGCGAGATAGCGCTCGAAGGCGGCGATCGCCGTGTCGGGGCTGCCCACCTCGCGCTCGAGCCGGCCCAGGGCGAGCAGCGCGCCGGGCGAAGCATCGGGATGCGCCGCCTCGGCGGCCCGCAGCGCGGCGAGCGCGACGCGCCACGCCTCGGGGTCGCGGAAGCGAAAGGGGATGCGCGCGAGAGCGTCGAGCGCGGGCGCGAACGCCGGGTCGAGCGTGACGGCGCGGGCGAGGAGCCCGATGGCGTCGGCGAGCTCGCCGACGCCGTTGCGGGTGCCCAGGGCGAGCGGGTCGCGCCGCGCCGCCTCGGAGGCGCCGAAGCGGGCGAGCGCCCGGCCGTAGACCGGCCAGGGCCAGCCGGGCGCCGCGCGCTCGGCGCGGCGGAAGCCGGCGCCCGCGTCGTCGTAGCGGAACGGCTTGCCGAGATCGCCCAGGCGCAGCTCGACGAGCGCGAGCCGGGTCTCGAGCAGGGGATCCTCGCGCCGGGCGCGGAGCGCGGCCTTCGCGGCGCGCTCGACGCGGAGCACGGCCGTGGAGTCGGCGAGGCGGTCGAGCGAGTCGCGCCAGGCGGCGAGCGCGGCGCGGTCGGCCGGCGCCTGGGCCGCGGCGGGGCGCGGGCGCGCGAGGGCGAGCGCCGCGAGGAGGGCGAGCGCGGCGCGGGGCGCGACGAGCGCGGGACGGCGGGGCGGGCGGGCGGCGCGGGGCATCGGTGATACTATACAACACGAACATGACGCACGAATCCGCACGCTTCCACGAGAGCACCTTCCCCTCGCGGCCGATCCGCGACCTGGGGCTCGCGATTCCGGGCACGCGGCTCGAGCCGGTGCTCGCGGAGTTCGCGCGCGAGCTCGCGCGCGCGGGGATCACCGGGGTGCGGCCGAGGTTCTATCTCTCGACCGAGTGGGGCGTGCCGTTCGAGACGGTCGCCATCGCGATCCCCTTCTATCTGGCGCACCCCGAGCTCACCGCGCTGCACGCCGAGCGCGCGGGGCACGTCGAGGGGACCGGGCGGGCGGACGTGCTGCGCTACCTGCGGCACGAGATGGGGCACGTCGTCAACTACGCCTGGCGGCTCTACGACGACCCGCGCTGGGTGGAGGCGTTCGGCGCGATCACGCAGCCGTACGAGGAGGACTACCGCCCCGAGCCGTTCAGCCGCCGCTTCGTGCGGCACCTGCCGGGGTGGTACGCGCAGAAGCACCCGGACGAGGACTGGGCCGAGACGTTCGCGGTGTGGATGACGCCAGGACTCGACTGGCGCGCGGAGTACGCCGGCTGGCCGACCGCGCTCGCCAAGCTCGAGCTCTGCGACGCGCTGATGCGGGAGGTGCGCGGCCGCGCGCCGCTGGTCACCGAGGAGGAGCTCGACGAGGACGTCGGGGAGATCGAGTACTCGCTCGACGAGTTCTATCGCCGCGCGGAGGACCCCGCGCGCGACACGCTCCCGCCCGGGCTCGACGGCGCGCTGCGCGCGATCTTCGAGGACCTGGGCGACGGGGTCGGGATCTCCCCCGAGGCCCCGAGTCCCGCCGGGGCGCTCATCCGCGCGCTCGAGCGCACGCTCGCGGCGAACGTCTACCGCTGGACCGGCCACTTCCCCGAGCGCACCGCCCCGCTCGTGCGCCACCTCGCCCGCCGCGCCGACGCGCTGCACCTGGGCTTCGCGCCCGAGCGCGAGCGCGAGGCGGTCGTCGCGCTCACCACGCTGGTGACGGCGCTCGCGATGAACCACGTGCATCGCGGGCACTACCTGCCCTAGCACCTAGCGCACGCGCGCCTCGAAGAACGCCACCACCGCGGCCACGGTCTCCGCCGGTGCGGGGGTGCCGGTCGTGAAGCTGTGATCCCCGCCCGCGACGACGACGAGCGTCGACGGCACGCCGGCGGCGCGGAGCAGCGCATCGAGCCGTTCGGACTGCTCGACGCCGACCATCGCGTCGGCGTCCCCGTGCACGAGGAGGAACGGCGCGTCGTCGCTCGACACCCAGCGCACGGGGCTCGCGTCGCGAATCGAGGCGGCGGTCGTGTCGGGCCACGCGGGGAACTCGTTCCGCAGCGCCGAGGCCTGGATCCCCGCGACCTCGCTCCCGCGCGTGAGGTCGGTGATCGGCGCGAGCACGGCGACGGCGCGCACGCGGCTCGACCGGTCGGCCCAGCCCCCCGCGCCCTCGTCCGTCCCCTCGGGCACCGTGCCGAGCGCGGCGACGATGTGCCCGCCCGCGCTCTGGCCCCAGGCGCCGATCCGCTCGGCGTCGAGGTGCAGCGTGCCCGCGTGGGCGCGCAGCCAGCGCACGGCGCACTTCGCGTCCTCGAGCGGCGCGGGCCAGGGCGCGGGGCCCAGCCCGTTCGTCGTGTTCGAGAGCCGGTAATGGATCGGCACGACGGCGAAGCCGCGCGCGAGGAGCTCGTCGCGAATCTGCGGATAAAGCGGGCTGTTGACGTTGTCGCCCTGCCACGCGCCGCCGTGCACCCACAGCGCGACCGGCAGTGGGCCCGTCGTGGCGGCCTTCGGGTAGAGCACGTCGAGCTTGAGCGCCACCGTGCCGCCGGTGCTCTTGGGCCCGGTGCAGTAGGTGACGCCGAGGACGTCGGCGTAGGGCCCCGACGTCGGGGGCGGCGGGGGAGGTGGCGGCGGCGGTGACGCCGTATCCGGCGGCAGCGGCGGCAGCGGCGGCGGAGGCGGCGGCGGGACCGCGAGCGCCACGGCGCGCACCCGGGCCGTCGCGCTCCGGCCCTCGCTCGCCGCGGTGACGACCGCGGTGCCGGTATCGAGGGCCGTCACCGCCCCGTCCGCCCCGACCCGCACGCGCAGCGTGTCGCTGCTCGTCCAGGTGAGGGCGCGGCCCGCGAGCACCTGCCCGCGAGCGTCGAGCGTCGTGGCCGTGAGCCACGCGGTCGCTCCCACCGCGACCTCGAGACTCTCCGGCGCGACCGTCACCTGCGCGACCGTCGGGGGCGTTCCCCCGCCCCCATTGTCCCCATCCGGCGGCGTGGGCTCCTCGCCGCTTCCGCACGCCGCCGCGATCCATACGCACGCGCCCGCCAGCACCGCCATGCCCGCGCGCCGCCACGACACACCACCACCACGCTCGAGGGAATGCTGCCCAGGGGCCACAGGATATCGGGTCGAAGCCACAGGAATGCGGCGCGTTGCCGAAGAAAGCCCGCAGAAACCGCGCGCGGGCACGGGAACCGGGAGGGGTGAGGCAAGGTACGGGCCGGGCGGGAAAGGCGGGACGGCGGAAGAGGCGGGACGGCGGGAAACTCAGCAAGCGCGCGAGCCGCCGATGGGGACACCGGAGGGTCACTTCACGTCGAGCCCTCCCGCCGTCCCGCCCTCCTTCCCCGCCCCGATCCCCGCCGCGCGCCCCGTCGCCCAGGCGAAGAAGAAGTTGTACCCGCCGATCGGCCCGAACGCGTCGAGGATCTCGCCGCAGAGATAGAGCCCCGGATGCAGCCGGCTTTCCATCGTCCGGGGATCGATCTCGCCGAGCGCGACGCCGCCGCCGGTGACCTCGGCCTTCTTGTAGCCCTCGTCGCCGGTCCAGGGGAGCGGGTGGCGGGTGAGCGCCTCGACGAGCGCGCGGCGCCGCTCGCGCGGGAGGTGCGCGAGGGTGACCGCATCGTCCACCCCCGCCTCGGCGAGGAGCGCGTCGGCGAGGCGAGCGGGGAGCTGACGGCGGACGACGTTCGCTACGGTGCCCTGCCCGCCCGCGGTGAGGAGGCGCTCCCACTCCGCCGCGTCGAGCGCGGTCCACTGCACGTGGATCGGCTGCCGCGGCCCGCCCGCGAGGCGCGAGCGCACGGCGAGGTGCGAGACGTCGAGCACCGCCGGCCCGCTGTAGCCGCGATGCGTGAAGAGGAAGCCGCCGGTGGTGCGGAACGCCCGCTTCCCGCCGCCCGGCATCCCGGCCAGCGGCGGCGCCTCGAGCGTCACGACGGGCGAGATCCCGGCGAGGTGCCCGTAGGGCGGCGGCTCCGCCGTCAGCGGCGTGAGCGCGGGATAGGTGTCGTGGACCGTGTGCCCCAGGCGCCGCGCGATCGCGAGGCCGGTCCCGTCGCTGCCGGTCGCGGGGACGGAGAGGCCGCCGGTTGCGAGGATCACGGCGGCGGCGGGGAGCGTCTCGCCGGTGCGGAGGACGACGTGCCAGTCCCGCCCTCCGGGAATCACGTCCTCGACCAGCGCATCGCCCCGAAACGTGGCGCCCGCGCGCTTCGCCAGCGCGACGAGCCGGTCGCGCACCTCGCGGGCGCGGTTGCCCTCGGGGAAGAGCTTCCCGGTCTCCGCCTCGCGCACGAGACGAAGGCCGACCTCCGCCTCGAAGAAGCGGATCTGCTCCGGGAGCGGCCACATGCGGAGCAGCTTCCGGAGCGTGTTGGGCGAGCTCGCCGTGACGTAGCGCGACTCGTCGAGCGCCGAAGGGAGGACGTTGCAGCGCCCACCGCCGCTGATCAGGATCTTGCGGCCGCCGTCGGCGGTGCGCTCGAGCAGGAGCACGCGCCGCCGCCGGGGGGCGGCGGCCCGGGCGGCGAAGATGGCGGCCAGGAGCCCGGCGGCGCCGGCACCGACGACGACGATCGGATTGTCCGGGTTATCCGTCACGGCGGGCCGGGTGGGAGAGACGAAACAATGGGAGCCGACTCGACGAACCACCTCGCAACGGCTCGAACCAGGAGGCGCCCGTGAACGTCAAAGATATCATGACCACGAACCCCGCCGTCTGCACCCCCGGCGACACGATCCGCGACGCCGCCAACGCGATGCGCGAGAACGACTGCGGCCTCATCCCCGTGGTCGAGGACCAGCAGAGCAAGCGGCTCACCGCCGTGATCACCGACCGCGACATCGCGATCCGCGCCGTGGCCCAGGGCAAGGGCCCCGACACCCTCGTGCGCGACGTGATGAGCGACGGCCCCGACGCCGTCCACCCCACCGACGACGTGAACCGCGTCGAGCAGGTGATGCGCACCCGCCAGGTGCGCCGCGTCCCCGTGATCGACGACAACGGCAGCATCGTCGGCATCGTCTCCCAGGCCGATCTCGCCACCCAGACCCGCGCCGCCAGCGACAGCGAGGTGGGCCGCGTGGTCTCGGCGGTGTCGGAGCCGCGGGGGCGGGAGGAAGGGACGCGGTAGGGAAGGTGCTAGGTGCTAGGGGCTAGGTGCTAGGTGCTAGGGCGTGGTCGAGGGGGCTTGGGGCGAGGAAGCTAGCATCGCCCGGGAGCCCCTAGCACCTGGCCCCTAGCACCTAGCACCTTTCGTCATGTCCCTTCCCCACTTCCGATCCTCCCCCGCCCCCGCCCACGACGCCCAGCGTTTCGTCCTCGGCCTCGGCCGCGCGCTGCACACCTACGGGTACTCGGCCCACGGGCTCGAGGAAGTCATGGGCGAGGTGGCGCACCGGCTGGGGCTCATCACGCAGATCTTCTCCACACCGACCTCGATCATGGTGGCCTTCGGGCCCCAGGACGAGCAGCAGACCTTCCTGATGCGCGTCGAGCCGGGCGACCAGGACCTCGGCAAGCTCGCCCGGCTCGACCACGTCATCGTCGAGGTGATGCAGGGAACGCTGCCGCCGGCGCAGGGGGCGCGGCGAGTCGCCGAGATCGTCGCCGCGCCGCCGCCCTACGGCCAGGGGCTCACGACCCTGGCCTATGGGCTCTCCTCGGGCGCCGTGTCGCGCTTCCTGGGCGGTGGCCTCAGGGAGGCGGCGGTCGCCACCGTGCTCGGGCTGCTCATCGGGCTCCTCGCGCTCGCCGCCTCGCGCGCCCGGCCCCTCGGGCGCGTCTTCGAGCCGGTCGCGGCGTTCGTCGCCTCCGCGGGCGCGACGCTCGCCGGGCTCTGGCTCCATCCGCTCAGCGTGTTCACCACCACGCTCTCGGGACTCATCGTCCTCATCCCCGGCCTCACCCTCACGGTGGCGATGACCGAGCTCTCGAGCCGGCACCTCGTCTCGGGGATCGCGCGCCTGAGCAGCGCGTTCATGCTCTTCCTCACGATCGCCTTCGGCGTCGCGCTGGGCGGAAAGCTCGCCGCGTTCGTCGCCGGCACTCCGCAGAGCGTCGCGCCGGCGCCGCTCCCGGGCTGGACGATGCTCGTCGCCCTCATCGTCGTCCCGCTCGCCTTCACCGTGCTGCTCCGCGCCGAGCCGCGCGATGCGGGCTGGATCGTCGTCTCGGGGGTGATCGCCTTCTACAGCTCGCGCCTCGGCACCGACGCGCTGGGCGTCGAGCTCGGCGTCTTCGTCGGCGCCTTCGTCGTCGGCGCCGCGAGCAACCTCTACGCCCGCCTCCTCGACCGCCCCTCGACGATCCCGCTCGTCCCCGGCATCCTGCTGCTGGTGCCCGGCAGCATCGGCTACCGCTCGCTCGCCGCGCTGCTCGACAAGGAGGTCATCTCCGGCGTCGAGACGGCGTTCCGCATGATCCTGATGGCGGTGGCGCTGGTGGCGGGGCTGATGATCTCGAACGTGGTGACGCCGGCGCGGCGGTC
>DASTSO010000117.1:0-160012 GCA_035760645.1 Gemmatimonadales bacterium
GCGCCGGCTGGTCGCGCGGCTCGACGACCCGGCGAAGAACTGGAAGTTCGACGCCGGCGACCTCGCCGAGCGGGCGCGCTGGGACGACTACACCGCGGCCTACCGGGACGCGATCGCCCGCTGCAACTCGGCGACGGCGCCATGGTACGTCATCCCCGCCGACGCGAAGCGCGTGCGCGACGTGCTGGCGCTGCGGGCCGTCGTGCGCGCGCTCGAGGCGCTCGATCCGCGCTATCCGGCGGCGGACCCCGCCGCGCTGCGCCTGCGCGACGAGATCCGCTGAGCCGGCGCGCGGGGCCCGGGCGCTCACATCTGTCCGTCGGGGCCGACCAGGATGTAGGTGACGGAGGGCGGGTGCCGGAAGAACGGATACTGGCGGCCGAAGAGGCGATCGAGCACGCCCTCGAGGTGCGGCTGCGTCGCGGTGATGGTGAGCCCCACCTGGAAGCCGCCGCCGCCCGCGCCGAGGTTGTCCCAGTCGAGCATGTAGCCCTCGGCCGAGTGGTCGAAGCGGAAGCCGCCGGGGAGGTAGCGCTCGAGCTCGGGCGGGCGCACGCCCTCCGCCGCATCGGGCGCGTGCTCGCCGGTGTCGGCCCAGTAGGTGAGCGCCGCGAGCTGCACCACCCGGATGTCGCCGGCGATCTGGGCCGCCCGCGCCTGGTCCTTCAGGTCGATGTACTTGAGGATCGCGATCGAGGCGAGGATGCCGATGACGATCATCACGGCGAGCAGCTCGATGATCGTGAAGCCGCGACGGTCGTCGCGCCGGCGCTCGGGGAGCGTTTCCGCGCTCACCGGCCCGACCTCCGTGCCAGCACCTGGTAGCTCGTCCCGACGAAGAGCGGGAGCGAGTCGGTGTGGGTGAGGGTGAGGTGCAGCGCGCCGTCGTGTCCCTCGAGGCGCCAGCCCTCCCCGGTCCGGCTGTAGCGGAGCGTCGCCGGCGGCGTGGCCACCTCGCGCAGCGAGTCGGGCCACACGCCCCGCGCCGTCCGGTAGCCGCCGAGCCGGCGCGCCATGACGAACATCGTCATCCGCAGGCTCGCCTCGCGCACCTCGGGCGACTCCACCACCGCGACCGGCGGGAAGAGCCACGCGGGCCGCGCCGCGAGGATCCAGCCGCCGCCGGCGGCGAGCAGGAGCAGCACCCCGAGCAGCACGGGCGAGGAGCGGCGTGGCGGCGGCGCGGCCGCCCCGGCGGCGCGGCGCGCCTGGTCGTCCTCACGCACGCGCGCCACCGCTTCGGCGAGCGCGAGCTTCTCGGGGGTGATGCCACCGGCCGGCATCGGCACCTGCGGACTGGTCGGAGCGGCCACGCGATCCTCGGGGGTGATGGGGTCAGGGTGCCACGGTCTCGCCGCGCGCCGCGCGGGCTACCTGCTCGGGAAATTCCCGGATGTCGATCGGTTTCGTGATGTAGCCGTCGAACCCCGCCGCGATGCCCCGCTCGGCGTCGCCCCGCATCGCGTGGGCGGTCAGCGCCACGACCCGGGTGCGCGCGGACGCGGAGCGGCGGATGTCGTCCAGCAGGGCGAAGCCGTCGCGCCCGGGGAGCTGGAGGTCCATCAGCACCAGGTCGGGCCGGTGCGCGGCCAGCGTCGCCAGCAGCCCCTCGCCCCCCGCGAGCCCGATCACCTCGTGCCCGTGGAGGGTGAGGAGCGTCCGGAAGAGCTTCATGTTGTCCGGGCTGTCCTCGACGATGAGGATCGTCGCCATGGTGCGGCTCTCCCGCTCTGGCCGATTGCCACGGTCCGCCCGGCGGCCCGGCGAGCGGTCGGGCAGGGCGGCATCCCGCGGCGGCCGGGCCGCGGGGCGGACGACGAAAGTCGATGGGAGCTGCAAGCCGTTGACGCACGATGGCTTGCAAACGTCCCGGGGGGCGGCGCGCGGACGCGTTGAGAAACCGCCGCGATGCCGCTACCATGGGGGCGCGCCATCCTCGGCCGCCTGCGGCGCGCCCGGTTCGCAACTCCCAGGCCAGCGGGACGACTCTCACCCCGGAGCGGCACCACCCATGATCGTCGGCGGCACCGTCCGCGTCCCTGGCGACAAGAGCATCACCCACCGCGCGCTCCTGCTGGCCGCCCTGGCCCGCGGGCGCTCGCACGTGGGGGGCGCGCTCACCTCGCTCGACGCCCGCTCCACCGCGCGCGTGCTCCGGGCGCTCGGCGCTGAGGTCTCGCCGCTCCGGGCCGAGCGGACCGTGGCCATCGTGGGCCGGGGCCGGCTCCGCGCCCCCGAGGGCGTGCTCGACTGCGGCAACTCCGGCACGACGGCGCGGCTGCTTCTCGGCCTCCTCGCCGCGCACCGGTTCGCCGCCACGCTCACCGGTGACGCGTCGCTGCGCCGCCGGCCGATGCGCCGGGTGACTGCGCCCCTCGCCGAGATGGGCGCGCGCTTCCCGGGCGGGAGCGCCGGCGGCGATACCCTCCCGCTGACCGTCCGCGGCGGGCGGCTGCGGCCGCTACGCTACGAGCTGCCGGTGGCGAGCGCGCAGGTGAAGAGCGCGCTCCTCCTCGCCGGTGTCGCCGCCGGCGTCCCGGTCGCGCTGCGCGAGACGCACGGCCGCAGCCGTGACCACACGGAGCGGATGCTGCGCGCCTTCGGATACACGCTCGCGGAGCGCGACGGCTGGCTCGAGCTCGTGCCGGAAGGCCGGATCACCCCGTTCGACCTCCAGGTCCCGGGGGATCCGTCCTCCGCTGCCTTCCTGGCCGGCGCCGCGGCGCTCGCCGAGGGAGGCGAGCTGCGCATCACGGGCGTCGGCGTCAATCCGACCCGCGTCGGCTTCCTGCGGGTGCTCGAGCGGATGGGGGCCGCGGTGCGGCTCGAGGACGCGACCGAGGAGCACGGCGAGCCCGTGGCCGACCTCCTCGTCGCCCCCGGCGCGCTGCGCGCGACGACGGTGGCGGCGGCGGAGGTGCCGGGGCTCATCGACGAGGTGCCGCTTCTCGCCGTGGTCGCGGCGCGCGCGAGTGGGGAGACGGTCTTCCGCGGGCTGGGCGAGCTCCGGGTGAAGGAGAGCGACCGCCTCACCCTCGTCGCCGAAAACCTGCGCGCGGTGGGGGCGCGGGCGGAGGTCGTCGGGGACGACCTCCACGTCGAGGGGAGCGAGACCGCACCGATCGGCGCGGTGCGTGCGGCGGGGGACCACCGCCTCGCGATGGCCTTCGCCGTCCTCGGCACCGTGCCCGGCGCCCGGATCCGGGTGGACGACCCGGCCTGCGCCGACGTCAGCTTCCCGGGCTTCGGGGAGGCGCTCGCCGGCATCGCCCGGCGGCGGGGTGCGGCGTGAGCGGCGTCGTCATCGCGATCGACGGCCCCTCGGCGTCGGGGAAGTCCAGCACCGCGCGGGCCGTGGCCGACGCCCTGGGCTTCGCTCACCTCGACTCGGGCTCCCTCTATCGGGGGGTGACGCTGGTGGCGCTCACGGAGGGGGCGGGGGCGGAGCCCGAGACGATGCTGCGGCGGGCGGAGGACCGCGGGCTGATGCTCCACTACGACGGCCGCGGCTTCGCCGCCTACCTCGACGGGGAGCCCGCCGATGCCGCGATCCGCGGGGCGGAGGTGACGGCCAACGTCTCGGCGGTGAGCGCGATCCCCGTGGTGCGCGAGTGGGTCAACAGCCACCTGCGCTCGCTCGTGCGTGCGGGGCGCAACGTCGTGATCGACGGCCGGGACATCGGGACGGTCGTCTTCCCCGACGCGCAGCTCAAGGTCTTCCTGACGGCCTCGCCCGAGGCCCGCGCCGGCCGCCGGATCAGCCAGCGCGGCATCCGGGTGGATCCCGCGCTGCTCGAGCAGGAGGCGGCCCTCCTCGCCGCCCGCGACCACGCCGACAGCACCCGCGAGGTCGCCCCGCTGCGCCGGGCCGAGGACGCCGTGGAGCTCGACACCACCCGGATGGGCTTCCAGGGACAGGTGGACGCGATCGTGGGGCTGGCGAGGGAGCGGGGACTGGTCTAGCCCCGCCCTCAAGTACTTACACCCATTGCCTTTTCGGTTCGGTGTCGATAACTTCGACGGCTTCCCGGACGCACTTCGGCGATCGGGAAGCCGTATTCCTTCAGCCCGTGGCGGAGCGTCGGGGTCGCACCCCGTGCCGCGCGGTCGGAACCCACAAAGGACGCCTATTTTGCTCGAGCAGCTCGAACCCTCCACCGAGAAGTTGATCACCTCCCAGACGGGCCTGCGCGTCCGTCCCGATCTCTACGACGAGGACTACTCCGCCGAGGAGTACGAGCAGATGCTCTCGATGTACGAGGGCACCATGTCGCAGATCGTCGAGGGCGAGATCGTCAAGTCGAAGGTCCTGCGCGTCACCGACAACGCCGTCATCCTGGACGTCGGGTTCAAGAGCGAGGGCTCGGTCCCGCTCGACGAGTTCAAGGAGCCGCCGCAGGAGGGTGAAGAGGTCGAGGTGTTCCTCGAGCACCTCGAGGATCAGGAGGGCGCGGTCGTCCTCTCGAAGAAGAAGGCCGACTTCATGCGGGTCTGGGAGAAGATCCGCGTGGCCCACGAGAACGACCAGCCCGTCGAGGGCACGCTCGTCAAGAAGATCAAGGGCGGCGTGGTCGTGAACCTCATGGGCGTCGACGCGTTCCTCCCGGGCAGCAAGATCGCGCTGCGCCGGGTGCCGAACATCGACGAGCTCCTGGGCCAGACCTACGAGTTCAAGATCATCAAGCTCAACAAGCGCCGGCGCAACATCGTCGTCAGCCGCCGCGTGATCCTCGAGAACGAGCGCGCGCACAAGCGCGAGCACCTCATGAAGGAGCTCGCGGTCGGCCAGGTGCGGAAGGGCGTCGTCAAGAACATCACCGACTTCGGTGCCTTCATCGACCTCGGCGGCGTGGACGGCCTGCTGCACATCACCGACATGTCCTACGGCCGCGTCTCGCACCCGAGCGAGATGGTCAAGATCGGCCAGGAGGTCGAGGTCAAGATCCTCGACATCGACTGGCAGCGCGAGCGCATCTCGCTCGGCATGAAGCAGCTCCAGAGCTACCCCTGGCAGAACGTCGCCGAGAAGTACCCGGTCGGCACGCGCGTGCAGGGCAAGGTCGTCTCGATCACCAACTACGGCGCCTTCGTGGAGCTGGAGCCGGGCATCGAGGGCCTCGTCCACATCAGCGAGATGAGCTGGACGCGCAACGTCCGCCACCCGTCGAAGATCGTCTCGATCGGCGAGACCATCGAGGCCGTGGTGCTCAAGGTCGACGAGAGCGAGGAGAAGATCTCCCTCGGCATGAAGCAGACCGAGCAGGATCCGTGGATGGTGCTGCCGCTCAAGTACCCGGTCGGCACGCGCATCCAGGGCAAGGTCCGCAACCTGACGAGCTTCGGCGCCTTCGTCGAGATCGAGCCGGGCATCGACGGCCTGATCCACATCTCCGACATGAGCTGGACGAAGCGCGTGCAGCATCCGTCGGAGGTCGTGAAGAAGGGCGACACGGTGGACGTCGTCATCCTCAACATCGACGCCGACAACAAGCGCATCAGCCTGGGCCTCAAGCAGGCGCAGGAGGATCCCTGGCTCCGCATCGGCGAGACCTACCCGATCGGCATGGAGCTCCGCGGCCGCGTGCTGCGCCTGATGGACAAGGGCGTGGTCGTGGACCTCGGCAACGACATCGAGGGCTTCGTTCCGATGTCGCAGCTCGGGGTGGCGAACATCGAGAACCCGGGCGACGCCGTGAAGGAAGGCCAGCCCGTGGACCTCAAGGTGCTCGAGGTCGATCCGATCCATCACCGGATCGTGCTCGCCGTCGTCGGCTACCCCGAGGACGACACCGGGGCGCCGGCGCTCCAGCAGCCCGCGCCGCAGCCCGCCGACGACGAGGCCTGAGCCTCGCCGGAGGGAGACGCAAAGGGGCCCCGGTCTTCGGACCGGGGCCCCTTTGCGTTCAGCCGATCGGGGTCGGGTGCTCGGCGGTCTCCCGGAGGAGCCGGGCCACCGCCTCGGCGCGCTCCCGGTCCGTGCCCCCGGCGTGCTCCTGGCGGTGCTCCCGGCGCACGGTGAGGAAGGTGCCGAGCCAAGCGCCGGCCCCGGCGGGAACGAGCATCAGGTTGTCGTCCAGGAAGCTCAGGGTATTGAAGGCGCCGAGGGCCAGGAGCACGGTGGCGTAGGTGGCCGCCTGGACCGCCTGCCCCTGGGCACTGCGGCGGATGTAGAGCGCCCACAGGGCGTCGAGGGCGACGGCACAGACGAAGACCAGCAGACCACGCACCAGCATACGGCTCCTTCCTCTTTCTCCCACATGGGTTCCTGACGGGCCCGCCCGCCTTATATTCCCGGCCACCATGGCCGATCCCAGACAGCTCCTCGACGAGCTCCACCACCGGCAGGCCCAGGCCGAGCAGGGCGGCGGGCCCGCGCGCATCGCGCAGCAGCACAAGAAGGGCAAGCTCACCGCCCGCGAGCGGCTCGACCTCCTCCTCGACGAGGGCTCCTTCGTCGAGCTGGACCGCTTCGTCGTGCACCGCGCCACGGATTTCGGGCTGGCCGAGCAGAAGATCCCCGGCGACGGCGTCGTGACGGGCTACGGCCGCATCGACGGCCGGCCGGTCTACGTCTTCTCCCAGGACTTCACCGTCTTCGGTGGCTCGCTGAGCGAGGCGCACGCGGAGAAGATCTGCAAGATCATGGATCTCGCGGTGCGCAACGGAGCGCCGGTCATCGGGTTGAACGATTCCGGCGGCGCCCGCATCCAGGAAGGGGTGATGTCGCTGGGGGGCTACGCGGACATCTTTCTGAGAAACACGCTCGCCTCGGGGGTGGTTCCCCAGATCAGCGCGATCCTGGGACCCTGCGCCGGCGGGGCGGTCTACAGCCCGGCGATCACCGACTTCATCTTCATGGTCCGGGGCGTGAGCTACATGTTCGTCACCGGACCCAACGTGGTGAAGACGGTGACGCACGAGGAGGTCTCCTTCGAGGACCTGGGCGGCGCCGACGTCCACGGCGGGACCAGCGGCGTCTCGCACTTCACGCACGACAGCGAGCCCGAGTGCCTCCTCGCCATCCGCGAGCTGCTGGGCTATCTCCCCTCGAACAACGTGGACGAGCCGCCGGTGCGGCCCACGAGCGACCCCGACGACCGCCGCGACGAGGCGCTCCTCGACGTCATCCCCGACACGAGCACCAAGCCCTACGACATGCTCGACGTGATCCGTCGCGTCGTGGACGATGGGGGCTTCCTCGAGGTGCACCGGGGCTACGCCGACAACATCGTCTGCGGCTTCGCGCGCCTGGGCGGCCGGCCCGTGGGGATCGTGGCGAACCAGCCGGCCGTCCTCGCCGGGGTGCTCGACATCAACGCCTCCGCCAAGGCGGCGCGGTTCATCCGCTTCTGTGACTGTTTCAACGTCCCGATCGTCACCTTCGTCGACGTCCCCGGCTTCCTGCCGGGGGTGGGGCAGGAGCACGGGGGGATCATCAAGCACGGCGCCAAGCTGCTCTTCGCCTACTGCGAGGCGACGGTGCCGAAGCTCACGGTGATCACGCGGAAGGCGTACGGCGGGGCCTACGACGTCATGAGCTCGAAGCACATCCGCGGGGACGTCAACCTGGCGTGGCCCAGCGCGGAGATCGCCGTGATGGGCCCGAAGGGGGCGGTGGAGATCCTGTTCAAGGACGAGATCGCCGAGGCCGAGGACAAGGCCGCCGCGGCCCAGCGGCTCACCGACGACTACACGGCGAAGTTCGCCAACCCCTACGCCGCCGCGGCGCGCGGCTTCGTGGACGACGTGATCGACCCCCGCGACACCCGCCCGCGCCTGATCGACGCCCTGCGGGTGCTGCGGACCAAGCGGGACCGGAATCCGCCGAAGAAGCACGGGAACATCCCGCTGTGAGCCGGGAGGGCGGGTCGCGGGCCCGCCCATCTGGCGCTCCTAGGACAATCGCCCCATCTTGCATGCTCATGCCGACCGCGACCCCCACGACCCTCGCGCGGCGAGCCCTCGGCGGGCTCGGCCTCCTGGCGTGCGCCCTCTCGACGGGCGCGGGGCGGGCGTGGGCCCAGGGGGCGGTGGATCCGGGGATGGCGCCCCGGGCCGCGGCCCTCGAGCGCCAGGGCGACCGGGCCCTCGCCACCGAGATGCTGGGCCGGTATCTCGCGGTGGCGCCCGATGACGGGCAGGCCTGGTTCCAGCTCGGCCGCTTCTATCTGATCGACGCCCGAAGCTGGCACCAGCGCGGGCACCGAGGCGACCCGCCGGGCCCGCTCTACCTCGATTTCGCAGTCACCGCCTTCGACCAGTCCATCCGCCTCGACATCGACTCCGCCCTCGTCTATCGCGGCATCGCCGAGATGGAGCGGGCCCGCGTCTTCGTCGAGGACTCGGGATGGGCGGCCGCCCGCCAGCGCCGGCCCCGGACCGGCGCCCCCGCGCTCCCCGCCTTCATCCTCGAGCTGGGCGACAACCTCCTCAACTCGTGCCCCACGGCCGGCGTGCTGCTCACCGGCGGCGAGCTCGAGACGGTGGCGGTGTGGTACCAGAGTCTCGAGGCGGGCCACCGGCAGGACCTGCTGCCGCTGCGGCCCGAGCTCTACGCGCTGGATGCCGAGTATCGCGGCCAGATGGCGCGCTCCCTCGGGGTGGACTCCGCCCTCAGCGTCCAGAAGGCGCTCGCCGCCGTGGCGGCGCGCCGGCCGGTCTGCCTCACCCCCAGCGCCGACAGCGCGGCGCTCCCCGGCGTCACCTGGACCCCCGTGCGCCTCGTGCGCGTCAGCCGCGCCGCGCCGCTGCCCGACGACGCCGTCGTCACCGTCACCGAGTTCGTCCGCGCCGCCCACGACGGCAACTCCGCCTGGCTCGGCGACGTCCGCGCCATCTACTACACCGCCGCCCGCCGCAACCCGGTGCTCTGCCGGGGGCTGATCCCGCTGGTCGGGGGCGACGTGCCGAGATGCGGGCCGTAAGTGCAGGGGCTAGGGACTAGGGACTAGGGAGTAGGGAGTAGGAAGTCACTACACAGAGCGGCCCTCCGGTTTCCAGCACCGGAGGGCCCTATCGCTTCGGAGCCCCTAGTCCCTAGCCCCTAGCCCCTAGTCCCTAGTCCCCTGCCCCTGCTTATCTTCCTTCCCCATGAAACGCGTCCTCATTGCCAACCGCGGCGAGATCGCGCTCCGGATCGTGCGTGCGTGTCACGAGGAGGGGCTCGAGGCGGTCGCCGTGTACTCGTCGGCCGACCGGTCGAGCCCCTTCGTGCGCGCGGCCGACATCGCGGTGCCCATCGGCCCGGCGGCGCCGGGCGAGAGCTATCTGAACATCGAGAAGCTGATCGCGGCGGCGCGGGCGTCCGGCGCCGACGCGGTGCATCCGGGCTACGGCTTCCTCGCCGAGCGCGCGGCATTCGCCGACGCGGTCACGGCGGCGGGCCTGGTCTGGGTCGGACCTCCGGCCGATGCGATCCGCGCGATGGGCGACAAGACCGAGGCGCGGCGGCGGATGCAGGCGGCGGGGGTGCCGGTGGTGCCGGGCGCGGTGGAACCGATCAGTGACGCGGGGGAGGCGGGCCGGCTGGCGGAGGCGATCGGCTACCCGGTGATGGTGAAGGCCGCGGCGGGCGGCGGCGGGAAGGGAATGCGCGTGGTGCGCGCGGCCGACGAGCTCGCCGGCGCGCTCCAGACCGCGGCGAGCGAGGCGCTCAAGGCGTTCGGCGACGCGGGCGTCTATCTCGAGAAGTTCATCGAGCGGCCGCGCCATGTGGAGATCCAGGTCCTGGCCGACGCGGAGCGCACGATCCACCTCGGCGAGCGCGAGTGCTCGGTGCAGCGGCGCCACCAGAAGGTGCTCGAGGAGGCGCCGAGCGTCGCGGTGACGCCCGAGCTGCGCGCGCGGATGGGCGCGGCGGCGGTGGCGGCGGCGGAGGCGGTCGGCTACCGCGGTGCGGGTACCTGCGAGTTTCTGCTGGCCGCCGACGGCTCGTTCTACTTCCTCGAGATGAACACGCGCATCCAGGTCGAGCACCCGGTGACGGAGCTCGTCTATCGCGTGGACCTGGTGCGCGAGCAGCTCCGGATCGCGCAGGGGCTGCCGATGCGCGTCGCCGCCGGCCCGCTCGAGCCCGAAGGGTGGGCGATGGAGTGCCGCATCACGAGCGAGGACCCGGCCAACGGCTTTCTCCCCTCGACCGGCCGCATCGAGTACCTGCGCGTCCCCTCGGGCCCCGGTGTGCGCTGGGACGCGGGCGTCGAGACCGGCGACGAGGTCACGCTCTTCTACGACTCGATGATCGCGAAGCTCATCGTCTGGGCGCCCGACCGCGCGCAGGCGATCGCCCGCATGGAGCGCGCGCTCGACGAGCTCGTGCTCGTGGGTGTCGCGACCAACCAGGGCTTCCATCGGCGGCTGCTGGCCGACGCGGCGTTCCGCCGCGGCGACATCGACATCCAGTTCCTCGACCGCCGCCAGGACCTGGTCCCGCCCGCGCTCGACGACGCGGCCGCCGTGCGCCTCGCGATCGCCGCGGCGGTCGCGGAGGACGAGTCGCGCCGGAGCCGCCGGCCCGCGGTGGCGGCGGACGCCGCCGCGAACGGTGCAAGCGGCGCGGCCCCGGCGCCGAGCGCGTGGGCGCAGCTCGCGCGGCTCGAAGCGCTGCGGTGACCGAGCCCGTCCGCATCCTCCGGCTCGCCGCCGGCGGCGACGGCGTGGGGCGGCTCGCCGACGGGCGCGCGGTGTTCGTGCCGCGCACCGCGCCCGGCGACGTCGTCGAGCTCACCCGGCTGCGCGAGCACCGGCGTTTCGCACGCGCGGAGGTCGAGCGCCTGGTCGAGCCCGCGCCCGAGCGGGTGGAGCCGCCGTGCCCGCACTACCTGCGGGACCGCTGCGGCGGGTGCCAGCTGCAGCACCTCGCCGCTGCCGCGCAGCTCGCCGCGCGGCGCGCGTTCGTGGGCGACGCGCTCCGGCGGCTCGGGAAGCTCGACGTGGCCGATCCGGAGATCGTGCCGAGCGAGCGGGCGCTGGGCTACCGCGCGAAGATCACCCTGCACCGCGACGAGCGCGGGCGGATCGGGCTGCACCCGTACGACCGGCCGGCGCAGGTCTTCGACCTCGAGTGGTGCCACATCACGACGGACGAGCTCAACCGGCTCTGGCGCGCCGTGCGCGCCCGGCGCGAGCTGCTGCCGGCCAACCTCGAACGGCTGGTGCTCCGGCTCGACCGCGCGGGCGGGCGGCATCTCGTGGTGCAGACCGCCGCGGGCCCGGTGTGGGGCGGCGGCAAGGCGCTCGGCGACGCGCTCGCGCAGGTGCGCGAGCCGGCGGTCGTGTGGTATCAGCCCGAGGGCGGCGTCGCGCGGGCGGTGAGCGGGGCGGGGGAGGCGTTTCCCGCGACGGTGTTCGAGCAGGTCCACCCCGCCATGGGCGACCGGGTGCGCGCCTACGCGCTCGAGCTGCTCGGTGCGGTGGACGGCCGCCACGTGTGGGATCTCTACGCGGGGATCGGCGAGACGACCGACCTGCTCGCGGAGCGCGGCGCCACGGTGGAGAGCGTCGAGTCGGACGCGCGCGCCGTGGCGCACGCCGAGTCGCGGAGCGCGTGGCACCGGCCTCGGGTGCGGCGGTATGCCGCCCGCGTCGAAGCGGTGCGGGACGAGCTCCGCACCCCGGACCTCGTCGTCACGAACCCGCCGCGCACGGGGATGGACGACCGGGTAACGGCCACGCTCGCCGCGAGCGGCGCCGCACGCATCGTCTACATCTCCTGCGACCCGGCGACCCTGGCACGCGACCTCGCGCGCCTGGCGGCGGCGTACCGGCTCGCCCACGTGCGGGCCTTCGACCTCTTTCCCCAGACGGCCCACGTCGAAAGCGTGGCGCTGCTCGAGCAGCACGGATGATCGGGTGACCGGATGAGATACCATGTGACGGTGGGCGGCCGCGAGATCGAGGTCGAGGTGGACGGCGAGCGCGTGGTCGTGAACGGGACGGAGCACCAGGTGCAGCTGACCCCGGTACCGGACACGCCGCTGCGGGTGCTGATGCTCGACGGCCGGAGCTACACCCTCCCGGTCCAGGCCGCCGGGCGGGACCGCTGGACGGTCGGGCTCGCGGGCGAGCCGTGGGAGGCGGAGGTCCTGGACGAGCGCACCCGGTACATCCGCTCCCTCACCGGGGGCGGCGCCCAGAAGGCCGGGGCCGCCGCGCTCAAGGCGCCGATGCCGGGGCTGGTCGTCCGGGTCCTGGTCGAGCCCGACCAGGCGGTCGCCGCCGGCGCGGGCGTCGTCGTGCTCGAGGCGATGAAGATGGAGAACGAGCTCAAGGCCCAGGGTCCGGGCACGGTGAAGGCGGTGCTGGTGCGCCCCGGCCAGGCGGTCGAGAAGGGGGCCACCCTGGTCGAGTTCGAGCCCGCCTGAGCGCCGTCGCCGCCGGTCGGCCGGCCTGCCTCCCGCCCGCCTCTTGACCTAACCCCTTAGCCCCGGCTAGCTTTGGGGTCTGTGTCCGATCATGCCCTGTTCCGGGACCCTGTGCCGGGGCAGGCCCACGCAGGATCGCGATTTACAGCGTTCCTTTTCTGCCGGAGTTACGGGCGGCCGCCAACTGGGCGCGCGGTCCGCCGTTGGCCGGCCACCGACAGGGTGCTCGAGCGATGAAGACCTTTACCGCCACGCCCGCCGACATCACGCACGACTGGTACGTCGTCGACGCCGCCGGGGTCCCCCTCGGCCGTCTGGCGAGTGCCGTGGCGCAGCTGATCCGCGGCAAGCACAAGCCGACCTTCACCCCGCACATGGACGGCGGCGATTTCGTCATCGTCGTCAATGCGTCGCAGGTCAAGCTCACCGGCCGCAAGCTGGAGAACAAGACCTACTTCAAGCACACCGGCTACATGGGCCACGAGAGCCACACGCCGGCGCGCGACCTCCTCGCCAAGCATCCCGATCGCGTGATCGAGAAGGCGGTCTTCGGCATGCTGCCGAAGAACTCGCTGTCGCGCCAGAAGCTGCGCACGAAGCTCAAGGTCTACGGCGGCGCCGAGCACCCGCATGCGGCCCAGCAGCCCAAGACGTTCTCCGTCAATCCCGAGAAGGTGACCGCATGACCGCGTCTCCCGAGTTCCGCTGGCAGGCCGTCGGCCGCCGCAAGACGAGCGTCGCCCGCGTCTATCTGACGCCGGGCACCGGCAAGTGGGACGTCAACGGGCGCACGCTCGGCGACTACTTCCCGCGGCCGTCGCTGGTGACGCACATCCAGCAGTCGTTCCAGGTCACCGACACCCTCGGCGCCTTCGACGTCAAGGCGCACGTCGACGGCGGCGGGATGACGGGCCAGGCGGGCGCGCTGCGCCACGCCATCGCCCGCGCCCTCGTCGCGGCCGACGAGCAGCACCGCGCGAAGCTCCGCGCGCACGGCCTCCTGACGCGCGACCCCCGCATGGTCGAGCGCAAGAAGCCGGGCCGCCCGGGCGCCCGCAAGCGGTTCCAGTTCTCGAAGCGCTAAGGCGCTTCGGGCTGACGGGGCGGCCCCGCGGGGCCGCCCCCATCACACACACCGCCGGATCCCGCGGGCCAGGTGCCCGCGCCACGCGCTGAGGCGAGCGCGGGTCGGTCCCGGGAGATGAACGCGGTGGCGGACTCAACCGATACGACAGGAAGCAACCCCCGCATGGCACAGCCCCAGATTCAGGACCTGCTCGAGGCCGGCGTCCACTTCGGCCACCAGACGCGCCGGTGGAACCCGAAGATGCGGCGCTTCATCTTCGCCGAGCGCTCGGGCATCTACATCATCGACCTGCAGAAGACGCAGCGGCAGATCGCCAAGGCGGAGGAGCTCCTCCGCAGCATCGTGCTCCGCGGCGAGAACGTCCTCTTCGTCTGCACCAAGAAGCAGCTCAAGGCCGTCGTGCAGGCCGAGGCGGCGCAGAGCGGCGCCTTCTACGTCACCGAGCGCTGGCTCGGCGGCATGCTGACGAACTTCCAGACGCTCAAGAAGCAGATCAAGCGGCTGCGCGACCTCGAGCAGGGCGCGGCCGAGGGCGATTTCGGCAACTACACGAAGAAGGAGCAGCTCCTCTTCGAGCGCGAGCGCGAGAAGCTGTCGCGCAACCTCGAGGGCGTGAAGCTCATGAACCGCCTCCCCGGGGCGCTCTTCGTCGTCGACGCCAAGAAGGAGAAGATCGCCGTCGCCGAGGCCAACAAGCTCGGCATCCCGGTGGTGGCGATCGTGGACACGAACGCCGACCCGGACGTCATCACGGTGCCGATCCCGGGCAACGACGACGCGATCCGCTCGGTCTCGCTCATCACCGCCGCCCTCGGCGACGTGATCCGCGAGGCGCGGGCCCAGATGCCGCAGCGCACCGAGGCCGAGGACCTCGAGGCCGAGACCTACAGCACCGACGCCGGCAGCGAGGGGAGCGAGGACGACAAGAAGCGCCGCCGCCCGCGCCGCAAGCGCCGGGCGAAGCCCGAGGCGATCGCCGCGCGGCTCAAGACCGACGGCGAGGCGCCGGAGGGCGGCGCCGGCGACGCGGAAGGCTGAGGCTGCGCGCTCGGGGCGGACGCCCGCACGGCGTCCGCCTCTACGGGAGCCGCCCCACGGATGGACGATCCGCCGCTCCCGGCCCCGTGCGGGCCCGGGGCGGCGGTTTTACTTTTCACGACCAGGTTTCTGACAGGGACACGGACGACATGTCGAGCACTGCGATTTCGACCAAGGACATCAGCGAACTGCGCACCCGCACCGGCGCCGGCATCGGCGACTGCAAGAACGCCCTCCAGGAGGCGTCGGGCGACATGGAGAAGGCCGCCGAGATCCTCCGCAAGAAGGGGATCGCGAAGGCCGAGAAGCGCGCCGGGCGCGTCGCGGCGCAGGGTGTCGTCGCCATCGACATCGCCGCCGACGGCAAGGCGGGCGCGATGATCGAGCTGAACTGCGAGACCGACTTCGTGGCGCGCACCGAGGGCTTCCAGGCGCTCGCGCAGGACGTGCTCAAGCACGTCGCGGCGCACGCGCCCGAGGGCGCGGGCACCGGGGCCGATCTCGAGGGCCAGCCCTTCCAGGGCCAGGGCGGCCGCACGCTGGGCGAGGTGGTCAAGGAGATCTCCGGCAAGACCGGCGAGGCGGTGACGCTGAGCCGCTGGGCCCGCTTCGCCACCGGCAACGGCGTCGTCGCGTCCTACCGCCACCACAACGGCATGGTCGGCGTGCTCGTCGAGGTCGACGGCGCGACGGGCGAGGCGGCCACGACGCTCGCGAAGGACGTCGCGCTCCACGTCGCCTCGGCCGACCCGCTCGCCGTGCGCGCCGAGGACATCCCGAGCGACATGGTCGAGCGCGAGCGCCGCATCGCCGAGGAGCAGGTGGCCCAGGAGGGCAAGCCCGAGAACATCCGCGGCAAGATCGTCGAGGGCAAGGTGAAGAAGTTCCTCGCCGAGCGCTCGCTCCTCGAGCAGCCGTTCGTGCGCGAGGAGTCGAAGACCGTGGGCCAGCTCGTCAAGGAGGTGCCGGGCGCCAGCGTCCGGCGGTTCGCGCGCTTCAAGGTCGGAGAGGCCTGATGGCGCTCGCCTACCCCCGGGCTCTCTTGAAGATCTCGGGCGAGGCGCTGGCGGGCGACAAGGGCGGCGGCCTGGACTACCAGGTCGTCGAGTCGCTCGCCGAGGAGATCAAGCAGGTGCACGCCATGGGCGTGCACCTCGCCCTCGTCGTCGGGGGCGGCAACATCATCCGCGGCGCCACCGCCAGCCGCCAGGGGCTCGACCGCGTCGCGGCCGACTACATGGGCATGCTGGCGACCGTCATCAACGCCCTCGCGCTGCAGGACGTGCTCGAGAAGCTCGGCGTCGACACGCGCGTGATGACGGCGATCCGCATGGAATCGCTGGCCGAGCCCTACATCCGGCGCCGCGCCATGCGCCACCTCGAGAAGGGGCGGCTCATCATCTTTGCCGGCGGCACCGGCAACCCGTTCTTCTCGACCGACACCGCCGCCGTGCTGCGGGCGCTCGAGATGGAGGCGGACGTGATCCTCAAGGCCACGAACGTGGACGGGATCTACACCGCCGATCCCCGGAAGGACCCGGACGCGCAGTTCATCGCGGAGCTCACCTTCCAGGAGGCGATCGTGAAGGGGTACGCCGTCATGGACGCCAACGCGTTCGGCCTCTGCCAGGCCAACAAGCTGCCCATCGTCGTCTTCAACATCAACGAACCCGGCTCCGTCTCCCGCGTGCTGCGGGGCGAGCGGGTGGGGACCATCGTCCGATGAGCACCATTCCGGAGCTGGTGAAGCAGGCGAAGGAACAGATGGGGAAGTCCGTCGAGAACACGAAGCGCGAATTCAGCGGCATCCGCACCGGCAAGGCGAGCCCGCACCTGCTCGACACGATCCGGGTGCCGGCCTACGGCAGCACGGTGCCGCTCAACCAGGTGGCGATGGTGAGCGCGCCGGAGCCGCGGATGCTCACCGTGCAGCCGTTCGACAAGTCGCTCGCGAGCGCGGTCGAGAAGGCGCTCCGCGAGTCCGACCTCGGGCTGAACCCGCAGTCGCAGGGCAACCTGCTGCGCGTCCCGCTCCCGCCGCTCTCCCAGGAGCGCCGCAAGGAGATGGTGAAGCTGGTGCACAAGCTGGCCGAGGAGGGCCGCGTCGCCGTGCGGCACGCGCGCACCGACGCGCTCTCGCGCATCAAGAAGCTCGAGGGGCTCCCGGCCGACGACAAGACGCGGGCCGAGAAGGACGTGCAGAAGCTCACCGACGACCACATCAAGCAGATCGACGGCCTCGTGCAGACGAAAGAGGCCGAGGTCATGGAAGTCTGAGCCGTCCGCACGCATGAGCACCGACCTCCTCGCGCAGTTGCGGGTCAGCGGCGCGGTCCCGACCCACATCGCGGTCATCATGGACGGCAACGGGCGCTGGGCGACCACGCGCTCGCTGCCGCGCCCGCTCGGGCACGCCGCCGGGATGAAGGCGGTGCGTGAGGTGGTCGAGGCCTGCCTGGAGGCGGGCGTCGAGGTGCTGACGCTCTTCGCCTTCAGCCAGGAGAACTGGCAGCGGCCGGTCGAGGAGATCGACGCGCTCATGGGCCTGCTGCAGGAGTACATCGCCAAGGAGGCGGCGGAGCTCCGGCAGAAGGGCGTCGCCGTGCGGGTGCTGGGCGAGCTCGATCGGCTCGCCCCGTCGGCGCGCGCCGCGGTGGACCAGATCATGGCGGAGACGGCCGGCGGCACGGCGCTCGCGCTCAACCTCTGCATCAGCTACGGCGCGCGGGCCGAGATCGCGCGGGCGGCGCGGCTGCTCGCGGCGGAGGCGCGCGCCGGCCGGCTCGACCCCGCCGAGATCGACGAGGCGATGATCGCGCGCCACCTCTACACGGCGCCGTGGCCCGACCCCGATCTCATGATCCGCACCTCGGGCGAGCTCCGGATCTCGAACTTCCTGCTGTGGCAGCTCGCCTACGCCGAGCTGTACGTGACGCCGGTGCTCTGGCCCGACTTCACGCGCCGGCACCTCTACGAGGCGATTCTCGCCTACCAGCACCGCGACCGGCGGTTCGGCCGCGTGCCGGCCTGAACCCGGCCGAGTCCGTCCTTCCCGGAACCATGGACGCCAATCTCGTCAAGCGGATCGCCTTCGCGGTGGTCGCGATCCCGCTCGCCCTGCTGGTCGTGTGGCAGGGAGGCTGGGTGCTCGCCGCGCTCATCGCCCTCGTCGCCGCGCTCGCCACGCGCGAGCTCTTCGCCTTCGCGCACCGGCATGAGATCCGGCCGCTCGCCGGCTTCGGCACGCTGAGCGCCGCCGCGCTGCCGCTCCTCGTCTACTGGAACATCCGCCCGCTCGGCGAGAGCGGGAGCACCGCCGACCCGTTCCACGGCTGGGCGTGGTTTCTCGCGGCACTGTGGGTCGTGGCGCTCCTCGCCGTCACCCTCGCCGCACGCCGGCCGGGCGACCGGCCGCTCGAGGCGGCGGGGATCACCCTGCTCGGCGTGCTCTACACCGGCGCGCTTCCGGCCTCGCTGCTCGTCATTCGCCACGCCGCCTACCCGACGCAGCGGTGGGAAGGGGCGTGGCTCGTCTTCTTCCCGCTCGTCATCACCTGGGTGGTGGACACGGCCGCGATGTTCGGCGGGCGCGCGATGCAGGGGCCGAAGCTCTGGCCCGCGATCAGCCCCGGCAAGACGTGGTCGGGGAGCGTCGCGGGCGTCGTCGGCGGGCTCGTCGCCGTGCCGATCCTCAACGCGCTCGTGCTCGAGCCGCTCGGGATCGCGCTCCCGCTCCGGCTCGGCCTGCCCTTCGCGCTCGTGCTGGGCATCGTCGGCCAGGCGGGCGACCTGGCCGAGTCGCTCTTCAAGCGCGAAGTGGGCGTGAAGGACTCGAGCGCGCTGATTCCGGGGCACGGCGGCGTGCTCGACCGCTTCGACTCGCTCTACTTCGTCCTGCCGTGCGCGGCGGCGATGTACCGGCTCTTCGGCCTCATCTGATGCACGGCAGCCCGCTCCGGGCCCCGCGAGGGGTCGCCGTTCTCGGCTCGACCGGCTCGATCGGCCGGAGCGCGCTCGCCGTGCTGGCCCGCCAGCGCGAGCACTTCCGCGTCGTGGCCCTCACGGCCGGCCGCAACGGCGAGCTGCTCGCCGAGCAGGCGCGCGCGTGGCGCCCGGCCTTCCTCGGGCTCTGCCACGCGGAGGAGAGCACGGCCGGACTCCCCGCCGGCACCGCGACCGGCTGCGAGGCCCTCGTCGAGGCGGCGACGCGGCCCGACGTGGACATCGTGCTGAACGCCGTCGTCGGCGCCGCGGGGCTCGAGGCGACGCTCGCGGCGCTCCGCGCCGGGAAGCGGGTCGCGCTCGCCAACAAGGAGTCCCTCGTCATGGCCGGCGACCTCGTGGCGGAGGCGGCGCGCGCCGGAGGCGGCGAGCTGGTGCCGGTGGACAGCGAGCACAGCGCGGTGCTGCAGTGCCTCGACGGCCGTGCCGAGGCGGCGCGCGAGGGCGGCGTGCTCGCGCGGCTCGTGCTCACCGCGAGCGGCGGGCCGTTCCGCACGTGGGCGGCCGAGCGGGTGCAGTCGGCCACCGTCGCGGAGGCGCTGAACCACCCGACCTGGCGCATGGGCGCCAAGATCACGGTGGACAGCGCCACGCTCGTCAACAAGGCCCTCGAGGTGATCGAGGCGCACTTCCTCTTCGGGCTCCCCTACGACGCGCTCGACGTGGTGGTGCACCCACAGAGCATCGTGCACGCGCTCGTCGAGTTCCGCGACGGCAGCGTGCTCGCGCAGCTGGGCTTCCCGTCGATGGAGCTGCCGATCCTCTACGCGCTCACGCATCCCGCGCGGCTGCCCGACGCGGGCGTGCGCCGCTTCGACCCGGTGGCGGCGGGGCCGCTCACCTTCGAGCCGGTCCGCGCCGACGTCTTCCGCGCCTTCGGCCTCGGCGTCGCGGCGGGGCGCGCGGGCGGCACGGCGCCGGCGGTCTTCAACGCGGCCAACGAGATCGCGGTCGCCGCGTTCCTCGACGGGGCCCTGCCGTTCGGCCAGATCGCCGAGGTGATCGAGCGGGTGCTCGACGCCCACGTCGTCGGCGCCGCCGACACCCTCGAGGCGGTCCGCGCCGCCGACACCTGGGCCCGCGCGCGCGCCCGCGACGCCCTGAAGGTTTCCTGCTGATGACCGTTCTCGCGCTGATCGTCGTCCTCGGCGTGCTCGTCTTCGTGCACGAGCTCGGCCACTTTCTCGCCGCGAAATGGGCGGGGATCTACGTCCACCGCTTCTCGCTCGGCCTGGGCTCGCCCGTCAAGGCGCTCAGCTTCCGGCGCGGCGAAACGGAGTACGCCGTCAGCTGGCTCCCGCTCGGCGGCTACGTGAAGATGGCGAGCGCCGAGGAGGAGGCGACCAGCGCGGCGCTCGAGGGCGGGGCGGGGGAGTTCACCGAGGCCCCGGTGCCGCCCGACCGCGTCTTCGAGGCGAAGCCGGTCTGGAAGCGGATGATCGTCATCCTCGCCGGCGTGACGATGAACTTCCTCTTCGCCTTCGGGGTGAATACCTACCTCGCCGCGAAGCACGGCCGCACGCTCGACATGACGACGACCGTGGGGCACGTCCAGCGGGAGCTCGCCACGGGACCCGCGGCGCCGCTCGCGCAGCTCGCGCCGGGTGACCGGATCGTGCGCGTCAACGGCCAGCCGGTGGAGTCGTGGGACGCGATCGTGCAGGGGATCAGCTCGGGCGACGCCAACGAGGTCACGCTCGACCTCGCCGACGGCCGCCGGGTCGTGCTGCCGATCCACCCGGCGGCGCTGGAGGCGCGCGCGCAGGCCGCGGCGGTGCTCGCGCCCTACCGCGCGACGGTGGTGGACACCGTCATCCCCGGCAGCCCGGCCGCGGCGGCCGGCGTCGAGCGGGGCGACTCGATCACGGCGCTCGGCGGCCGGCCGGTCGCGCAGTTCTACGACGTCCTCGCGGTGCTCGATACGAGCGCGGGGAAGCCGGTCGCCGTCTCGCTCGTGCGCGACGGGCGGCCGGTGGAGCTCACCGTGCGGACGCGGGTGGACCAGGCCACCGGTCCCGACGGCAAGCCCCACAAGGTCGGCCGGCTCGGCGTCGGTTTCCGGAGCCCGGTGCGGACGATCCCCTACGACTTCCCCGAGGCCGTGCGCGCCGGCTTCGGCGAGACGCTGCACCAGACGACCTTCATCGCGCGCACCGTGCAGGGGCTGCTCACCCGCCGCGTGGCGACGAGCTCGCTCGGCGGGCCGATCCTGATCGCGCAGCAGGCGGGGCAGTTCGCCCGGCTGGGGCTCGACCAGTTCCTGGGGTTCATGGCGCTCATCTCGGTGAACCTGGCGGTGCTCAACCTGCTGCCGATCCCGGTCCTGGACGGCGGCCAGTTCGTCTTCCTGCTGGCCGAGGGCATCGCCCGGCGCCCGCTGCCGCTGAAGGTCCGCGAGCGGCTCACCACGGTGGGCCTGGCGCTCATCCTGGGCCTCATGGTGATGGCCTTCTGGAACGACTTCGCCCGGCTGTTCCGCGGGTGGGGGTGGATCCAGTAGACCCTCCCGGGCGCCGCGGGCGGACGCCTGAGTCCCGAGTCGGCGGGGTTGCCCCCGGTTCCGGACCTCGCTTAATTTCCCGTGCTCCAAGCGATTAGGCGCCTGGAGCCGACGATGCCCACGGAGGCGTCGCCCGGTTCGTGGACTCGGCTCACGACCTCGGGGTTCGAACCATCAGGCCGACGGAACTCAGCGCATGACGATCGACAAGGCGACCGTGGTCGCGAAGCACCAGGCCCACGAGAAGGACACCGGCTCGACCCGGGTGCAGATCGCGCTCCTCACCGAGCGGATCAACCAGCTCACCGAGCACTTCCGCACGCACCAGAAGGACCACCACGGCCGCCGCGGCCTGCTGAAGATGGTCGGCACCCGCCGCCGTCTCCTCACCTATCTCAAGCGCAACGATCTGGCGGGCTACCGCGCGCTGATCGAGGAGCTGGGGCTGCGGCACTAGTTGCCGGCCGCGCGCCAGGGCGCCCCGCACAACGGCTGCGGGGCGCCCTGTCGCCTTTGCGGGCCGCCGTCGCGGACGTCGTGCCGCACGGTCCGCCGTAGATGCAGCAAAGAAGCAAAGAAGCGAAGCGAACGAGAAACCAAAAGCCAAAGGTTGTGACCGTGCAACGGATCGACACAGAATTCGCCGGACGTCCTCTCCGCCTCGAGACCGGGCGCCTGGCGAAGCAGGCGGCGGGCTCCGCCGTCGTGCGCTTCGGCGACACGATGGTGCTGGCCGCCGTGACCGTCTCGCCCAACGTCTCCTCCCTCCCGTTCTTCCCCCTCACCGTCGAGTATCGCGAGAAGACCTACGCCGCGGGCAAGATCCCGGGCGGGTTCCTCAAGCGCGAGGGGCGGCCGTCCGACAAGGAGATCCTGGCGAGCCGGCTGATCGACCGGTCGATCCGCCCGCTCTTCCCGGAAGGGTTCAAGAACGAGGTCCAGGTCTTCGTGACCGTCCTCTCGGCCGACCAGGAGAACGACGCCGACGTGCTCGGCGCGGTGGCCGCCTCGACGGCGCTGTCGCTCTCGACCGTGCCCTGGAACGGGCCGCTCGCCGCGGTGCGGGTGGGCCGGGTGGAGGGGAACTGGATCCTCAATCCGACCTTCCAGCAGCTCGAGTTCAGCGAGATCGACCTCGTCGTGAGCGGCTCGGCCGACTCGATCGTCATGGTCGAGGGCGGGACGCTCGAGGTGAGCGAGCAGGACATCCTCGAGGCGCTCAAGGTCGCGCACGCCGGGATCAAGGAGCTCGTCCGCCTCGAGCAGCAGCTCCTCGACCAGGTCACCGTGACGAAGCTCGAGTGGACCAAGCCCGAGCCCGACGCCAAGGTCGTCGCGGCGGTGCGCAAGGCGGCCGAGAAGCCGATGGCCGCGGCGATCAACGCCAAGGACAAGGCGGGCCGCGCGGCCGCCGTGAAGGCGCTCAAGCAGCAGGTCCTCGCCGAGCTCACCGAGAAGTTCGTCGCCGAGAGCCCGAACGTGGCGAAGGAGATCGCCGCGGAGCTCGACGAGATCGAGTACCGGGTCATGCGCGCCCAGGTGCTCGACAAGGGCGAGCGCGTGGACGGCCGCGACACCGACACGATCCGGCCGATCACGATCGAGGCGGGCGTGCTCCCGCGCACCCACGGGTCGGCGCTCTTCACCCGCGGCCAGACGCAGGCGCTCGTCGCCGTCACCCTCGGCACGCAGGACGACGAGCAGCGGATCGACTCGATCGACGTGGCGGGCGAGACGACGAAGTCGTTCATGCTGCACTACAACTTCCCGCCGTACTCGACCGGCGAGGTGAAGATGATCCGCGGCACCAGCCGCCGCGAGATCGGCCACGGCGCGCTCGCCGAGCGGGCGCTGCAGCCGCTGCTGCCCGCGTACCAGGACTTCCCGTACACGCTGCGCGTCGTCTCCGAGGTGCTCGAGTCGAACGGCTCGTCGTCGATGGCGACGGTGTGCGGCGGCTCGCTCGCGCTCATGGACGCGGGCGTGCCGATGAAGGCGGCCTGCGCCGGCGTCGCGATGGGGCTCATCAAGGAGGGCGACCGCGTCGCGGTGCTCACCGACATCCTGGGCTCCGAGGACGCGCTCGGCGACATGGACTTCAAGGTCGCGGGCACCGAGCATGGCATCACCTCGATCCAGATGGACATCAAGATCGAGGGGCTGGACCTGAACATCATGGCCGAGGCGCTCGAGAAGGCGCGCAAGGGCCGGCTCTTCATCCTCGGCAAGATGCAGGAGGTCGTGCCGGCGCCGCGCGCGGATCTCTCGCCCTATGCGCCGCGGATCTTCACGATCCAGATCAAGCCGGAGAAGATCGGCGACGTCATCGGCCCGAAGGGCAAGACGGTCCGGGGCATCCAGGACGCCACCGGCGCGAAGATCAGCATCGAGGACACCGGCGTGATCACGATCGCCGCCGTCGGCGGCGAGGCGGGCGACAAGGCCCGCGCCATGATCCAGGCGATCACGGCCGAGCCCGAGGTGGGCAAGATCTACGAGGGCCCGGTGAAGAGCACCACGCCGTTCGGCGCCTTCGTCGAGATCATGCCGGGCGTCGAGGGGCTGCTGCACATCAGCGAGCTGCAGCACGGCCGCACGGAGAAGACCGAGGACGTGGTCAAGAAGGGCGACGTCGTCCAGGTCAAGCTCCTCGAGGTGGACGACCGCGGCCGCATGAAGCTGTCGCGGAAGGCCCTCCTCCCGAAAGAGTGACGGCGCTCGCGATGCGGCCGGCCGGACTGGAAACGGTCCGGCTGGATGAGGGGCTGCAGCGCACGACGGCCCCGAACGGACTGGTGGTGCTCACCGAGCACCTCGCCGGCGTCCGTTCGGCGGCCGTCGGCATTTGGGTGCGTACCGCCAGCGCCCACGAGCCGCCCGCCCAGATGGGCATCTCGCACCTGCTAGAGCACATGGTCTTCAAGGCCACCGAGCGGCGCAGCGCGCGCCAGCTGGCGCTCGAGCTCGAGGTGCGGGGCGGCTCGCTCGACGCCTTCACGGGCCGGGACTACACGAGCTACCAGGCGCACGTCCTCGACGCCGACCTGCCGCTCGCGGTCGAGATCCTCACCGATCTCGTCCGCCGCCCGCTGCTGCGCGAGAGCGATCTCCTGCCCGAGCGAAACGTGATCCTCGAGGAGATCAACGGCGTCCAGGACACGCCGGACGACGTCGTCTTCGAGATCCACTCCGCCGCGCTCTGGGGCGACCACCCCTACGGCTACTCCATCCTCGGCACCCCCGAGACGATCGAGGGGATCAGCGCCGAGGACCTGCGCACGCTCCACACGACGGGCTACGCGCGCGGCAACTGCGTCATCGCCGCGGCCGGGAACGTGAACCACGAGCAGCTGCTCACGGTGCTCGAGCGGGAGGGGTGGTTCCAGGGGCAGAGGCGCGAGTTCGTGCGGCGCGCCGAGCCCACCGAGGCCGCGGTGCGCGGCCGCGAGGTGCGCGAGGTGCGCGACACGGCGCAGACGCACATCGTCCTCGGCACCGACACCTTCCCGCTGCGCGACCCGCGGCGCTTCCCGCTCGCGCTCCTGATCAACGTGCTGGGCGGCGGGATGTCGAGCCGGCTCTTCCAGCACGTGCGCGAGGAGCTGGGGCTCGCCTACGCGGTGTACGCCTACAAGAGCTTCTACCAGTGCGCCGGGCAGCTCGGCATCTACGTCGGCACCCAGCCCGCCACCGCCGATCGCGCCCTCGAGGCGATCCGCCACGAGCTCCAGGTCATGGCGCGCGAGGGCCTGAGCGCGCAGGAACTGCAGGACGCCAAGCAGCAGCTCAAGGGCCAGATCATGCTGGCGCTCGAGAGCCCGGGCAGCCGCATGGGCCGGCTCGCCGGCTTCACGCTCCACGGCGACCGCTACCGGCCCCTGGACGAGGTGCTGGCCGACATCAGCGCGATCGGACGCGACGAGGTCGCGGCGGTCGCGCACGAGTTCTTCCAGCCGGAGCGCCAGACGGTGGTGCGGCTGGGCCCCGACGGGCAGTGATCCCCCTGACCTTTCGACCGAACATCCTTACCGCGAGAGACTGATGCAGATCGGCCTTCCGAAGGAAATCAAGACGAACGAGAACCGCGTCGCCCTCGTGCCGGCGGGCGTGGAGGCGCTGGTCGGCGCCGGCCACACCGTCTTCGTCGAGCAGGGCGCGGGCGTCGGCAGCGGCTTCGCCGACGAGGCCTACGTCGCCGCCGGCGCCACGATCCTGCCGACCGCCGACGAGGTCTGGCAGAAGGGCGACATGATCTTCAAGGTCAAGGAGCCGATCGCGGTCGAGTGGCCCCGGATGCGGAAGGGCCAGCTGATCTACACCTACTTCCACTTCGCTGCCGACGAGGCGCTCACGAAGGCGGTCATCGACTCGGGCGCCGTGGCGCTCGCCTACGAGACCGTCGAGCTGCCGAGCCGCGAGCTGCCGCTGCTGACGCCGATGTCCGAGGTGGCGGGCCGCATGTCGGTGCAGGAGGGCGCGAAGTACCTCGAGAAGGTCTTCGGCGGCCTGGGCGTCCTGCTGGGCGGCGTGCCGGGCGTGGCCCCGGGCGAGGTGGTCATCCTGGGCGGCGGCGTCGTCGGCACCAACGCGGCGAAGATGGCCGCGGGCCTCGGCGCGCACGTGACGATCTTCGACATCTCGCTCGACCGCCTGCGCTACCTCGACGACGTGCTCCCGGCGAACGTCGACACGATGTACTCGAACCGCTACAACATCCTCGAGGCGATCAGCCGCGCGGACCTCGTGGTCGGCGCCGTGCTCCTGCCGGGCGCCAAGGCCCCACGCCTCGTCCGCCGCGAGGACCTCAAGCGCATGAAGCCGGGCGCGGTCATCGTGGACGTCGCGGTGGACCAGGGCGGCTGCGTCGAGACGATCAAGCCGACGACCCACGAGAACCCGACCTACTTCGTCGACGGCATCCTGCACTACGCCGTGGCCAACATGCCGGGCGGCGTGCCGCGCACCTCGACCCTCGCGCTCACCAACGCCACGCTCCCCTACGGTCTGCGGCTCGCGCGCGACGGGTGGAAGAAGGCCTGCGCGGCGGACCGCGCCCTCAAGCTCGGCCTCAACGTGGTGGAGGGGAAGGTGGTCTACCCCGCCGTCGCCGAGGCGTTCGGGCTCCCGCTGGTCGACGTCGACAGCGTTCTGTGAGCGGCGCCGTCCGCGCCGTGGAGCGCACCATGGACGTGGAGATCCAGGTCCGGGTCCTGCCCCACGGCGCGGACCTCCCCCTGCCGAGCCCGGCCACCCCGGGCTCGGCCGGGTACGACCTGGCGAGCGCCGAGGAGGGGGAGCTGCGCCCCTTCGAGCGGCGGCTCTTCCGCACCGGCCTCCAGGTCGCGATCCCCGAGGGCTACGAGATCCAGCTCCGGCCGCGGTCGGGCCTGGCGCTCCGGCACGGGATCACGCTGCCCAACACCCCCGCCACGATCGACAGCGATTACCGGGGCGAACTGCAAGTCGCTCTGGTGAACCTCGGCACCGAGCCGTTCACCGTGACGCGCGGCATGCGCATCGCCCAGCTGGTGGTGGCCCGGGTCGAGCGGGCCTGCTTCCGCCCCGTGGAAGCGCTTCCCCCCTCGGAACGGGGGGCCGGCGGCTTCGGCAGCACCGGCCTCGGCGGCCCCGCGGCGGGGTGAACTGCCCCCGTCCGACTCCCGCGGTACGGCTTTTCCAGTAGAGACGCAGAATTGCATCGTGTCGCGAACTTGTTCACCGGCGACACCCCGCGTAGCTTTGGCCACCCTCGAGCCACAGCCCTAGCCTGGCGGCCATGCCCATGAGATTTCCGGTCCTCAGCTCCCTTTTGCCCGCCAACGAGATCGCCGTCGATCTCGGTACGGCCAACACCCTGGTGTTCGTCAAGGGCGAAGGCATCGTCCTCAACGAGCCCTCGGTCGTCGCTGTCGAGAAAGCGACCGGCAAGCCGCTGCGCTACGGCCTCGAGGCCAAGCGCATGCTGGGGCGCACCCCGGAGGGGATCCTCGCGGTCCGGCCGCTGAAGGACGGCGTCATCGCCGACTTCGACGTGACCGAGAAGATGCTGCGGTACTTCCTGAAGACGATCATCGACAAGCACTTCTTCCGGGTGAAGCCGAAGGTGATCGTCTGCGTCCCGTCGGGGATCACCGAGGTCGAGCGCCGCGCCGTGCGCGACTCGGCCGAGACGGCCGGTGCGAAGCAGGTGCTCATGGTGGCCGAGCCGATGGCGGCGGCGATCGGTGTGGGGCTGCCGGTCGAGACGCCCACCGGCAACATGGTCATCGACATCGGCGGCGGCACGACCGAGATCGCCGTCATCGCGCTCTCGGGCATCGTCAGCGACACCTCGATCCGCACCGGCGGCGACGAGCTCGACCAGGCGATCGTGCAGTTCATGCGCAAGAACTACAACCTGCTCGTCGGGGAGTCGACGGCCGAGCAGATCAAGATCAAGGTCGGCTCCGCCGCCGCCACGGGCGAGGAGCGCGAGATGGAGGTGAAGGGCCGCGACCTGGTCTCGGGCATCCCGAAGACGGTGCGCGTGCACTCGAGCGAGATCCGCGAGGCGATCCAGGAGCCGATCCAGCAGATCGTGGACGCCGTGCGGCGGGCGCTCGAGATCACCCCGCCGGAGCTGGCGAGCGACATCGTCGATCGCGGCATCGTGATGACCGGCGGCGGCGCGCTCATTCGCGGCCTCGACCACCTGCTCGCGCAGGAGACGGGGCTGCCGATCCACGTGGACGAGGACCCGCTCACCTGCGTGGTCCGGGGCACCGGCCGCATTCTCGACGACTACGAGAAGTACAAGAGCGTCCTGTCCGCGTAGCGCGTAGGCCGAGGCATGCTGCGTTCGCAGGACCGCTCCTACACCCGCGCCGACACCTGGCTCCTCCTGGGCTGCCTGGTGTTCGGCGGCATCGCGCTCTTCCTGCCGGCGCGCTGGGGCTACGACCTCGCCGGCGCGCTGCGCGGCTCGGTGCTCTCGCCCCTGGTCTGGCTGCAGGAGCGGGCCGAGGAGGGACGCACGAGCCGGAGTCGGTTCCGGGCCGTCACCGCCCAGCGGGACTCGGTGGCGCTCGCTGCGCAGACCCTTCCGATCCTCCGTGCCGAGAACTCGCGCCTGCGTCAGCTGCTCGGCCTCGCCGGGCGGCTGCATACGCCCTACGTGGCGGCGGAGGTGCTGCACCAGCCCACCGCCACCGATGGTCGCGTGCTGCTGCTGAACGTCGGCCAGCGCGACGGCGTGCGCGTCTTCGATCCCGTGGTCGCCCCCGAGGGCCTCATCGGGCTCGTCACCGAGGTGACGCCACGGACCGCCGTGGCGATGACCTGGGCCAATCCGGAGTTCCGCATCAGCGCTTACACCGCCGACGGCGGCGCATTCGGGATCATCGCGCCGGGGAGCGCGGCGACCGCGAGCGAGACGGAGCTGGAGCTGCGCGGCGTCCCCTACCGCGACAGCATTCCGAGCGGCACCGTGGTCCTCTCCTCGGGGCTCGGCGGGGTGTATCCGAAGGGCATCCCGGTCGGCACCATCGTCGGCATCACGAGCGAGCAGCGGGGCTGGGAGCGGGTCTACCGGCTCCGGCCCGCCGCCAATCCGAGCGCGGCGGCGCACGTCCTGGTGCTCACGTCGCCGCGGGACACCGCGGTGGTCGCGGCCTTCCCGAGCGACTCGATCCTCCGGGCCGTCGCCGCCGACTCGGCTCGGCGCCAGGCGCAGGCCGATTCCGTGCTCCGGGCGCGCCTCGCCGACTCGATCCTCGCCGCGCTGCGCGATTCCACGGCCCGGGCGGCGGCCGCCACGGCGGCGGGGAACACGACCAGCGCGGGCAGCACCGCGGCGGCCGGGAGGCCCACACCGGGCGGCAACGCGGCGGTGGGACGGCCCGCGCCGGCGCCGGCGCCGACATCGCCACCGGCGACGTCCCGGCCTCCCGCCGCCCAGGCGCCGCGGCCTGCGGCGCCGGCCCACCGGGATTCGGCCACCGTGGCGCGGCCGGCCGCGCCCAGGCCCGCGCCGTCTCAGCCGGCTGCGCCGTCGGGCGCCCGGGCGCTCGAGCCCGGCGCGACGATCGGGGCGCCGCCGGCGCAGATGCGGAGCGACACCGTCGTCCGGCGCGTCCGGCGCGACACCGCCCGCACGGGGCGGCGGGACACCATTCCGGGCACGCCGCGATGACTCCGCGCACCACCCGCGCCAACCGCTGGCAGCTCGTGCTCGTGCTGGCCCTCCTCGTCGTCCTGCAGTTCTACGTGCGGCCGCGGCTCTGGAGCGCGCGGATCAGTCCCGACTTCCTGATGGTCGCGCTGGTCTTCTTCGCGATGCGGAGCCGGCCCGGGGCGGGGGCGGTGGCGGGCTTCGTCGTCGGGCTCGTCGTGGACGCGATGACGCCGGCCCGCTTCGGGGCGGGGATCATCGCGCACACGCTCGTGGGCTATCTCGCGGCCTGGTCGCGTGCGGTCTTCTTCGCGGATAACGTCCTCGTCAATGCCGGGTTCATCGCGGCTGCGGTGTGGCTGCGCGACCTCGTGCTTCTCGGCGTGAGCGGGGTGGACGGGACCCGGCTGCTGACCGAGCTCACGGTCTACGCGCCGCTCCAGGCGCTCACGACGGCGCTCTTCGGGGTGCTGGTGCTGGTCGCCTTCCGCGAGTGGTTCTCGATCCGGCTGGACGCGTAGGGCGGTCCGCCTGCAGGACTCTTTCCGATGAACGGCTTCGACTCCATCCGCGTGCGTCAGCGGGCGATCATCGCCCAGTGGGTGCTCACGGGCGCCTTCCTCGTGCTGCTGGGGGCGTTCTTCCGCACGCAGGTCGTCCAGCACGAGAAGTTCCAGCTCAGGGCGGAGACGAACCGGCTGCGCCCGGTGTCGCTCGCCGCGCCGCGCGGGCCGATCCTGGACTACAGGGGCCGGATCATCGCGGAGAACGTCCCGGGCTACACCGTCAAGCTGCTGACGGCGAGGAAGGACTCGCTGCCCGCGATCCTCCACCGGATCGCCACCGTGGTGCCGCTCGACAGCGCGGCGATCGACGACATGGTGCGGCGCCACCGGCAGACGCCCTACCAGCCGGTGACCGTCTTCGGCGGCGCCGACTTCGCCACCGTGTCACGGCTCGAGGAGCACCGCGCGCTCTTTCCCGGGATCGTCATCCAGGCCGAGCCGAAGCGGCTCTACCCGGCCGGCAAGGCGGTGGCGCACCTCGTCGGCTACACCGCGGAGGTGAACGAGACCGACCTCGCGGAGAAGCGGTATCCCGGCGCCGAGCTCGGGACGATCGTCGGCAAGGCGGGCCTGGAGCGCGAGTACGACGTCCGACTGCGGGGACGCGAGGGGGTCCGCTACATCGAGGTGAACGCGCGCGGCCGGCTGGTGCGCGAGGAAGGCGCGAGCCCGGTGCTCCCGCCCGAGTCGGGCCGGCCGATCCAGACCACGATCGACCTCGACCTCCAGCAGTTCATCGACAGCATCTGGCCCGCCGGGATGCGCGGGGCGATGATCGCCATCACGCCGCAGGGCGAGATCCGCGCCCTCTACTCGGCGCCGACCTACGACCCGAACCTCTTCACCGGCGGCATCCCCGCGAGCGTGTGGCGCGAGCTGAACGGCGACTCGGCGAAGCCGCTGCTCAACCGCGCGATCTACGCGCGCTACCCGCCCGCCTCCACCTTCAAGCTGGCCACCGCCGCGATGGCGATGAAGCTGGGGATCATCGATCTCCACACGCGCATGCCGCAGCCGTGCACCGGCGGGTTGCGCGTGGGCAACCGCTACTGGAAGTGCTGGGACAAGCGCGGCCACGGCAACGTGGACCTGGTCCAGGCGGTCGCCGGCAGCTGTGACGTCTACTTCTACCAGGTCGGTCTCCGGCTCGGGCTCAAGAGCCTGCTCGACGAGGGCGTGGCGCTGGGCTTCTCCGACAAGACGGGCATCGACCTGCCGAGCGAGGCCCGGCCGATCTACCCGCGGAGCTTCGAGTACTTCGACAAGCTCTACGGCCCGCGCGGGTGGACGCCCATCAGCGCCGCGATGAACTTCTCGATCGGGCAGGGCGAGAACACCCAGACGCTGATCAACATGATGCGCTTCTACCAGGCGCTCGCGGGCAACGGGCAGGAGGTCACGCCGTTCATCGTGCCTCCCGAGCACCCGGAGCCGCCGCGCTCGCTCGGGCTCACCGAGGAGCAGCTCGCGGGGCTGCGGACGGCGCTCATCTCCGTCGTGGAGCGGGGGACCGCCGCCGGCGCCACCCGCCGCAGCTCCAGCGGCGAGGTGCTCGCGATCGCCGGCAAGACGGGCACGGCGCAGAACCCGCACGGCAAGGACCACGGCTGGTTCATCGGCTTCGCGCCGGCGGACCACCCGAAGCTCGTGGTCGGCGGGATCATGGAGTTCGGCGAGCACGGGACGGTCGTGGTGCCGCTGGTCGTGAAGGCCCTGCGGCGCTACCTCCTGGGTCCCGACGCGCCGCCGATGGACAGCACCCGGATTCAGGTGAACAACACCGACGAAGTCCCGACGCCGCGGCCCGAGGATCTCTCGCCCGACTCGGCGCCGCCCGCCGCGCCGGCGCCGGGCACGCCCGCGGCCCCCGCGCCCCCCGCGGCGCCGGCTCCCACGGCGGGGAGCCCGACGTGAGGGCGCCGGGGATCGACCGGCCGCTCTTCCTCACGGCGGCGGCGCTCATCAGCTACGGGATCATCATCCTGTACTCGGCGGGCCAGACCGACGTGGTCACCCAGGCGACGGGCGTGTGGTGGCACCAGTTCATCTGGTGCGCCCTCGGCGTCGTCGTCGCGTGGGTGGTGTTCCACGTCTCGCCCCGGCTCATCGAGTGGGCGGCGCCGGCGCTCTACGGCTTCGGCGTCCTCCTCCTGGTGGCGGTGCTCGTCATCGGCACCGGCGCCGGCACGGCGGCGAGCAGCAAGAGCTGGCTCGCCATCGGCGGGATGCGCATCGGGCAGCCCTCGGAGTTCGCCAAGCTCGCCACGGTGATCATGCTCGCGCGCTATCTGTCGTCGCTGAAGGAGCCGCCGCGCGCCTTCCGCGACCTGATCAAGCCGGGGCTGATCGTCGGCACGCCGTTTCTGCTCATCATGAAGCAGCCCGACCTCGGCAGCGGCATCGTGCTGATCGGGATCTTCTTCGTCATGCTCTTCTGGGTCGGGGTGCGGCCGCGGCTGCTGTTCCTCCTCGCCTCGCCGGGGATCAGCCTGCTGCTCGCCTTCAGCACCTGGAGCTGGGGGATCTGGATCGTCGCCTTCTGCGCGGTGCTCGCGTTGTGGCGCCCGTATTTCTGGGACGCCCTCCTGGCGCTCATGCTCAACATCGCGACCGGGCTCATCGCGCTCCCGCTCTGGAACCATCTGCAGCCCTACCAGCAGAACCGGCTCATCACCTTCCTCAACCCCGAGGCGGACCCGCGCGGCTCGGGCTACCACGCGCTCCAGTCGAAGGTGGCGATCGGCTCCGGCGGCTGGCTCGGCACCGGCTACACGCAGGGGCCGCAGAAGCGGCTCGCCTTCCTCCCCGAGCAGCACACCGACTTCGTCTTCAGCGTGGTGGGCGAGGAGCTGGGCTTCGTCGGGGTCTGCGTCGCGCTGCTGCTCTTCCTGACGCTCTTCCTGATCCTGCTCCGCATCGCCCGGCGGGCGACGGATCCGTTCAGCAGCCTCATGATCTCGGGGATCATCGGGCTCTGGTTCACGCACGTCTTCGAGAACGTCGGGATGGTGGTGAACATCATGCCGATCACCGGCATCCCACTGCCGTTCTTCTCGTACGGCGGCTCGTTCTTCCTCATCTGCTGCCTGTCGCTGGGGCTCGCGTTCCGGGTCGCCTGGGACTCGCGGCAGTCGGGATACGCGGAGCCATGAGGCCCGGCGGCCGATCTGTAAAAGTCCTCCGTACAACGAGTTACGCCCCGGGGTCTGGCGCGTCGGCCCGGGGGCGCGCAGATTCCGGGGTGCCGCATACCAACCCTGAGCCCCCTTCCACCGGGACGCCTACGTCATCCTATGGCCGTCATGGCATGGTTTAAGAAGGAACGCAAGCCGCGAGTCTCCCAGCGCGAGCGCCTCGAGATCCCGGCCGACGCGTGGGAGAAGTGCGACAGCTGCGGCCACATCGACATCCGCGAGAAGTTCGAGAAGGCGCTGAACGTCTGCCCGGAGTGCGGCGATCACCGCCGCTTCACGGCCGAGGGCTACATCGAGCTCCTCACCGACGGCGGCACCTGGCGCGAGTTGTGGCCGAATCTCCGCTCGGTGGACCCGCTCCACTTCGAGCACTACCCCGAGCGGCTCGAGAAGGCGCGCAAGAAGTCGAGCCCGTCGGACGCGATCTACGTCGGTGTCGGCAAGCTCGACGGGCTCCCGGTCCACGTGGGCGCGATGAACTTCGCGTTCATGGGCGGCTCGATGGGCTCGGTGGTGGGCGAGAAGATCGCCCGGCTGGCGCGGCGCTCGGTGGACAAGGGCATCCCGATGGTGCTCGTCTGCACCTCGGGCGGCGCGCGCATGCAGGAGGGGACGCTCTCGCTGATGCAGATGGCGAAGACCTCCGCCGCCATCGCCGCGATGGGCCGCGAGGGGGTGCCCTACATCGCGATTCTCACCGACCCCACCACGGGCGGCGTCAGCGCCTCCTTCGCCATGCAGGGGGACGTGATCCTCGCCGAGCCGGGCGCGGTGATCGGCTTCGCCGGCCAGCGCGTCATCAAGCAGACGATCGGCCAGGACCTCCCCGAAGGGTTCCAGACGGCCGAGTTCCTGCTCGAGCACGGGCAGATCGACGACGTCGTCCCGCGGGCCTCGCTGCGCGAGACCACGGCGCGCCTGCTGCGCCACATGCAGGGGCGCCGGCCGGTGATGGGGGACGAGGCCGCGTAGGCGGTACGGCGGGATACTCGGCAATGGCACGAGCCTCCGGTGTGGTCACCGGAGGCTCGTCTCACATCGGGACCTCCCGCCGTCCCGCCGTCCCGCCGTCCCGCCGTCCCGCCGTAGCGCCATCTCGCCTATTTTCCTGCCATGCCCCTCACCTACGCCCAGGCCCTCGACTTCATCTTTCCGCGCACGACCACGATCAAGTTCGGGCTCGAGACGACCCGGGCGCTGTTGGCCGAGCTCGGCGAGCCGCAGCGCCTCCTACCGGTCGTCCACGTCGGGGGGACCAACGGGAAGGGGAGCGTTTCGACGCTCGTCGCGGAGGCGCTCCGGGAGGCGGGATGGCGCGTGGGGCTCTACACCTCGCCGCATCTCGTCTCGTTCCGGGAGCGGATCCGGGTGGACGAGGTCCCGATCTCCGAGGCCGCGGTCGCGTCCTGGACCGAGCGACTGCAGCCGCTCGTCGTCGAGCGCGGCGCGACGTTCTTCGAGGTGACGACGGCGATGGCGTTCGCCGACTTCGCGGCGCGCGGCGCGGAGATCGCCGTGGTCGAAGTCGGGCTCGGCGGGCGGCTCGACAGCACCAACGTCGTCGAGCCGCTCGTGAGCGGGGTGACGAAGATCGCGCTCGACCACATGAAGTACCTCGGTGACACCCTCGACGCGATCGCGCGCGAGAAGGCGGGGATCGCGAAGCCGGGCGCACCGTTCGTCATCGGGGAGACCGACCCCGCGCTCGTCGAGGTGCTGCGGCGCGAGGCGCAGCGCACCGTCGCCGAGCGGTGCCCGGGGACGCGCGCCGACGTACGGGTGCTGCCGCCCGACTACCGCTGGCCCGGTCCGCTCGGGCTCGCCGGGGGCCACCAGCGGCGCAACGCGGCGACTGCCTACGGCATGCTCATGGCGCTCCCGGCGCCGTGGCGCCCGCCGCTCGACGCGGTGGAGCGCGCCTTCGGCCAGGCCCGGGTGCCGGGACGACTGGACCGGCGAGGCCGCTGGCTCTTCGACGTCGCCCACAACCCCGACGGGATGCGTGCCCTGAGCGCCGCGCTCGGCGCCGACCCACCCCCTCGGCCGCTCCATGCCCTCGTCTGCATCCTCGGCGACAAGGCGTGGGCCGAGATGCTCGTCGAGCTCGACACGGTCATCGACCGCGGGGTCCTCACCATCGCCCCCACGACGATCGGCCGCGACTGGGACCTCGACTGGCTCCGCCGCTGGCTCGCCGACCCCGCCCGCCCGCCGGCGCGCGCCCAGTGGCATCTCGAGCCCGATTTCCGCCGCGCCCTCGCGGAGGTCCAGGCCGGCGCCGGGACGATCCTGGTCACCGGCTCCTTCCACACGGTGGGGGATACGATGGAGGCGCTGGGGCTGGGGCCCATCTAAGGCGGATGGGCGGTCCGCCCTGCCGAATCGCCCCTCGCCCGGCTATCTTGCGCCCCATGCAAACCAAGGCCCTGCCTGGCTTTCGCGACTTCTACCCCGACGATTTCGCCCTCCGCGCCCACATCTTCCGGACGTGGCGCACGGTAGCGGCGCGCTACGGGTTCGAGGAGTACGACGGGCCGCCGCTCGAGCCGCTCGAGCTCTACACCGCCAAGAGCGGTGAGGAGATCGTCGGCCAGCTCTACAACTTCGTGGACAAGGGGAAGCGCGAGATCTCGCTGCGGCCGGAGATGACGCCCACGCTCGCCCGCATGGTGGCGGCCCGGGCGAACGGGCTCAAGAAGCCGATCCGCTGGTTCTCGATCCCGCAGCTCTTCCGCTACGAGCGCCAGCAGCGCGGCCGCCTCCGCGAGCACTTCCAGCTCAACTGCGACCTGATCGGCGAGGCGGGCCCGCTGGGCGACGCCGAGATCGTGGCCCTCGCGCTCGACATCATGCGCGCCTTCGGCTTCGGGCCGCAGGACGTGCGTGCCCGCCTCTCCGACCGCCGGGTGCTCCGCGCCCTTCTCGAAGGGGCGGGGGTGAGCGAGGCCCAGCTCGAGAGCGCCTACCAGGCGATCGACAAGATCGAGCGCACGCCGCGAGCCGAGCTCGCCTCCCAGCTCGCCTTCGCGGGACTCGACGCACGCACCGCCGACGCGGTCTTCGCGATCGCCGAGCTGCGCGGGTGGCCGGCCGTCGAGGCGGCGCTCGCGCGGGTCGAGGGCGGCGAGGCCGCGGGCGCGCCGCTGCGGCAGACGCTCGCAGCGCTCCAGGCCATGGGACTCGCCGAGTTCGTGGACGTCGACCTCACGATCGTGCGGGGGCTCGCCTACTACACCGGCACGGTCTTCGAGCTCTTCGATGCCGGCAAGACGCTGCGCGCCATCTGCGGCGGCGGCCGCTACGACAACCTCCTCCAGGCGCTCGGCGGGGTGGACCTCCCGGCCCTCGGCTTCGGCATGGGCGACGTCGTCCTGGGCGAGCTCCTGAAGGACCGCGGCCTCGCGCCGCAGGGGGCCGCGAGCGTGGACGTCTTCCTCGCGGCGATCACCGAGGGCGATCTCCCCGACGTCCTGGCCCACGCGCACGCGCTGCGCGACGCCGGACTCCGGGTCGAGTACGCGCTCGGCGCCCAGGCGATCGGCAAGCAGCTCAAGCTCGCCGATGCGCGCCAGGCGCCGTTCGCCGTCGTCATCGGCCCCGACGACCGCGCCGCCGGCACCGTCGTTCTGAAGAACCTGCGTGCCAAGACCCAGCGCAACGTGCCCCGCGACGAGCTCGTCGCCGCGCTCACCGGCGCCCTCGCGGCCGAGCTCCCCGCGGCCGGCGCGACGGCCACCACCTCTCCGCTCACCGCGACCGCCCATGGCTGACACCAAGGCCCTCACGACCCGCGCCGCCGACTTCAGCGCGTGGTACAACGAAGTGATCATGCGCGCCGAGCTCGCCGACTACAGCCCGGTCCGCGGCTGCATGGTCATCCGGCCGAACGGCTACGCGATCTGGGAGCAGATGCAGCGGGCGCTCGACGGGATGTTCAAGGAGACGGGGCACCAGAACGCCTACTTCCCGCTCTTCATCCCGCAGAGCTTCCTCTCGCGCGAGGCGGAGCACGTCGAGGGCTTCGCCCCCGAGACCGCGGTGGTGACGCACGGGGGCGGCAAGGAGCTCGAGGAGCCGCTCGTCGTCCGGCCGACGTCGGAGACGATCATCTACTCGATGTACGCGAAGTGGATCCAGAGCTATCGCGACCTCCCGCTGCTGCTGAACCAGTGGGCGAACGTGGTGCGCTGGGAGATGCGCACGCGGCTCTTCCTGCGGACGACCGAGTTCCTCTGGCAGGAGGGCCACACCGCGCACGCCACCGAGGCGGAGGCGGAGGTCGAGACGCTCCAGATGCTCGGCGTCTACCGCCGCTTCATGGAGGAGTGGATGGCGATGCCGGTGCTCACCGGCCGCAAGACGAAGAGCGAGCAGTTCGCCGGCGCGCTCCGCACCTACTCGTGCGAGGCGCTCATGCAGGACGGCCGGGCGCTGCAGGCCGGCACGAGCCACAACCTGGGACAGAACTTCGCCAAGGCCTTCGAGGTCACCTTCCAGACCGCCGAGGGCGGGCTCGACTACGTCTGGAACACCTCGTGGGGCGTCTCCACGCGCCTCGTCGGCGGGCTCATCATGACGCACTCCGACGACAACGGGCTCATCTGCCCGCCGCGCCTCGCGCAGTGGCAGGTCGTGATCGTGCCGATCTGGAAGACGGACGAGGAGAAGGCGCAGGTGGTCGAGGTCGGCCGCCGGCTCCGGCAGGAGCTGCACGCGGCGGGGCTCCGCGTTCACCTCGACGACCGCGAGGGGATGAAGCCCGGCGCCAAGTACTACGAGTGGGAGGCGCGCGGCGTCCCGTTCCGCCTCGAGGTGGGCCCGCGCGACGTCGCCCAGCAGTCGGTGATGGTCGCCAAGCGCACCGGCGGGAAGAAGGAGCCGCTCCCGATGGCCGGGCTCGCGGCCGAGCTGCAGACGCGGATGGACCGGATGCAGATCGAGCTGCTGGAGGCCGCGCGCGCGCGGGTCGAGGCCAGCACGATCCGCAACGCCACGAAGGAGCAATTCCTCGAGGCGATGGCGGGCCCGGGCGGCGGCGGCTTCGTCTACGCCGGCTTCTGCGGCGGCGAGCAGTGCGAGGCGGAGATCAAGGAGCAGACCAAGGCGACGATCCGGGTGCTGCCCGACCCGGAGTTCCGCTCGCCGCAGGCCCCGACGGCCTGCATGTGGTGCGGCGGGCCGGCCACGGCGGAGGCGGTGTGGGCCAAGGCGTACTGAGCGAGGGCGCCGCGGCGCTGAGTGCGGAGGCGCTCGCCGCGCTCTTCGCCGATGCGGGGCTCGTGCGCGAGCGCGGCGAGCTCGTCATGGCCGGCGTGCGCCTCGCCGACGTCGCCGACGCGGTGGGGACGCCGGCCTTCGTCTACAACGCCGAGGCGATCCGCGCGCGCTTCCGCGCGCTCGACGCCGCCCTCGCGCCGCTGCCGCACCGGATCTGCTTCGCCGTGAAGGCGAACAGCAACCTCGCCGTGCTGCGGCTCTTCCGCGATCTGGGTGCCGGCGCCGACATCGTCTCGGTGGGCGAGCTGCGACGCGCGCTCGCCGCGGGGTTCGAGCCCGCCCGCGTCGTCTTCAGCGGCGTCGGCAAGACGGCGGCCGAGCTGCGCGAGGCGGTCTGCGCCGGCATCGGCCACGTGAACGTCGAGAGCCGCGAGGAGCTCGAGCTGCTCGCCCGCATCGCCGATGAGGAGCGGCACCGCGTCTCCGTCGGCATCCGCGTGAATCCCGACGTCACGGCCGAGACGCACCCCTACATCTCGACCGGCAGCGGGGCCGCCAAGTTCGGCATCCCCTACGACCAGGTCGCCGCCGCTGCGGCGTTCGTGCGCGACAGCGCGCACCTCGAGCTCACGAGCCTCGCCATGCACCTCGGCAGCCAGCTCGTCGATCCCGCGCCCTTCGGCGAGGGGATCCGGCGGCTCCGCGCGCTGCTCGACGAGGTGCGGGCGCTCGGCGTGGACACGGTGCGGGTCATCGACATCGGCGGCGGGCTCGGCATCCGCTACGCGGAGGAGCCGGCGATGGATCCGGCACGCTTCGCCGAGGTGGTGGTGCCGCTGCTCGAGCCCACGGGGCTCACGGTCTACGTCGAGCCGGGCCGCTTCCTCGTCGGGAGCGCGGGCGTGCTGCTCGGCGAGGTGCTCTACCGCAAGCATTCGGGCGGGAAGGGCTTCGTGGTGCTCGACGCGGGGATGAACGAGCTGGTGCGGCCGAGCCGCTACCAGGCGTACCACGCCATCGTCGAGCTCGCCGAGCAGGGGCGTCGGGTCGAGCGGGTGGACGTCGTCGGGCCGATCTGCGAGACCGGCGACTTCCTGGCGCTCGACCGACCGCTGCCGGGCCTCGCCGCCGGCGAGCGCGTCGCGATCCTGGGCGCGGGCGCCTACGGCTTCGTCATGAGCTCGAACTACAACACCCGCGTGCGGCCCGCCGAGGTCCTGGTGGACGGCGGCCGCTGGGCGGTGGCGCGCCCGCGTGAGACGCTGGACGCCCTCTTTCGCGACGAGACGCCCACGCCGTTCGCCATGCCGCTCCCAACCGACGAGACCCGATGACCCCGCATCATGCCGGCGTGCTGATCATCGACTTCGGCTCGCAGTACACCCAGCTCATCGCCCGCCGGGTGCGCGAGTCGCATGTCTACTGCGAGATCCATCCGCCCTCCCGGACGGTGGAGTGGATCCGCGAGTGGAACCCGAAGGGGATCATCCTCTCGGGCGGGCCCAACTCGGTCTACGGCGACAACGTCCCAACGGCCGATCCCGCGCTCCTCGACCTCGGCATTCCCATCCTCGGCGTCTGCTACGGGATGCAGCTCCTCGCGCACCTGAGCGGCGGCAAGGTGGTGCGGGCCGACCGCCGCGAGTACGGTCGCGCGATGCTCGACGTGCTGGGCGGCCGGCTCTTCGACGGCTTCGCGGCGGGCGAGGCGACGCCGGTCTGGATGAGCCACGGGGACCACGTGGACGTGCCGCCGCCGGGCTATCGCGTGGTGGCGCGGAGTCACAACACGCCGGTGGCGGCGTTCGAGCACGAAACCCGGCCCCTCTACGGCGTGCAGTTCCACCCCGAGGTGGCGCACACGCCGCGCGGCGGCGAGCTCCTCAACACCTTCCTCTTCGGCGTCTGCGGCTGCACGCCCGACTGGACGCCGGGCCACTTCGTCGACACCGAGGTCGCGCGGATCCGCGAGCTGGTGGGGCCGACGACGCGCGTCATCTGCGGCCTCTCGGGCGGGGTGGACTCCTCCGTCGCGGCCGCGCTCGTCCACCGCGCCGTCGGCGACCGGCTCACCTGCATCTTCGTCGACCACGGCCTCCTGCGCCTGCACGAGCGCGAGCAGGTCGAGCAGACATTCCGCCGCAACCTCGGCATCGACCTTCGCGTGGTGGATGCGAGCGAGCGCTTCCTCGCCCAGCTCGCCGGCGTGACCGACCCGGAGCGCAAGCGCAAGATCATCGGCCACACGTTCATCGAGGTCTTCGAGGCCGAGGCGAAGGCGGTGGGCGACGACGTCGGCTTCCTGGTGCAGGGCACGCTCTATCCCGACGTCATCGAGTCCGCGTCACCCACCGGTGGGCCGTCGGTGACGATCAAGACCCACCACAACGTCGGCGGGCTGCCCGAGCGGCTCCCGTTCAAGCTGATCGAGCCGCTCCGCGAGCTGTTCAAGGACGAGGTGCGGCAAGTGGGACGCGAGCTGGGGCTGCCGGAGGAGATGGTGGGGCGGCACCCGTTCCCGGGCCCGGGACTCGCGATCCGCATCCTCGGCGCGGTGGATCGCCCCGCGCTCGACGTGCTGCGGAAGGCCGACGACATCTACCTCGAGGAGATCCGCGCCGCGGGGCTCTACGACGACATCTGGCAGGCGTTCGCCGTGCTGCTCCCGATCCGCTCGGTGGGCGTGCTGGGCGACGAACGGAGCTACGACCAGGTGGTGGCGCTCCGCGCGGTGACCAGCCGGGACGGCATGACGGCCGACTGGTTCCCGTTCCCGCACGAGGTCCTGGCCCGCATCTCGAATCGCATCGCGAACGAGGTCGCGGGCGTCAACCGCGTCGTCTACGACGTGAGCTCGAAGCCGCCCGCCACGATCGAGTGGGAGTGAGCGCGGGGCGGAGCGGGCCGGAGGACCGGTGCGCCGCGCCGGTCTTCCCCCGCTGCGGACCCGTGCGGTAGATTCCCGGTACTTACCCCCTCGCTCTCCTCTGAGGACAGCCCCATGTCGTTCCTCCACCGCGGGTTCCGTCGCGGGGTGGCGGCGCTCGGCGTTCTCCTGGCCGCGCTCCCTGCGCTAGGCCATGCGCAGGAGCCGGGCAGCTCCGCCTCCGAGGCCTTCCGCCGCTACGGCGGGCAGGTGCTCAAGGTGCAGGTCCACGAGACCTCGTCTGCGGCGAAGGCCTCGATCGGCTCCGGCTTCCTCGTCGGCGCCGACGGCCTCGTCATCACGAATTACCATGTCGTGGCGGACCTGGTGACCGAGCCCGGTCGGTACCGGGTAGAGGTCATCGGACCCGACGGCGAGCCCGACACGGCGCGGGTCGTCGCGCTCGACGTGGTGCACGATCTCGCGATTCTCGCGACGCCGCTCCGGCCCGCCGCCTGGTTCACCCTCAGCGACGCGTCGCTGACGAAGGGCGCCCGCCTCTACTCCCTCGGCAACCCCGAGGACCTCGGGCTCGCCATCGTCGAGGGCACCTACAACGGCCTGCTCGAGCACACGCTCTATCCGCACATCCACTTCACGGGGGCGATCAACCCGGGCATGAGCGGTGGGCCGGCGCTTCTTCCGGACGGCCGGGTCGTCGGCATCAACGTCTCCACCGCCGGCAACGAGCTGGGCTTTCTCGTGCCCGCGGGCTACGCCGCAGCGCTTCTCGCCCGCAGCCGGGCGGCCGGCTATCGCCCGCCGGCGGACTGGATGGAGGAAGTCGGACGCCAGATGCTCGCCTATCAGCGCGAGTACGTGCGCGGGCTGTTCGTGGGCGGGCCGAGGGCGACCTTCGGGCGCTACGAGGTGCCGACGAAGCCCGCGCCCTTCTTCCGCTGCTGGGCCGACCGCCGGCCGGCCGAAGAGCAGCTCTATTCGATCGTGGACCACCGCTGCTCGACCGACGACGACGTCTTCATCGCCGGTGACCTCAGCTCGGGCTCGGTGACGCTGCGGCACCGCTATCTCGGCTCGGCCGCGCTCAATCCGACGCGCTTCGCCGCGCTTCTGCAGAAGATCTTCGAGCCCGGGGATGAAGGGATGGAGGGGACCGAGACGCACCTGACCAACTTCCGCTGCCGGACCCGGAACGTCGCGCGTGAGGGCCACGTGCTGCGGGTCGCCTTCTGCCTGCGGCGCTACCGGAAGCTGGCGGGACTCTACGATGCCGTGGTGAAGGTAGCCACGCCCGGCGACGGGCGGGAAGGCATCGTCAGCACGCTGACGCTGGCGGGTGTCAGCGACGAGAGCGCGATGATGCTGGCGCGCCGCTTCCTGGAGAGCTTCCGATGGACGAAGTGACCTGGCTGGAGGTGGTCCACCGGCGCGAGGGGGTCGTCGAGCGCCGCCGCCTCGATGGGCACGCGTTCGTCGTCGGACGCGGGTATGCGGCCGACGTGATCGTGGACGACCCGCAGGTGTGCGCGACGCACCTGCGGGTTGCTCGCGACGACGCGGGCGTGCTGCTGGCCGAGGATCTCGATTCGGTCAACGGGACGTGGGACGCGCAGCGGCGCCGGATCGGCCGCGCGGTGCTGCACTCGGGGGCGACGCTGCGCATCGGCCAGACCGAGTTGCGCTTCATCGGGCCGGACACTCCGGTGCCGTCGACCGAGCGCGCCGGCGCGCGGGGGTGGCGGCGGCTGCTCGAGCCGCGATTCGCGCCGGCCCTCGCCCTGGTCGCGGGAGCCGCCGCGGCACTCGAGGACTATCTCGGCGGCTTCACCCGGCTCACCGGCGCGAAGGCCACGGGAGTGCTGCTGGGGTTCGTGCTCCTGCTCCTCGGCTACGCCGGCGCCTGGGCATTCGTCAGTCGTGTGACGGTGCGTGCCTTCAACTTCCGCCGGCACCTGACGATCGCCTCCCTCGCCACCGTGGGCACGCTCGCCCTGAGCGGGGTGACCGGGTATCTGGCGTTCGGGCTGCCCGACCGGGCGCCGCTGGAGCTCGCCGTTGCGGGGCTCTGGTCCGGCGTGCTCGGCCTCGTACTCTCGGCCCACCTCGCGAGCGCCTCCCGGCTCACGCGCCCGAGGCGGCTGAAGGTGCTCGGCGCGCTCGCGGCGGTGGCGGTCGTGTTCGCGGTCGTCGGGGCGCTGAACGACGAGTTCTCCGCGACTCCCCGCTTCGACGCGACGATCAAGCCGGTGGGCACGGGGCTCGTGCCCATGACGAGCGTGGATGAATTCGTGGCGGAGGGGACCGGCCTGGCGAAGGCCGTGGACAAGCTCGCTGCCGAGCCGAGGGCGGGGCGCTAGGCCCCGACGGTCAGACGCCCTTCTCGACCAGCAGCTCGAAGAACTCGGCCGGACTCTTGAGTGCGGCGAGGCGGGCGGGGACGTCGGGCTCCTTGGCGAACTGCGCGATGCGGCCGAGGACCGGGAGGTAGAGGTTGCCGACCTCGAGCGGCGGCGCCACGATGAGGAAGAAGTCGTGCACCGGGCGGCCGTCGATCGCCTGGTACTCGAGCCCCTCGATGCGGTGGCCGTAGGCGAGGCGGAGCCGCTCGACGACGGTGGAGCGGCAGTGGGGAATCGCGATGCCGCGGCCCACGCCGGTCGAGCCCAGCGCCTCGCGGCGGCGCAGGGCGCGCAGCAGGGCGTCGCTGTCGCGCGCGTCGAGCTTGAGGAGGCCGACCAGGTCGGCGAGCACGTCGTCCTTGGTGGCGCCCGGCAGCGCGAGCGAGACGGCATCGGCAGCGAAGAAGTCGCGGAGAAGCATGGCCCGGCAACCTACATGCGCGCGCGGGCCGCGTCAATCGCTCCTCGGTTGCCGTCTCCACGGGGTCCAAGTATTTTCCGCCCATGCAGTTGCCCTACGCAAGCGGGCCCGGTTTCCCGCTGATTCTCGCCCCGATGGCCGGGGTCTCCGAAGCGCCCTTCCGGCAGATCTGCCGCGGCATGGGCGCCGACGTCGTTATGTCCGAGTTCCTCTCCTCCGAGGCGATCCGGCGGCGGATCCGGAACACCCTCGAGGGAGCGGAGTTCGAGGAGATCGAACGGCCGATCGGCATCCAGATCTACGGGGCCGACCCGGCCGCCATGGCCGAGGCGACGGCGCTCATCACCGAGCACTACAATCCGGAGTTCGTGGACATCAACTTCGGCTGCCCGGTGAAGAAGGTCGTCAAGCGCAACGGCGGCTCCGGCTGCCTGCGCGACATGGACCTCGTCGAGCGGATCATCCGCGCCTGCGTCGCCGCGACCCACCTGCCGCTCACGGTGAAGACCCGGAGCGGCTGGAGCGACGAGACGCGCGACCCCGTGGGCATCGCACTCCGCATGCAGGACGCGGGCGCGAAGGCGTTCACGCTGCACGCCCGCACGCGCACGCAGATGTTCTCGGGGAAGGCGAACTGGGACGAGATCGCCCGGGTCGTGGAAGCGCTCGACATCCCCGTCATCGGCAACGGCGACATCGAGACGCCCGAGGACGTGGTGCGCATGAAGGAACACACGGGGTGCGCGGGGATCATGATCGGTCGCGGCTCCTTCGGGAATCCGTGGCTCTTCCGCGATGCGAAGGCGCTGCTCGCCGGCGAGCCGAAGCCCGCCGCGCCCGATGCGGCCGAGCGGTTCCGCGTGGCGCTCGCGCATGCGCGCCTCGCCCTCCGCCTTCAGGGCGACAGCCGGAAGACGGTCGTCGAGTTCCGCAAGCACTTCGGCTGGTACACCAAGGGCCTCCACCACGCGAGCGACCTGCGCCAGCGGCTCTTCCAGGTCGAGACGATGACCGACGCGGAGGCCATCTTCGAGCAGTACCTCGCGCCCCTGCCGCGCGTCGCGTGACGCCCGAACACCTCGAGGCCCTCCTCGCCGACGTCGCCGCGGGCCGCCTCGCGCCCGCGGCGGCCGCCGAGCGGCTCGGCCGCTTTCCCTCCGAGCGGCTCGACTTCGCCACTCTGGATCATCATCGCGCGCTCCGGCAGGGCCACCCCGAGGTGGTGTTCTGCGCGGGGAAGACCGACGAGCAGGTGCTCGCCATCTGCGAGCGGCTCGCCGCGGAGGACGGCGGCTTCTTCGGCACCCGCGCGAGCGCGCGTCAGGCGGAGCTCCTCGCGGGGCGCTTCCCGCGCCTGGAGTGGAATGCGCTGGGCCGCACGGTGCGCCTCGCGCCCGAGCCCGCCCCGCCGCTCCTGAGCGACGACGTCGCGCTCGTCGTCTGCGCCGGCACGAGCGATCTCCCCGTGGCGGAGGAGTGCGCGGCGACGCTCGCCGCCTTCCGGCACCGCGTCGAGCGGCTCACGGACGTCGGGGTCGCGGGGCTGCACCGGCTCCTTGCCGAGGGCGATCGGCTGCGGGACGCCGCCGTGGTGATCGTGGCGGCGGGAATGGAAGGCGCGCTGCCGAGCGTGGTGGGCGGGCTCGTCGCCGTGCCGGTGATCGCGGTGCCGACGAGCGTGGGCTACGGGGCCTCGTTCGGCGGGCTCGCCGCGCTCCTCGGCATGCTCAACAGCTGCGCGAGCGGCCTCACGGTCGTCAACATCGACAACGGCTTCGGCGCCGCAGTCGCCGCGAGCCGGATCCTGCGGCAGCGCCTGCGCCGGCGCGGCTGAGCGGGAGACGGCCGCCGTGGAGCGGACGGTCTGGCAGGCGGACGCGCCCGCGTTCACGTGGGTGGACGTCGTCGACCCGAGCCGCGACGAGCTCGCCGCTCTCGCCGCGCGCTACGGGCTGCACCCGACCTCGGTGCAGGACTGCCTCGATCCTGCGCACCTCCCGAAGTACGAGACCCTCGGCGCCTACACGTTCATGATCGTGCGCGCCTGGGACGAGCGGGCGCCGCACAGCGCCGTGTCCTACCAGGCCGCGACGCGGAAGCTGGCGCTCTTCTGCGGCCCCGGGTTCCTCCTCACGGTCCACCGCACCGACCAGCCCTATCTCGTTGCCGTCCGGGACCGCTGGGCGGAGGGGGCGGCGCTGCGGTCGGGCGAGCCGCTCACGGGCAACGGCGGGGCCGCCCATGTGCCGCGCATGCTGCTCGACCTCTTCCACGGCGTGGTGGACACCTTCGAGGCGCCGCTGCAGGAGGCGGGACAGAAGGCGGAGGAGTTCGAGGGGACGATCTTCGACCGCACCGACATCGTGGCGCTCCTGCGCGAGGTCTACGTCGTCAAGCGGCGCGTGCTGCTGATCCGCCGGATGCTCTGGCACCTGCGGAACGTGCTGCAGCGCCTGGTGCCGGCGGAGGAATCGGCGGCGCCGCTCCTGCGCGACCTGGTCGAGGACGCGGACCATCTCTACAGCTACAGCTACGCGCTCATCGAGGAGATCGACAGCCTGCTCAATATCCATCTCGCCGTGGCGTCGAATCGCACGAACGACGTGATGCGGGTGCTCACCGTCTTCTCCGCCTTTTTCCTGCCGCTCACGTTCATCGTCGGCGTCTACGGGATGAACTTCCGCCACATGCCCGAGCTCGACTGGCGCTGGGGCTACGCCGCGGTCTGGGGTGTCATGGTGGCGACGGCCCTCGGCATCTTTCTCTGGTTCCGGAGGCGCGGATGGCTGCGGGACTGATCGGCTTCGTGGGGGGGGCGGCGCTGGGCGCCGCGGCCGTATGGTGGCTCGACCGCCGGTCCGCGCCGGGCACGCCCGAAGTGCGAGCCGGCGCCGGGCCGCACCTGCTTCCCGATCCGGCGCTGGGCTGGCTGCGGCGCGCCCATGCCGCCCTGGGCGTCTGGGTCACCGAGCTCGATCCCCAGGAGGAAGGGCCGCACGCCGAGCGGATCGTGGACGCCGAACGGCTGACGATCGGCCAGATCATGGCCGTCGACCGGCGCCTCGAGCGCGCGCGGGACCAGGAGCACGGCGGCGTCGAGCGAATGGAGCAGGGGACCCTGGTCTTCCAGGCCGCCGGGGGCTTCGCCGTGGGGCTGCTGCTCCCCGAGGGCCACGCGTCCGACGCGCTCGCCCGGGCGGAGGACGACCTGCGGCGCCTGCTCGACGGGGTGCGCCGGCGTCCGCAGATCGTGGCCCTCGCCCAGGCCGGCACCCAGGAGGCGTCGATCGAGTCGGTGGAGAGCGTGGCGCTCCGGCTCGCCTACCAGCTCGAACGGGTGAGCGGGGGCGGGGTGTTGGTGGCCGCTCGGGAGCCGGGCGGGGTGCGGGTCGTGGGCGCGTCGGGGCGGGCCGACCGGCGGCTCCTGGACACGCTGGCGGCCGGGGACAGCATTCTCGCCCGGGTGGCGCGCGGGGAGCAGGGCCGCACCCTCTGGCCCGGTGATCCCCTGGGCGGGGTCGTCGCCGATCGGCGGCAGCAGGCCCATCCCGTGACGCTTCTCCCGCTCGTCTCGGGGCAGGAGGTCGCCGGAGCGGTGGCGATCTGGACCCCGGGCGGCGAAGAGCTCGCCGGGAAGGCGTGGGGCGAAGTCGTCGAGGCGATGACGAACGCGGCGCCGCGCATCCTCCGGGCGGTCGAGACCCAGCAGTTCAAGCAGGCCTCGGTGCTGGACCCGCTGACGGGGCTCCCCAACCGCCGGGGGCTCGAAGGCGTCCTGGGCCGCCACGGCACCTTCGAGGGGGCGCTCATCTACGCCGACCTCGACAAGTTCAAGAGCCTGAACGACACCTTGGGCCACCCCGCGGGCGACGCGGCGATCGTCCACTTCGGGCGGATCATCCGCGAGCAGATCCGCAACGTCGACACCGCGGCGCGGATCGGGGGCGAGGAGTTCGCCGTCTGGCTCCCCGGCGCCTCCCTCGAGGTCGGCGCGCGGATCGCGGAACGGATCCGCGAGAAGCTGGCCGGTACGCCCTGGGACTGGCAGGGCCGTCCCTGGCCCCTCACCGCCTCCTTCGGCGTCGCCGCCTGCCCGGAGACGAGCCGCCGGCCGGAGAACCTCGCGGGCCAGGCGGATGCCGCCCTCTACGCCGCCAAGCACGGAGGGCGGAACCGGGTGGCAGTGGCGGCTGTTCCAGTGGGTGGTTAGCTTAGCAGGACCCTCGGGGGCGACTGGCTTCGACGGGTTTGATGAAGGAATCGATGCGTGCCCAGGTCCAGGTTCCTGGTAAAACCGCTTGGAAAGCACTACCTGCCAACACTGAACTGGCACTGGCTGCGTAAGCTGAGCTAAGCTCGCTTGCTGCACCGCCGGCGTCGAAGCCCGCCCGGGGCGTCGCCGTCGGCTCGCAAATCTGGGCTGGCCCGCCGTGGCGCTCCCACGCGGCGGGTGAGATCTCGGGAGATAGACCCGGGGAAGGTCGGCGAGGTGACCGGTCCCGGGCGACGGCCTGAAACTTCGCCTACGCACGTAGACGCGGTTCTGGAAGCTCACTCGGACCAGGGTTCGATTCCCTGCGCCTCCACTGCGGCGGGGCTCTTCTCACGAAGAGCCCCGCCGTTTTTTGGTGCCCGATGGTGGAGTTTTCAACCGGGGGTGGAAATGCTCGCAAACTATGGCAGAGCTGAAGGTTGTAATATATGACATGATCTCATGTGTTAAGTCGTTCTCAGGTGACATTTCCGTTCTCATCCGTCCGCGGCGCCCTCCGTCGCCATGTGGAAAATGTCCGCTCCGGCGGCGGGAGCGGTTCGGTGGTGTTGGGCCCGGAACGACAACGCCCCCCAACGCGGTGCGTTGCGGGGGGCGTGCTCGAGCGGTGGTTGAGGGGGTCTAGTCGCTGCGGCGAAGGGCGTCGCGGGTGGCCAGCGCGAGGTCCAGCGCAGCGTCCGGACTGTCGGAAAGGCAGTTGAGGTGGCCCATCTTCCGCCCCCGCCGCGCCTCGGCCTTGCCGTAGAGATGGAGCCGGACGCCCGGATTCCGGAGCGCCGCCTCCCAGCGCGGGGTGCCGCCCGCCCAGAGGTCGCCGAGCAGGTTGGCCATCGCCACCGGGGAGAGCAGCGCCGGCTGGCCCAGCGGCAGCCCACACAGCGCCCGGACCTGCTGCTCGAACTGGTCGGGGATGCAGGCGTCCATCGTGAAGTGCCCGCTGTTGTGCGGCCTGGGGGCCATCTCGTTCACGAAGAGCCGCCCGCCGTCGGCCACGAAGAGCTCGACACCGAGCACCCCGACGTAGACCATCGCTTCGGCCACACCTTCGGCCAGGTCCCGGGCGGCACCCGCCAGTGCGGGCGCGACCCGCGCGGGCACGACCGTGGTGTCCAGGATCCCGCCTTCGTGCCGGTTCTCGGCCACCGGGAAGCTGGCGATCTGGCCATCCTGCCCGCGCGCGAGCACCACCGAGAGCTCGACTTCGAGGGCGAGCCGCCGCTCGAGGACGCAGTCCACGCCACCGAACCGCTCGAAGGCCGCCCGGGCCTCCTCGGCCGACGCGACCGTCGCCTGCCCCTTCCCGTCGTAGCCCAGCCGGCTCGTCTTGAGGATGGCGGGAAGCCCGACCGCCGCCACCGCGGCCTCCACCTCGTCCGCCCGCCGGACCGCCGCGAACGGGGCGGTCGCGAAGCCGTGGACGCGGAGGAACTCCTTCTCCGTGATCCGGTCCTGGGCGATCGCCACCGCCTCGACCGGGGGCGCCACGATGCAGCGCGCCGCGAGGCGGCGCAGCGAGTCGGCCGGAACGTTCTCGAACTCGGTCGTCACGGCCGCGCACGCGTCGGCGAGCCGGTCCAGCGCCTCGGGGTCGTCGTACGCCGCCTGAATGTGCCCGTCTGCGACCGCCCCGGCAGGGCTCAGGGGGTCGGGATCGAGCACGACGACGCGGTAGCCCATGCTCTGGGCCCGCATGGTGAACATGCGCCCGAGCTGGCCGCCGCCGAGGACGCCGAGGGTGGCGCCGGGGAGGATCACGGGGCCGTCCCGGCCGGTGGGAGGGTGAGGCCGAGGACGCGCTCGGTCTGGGCGCGCCGGAAGTCCTCCAGCCGGCCGCGCAGTTCGGCGTCGGTCGCCGCGAGCAGCGCCACGGCAAAGAGCCCGGCGTTGGTCGCGCCCGCCTGCCCGATGGCGAAGGTTGCGACCGGGATCCCGGCCGGCATCTGGACGATCGAGTAGAGGGAATCCACGCCCTGGAGATGGCGGCTCGGCACCGGCACGCCCAGCACCGGGACCGTGGTCTTGCTCGCGAGCATCCCGGGCAGGTGGGCCGCGCCGCCGGCTCCGGCGATGATGCACCGCAGACCGCGTTCGGCCGCCCGGTCGGCGTACTCGAACAGCAGGTCGGGTGTCCGGTGCGCCGACACGACGCGGCGCTCGTGTGGCACGCCGAACGACTCCAGCTGGCGGGCGGCGTGCTGCATCACCTCCCAGTCGGAGTCGCTTCCCATCACTACGCCCACGACGGGTGCGGCCATGGCTCTCCTCGGCGGCATGCTGGGGTGGGGCTGCGGAACGGGGAACGATAACGGTGGAAAGGGAAGGCGGGAAGGCGAGCGCGCTCGCCTTCCCGCCGTGGGGTACCGTCCCGACGCCGCTCGCGGCTCGAGCCGCTACTGCGCCATGTTCAGCGTGAAGCGCAGCGCCGGCACGTCGAACGAGGTGGTGGGCTGCGTGTAGCTGTCGGGACCGCTGCCCTCGAGCTTGTCCGCGGTGAAGTTGAAGCTGCCCTTCATCGAGCCCTTCGTGTAGCTGCACTCGACCGTGACGCCCTGCTGGCTGGCGCCGCAGTCGGTGGTGCCGCCGCTGAACGAGACACTCGACAGCGTCATCGAGCCGCCGTTCGAGAAGTAGCTCGAGCCGGTGGCGCGATCGTAGTAGCTGCCCATGCCGCCCTCGGAGAGGTCCACCGTCCCGGCGCCCTGGAACTCCGTCCCGCCCTCCTGGACGATGTCGGCCGAGACGAGGTGATCGACCGTCGGCGGGTTGGAGGAGGTGTTCAGCCCGTCCCAGCCGATCACGCTCGTGTAGACGCCGGAGGTGACGACAGAGCCGCCGCTGGAGTACGAGAACTTCACCTGCACGCCGACGGCCTGCATGTCGCCGGCGCCGCTCCGCAGGGCGAGCGAGACCTGGTTGCTGATGCCCGCGGCGGCCTGGGCGGCGGCGCTCACGCTCATCGTGCCGGTCTGCCGCAGCTGCGTGAAGACGAACGGCGCGAACGCCGCCCCCGAGCTGCCCATGGCGCCACTGGTCGTGAGGGCGGTCGCGAGCGCCTGCGCCTCGGACTTGCTCAGCTCGCCGCCGCCGCTCGGGCCGCTACCGTCACCACCGCAGGCCGAGACCGCGAATACCGTCGCCGCCACCACCGCCAACGTTTTGAAGCTTTTCCGCACGCGATCCTCCGGGGGGTAGAGAATAGGCCGGACCGGGCGCACACGGACCCCGGCCCTGCGGGCAAGCCCGCAGGGTGGAGGGTGTGGACCGATTCGCCGGTGACTCGGGGCGGACGCACACGGGACGCCGTGCACGCGCCGGGGCCAAAAGCTACCCGCGGGCCGGACGCCGTCAAGCACGCGCCGTCCCCGGCCGACGGCGGCAGCCGTCAGACCGTGGCGTAGGGCGACTGGGTGGTGCCGCGATAGGCGAGCGCCGCCTGCGCCGCCGCGAGCCGGGCGATGGGCACCCGGAACGGCGAGCAGGAGACGTAGTTCATGCCGAGCCGGTCGCAGAAGCCGACCGACGAGGGCTCGCCGCCGTGCTCGCCGCAGATGCCGAGCTTGAGGTCGGGGCGGGTCTTGCGGCCCAGCTCGCAGGCCATCTGCACGAGCTTCCCGACCCCCGCCTGGTCGAGTACCTCGAAGGGGTCGTCCTCGATGATCTTGCCGTCGATGTAGACGGGGAGGAAGCGCGCGCAGTCGTCGCGCGAGATGCCCCACGTCGTCTGCGTGAGGTCGTTCGTGCCGAACGAGAAGAACTGCGCCTCGCGCGCGATCTCGTCGGCGGTGAGCGCGGCGCGCGGCAGCTCGATCATGGTGCCGAGCATGTAGGGCACGGTGATCTGCCGCTCCTGGAACACCTGCTCGGCGACCCCGCGGATGATGAGCGCCTGCTTGCGAAACTCGATCACCGTGTCGATGAGCGGGACCATCACCTCGGGCATGACGCGGCCCTTGTCGGCCGCGACGGTGCAGGCGGCCTCGAAGATCGCGCGGGCCTGCATCTCGGTGATCTCGGGGTGCACGATGCCGAGCCGGCAGCCGCGGAGGCCGAGCATCGGGTTCACCTCGTGCAGCCGGTCCACCGCCTGGCGCACTTCGGCCTCGCTCATCCCCATCTGGTCCGCCAGCGCGGCGAGCTCCTCCGCCTCCTTCGGGAGGAACTCGTGGAGCGGCGGATCGAGGAGGCGGATGGTGACCGGATGGCCGTCCATCGCGCGGAAGATCCCCTCGAAGTCGCCGCGCTGCATCGGCAGGATCTTCGCGAGCGCGCGCCGGCGGCCCGCCTCGTCGCGCGCGAGAATCATCTCGCGCATCGCGGTGATGCGGTCACCCTCGAAGAACATGTGCTCGGTGCGGCAGAGCCCGATGCCCTCGGCGCCGAAGTCGCGCCCGCGGTGCGCGTCGGCGGGGGTGTCGGCGTTGACCCGCACGCGCAGGTGCCGCACGCGATCGGCCCAGCCCATGAGGCGGGTGAAGGTGCCGCTGAGCTCGGGAGCCTTGAGCTTCGCCTTGCCGGCGAAGACGCGGCCGGTGGCGCCGTCGAGGCTGATCCAGTCGCCGGCCTTCACCTCGCGCTCGCCGACCCGGAACCGTCCGGCGCTCTCGTCCACCACGACCTTCTCGGCGCCCGCGACGCACGGCTTCCCCATCCCCCGCGCCACCACCGCGGCGTGCGACGTCATCCCGCCGCGCGCCGTGAGGATCGCCTTCGCGGCGACCATCCCGTGGAAATCCTCGGGGCTCGTCTCGCGCCGGACGAGGATGACGGCGTGGCCGCTCTTGCCGAGCCGCTCGGCCTCGTCGGCGTCGAAGACGACCGTGCCGCTCGCCGCGCCGGGCGAGGCGGGGAGGCCCGTGGCGAGGAGGTCGAGCGCGCTGTGCGGATCGATCGTCGGGTGCAGGAGCTGATTGAGGTCGTTGGGCGGGACCCGGCTCACCGCTTCCTCCTCGGTGATCAGCCCCTCGTCCACCATTTCCACGGCGATGCGCACCGCCGCGTGGCCCGAGCGCTGCGCGCGGCGGGTCTGCAGCATGTAGAGCGTGCCGCGCTCGATGGTGAACTCCATGTCCTGCACGTCGCGGTAGTGCCGCTCGAGGATGCGCGCGGCGCGCTCGAGCTCGCCGAACGCCTCGGGGAGCGCGTCGCGGAGCTGGGCGACCGGCGCCGGGGTGCGGATCCCCGCCACCACGTCCTCGCCCTGGGCGTTGAGGAGGTACTCGCCGTAGAGCTTCCGCTCGCCGGTCGAAGGATCACGAGTGAAGGCGACGCCGGTACCGGAGTCCTCGCCCAGGTTGCCGAAGACCATCGCCACGACGTTGACCGCCGTGCCCATGGTGTCGGGGATGCCGTGGAGCTTCCGGTAGTCGATGGCGCGGCGCGTGTTCCAGCTCTCGAAGACGGCCTCGATCGCGCCCCAGAGCTGGTCGAGCGGCTCCTCGGGCCAGTCGTGGCCGGTCTCGCTCCGGACGATCTCCTTGAACTCGCGCACGAGCGCCTGCATCGCCTCGACGCTCAGGTCGATGTCGCGCTCGACGCCGCAGCGTTCCTTCCACGCCTCGAGCCGCGCCTCGAACTTCCCCTTCGGGACGTCGAAGACGACGCCGCCGTACATCTGCACGAAGCGGCGATAGGAGTCCCACGCGAACCGCGGATTGCCGCTCTGGCGGGCGAGGCCCTCGACCGTCGTGTCGTTGAGGCCGAGGTTCAGGATCGTCTCCATCATGCCCGGCATCGACACCGCCGCGCCCGAGCGCACCGAGACGAGGAGCGGGTTGTCGGCGCCGCCGAAGTGCTTGCCGGTGGCCGCCTCCAGGCGCTCGAGCGAGTTCTCCACCTGGACCCGCAGCCGGGGCGGGAACTGGCGGCTCTCGAGATAGGTGAGGCAGAGCGTGCTGGCGATCGTGAAGCCGGGCGGGACGGGGATGCCGATGTTGGTCATCTCGGCGAGGCCGGCGCCCTTGCCGCCGAGGACGTCGCGCATGGCGGCGGTGCCGTCGGCCCGGCCCTGCCCGAAGAAGTAGACGAGCGGCTGCGAGTACGGCCCGCTCATGCGGGGACCGGGATCCTGGGAGTGGTGTGGCGCAACTGCACGAGCTCCTCGCTGGCCGGAGTGGGGTACTGACCGGAGAAACAGGCGTGACAGTACTGCGTGGGACCGCCCTTGTCGGGGCCGCCCGCCGCCTCGAGCATCCCCTCGAGCGACAGGTAGCCGAGCGAATCGACTCCGAGATACTCGCGGATCTCGTCCCGCGAGTGGGTGGCGGCGATCAGCTCCTCGCGCGTGGGCGTGTCGATACCGTAATGACACGGCCCGGTGATCGGCGGTGATCCAAGTCGCAAATGCACCGCGCGCGCACCCGCCCCGCGGATCATCTGTACCAGCCCCTTGCTGGTGGTGCCCCGTACCAGCGAGTCGTCCACCACGACCACGCTCCGGCCCTCGATGACCTCGCGCACCGGATTGAACTTGATCTTCACCTTCGCGACCCGCAGCGCCTGCGTCGGATTAATGAACGTCCGCCCGACGTAGTGATTGCGGATGAGCCCGTGGTCGAGCTTGACCCCGGACGCCTCGGCGTAGCCCAGTGCCATCGCGTTCGAGCTGTCGGGGACGCTGAAAACGACGTCCGCCCCCGGGGCCGGGCACTCGAGCGCCAGCCGGCGGCCCAGCTCGCGCCGCACCGCGTCCACCGGACGCCCGAAGACGACGCTGTCGGGACGGCTGAAGTAGACCAGCTCGAAGACGCAGCGGCTCACCGGCCGCGGCAGCAGGCGCGGCAGCTCGGTGACCGTACCGTCCTCGATGCGGAGGAAGTCGCCCGGCTGGAGCTCGCGCACCACCGTGGCGCCCACCAGATCGAGCGCACAGGTCTCGGAGGCGAGGATGAAGCCCTCGCCCAGACGCCCGAGGACCAGCGGGCGGAAGCCGCGGCTGTCCACGGCGGCGTAGAGCGTGCGGCCGACCGTGATCACGACGCTGTAGGCCCCGTCCACCATCTCGAGCGCCTCGCGGATCTGGCCTTCCACCGTCGCCGCCTTGGAGCGGGCGATCAGGTGGACCATGACCTCGGAGTCGTTCGACCCGCTGAAGATGGCGCCGTCGGCGACGAGGTGTTCCCGCAGCGCGTCGGCGTTGACGAGATTCCCGTTGTGGGCGAGGGCGAGCGGCCCGCAGCGGGTGCTCGCGAAGCAGGGCTGGGCGTTGGCGAGCACCGTGCTGCCGCTCGTCGCGTAGCGGGTGTGGCCCACCGCGACGTCGCCGGGGAGGGTGTCGAGGAGCGATTCGTCGAAGTTCTCGCTCACGAGGCCCATTCCGCGGTGGTTGCGGGCGGCGCCGTGCTGGTCCACGGCGATGATGCCCGCGCTCTCCTGCCCGCGGTGCTGCAGGGCGTAGAGCCCGAGATAGGCCAGCTTCGCTGCGTCGGGGATCCCCGATACGCCGATGATGCCGCACATGCGATTTACTCTCCGGTGGAACGGTCGGCGTCGGCGTGCCGCATCCGGCGCGGAATCGCCTCGAAGTAAACGTCGCGCAGGGTGTCCACGTTCCAGGCATACTGCTGCGCCCCGACGGCGACCGTGAGCGGGGCCCCCGGCTCTCCGACCCGGCCGGCCCGGAACGCCGGCACGCCGTGCCGGGCGGCCAGGGCCAGGAGCGCCTCGACGGCCGCGGGCGCGCAGGAGACCACGGCCCGCGCCCCATCCTCGCCGAAGAGGAGCGCCTCGGGGACGAGGGCGGCGTCCGCGTAGCCGTCGAGGGTGACGGTCGCTCCGAGCCCGCCGCCCACGTAGGGCCCGCCCATCGCCGCTTCGGCGAGCGCCACGAGGAGGCCGCCGTCGGCGCAGTCGTGGGCCGACCGCAGGAGCTGAGCGCGGGCTCCCTCGACGAGGCAGAGCTGGAGCGCCCGCTCCGCCTTCAGATCGACCGGCGCCGGCGCCCCGCCGACGAAGTCGCAGAGCTCGACCCAGTAGGCCGAGCCGCCGAGGTGCCCGGCCGTGGCGCCCAGGAGGACGACCTCGTCGCCCGTGGCCTGGAAATGGCTCGGGACCCGCTGGTCGGCCCGCTCGAGGAGCCCGACCATGCCGATCGTCGGCGTCGGGTCGATCGCGCCCGTCGGGCTCTCGTTGTAGAAGGAGACGTTGCCGCCCGTCACCGGCGTCTCGAAGGCGAGACAGGCGTCGCCGATGCCGCGGCAGGCCTCGCGGAACTGGAAGAAGACCTCGGGCTTCTCGGGGTTCCCGAAGTTGAGGCAGTCGGTGATGCCGAGCGGCAGCGCGCCGGTGCAGGCGATGTTGCGCGCCGCCTCGGCGACGCAGGCCTTGCCGCCCTCGTACGGATCGAGCGCCACCAGCCGCTGATTGCAGTCGGCGGTGACCGCGAGGGCGAAGTCGGTGCCGGGCACCCGCAGCACCCCGGCATCGCCGCCGGGCGGGAGCACGGTGGAGCCCAGGATGCTCGAGTCGTACTGCTCGTACACCCAGCGCTTGCTCGCGATCGTGGGGTCGTCGAGCAGCACCTCGAGCGCCTGCTCGATGCGGTGCTTCGCCGGGCGGTCGGGCCGCGCCGCGCGCCGCGCCACCGCCGCCTCGCTCTCGCGCGCCTCGGGGTGGTAGACGGGGCAGTCCTCGACCAGCCGCTCGCCCGGAATCGCGACGACGACCGTGCCGTGATGGGTGACGCGGAAGATCCCGTCGTCGGTGACGCGGCCGATCGGCGTCGCCGTGAGCTCCCACTTGGCGCACACGGCCTGGATGGCCGCCACCTTCCCGGGCTCGGCCACGACGAGCATCCGTTCCTGCGACTCCGAGAGGAGGATCTCGTAGGGCGTCATCCCGGCCTCGCGCACCGGGACGAGCCCGGTGTCGATCTCGACCCCGACGCCGCCGCGCGCCGCCATCTCGGCGGACGAGCTCGTGAGGCCCGCCGCGCCCATGTCCTGCACCGCGACGGCGAGCCCCGAGTGGATCAGCTCGAGCGTCGCCTCCATGACGAGCTTCTCCATGAACGGGTCGCCCACCTGGACCTGCGGGCGCTTCGCCTCGTTCTCGGCCGTGAGCTCCTCGCTCGCGAAGCTCGCCCCGTGGATCCCGTCGCGCCCGGTCCGGGCCCCCACGGTGAGCAGCACGTTGCCGACGCCCTCGGCCTTGGCCCGCATCACGTCCGCCTCGCGCAGGAGGCCGACGCACATCGCGTTGACGAGCGGGTTCCCCGTGTATCCCGGCGCGAACGCGACCTCGCCCCCGAGTGTCGGGATGCCCACGCAGTTGCCGTAGTCGCCGACCCCGCGCACGACGCCGGCGAGGAGGTAGCGGTTCCGCGGGTGGTCGAGCGGGCCGAAGCGGAGACTGTTGAGCAGCGCCACCGGGCGCGCGCCCATCGAGAAGACGTCGCGCAGGATGCCGCCCACGCCGGTCGCCGCCCCCTGGTAGGGCTCGACGGCCGACGGGTGGTTGTGCGATTCCATCTTGAAGGCGACGGCCCAGCCGTCGGGGAGCCGCAGGATGCCGGCCCCCTCGCCCGGGCCCTGCACGACCTGCGGCCCGCTGGTGGGGAACTGCTTCAGGATCGGCTTCGAGTGCTTGTAGGAGCAGTGCTCGCTCCACAGCGCGGAGAAGACGCCGAGCTCGGTGAGCGTCGGCGTGCGGCCGAGCAGGTCGAGGATGCGCTGGTACTCGGTGGGATTGAGGTTGTGCTCGCGCACCACCTCGGCGGTCACCGGACGCTCGCCGGGGAAGGGGTGCGCGACGGTGGCGGCGGTGTCCGGAGTTGCGTTGGCCATGCCTGCTGCTGCCTCAGGTCAGGGGATTGCCCGGCGCGTGCCGGACGTTCTCGTCGGGCTCGGTCGGCATGTGCGTCGTGCGGAGCCCGGTGAGCACGTCGCCGATGAAGCGGCTGAGGAGGCCGGGCCGGTCGTGGTGCTCCTCGATCTTCGCGAGTTCGCCGCGGTCGAGGAAGAAGCCGCCGCAGTGGGGGCAGGTCTCCACCGTGACGCCGTGATAGGTCGTCACGACCAGGTCGTAGCCGTCCTTCGGGCACTTCATGTAGTGCGAGCGGCGCTCGGCCTCGGCCGCGGCGGCCTCGAGCCGGGCGCGGGTCTCCTTCAGCAGCTCGGCGTCCTGCTTGACGAAGTACTCGTCCTCGTTGCGGCTCGGCTTGTCGGTCATCGGGCGGGGGCGGCTGAGGGTGGAAGCGCAGCGCCCCAGGCGGCCATCGACTGGAAGAAGCCGAGGCCGTCGGCGCTGCCGACGAGCGGATCGATCGCGCGCTCGGGGTGCGGCATGATGCCGACCACGTTGCCCGCCTCGTTGCAGATGCCCGCGATGTCGTTGGCGGAGCCGTTCGGGCTCGCGCCCTCGCCGCTCGCGTAGCGCAGCACCACGCGGCCCGCGTCCTCGAGGCGCCGCAGCGTCTCGGGGTCGGCCGCGAAGCGGCCCTCGCCGTGGGCCACCGGCAGCCGGAGCCGCGCCCCGGTGGCGTACTCGGTCGTGAAGGGAGTCTCGCAGCGCTCGACCTGCACCTCCACCGGCCGCGCCACGAACGTGAGCCGCGCGTTCCGCATCAGCGCGCCGGGCAGGAGGTGCGCCTCGCAGAGGATCTGGAAGCCGTTGCAGATGCCGAGCACCGGACCGCCCTCGGCGGCGTGGCGCTGCACGGCCTGCATCACCGGGCTGAAGCGGGCGATCGCCCCGGCGCGCAGATAGTCGCCGTAGCTGAACCCGCCCGGCAGCAGCACCACGTCGGCCTGCTGCAGGTCCGCGTCCCGGTGCCAGACGAAATAGGCCGCGGCTCCCACGGCTTCGGCGGCGCGGAGCGTGTCCACGTCGCAATTGCTGCCGGGAAACCGCACCACCGCGACTCGCAGCATCAGCCCTCCTCCACCTGCACGAGGTAGTCCTCGGTGACCGGGTTGGCGAGGAGCTTGTCGCACATCTGCCGTGCCCGCGCCTCGGCCTCCTCGCGGGTGCCGGCGGCGAGCGTGAGCTCGACGGCGCGGCCGATCCGCACGCCGGCCGCCTCCTGGAAGCCGAGCGTGGCGAGCGCGTGCTCGACCGCCTGGCCCTGCGGATCGAGCAGGCCGGCGCGCGGCATCACCCGGACATGGACGCGATAGGTCATTCGTTCGACTCCGATTGCCGGCGGCGGCGGAAGCGTCCGCGCCGCTCCTGGTGGATGCGATGGCGCCGCGGCGCCGCGAGGTCGTCCTCGTCCTCGAGCTCCGGCTCGCCGTAGGCCCCCGCGCTCTCGGCCCGCTGCTCCATGAGACTCAGCAGCGTCGAGCGCGCGAGCCCGAAGGCGATGTAGGCGAGGGCGAAGGGGAAGAGCACGTACTCGGGATACGTGATCCCGCCGACGAGCAGCGCCAGCGTGAAGACGAGGCCGGCCAGGCGCTTCGCGCTCTTCGTGCCGATCGGCGGGAACTTCGGATACTTGACGTTGCTCACCATGAGCAGCGCGACGAGCAGCAGCAGGACCACGAGCCCCTGGTGCTGGAGGTCCAGGTAGGGCATCGAGGCCCGGTACCACTCCGTCTGGCTGAACGGGAACCAGGTCGCGAGCACGATCCCCGCCGCGGGCGACGGCAGGCCCGTGAACCAGCTCGAGTACGGCGCGTCGTGCGCCAGCACGTTGTAGCGCGCGAGCCGGACCGCCGCCGCCACGACGTAGATGAAGCAGAGCACCCAGGCGAACTTCCCGGCCGCGGCGAACTCGAGGAAGTACATCACCAGCGCCGGCGCGACGCCGAACGAGATGACGTCGATCAGCGAGTCGAGCTCGGCGCCGAACTTGGTGCCGGTGTTGCTGAGCCGCGCGATGCGGCCGTCGAGCATGTCGAGGATGGCGGCGAAGACGATGAACCAGCCGGCCCAGCGGAAGTTGCCGTTGGCCGCCGAGACGATGGCCCAGAAGCCGAAGAAGAGATTGCCCAGCGTGAAGGCGCTCGGCATCACGATCACCACGCGCCGCACTCCGCGGCGCCGCTCGGGGATCTCCGGCATCGCCCCCTCCTCGCTCACGGCCACCGCGCCACCACCGTCTGGCCGACCTTGGTCTTGTCGTCCACCCGCACGAGGATCTCGGTGTCGACGGGCAGGAAGAGGTCCACGCGCGAGCCGAAGCGGATCATTCCCATCCGCTCGCCCTGCTTCGCCTGGTGGCCCACCGAGTCGTCGGTCACGATGCGCCGCGCCACGAGGCCGGCGATCTGCCGGATGAGCACCTTGCCGCGCGGCGTCTCGAGCCCCACCGAGGACTGCTCGTTGTCGAGACTCGCCTTCTCGGTGCCCGCGTGCCCGAACCGCCCGGGATTGTAGTGGCGGTAGGCCACCACGCCGTCGCACGGGTAGCGGTTGACGTGGCAGTCGAAGACGTTCATGAAGATCGACACCCGCGTCGCGCGGCCGCCGAAGAAGGCCGGCTCGTCCACTTCCACGACGCTCACCACCCGCCCGTCGGCCGGGGCGATCAGGTTCCGCTCGCCGAGCGCCCAGGCCTTGATTGGATCGCGGAAGAAGGCGACGACCCAGATCGCGATCGGCAGCCACGCGAGGAGCAGGTACCAGTGCCCGAGCGCGGCGAGCACGACGGCGATCGCCACCGCGGCGGCGATGAACCAGCGGCCTTCGGGCGCGGTGCGGATCACGCGGCACCTCCCGTGCACGCGGCGGCAGGGCCGCCGCTCGCGAGCTCGCGGCCGGTGAGACGGCGGAAGGCGTCGAGGTAGCGGCGGCTCGTCGCCTCGACCACCTCGGCCGGCAGCGGCGGCGGCGGGGCCTCGCCGTTCCAGCGCCCTTCGGCCTTGAGCCCCGCGAGGTAGTCGCGCAGCGGCTGCTTGTCGAAGCTCGGCTGCGCGCGGCCCGGCGCGTAGCGATCGGCCGGCCAGAAGCGGGACGAGTCGGGGGTGAGCACCTCGTCGATGAGCCGCAGCGTTCCCTCCGCGTCGAAGCCGAACTCGAACTTGGTGTCGGCGATGATGATGCCGCGCTCGGCGGCGTAGTCGCGGCCGGCGGCGTAAACGGCGAAGCTCGCCGCCCGCAGGCGCTCGGCCGTGTCGGCGCCGAGCCCCTCGGCGACGGCCGAGAAGGGGACGTTCATGTCGTGTCCCGTCTCCGCCTTCGTCGCCGGCGAGAAGAGCGGCGGGTCGAACCGCGCGCTCTCGACGAGCCCCGCGGGCATCGGCTCGCCGGCGAGGGTGCCGCGCGCGCGGTACTCCTGCCAGGCCGAGCCCGAGAGGTAGCCCCGCACCACGCACTCGAACGGCACGGGCGCGGTGCGCCGCACCAGCATCGCGCGGCCCTCGAGCTGCGCGCGGTGCGCGGCGAGCGCCGGCACGCGCGCCACGATCGTCGCGGCGTCGGCCGTCAGGTAGTGCGAGGGGACGACCTCCGCCAGGCGCTCGAACCAGAAGGCACTGAGCTGGGTGAGGACGGCGCCCTTGTGCGGCACCGGCTCGCGCATCACGACGTCGAAGGCGCTCACGCGGTCGCTCGCGAGCAGGAGCAGGTGGGCGGCGTCCACCTCGTAGACCTCGCGCACCTTCCCGCGGCGGAGCAGGGGCAGCGGCAGCGCGCTCTCGGCGAGCGGCGGCGTCGCGGTGGAGCGCGTCGTCATACCCGCACCTCCGCCGTCTCCGCCTGCACGGCCAGCGGGCGGGCGCGCTCGATGAGCGGCCGCAGGAACTCGTCGAGGAACTCCCCGACCTGCTCCGGCGCGCGGCCGACGTAGCGCCGCGGGTCCAGCTCGGAGCGGAGCGCCGCGACCGGCACCGCCTGGAACGCCGGATCGGCGGCGAGCCGGTCCATCAGGTCGTTCGGCTCGCCGCGGCTCACGGCCTCGTGCACCGCGAGCGAGTGGCGCCGCACCACCTCGTGCAGCGTCTGGCGGTCGCCGCCCGCCTCGACGCCGAGCATGAGCCAGCGCTCGGTCGCCATGAACGGCATCTGCTCGGCCACGTGGCGGGCGATGACCGCCTCGCGCACCTCGAGCCCCGTGAGGATGTTGGTGACGAGGATGAGGATCGCGTCCACCGCGAGGAACGCCTCCGGCAGCACGAGCCGGCGATTGGCGCTGTCGTCCAGCGTGCGCTCGAGCCACTGCGTGGCCGCGGTATGCGGCGGGTTCGCCTGGAGCGAGAGGACGAAGCGCGCGAGCGCGTTGATCCGCTCGGCGCGCATCGGGTTGCGCTTGTAGGCCATCGCGCTCGAACCGATCTGCTCGCTCTCGAACGGCTCCAGGAGCTCGCCCTCGTGCTGGAGGAGGCGGAGGTCGTTGGCCATCTTCGCCGCGCTCTGCGCGATGCCGCTCAGGACGTCCACCACGTGGCTGTCGGCCTTGCGCGGGTAGGTCTGCCCCGTGACCGGGAACTGGTCGCGGAAGCCGAGCTTCGCGGTGACGCGCCGCTCGAGCTCGCGCACCTTGGCGTGGTCGCCGTGGAAGAGCTCGAGGAAGCTCGCCTGGGTGCCGGTCGTGCCCTGGGCGCCCCGGAAGCGGAGCGTCTCGATCCGGTGGCAGAGGTCCTCGACGTCGAGCGCGAAGTCCTGCGCCCAGAGCGTCGCGCGCTTGCCCACCGTGGTGAGCTGCGCCGGCTGGAAGTGCGTGTAGGCGAGCGTCGGGAGCGACGCCCAGCGCCGCGCGAAGCTCTCGAGCGAGGCGAGCACGGCCAGGAGTCGGCCCAGCAGGAGGCGCATCGCCTCGCGCATCAGCACGAGGTCGGCGTTGTCGGTGACGAAGGCGCTTGTCGCGCCCAGGTGCAGGTAGGCGCGCGCCGCCGGCGCCTGCTCGCCGAAGGCGTGCACGTGCGCCATGACGTCGTGCCGGAAGCGGCGCTCGTAGCGCGCCGCGACCTCGAGGTCGGCGTCGTCGAGGTGCGCGCGGATCTGTGCGAGCGCCTCGTCGGGGATGTCGAGGCCCAGCTCGCGCTCCGCCTCGGCGAGCGCGAGCCAGAGGCGGCGCCACTGCGCGATGCGGTGCGGCTCGCCGAAGAGCCGCTGCATGGCGGGCGAGGCGTAGCGGGTGCCGAGCGGCGAGCGGTAACGGTCGTCGGTCATTGGAAGGCGAGATCGGTGATGAGGTACCGGCCGTCGCGCTCGAAGGTGAGGCGGAACGGCGTGCCCGGCTGCAGCGAGCGCAGGAGCTCGGCGACCTGCTCGGCCGAGCGGATCGGCACCCGGCCGATCCCGACGAGCACGTCGCCCTGGCGCAGGCCCGTGGCGCGGGCCACCTGGTCGGAGACGCGGAAGATGAGCGCGCCGGCCTCGCTCCGCAGCCCGCGCTCGGCGCGGATCGCGGGCGTCACGGTGACGAGCTGCATGTCGCGCAGCACGTTGACCTTGGCGGCGCTGACCGTGGGCAGGTCCCCGCTCACCAGCGTGCGGGTCGCGGTCGCGTCGCCGCGGCGGGTGACGACGCGCACGGTGTCGCCCACGTGGAGGTCGAGCTTCACGGCCTCCCAGTCGAGATAGTTGCGGAGCCGGCGGCCCGCGGCCTCGACGAGCACGTCGCCGGGTCGCACGCCGGCGCGCGCCGCGGGGCCGCCCGGCGCCACGTCCGTCACGACGACGCCGCCCGCGCGCTTCCAGTCGCGCATCGATTCGGGGCCGCGCACGTCGAGCCCGGTCCAGGCGCGGCGCACTGCGCCGCTCCGGATGATCTCCTGCGCGACGCGCATCGCCCGCTCGATGGGGATGGCGAAGCCGAGGCCGATCGAGCCGCCGCTGCTCGAGAAGATCGAGCTGTTGACGCCGACCACCTCGCCCAGCGCGTTCGCGAGCGGGCCGCCCGAATTGCCCGGGTTGATCGCCGCGTCGGTCTGGATCATGTCGAGGTAGAGGCCCGGCTGCTCGGAGGTCGGCAGGATGTTGCGGCCCGTCGCGCTCACGACGCCCGCCGTGACGGTCGGCTCGCTGTTGCCGAGGAGATAGGCGTACGGGTTGCCCATGGCGAGCACCCACTCGCCCGCCATGAGATCGTCGCTGCGGCCGAGCGGGGCGACGGGGAGGTTGCCGCGGTCGATCTTCACGACCGCGATGTCGGTCATCGCGTCCTCACCAAGGAGCGTGGCCTCGCGCTCGGTGCCGTCGGGCAGGGTGACGAGGATGCGCTCCGCCCCGGCGACGACGTGCTGGTTCGTGATGATGACGCCGCCCCCGGCGATCACGAAGCCCGTGCCATAGCTCTGCACGACCTGCTCCGCCTCCTGCGGGAGGAAGAACATGTCCCACGGCGTGCGCGGCTGGGCCCGCTGGCGCGAGCTGACGGTGATGGAGACGACGGCGGGCGAGAGCCGCGCGGTGGCGGTGACGAGCGCGGTGCGGCGGCTGGACTCGGCGGTGGACGACGCGCCGCCCGCGATCTGACCGGCCTGGCTGGCCGTGGCGAGCCGAACCGGGGCGGCGGCCGCGGCGGCCGGGTCGTCGCCCGAGGATGCGCCGCGGTCGCACCCCGCGGCCGCCGCGAGCAGGCTCGCGAGGAGCGCGCCGGCCAGGAGGGCGCGCGGCGCGCGGCGTCCGGGACGACGCGGGGCGCTACGAGGGTTGTGGGAGCGCATCGTCGAGCGCGTCATGCGGTGGTGCCTCGTGCGGGTCGGCGAAGCAGTCGGGCGGATACTCCGCGGCGACGAAGAACAGGCCCTGGGGCGGCGCCGGCGGGCTGGTGCCCGCATTGTCGGTCCGCGCGAGGAGCCGCCGTACGTCGTCCGGCGGCCGGCGGCCCAGCCCGATGTCCACCATAGTGCCGACGAGCATCCGCACCATGTGGTGCAGGAAGCGGTCGGCCGCCACGTGGAAGCTGAGGCCGCGCTCCTCGGGCCGCTCCGCCCAGCACGCGAGCCGCAGGCGGCAGCGCCAGTGCGCCTTCTCCTGGCCCACGACCGCGAAGGCGCGGAAGTCGTGCTCGCCGAGGAGGTCGGCCGCCGCGGTCCGCATCGCCGCCACGTCGAGCGGCCGATCGCCCGCCCGGCCCAGGGCCCACTCCCAGCGGCGCCGGAAGGGCGACGCCGCCGCGGCGTCGAGGCCGACGTCGTAGCGGTAGCGCCGGCCGGTGGCGCTCTTCCGGGCGTGGAACCCGGGGCGCATCTCGTGCACCGCCTCGACCCAGCAGTCGGCGGGGAGGAGCGCATTGAGCGCGCGGTGCGTGCTCGGCCCCGTCCACTTCGCCGGGAGCGCGAAGCTCACGCCCATCCCCGCCGCGTGCACGCCCGCGTCGGTCCGGCCCGCCGCGTGCGCGACGATGCGACCCCCGGTGAGCCGCTCGAGCACCCGCTCGACTTCGGCCTGCACGGTGCGGCGGGCGGGCTGGCGCTGCCAGCCGGCGAAACCGCCGCCGTCGTAGTGCAGCCGTGCGAGGAAGGTCCGGCTCATCGCGGGGCAATCTAGCCGCGCCCGGAAACCGGAGCAAGGCGCGCAACTGCTTGTCAGAATTGACAAAAGCGGCCCCGGAGCGCGCCTGCGCTCCGGGGCCTGCGACTCGCGTCGAGTCGGCGTGCGGGGCGGCTCCGCGGGCCGGCCGCGCGCCGCTCAGAACTTCCGGATCACCCCGACGACGACGCCCTGGATCAGCACGTCGCGCTCCTGGAACCGGAGCGGCTGCATGGTGGCGTTGGCGGGCTGGAGGCGGACCCAGCCGCCCGGCTCGCGGTAGAACTTCTTCACCGTCGCCTCCGCCCCGTTGACCAGGGCGATGACCATCTCGCCCGACTCGGCCGTCTGCTTGCCGTGGACCACCACGAAGTCGCCGTCGCAGATGTGCTCGTCGATCATCGAGGTGCCCTGGACCCGCAGCGCGTAGTTGGGCCCGCGGCGCGGGAGCATCTCGTCGGGGACGGCGATCGTCTCCTGATGCATCAGCGACTCGATCGGCATGCCCGCGGCCACGGTGCCGAGGAGCGGGATCTCGGTCGCCGCCTGGGTGCCGCGCGGCGGAAGGATGTCGATCGAGCGGCTCTCGTTGTAGGCGCGACGGATGTAGCCCTTGCGCTCGAGGTTCGTCAGGTGCTCGTGCACCGTGGCGAGCGACTGGAAGCGGAAATGCTCCGCGATCTCCTCGAAGCTCGGCGCGAAGCCGTGCTCCTGGATGTGCGACTGCAGGTAGGCGAGGATCTCGCTCTGGCGCTTCGTCAGGGGCATCGATGGTCTCCGGAGCAGGGGCGGCCGAAGAGAGGCCGAACGCCCTTACATTACCCGAATACGGCCCGAAGGGCAAGAGCGGCCGGCGGGATGGCGGACCCGACCCGGGCAATCCGGTCGCCCAAGGCGAAGTGGGCGTGATCCTTGCCACGCGGACCGCCCGGGAGCGTTTTCGCCCCGGCCCCGCTCGCACGGCCACCGGTCGGTCTGGCGTGTTGCCAGAGACCGTGGCGCATGGAATCACGACGCCCCGTCTGGTGTCGCGATTTCAGACGATGGCGGCCGGCGGCGCCCCGAAAGGATCGAGCCGGCACTCCTGGAGCCGGTTCGGCCCGTGTACCTTTCGGGTCGGGGTCGTACCTTCCCGACAATCCGAATCACCCGAAGCCCTCGTCGCTTCCTGGAGGCAAGTCGTTGCCCCGCTTGACGACGCCTGCGAGCGCCTGCCGCGGCCCGATCCGGTCCGGCGGCCGCCCCGAAGACCAGCCGTGCCCGCTCGCCGCGCCCCATGGACGCGCGGCGCCCGCCGGGCTGTCCGGGAGCGCCGTGTGACCGCGACCCGGCCGTCGCCGACCGTCGCCGCGGCGGGCGCCGAGGGGGTGCTCGTGGGCGCCCAGGTCGCGGAGGTCATCCAGGGCCTCGTGAAGGCGCTGCGCGCCTTCCAGATGTATCTGCCGAACAACCCGATCTACCAGCGGGCGGTCGGCCAGATCGAGGCGGCCTTCGCGCCGATCTGGGCGGCGACGGACGAGCTGGTGCTGCGGGTGGCCGAGACGGAGCTCCTGTGGGAGGAGCAGGTCGTCCACCAGCAGCACTCGAAGGGCGAGAGTCTCGCCTGGATGCTGTACAAGGACGGGCTGCGCACGCTCACGCTGCGGCGCGGGGTGGAGCGCGAGGAGATCTCGCGGTTCCTCCTCGTCGTGAACCGGGCGCGCTTCCTGCCGGCCGACGCGGGCGACGACCTCCTCACGCTGCTGTGGGCGGAGGAGTTCGAGTACATCAGCTACCAGTTCTCCGAGCCGTTCGCGGATGCCGCCGTGCCCGACCAGGCGGGCGGCCCGCCGCCGGGGGCGGCCGAGGAGCGGCGGGCGCGGGTGGAGCAGGAGGCGCCCCCGAAGCCGGCGGGGATCATCGACCTCGACGACTTCGACTCGACGCTCTACTTCCTCGAGGAGGACGAGATCAGCTACGTGCTGCGCGAGGTGCAGCACGAGTATCAGCGCGACCTGCGCACCAGCGCCCTCGCCATCCTCTTCGACGTCTTCGAGGCCCAGGCCGAGACGGACATCCGCGCCGAGATCCTCGGCATCCTCGACACGCTGTTCCCGCACCTGCTCAACGCGCGCGACTTCCGCGCCGTCGCGGCCATCCTGCGCGAGACCCGGCAGCTGCGGCAGAGCCGCACCGACCTCGAGCCGGCGCACGTGGGCCGGCTCGAGACGTTCGAGGCCCAGCTCAGCGAGCCGGCCATCCTGCGCCAGCTGCTGCAGTCGCTCGAGGAGGCCGGGGTCGGCGCGGAGGACGCGGACGTCGCGGAGGTGCTGCGCGAACTGCGGCCCACGGCGCTGGAGACGCTCGTCGCCTGGGTGCCGCAGCTCAAGATCGGACCGATGCGCACGCTGCTCGAGGCGGTGGCCGACCGCATCGCCGCCGCCCACTCGGCCGAGGTGCTGCGGCTCCTGCGCTCGCCCGGCTCGCCGGCGCTGGCCGGCGTCGTGGCGCTCTGCGGCCGGCTCAAGCTGCAGGGGGCGATCCCCGGCCTGGGCGAGCTGCTCGCGCACGAGGACGCCGCGCTGCGGCTCGCGGCGGTGCAGGCGCTGGCCGAGATCGGCTCGCCCGGCGCACTGGCGCATCTCGACCGCGCCATCGGCGACGCCGATCGCGCGGTGCGGCTCGCGGCGGTGCGGGTGGCGGGGCTGCGCGGCCACAAGGGCGCGCTGCGGCGGGTCGAGGCGGTGGTGCAGGGCAAGATGGTCGGCGCGCTCGATCTCACCGAGAAGATGGCCTTCTTCGAGGCCTACGGCGCGATCGCCGGCGCGAGCGGCGTGGACGCGCTCGAGCAGATCCTGGTGCCGCGCGGGCTGCTGCGGCGCAAGGAGGCACCGGAGACGCGCGCCTGCGCGGCGATCGCGCTCGGCCGCACGCGCACGGAGCGCGCGCGGGCGATCCTCGAGCAGTGCGCCACGGACAAGGAGCTGATGGTGCGCAACGCCGTGACGCGCGCGCTGCGGGAGATGACGGCGTGAGCGAGGCGCCCGAGACCCCGCGGGCGGCCCCCGACGCCGTGGCGGCCGAGGGGCTGCTGCGCCAGGGTGGCCGCGCGCTGCTGCTGACGCTCTATGCCGCCCTGCGCAGTCTCAAGCTCTATCCGGTCGAGAACGCCACGGTGCAGAAGGCGCTGGACGACCTCCAGGCGAGCGCCGAGGGGCTGCTGGGCTTCGAGCCCGACATCGAGCTGCGCCTGGCGGGCGACTTCCTCTTCGTCAACGCGACGCGGCTGCGCCTCGAGCTCGACAACTACGCCTCCTTCAGCCACATCCTGAAGGTCCTGCGCACGTTCGACATCGGCACGCTGCGCGTGCGCGCGGGCGTCGAGCGGCGGGAGTGGCAGATCCTCCTCAGCCAGGTGCTGAGCATCGGCGAGCGGACGAACGTCGAGGACCGCTTCGAGGAGCTGCTGGCGCGCATGGGCGAGGCGGGCCTCGTCCATTTCGAGCTCGAGCGCGGCAGCCCCGACCAGGAGGCGCTCGAGGAGAGCGCCGAGGCGCGCGAGGTCGCCAAGCGCACCTACGCGCAGGGCGTCGCCGTCACGCGCGACCTCGTCACGGGCGTGCGGCTGGGCCGCACGCCGAACGTCAAGCGCGTCAAGCGCGCCGTGCAGGTGATCGTCGACCAGGTGCTCAACAACGAGACCTCGCTCGTCGGGCTCACCACCATCCGTGACTACGACGAGTACACGTTCAGCCACTCGGTGAACGTGTGCATCTTCGCCGTCGCCCTCGGCAAGAAGCTCGGCCTCTCGAAGGTCCAGCTCTACGACCTCGGCCTCGCCGCCCTGCTGCACGACGTGGGCAAGGCGCGCATCCCGCTCGAGATCCTCAACAAGGCGGGCGGCCTCAACGAGCAGGAGTGGCGCATCATGCAGGCGCACCCCTGGCTCGGCGCCCTCACGCTCTTCAACCTGCGCGGCTACGAGGAGATCCCGTACCGCGCCGTGCTCGTCGCCCACGAGCACCACATGAAGAGCGACCTCACGGGCTATCCGCGGGCCGCCCGCCCGCGCACCCTCGGCATCTTCTCGCGCATCGTCGCGGTGGCCGACGGCTACGACGCGGCCACCTCGCGCCGCGCCTACCAGACGGTGCCGATCGAGCCCGACCAGGTCCTGCGGGAGATGTGGACCAACCCGAGGCGCGGCTACGACGCGGTGCTCGTCAAGGCGCTCATCAACCTCGTCGGCATCTATCCCGTGGGCACCTGCGTCATCCTCGACTCGCTCGAGGTCGGCATCGTCGCGGCGCCCGCGGCCGAGGGCGGGCAGCTCAACCGCCCCATGGTCCGCATCGCCATCGATGCCGACGGCGGCGTCGTGCCGGCGCCGGGGCGGGCCGTGAGTCTCGCCGAGCAGGACGCCTCGGGCGCCTATCTCCGCTCCATCGTCAAGGTCACCAGTGCGGAGCGCTACGGCCTGACCGTGGGCGACTACTTCGTGTGAGCCCGCCGCCGCGGCGCCGCCGCTCCTGATCCTCCGTCTTCGAATGTCCGTGCGTCCTTCCGTTGCCCGCATCCTCGACCTCTATGCCCGGGCGCTGCTCTACGGCGGCCTGGGCTTCGCGGCGCTGGTCCTGCTGCTGGACCCCCGCTGGCTCGCGCACCCGATCGCCACGGCGCTGCTGGTCGGGGGCATCGCCTTCCTGCGCGCCACCCCGATCCGGCTGAGCAAGTACTCCTTCCTGACCCAGGCCGGCATCCCGGTCCTGGCCGGAGCCGTCGCCCTCGAGCCGTCGGGCGTGGTGGCGGCGCTGGTCGTGGGCGTCGTCGCGGGCGACGTGTGCTGGCTGCGGAAGCCCTGGCGCGCGGGGCTCATCAACGCCGGCCGCGAGGTGCTGGCCTTCGTCGCCGCGTACGGCGCCTACGCGCTGGTGCTGCGCTGGACGGGCACCCCCACGCTCTCGCTCGACGCGCTGCCCGCGATCTTCACGCTCATCGGCGTCTACTTCCTCGCCTCGCGCGCGCTCTTCTACTTCACCCTCCTCCTGCGCTCCAAGCTCGAGACGATGGAGCAGCTCCTCATCCTGCGCTGGGAGGTCGTCTCCTACCTCCTCACGCTCATCGGCGCCACGGTCGTCGTGGGCGCCCTCCGCTCGCTCGCCCCCGAGGGGTGGTTCGCGGTGCTCGCCGTCCTCGGCGTCCTGGGGCTCCTCACCAAGCGCATCCTCGAGGAGGCGATCGCCGCGGAGGACCTGAACAAGGTCCACATGATGGAGACGGCGATCGCGAGCAATACGAGCCTGCAGGCGTCCTTCGAGCAGATCGAGCGGGTGGGCAACCGACTGCTCGAGTGGGGCGACTTCCGCATCTACCGGCGCCAGCCCGGCAACGGCGCGGGCGGTGCCCCGCGCGCCACCCTCGTCTACCGCGGCGCCATCGGTCGGCCCGACCGCGGCGAGCCCTTCGACACGGCGCCGCTGCGGCGGGAGGCCCTGGAGCGGGTCGAGCCGGTGCTCGTGCGCAACGTCGCCGCCGACCCGCGGCTCGTGGCCTCGCATCCGCAGGTGCAGAGCGTGCTGGTGCACCCGGTGCGCTTCGGCGACGAGGTGCTGGGCACGCTCGAGATCGACCACTGGAAGCGCCACGTGTACACCGGGAAGGACGTCACGGCGCTGTCGACCCTCGCCTCCCAGATCGCCACGGCGATCCACATCGCCGAGCTCCGGCGGCCGCTCGTGGCCACCGTGGGCCAGATCGGCGCCCAGGTCGCCGCGCTGCAGCGGGCGACGGCCTCGCTGCGCGACTCGGCGGCCGCGCTCGGCGCGGTGTCGGGCTCGATGCGCCGCACCGCCGACGAGCAGCAGGCGCTGGTGGCGGCGGGCTTCGAGGCCATCGCCTCGCTCGCCGGCGCGACGGGCGACATGGCGCAGCGCGGCACCGTGGCGGCGCAGACGAGCCAGGAGGCGGCGGAGGTGGCCGTGGCGAACCGCGCCGTGATCGGCCGCGCGATCGAGCGGCTGGTGAGCCTCAAGGCCTTCGTGGCCGACAGCTCCGACCAGGTCACCGCGCTCGGCGCCACGACGCAGCGCATCACCGGCTTCATCGGCACCATCCGCGAGATCGCCGATCTCACGAGCCTGATCGCCCTCAACGCCGCGATCGAGGCGGCGCGCGCGGGGCAGGGCGGGCGCGGCTTCGCCATCGTGGCGGACGAAATCCGCGAGCTCGCGGCCCAGAGCATGGCCGCGGCGCGCGAGGCGGGCGGGCTGCTGGGCCATATCGCCGGCGAGGTCCAGGGCGTCGCCGGCCGGATGGCGCAGGGGCGCGAGGCGGTCGCGGGCGTCGAGGAGCTGAGCGCGAACGCCGCCGGCGCCCTCGACGCGATCGTCGGGACCACGGGCCGGGCCGGCGAGCACGCGCGCTGGATCGCCCAGACGGCCGCGGCGCAGGAGTCCGCGCTCCAGGAGCTCACGAGCCAGATCGAGCGCGTGGCCGCCGCCGCCGCCCGCTCGCGCGCCGAGACCGAGACGCTCAGCGACCAGGCCGTCGCGGCGCTGCAGGGCCAGGGCGAGCTCGAGCAGGCGATCCGCGAGCTCGGCGAAGTGGCCGAGCACCTGCAGGCGATCGCGCAGCACTTCGCCGTCGGGGCCTGAGCGGCCGTGGCCGGCGGCGGGCGGTCCCCGCGTGGTCGCGGTGAGCGCGCCTGGGTGGCGCTCGGCAGCAATCTCGGCGACCGGGCCGCGCACCTCGCCGCGGCGCGCGCCGCGCTCGCCGCGCTGCCCGCGACCCGGCTCCTCGCGGCGAGCCGCATCGAGGAGACCGCGCCCCTCGGCGGGCTCGCGCAGCCGGCGTATCTCAACCAGATGGTGCTGCTCGAGACCCGGCTCGCGCCGCGCGCCCTGCTCGAGGCCTGCCAGGCGATCGAGCGCGCAGCGGGGCGGGACCGCCGCGGGGGGCGGTGGTCGCCCCGGACGCTCGATCTGGATATCGTTCGCTTCGGCGACCGCGCGGTCGCCGAGCCCGATCTCGTCATTCCCCATCCCGGCCTGGCCGAGCGGGACTTCTGGCAGCGGGAGATCGCCGAGCTGGCCGCGATGGACGCGGCGGCCGAGGCGGAGTCCCCGGAGGGCCCTGAGACCGATGAGCGTTGAGACGCGGACCCGGAGCGTGCTGGACCTCGTCGCGGCGAAGGCCGCGGGGCGCAAGCTCTCCATGCTGACCTGCTACGACGCGCTCTTCGCGCGCCTGCTGGTCGAGGGCGGCGTGGACCTGCTGCTCGTCGGCGACTCGGTGAACCAGGTCGTCGCCGGGCGCGAAAGCACCCTGAGCGCCACGCTCGACCAGATGATCTATCACGCCGCCGCCGTGCGCCGCGGCGCGCCGCAGGCGATGGTCTTCGTGGACCTGCCGTTCCTCTCCTATCAGGTCTCGGTCGAGGACGCGATCCGCAACGCGGGGCGGGTGATGCAGGAGACCGGCGCGAACGGCGTCAAGCTCGAGGGCGGCGGGCCCATGATCCCCACGGTGCGCGCGCTGGTGGAGCGGGGCATCCCGGTGATGGGCCACCTGGGCCTCGTGCCGCAGAGCGTCCACGCGCTGGGCGGCTACCGCGTGCAGGGCCGCGAGGCGGCGGCGGCGGAGCGGATCCACGCCGACGCGCTCGCGCTGCAGGAGGCGGGGGCCTGCGCGATCGTGCTCGAGCTGGTGCCGGCGGCGCTCGCCGCGCGCATCAGCGCCGCGCTCACGGTGCCGACGATCGGCATCGGCGCCGGCGCGGGCTGCGACGGGCAGGTGCTCGTGCTCCAGGACATGCTGGGGCTCAACGACCGCTTCCAGCCGAAGTTCCTGCGCACCTTCGCGAACCTGGCGGCGACGGTGCGGGAGGCGGCCCGCAGCTACACCGACGAGGTGCGCGCGGGCCGCTACCCGGCGCCCGAGCACGAGTTCGAGTGAGCGGCGCGGCCACGCACGCGAGTCCCGCGATGCCCGAGACCGGCAGCGTCGCCGAGCTGCGGGCGCGCGTCGGCGCCTGGCGGCGCGAGGGCGCGCCGATCGCCTTCGTGCCGACGATGGGCTACCTGCACGAGGGCCACCTGCGCCTCGTGGACGAGGCGCGCCGGCGGGTGGGGCCCGCGGGCCGGGTCGTCATGAGCATCTTCGTCAACCCGCTCCAGTTCGCCCCGACCGAGGACCTCGACCGCTACCCGCGCGACCTCCCGCGCGACCGCGCGCTCGCGGCGGGGCGCGGCGTCGATCTCCTCTTCCACCCCGACGTCGGGACGATGTACCCGCCGGGCTCGGAGACGCGCGTCGTGCCCGGCGCCACGGCGGAGCGGTGGGAGGGGACCTCGCGACCGGGACACTTCGCCGGGGTGCTCACGGTGGTGGCGAAGCTCTTCAACCTGGTGCAGCCCGACGTGGCGTGCTTCGGGCAGAAGGACTTCCAGCAGGCCACCCTGATCCGGCGCATGGTGCGCGACCTCGATTTCCCGATCGAGATCGTCGTGGCCCCGACCGTGCGCGAGGCCGACGGGCTGGCGCTCAGCAGCCGGAACGTCTACCTGAGTCCCGAGGAGCGCGCCCAGGCGCTGGGCCTGAGCGCCGCCCTCCGGGCGGCCGCCGCGGCCTTCGCCGCGGGCGAGCGGGTCGCGGCCGCGCTCGAGCGCCGCGTGCAGGAGGTGCTGGCAGTGCATCCGGGCGTCGCGCCGGAGTATATTGCCGTCACCGATCCCGACACGCTCGCCCCGGTACGGACCGCCGACCCGCGGACGGTCGTGCTGCTCGCCGCGCGGGTCGGGCGCACGCGTCTGATCGACAACGTCATCCTCGGGAAGGGGCTCGCGTGATGCAGCGCCATCTCATGAAGTCGAAGATCCACCGCGCCACGATCACGTCGGCCGATCTCCACTACGAGGGCTCCCTCACGGTGGACGAGGACCTGCTCGACGCCGCGGACCTCCTCAAGTACGAGGAGGTGCAGATCGTCAACGTGAACAACGGCGCGCGCTTCTCGACCTACGTGATCCCGGGCCCCCGCGGCTCCGGCGTCATCCAGCTCAACGGCGCCGCCGCCCGCCTCGGCCTGCCGGGCGACCTCGTGATCATCATCTCCTACGGCGTCTTCGACGCCACCGAGGCGGCGAGCTACGCGCCGCGCGTCGTGTTCGTGGACGGGCAGAACCGGCCGGTGCGGCCGCAGCTGCGCGCGGAGGGCTGAGCGCCGCCGTGACGGTTCGTCCCCCGCGCCTCACGCCGCCCGCCCTGCGGCCCACGCTCCCCGTGTGGGCCGTTATCACGCCCGAGCGCCTCGAGCACATCGCCCGCGTGGCGGAGCTGGTGGCGAACTGGGCCGACCGCATGGGCGTGCCCGATTCCGAGCGCAACCGCTGGCTGCGCGCCGTCTGGCTGCACGACGCGATGCGCGACGCCGCGCCCGAGGAGCTGGAACGCTGGGCCTCGTCCACGCCCGGCTCGGCCGAGCTCAAGCACGGCCCCGCGAGCGCGGCGCGCGCCAAGGCCGAGGGGGAGGTCGACCGCGGCGTGCTCGACGCCGTCCGCTACCACTCGATCGGCCTCGCCGAGTGGGACATGGTCGGGCGCATGCTCTACTGCGCCGACTTCCTGGAGCCGGGCCGCCCCTTCGACTGCGAGCGCCGGGCGGAGCTCGCCCATCGGCTCCCGGACGACCCGCGCGGCGTGCTGCGCGAGGTCGCGCAGATGCGCCTCGTGCATCAGGTCCGCTCGGGCTGGCCGCTCCTCGAACCCACGGTACGGTTTTGGAACAGTCTCGTCGCCGCCTCGTCCGGATCGCGCTGATCGGCCTCGCGATCGCCGCGGCCGGCGCGGGCACGGCCGCGCTCGCCCGGCGGCCGCACGCGCCCGACAAGGTGGAGGGGCATCTCTTCGCGATCCCGTCGGCCGAGGACCGGGTGCTCGTGGAGGTCTTCAACGCCACCCCGCGGAAGGGCCTCGCCCGCACGGCGACCCGCGTGCTGCGCCAGCAGGGCCTCGACGTCATCTTCCTGGGCAACGCGGACACGGCGGCGGACTCGACGCGCATCTACCTCCGCCGTGGGGACTCGACCGCCGCCCGTCGCGTCCAGCGCGCCCTCGGCTTCGGCCACATCGTCGCCGCCCCCGACTCGCTCCGCCGCGTGGACGTGAGCGTGGTGCTGGGGCCGGACTATCAGCCGGTGCTGCCGCTGCATCCCTAGGGGCCAGGGACCAGGGGCTAGGGGCGGGTGGTTCCGAAGCGATGCGGCCCTCCGATTTCTTGATCGGAGGGCCGCGCTACATCGGGGCGCCCTAGCCCCTAGCCCCTAGTCCCTAGCCCCTAAAACGACGTCCATCACGTTCGTCCCCGTCGGCCCCGGGCGCAGGAGGGCGTGGGCGGCCTCGAGGGCGGCGTGGCTCGCGTGGGTCGCGAGGGCGTGGGCGGGGTCGCGGCCGGCGGCGGCGATGCGGCGCCAGGTGGTGGGGTCCACCACGGCGCCGGCGGCGTCGGTGGGGCCGTCGCGGCCGTCGGTGCCGGCGGCGAGAAGGACGAGGCCCCGTGCGCGCTCGGGCGCCGCCTCCGCGAGGACGCGCGCGGCGGCGAGGGCGAGCTCCTGGCAGCGGCCCCCGGGGGGGGCGCCCGCGGGGAGCATCACCGTCGTCTCGCCGCCCCAGAGGAGGCAGCGGCCGGAGGGCGCGGCGAGGAGCTCACGCGCGAGCGCGGCGCCGACCTCGCGCGCCTCCCCCGCGAGCGGGGTCGGGGCGAGCTCCGCCTCGTGGCCCGCGCGGAGCGCCGCGGCCGCGGCGCCGGCGAGGGCGACGCGGTTGTTCGCAATCACCCGATGACGGACGCGGGCGAAGGCGGCGTCGCCGGGCTTCGGCGTCTCGAGCCGAACGTCGCGCCGCGTGGCCTCGAGCACCGCGCGCACCGACGCGGGCGTCGCGCGCCAGAGATCCCGCCGCTCGAGGATCGCGCGGACGTCGGCGGCGGTCGCCGCGTCGGGCACGCAGGGGCCGGAGCCGATCGCGGCCAGCGCGTCGCCGGGGACGTCGGAGACGACGAGCACGCGGATCTCCCGCGCGCCGCGCGCCGCGGCGGCGAGCCGGCCCGCCCCCCAGCGGCTCACGCGCTTGCGGACCGTGTTCATGGCGCCGATGTCGAGGCCCGAGCGCAGCAGCAGCTCCCACAGTGCGCGGTAGTCGTCCGGCGCGACGCCGTCGGCCGGCGCGCCGACCAGACTGCTCGCGCCGCCGGAGAGAAGGACGAGCACGTCGTCCCCGGGCGCGATCGCGGCGACGGCTTCCGCGAGCGCGGCCGCGGCGGCCAGCGAGGCGGAGCCCGGGACCGGGTGGTCCCCCCAAACGACGGGAAGCGTGGCAGGCGAGGGGCGCGCGGCAGGAGCGGCGTCGCCGGGGTGGTCGGCCGCCGCGGGCGCGACGACGAGGCCGCCGGCGAGCTGCGCGGAGCCTGCGGCGGGTGCCGCGGCCAGCGCCGCGAGCGCGGCGCGCGCCATCGGCGTCGCCGCCTTCCCCAGCGCCAGCAGGTGCACGCGCCCCGGCGGCAGCGGCTCGGCCTCGAGCGCGCGCGCGACGGCCGCGCCCGGCTCGACGGCGGCGAGCGCGGCGGCGTAGAGCGATTCGAGAAACGCGCGCGGGTCGTGGGCGGGCATGGACGGATGTATAACATTACTGCCATGACCAACCGACCCACCGTCATCGTCACCCGCCGCCTCCCCGAGCGGGTCGAGGCCGAGCTCGCGCGCGACTTCGACGTCCGCCGCAACGCGGACGACCACCCCTTCACCCGCGACGAGCTCGCCGCGGCGCTCCGCCAGGCCGACGGCGTGCTCTGCACCGTGACCGACCGGATCGACGCAGCCGTGCTCGCCGCCGCGCCGCTGCGCGCGCGCATCCTCGCCAATTTCGGCGTCGGCTACAACCACATCGACGTCGCGGCGGCCCGCGCGCGCGGCCTGGTCGTGACGAACACCCCGGGGGTCCTCACCGACGCCACCGCCGACCTCGCGATCCTCCTCCTGCTGATGGTCGCCCGCCGGGCGGGCGAGGGCGAGCGCGAGGTGCGGGCGGGCGCGTGGACCGGCTGGCGGCCGACGCACCTCCTCGGCCACATGGTGAGCGGCCGCACCCTGGGCATCGTCGGCTACGGCCGCATCGGCCGCGCGACGGCGCGCCGGGCGGCGCACGGCTTCGGGATGCGCGTCCTCATTCACACCCCGCGCCCGCCCGCGGCCGACGCGCTCGCGGCGGACGGCGTCGCCGCGGCGCTGCCGCTCGACGAGCTCCTCGCCGCGTCCGACTTCGTCTCGCTTCACTGTCCCGCGACGCCGGCCACGCGCCATCTCATCGACGCGCGGCGGCTCGCCCTCATGCGCCGGGACGCCTATCTCGTCAACACCGCGCGCGGGGACGTGGTGGACGAGGCGGCGCTCGTCGCGGCGCTGCGCGAGGGACGCATCGCCGGGGCGGGGCTCGACGTCTACGAGCGCGAGCCGGCGCTCGCCGCCGGGCTGGCCGAGCTCGAGAACGTCGTACTGCTGCCGCACCTGGGCAGCGCCACGCTCGAGACGCGCGAGGCGATGGGGATGCGGGCGGTGACGAACCTGCGGAACTACTTCAGGGGCGGGGAAGCGCTGGATCGGGTGTGAGCGCTGCGCGGCGCTTCCGATCGGTCTCGACGCGGAGCTGGCCGCAGGCGGCGTTGATGTCGAGCCCCCGGCTGCGGCGCACGGTCGCCTCGATGCCGCGGTCCCGGAGACGCGCGGCGAAGGCGTGGATCCGGTTGTTCGAGCTCGGCACGAGGTCGGGCGCGCCGCCGGGATGGAGCGGGAGGATGTTGACGTGCGCGCCGAGGCGGCGGGCGTGGACCGCGAGCCGGTCGGCGTCCGCCTCGGCGTCGTTCGCCCCGGCGATCATCACGTACTCGAAGGTGATCCGCTTCTCGAACTGCTCCGCCGCCTCCAGCACCTGCGCGAGGTCGTACTTCTTCTCGATCGGCATGAGCGCGCGGCGCTGGTCGGCCGTGGGCGCGTGCAGCGAGATGGCGAGGCGGAACTGCTCGGGCCGCTCGGCGAGCTTCCGCATCCCGGGGACGATTCCCACGGTCGAGACGGTGATGTGGCGCGCGCCGAGGCCGAAGCCGTCGGCGTCGTTGAGGATCGTGAGCGTCGGATCCACGCCCGGCCAGTTCAGCAGCGGCTCGCCCATCCCCATGAAGACGATGTTCGTGGGCTTCTCGTCGGCGTTCCGGAGGACGATCTCGCGCACCTGGCCGGCGATCTCCCACGGCTCGAGGTTGCGGCGGAAGCCCATCCGGCCGGTCGCGCAGAAGACGCAGGCGAGGGCGCAGCCGGCCTGCGAGGAGATGCAGAGCGTGCGGCGGCTCCCCGAGGGGATGAGCACCGACTCGACCGCCTCGCGGTCGCCGAGGCGCCAGAGGAACTTGCGGGTGCCGTCGGCCGACTGCTGGACGACGTCGGCGTCGAGACGCGGAAGGGGGAAGCGCGCCTCGAGCTCCGCGCGGAGCGCGAGCGGCAGCTCGGTCGCCTCCCGCCAGGCGGCCACGGGCGCCACCCAGAGCCGGCGGACGATCTGCCCGACGCGATACCCCGGCAGCTCCCGCTCCGCGGCCCAGGCCCGCACGACCTCGCGCGCCGCGGCGGGCGGGAGGTTGAGCAGGTTGGTCACCGTCGCCTGATCGGCAGGGGTCGCGGAGGTCGTCTCGAAGATCGCCATGGGGCAAAGATAACCGGCGCGGGGCCCGGGGAGTTCCGTGCCGGGCTCGGCACGCCGGGAGAACGGCTCGGTGCACCCGGAGATCCACCTGGTGCGCCCGGAGAGTGGTCCGCGCGGCTCGGAGAATGGCGTGGTCGGGCCGGTGCTTGCCGGCCAGGGATCGTCATACTACTTTATGGCACAAAGTCGTTGGCGACACGGTGGACCACGGGTGCAGGAGGGGACGATGAGCGACAACCGGAATCGAGACCTGCGAGCGGTGCTGCGGAACGCCGTGACCTGGGCTGCCGCCTGGGCCGTGGCCGGCGGGGCGCTCGTCGGCGCCATCAGCCTGTTCGATCCCCGGCCCGGGATCGAGTCCCTCCCCGAGCGGGTCGGCATGGCCGCCTTCGCGGCGGTCGCCTGGGGCGTCCGCTTCGGCCTCGCCGGAGGGGTGATCGGCGCGGTCTTCGCCGGGGTCCTCCGCTTCGGTTACCGGGGCCGCCGCCTGGCCGACATCAATCCCGTGCGCTTCACGCTGCTGGGCGCCGTCGTCGGCGGCGTGGGCGTGCCGCTGTACCTCCAGCTCATGAACATCCTCACCGGCGGCCGGCCGATCGCGTGGGGGCTGGTGACCGACGACGCCGTGTGGGCGACGGTGTTCGGCGCCGTCACGGCGGCCGGCTTCATCCTCCTGGCCCGGCGCGCGGAGCGGCTCGCACCGGCGCCGCGTCCCGACCTGCTCGACGGCGTGGACGACCTCACCGACCTGCCGGCGCCGCACGCGCCGGCGCCGCCTGTCGCCGCGCCTTCCCGTCCCGTCCCGTCCCGAGAAGCCCGCTAAGCGTCGACCCGATAATTGCTTGCCGGGGTTTTCGGCGCCGGTTACGTTTGAGCCCATGCGCCGCCAGCTCCGCTCGTGCTGCTGACCGACCTGCTCACCCCCGACCGGGTGGTGGTGCCGCTGGCCGCTCGCGACAAGGCGGGCGCCATCCGCGAGCTGGCCGAGCGGCTGGCCGAACGCGCCGGTGGGAGCGCGGCCGAGATCGTCGAGGCGGTGCAGGAGCGCGAGGCGATGCTGAGCACCGGCATCGGGCACGGCATCGCGATCCCGCACGGCCGCTCGCCCGCAGTGAAGGACCTCGGCGTGGTGGCCGGCGTGAGTGCCGAGCCCATCCCCTACGACGCGCTCGACGGCGAGCCGGTGCGGCTCTTCTTCCTGCTCGTCGGCCCCGAGACGGCGGCGGGGCAGCACGTGAAGGTGCTCGCGCGCATCGCCCGGCTGCTGCGGCGCGACGAGCTGCGCGAGGCGCTCCTTGCCGCGCGGACGCCCGAGGAGTTTCACGCCGCGCTCGCCGACGCCGACGTCCGCTGAGCCCTGCCGGCCCCGGCCGGCCGCGACCGCGCCCATGCCCGCCGCCCGTGTCCGTTCCCCTCTTTCCGAGTGCATTCGACGTCCCATGAGCCGTTCCCTTCCGACTGCCGAGGCCGCATGAACCCGACGGCCACCGCGATGCGTGACCGCTACTGCGGCGACCTCACCCGCGCCGACGTGGGCCGGACCGTCCGCCTGGGCGGCTGGGTCCACCGCGTGCGCGATCTCGGCGGCGTGGTCTTCATCGACCTGCGCGACCGCGAAGGGCTGGTGCAGCTCTCGTTCGACCCGCGCTGGACGCCGCCCGAGGTGATGGCGCGCGCCGCCGGGGTGGGCGCCGAGTCGGTCGTGCTCGTCACCGGCACCGTGGAGCTGCGGCCCGAGCCGGCGCGCGACGCCGTGATGCGCTCGCGCGAGGTGGAGGTGCACGTCACGGGGCTCGAGCTCGTGGGACCCGCGCAGACGCCGGCGATTCCGGTGGCGCGGAAGGAGGGCGAGGAGCTCGCCGCGGAGGACCTGCGCCTCCGGCACCGCGTGCTCGACCTCCGCCGGCCCGAGCTGCAGGAGAACCTGATCCTGCGCCACCGGCTCCTGCAGCGCGCGCGACGCACGCTGAGCGAGCTCGGCTTCCTCGAGATCGAGACGCCGATCCTCACGAAGCCCACCCCCGAGGGCGCGCGCGACTACCTGGTGCCGAGCCGGGTGCACGCGGGCGAGTTCTACGCGCTGCCGCAGTCGCCGCAGATCTACAAGCAGCTCCTCATGGTGGCGGGCTACGACCGCTACTTCCAGATCGCGCGCTGCTTCCGCGACGAGGACCTGCGCGCCGACCGCCAGCCGGAGTTCACCCAGATCGACCTCGAGGCGTCGTTCGTCTCGCAGGCGGACGTGCAGGACGTCATCGAGCGGGTGCTGGTGGACCTGTGGGCGGAAAGAGGCGTCGCGGTGCCGCGGCCCTTCCCGCGGCTCGCCTGGCGCGAGGCGATGGAGAGGTACGGCATCGACAAGCCCGACCTGCGCTTCGGCTTCGAGATCCGGGATCTCACCCCGCTCGTCGGCGACGACGCCGCGCCGTTCGTGCAGGAGGCGCGCGCCCGGGGCGAGCGCGTGCGCGGGATCCTCGCGCCCGACGCGGCCGCGATGACGCGCAAGGAGATCGACGCCCTCACCGCGCAGGCGAAGGAGGCGAAGGCGGGCGGCCTCGTCTGGGCGCGCCGCACGGCACAGGGCTGGGAGGGGCAGGGGACGAAGGCGATCGGGGCGAGCGCGCTCGAGCGGCTGGGCGGCGCCGAGGGCGACATGCTCCTCGCCGTCGTGGGACCCGACGCGGTGACGAGCCCGGCGCTGCACGCCGTGCGCACCGCGCTCACGCGCCGCCCCGGCGTCGCGCCGGCCACGGCGCACGCCTTCTGCTGGATCGTGGACTTCCCGCTCTTCGAGGAGGATCCCGAGACGGGCCAGCACGTGCCGGCGCACCACCCGTTCACCGCGCCGCACCCCGCGGACCGCGACCGGCTGGCGACCGACCCCGCTCACGTCCGCGCGCAACACTACGACGCCGTCTACAACGGCAACGAGCTCGGCAGCGGCTCGATCCGCATCACCGATCCGGCGGTGCAGCGCTCCATCTTCGAGCTGCTGGGGATTCCGGAGGGGGAGATCCGCCGCCGCTTCGGCTTCCTCCTCGACGGCCTCGCCGCGGGGGCGCCGCCGCACGGCGGCTTCGCGCTGGGCTTCGACCGGATCACGATGCTCCTGGCCGGGGCGCCGTCGCTGCGCGACGTGATCGCCTTCCCGAAGACCACGGCGGCGCGGGCGCTCTTCGAGGGCGCGCCGACGCCGGTGGACCCGCGCGACCTCGCGGCGTTGCACATCACCGCGACGGACGGCGCCGAGCGCTAACGTGGGCGCGCGACACAGGCGCGCCGGCGTTTCACCATCATCGCCCAACCCCCTGGGGGCCGCTTGGCAGACGAGATCCAGCACAAGATTTCCACCGAAGGCGCCGACCCGCTCCTGCTCGCGGGCGTCAACGACGGCAACCTGGCCGAGCTGCAGCGCACCCTGGGGGTGCGCGTCGCCTTCCGCGGCGACACGATCAGTCTGGCGGGCACCCCGGAGCAGATCGAGCGGGCGACGCCCGTGGTGACGGGCCTGGTGGACCTCGCGCGCATGGGCGAGCCGGTGACGCCGGACGACGTGGTGCGGCTCGCGAGCGACGGCGGCGCCGCGGCGGCCGAGCTCGCGGCGGCCCCCAGCGACACGGCGAAGATCGTGCTGCCGGGGATGCGGCGGGCCATCGTCGCCAAGACGCAGGGGCAGCGCGACTACCTGAAGTCCATCAGCGAGCACGACATCGTGGTCGGCATCGGGCCGGCGGGCACGGGCAAGACCTATCTCGCCGTCGCCAAGGCGGTCGAGGCGCTCGCCCGCAAGCGGGTCAAGCGCATCGTCCTCGCGCGCCCCGCGGTCGAGGCGGGCGAGTCGCTCGGCTTCCTCCCCGGCGACCTCCAGGCGAAGGTGGATCCCTACCTGCGCCCGCTCTACGACGCGCTCGAGGACATGATGCCGAACGACCGGGTGCAGAAGGCGCTCGAGAGCCGCACGATCGAGATCGCCCCGCTGGCCTACATGCGCGGCCGCACCCTCGCCGACGCGTTCATCATCCTCGACGAGGCGCAGAACGCCACCGGCGCGCAGATGAAGATGTTCCTCACCCGGCTCGGCGTGAACAGCAAGGTCGTCGTCACCGGCGACAAGACGCAGATCGACCTCCCGCGCCGCGAGGACTCGGGGCTGGTGCAGGTCGAGCGGATCCTGCCGGGGATCGACGGGATCGCCTTCAACTACCTGCACGAGGCCGACGTCGTTCGGCACCGCCTCGTGCGCGAGATCATCAAGGCGTACGCGGAGGACCAGAACGGCTGATGCCGGGCGCCCACGGGACGCACCTCGCCGACCCGCCGCCGGACCGCTCGTTCGCGGCCCGGGTGTGGTTCCATGCGTCCCGCTGGGGCTGGCTCCTGCTGGCCGCCGTCGCCGTCTACCTGGCGTTCCCGGGGCCGACGACCCGCGAGGCGCCGCGCCTGGGCGTGGGCGAGGCGGCCGACCACGACGTGCTCTCGCCGATCGCCTTCACGGTGCCGAAGGACCCGGAGGAGTACACCCGCGAGGGTGACGCGCTCGCGCGCGGGGTGCTGCCGGTCTTCGAGTACGACGGGGCCGCCTACGATTCGGCCACGACCTCGCTGCAGCTCTTCTTCGACGCGCTCGGGGGTGACCGCCCGACGCCCGAGCGGGTCTGGGCGATCGCGCAGGGCTTCCGGGTGGACCTCGGCGACGACGAGGCCGCCTGGCTCGCCGATCCGCGGCACCGCCGCGCGCTGCAGGGACGGCTCACCGACCTCTTCCGCGCGTCGCTCGCCGCGGGCGTCGCCGACGCCGGCGTGGTGCGCGGCGAGCCGAGCGTGCGCCTCCTCCTGCGGCGGGGCGAGGGGCAGCGGGTCGTGCTGCGCGACTCGGTGCGCACCTTCGCCGACCTGATGGACGAGGCGGACCAGACGAGCCGCGGCTGGGGCGATCCGGCCAGCCAGCGGGTCTTCCGGCGCCTCGTGGGCGTCTTCTTCCAGCCCACCATCGTTTACGACCACGCGGCCACCCAGGCGCGGCGCGAGCAGGTGCGCCGCAGCGTGGACTCGGTCAAGTACGCCGTGCGCGCGGGCGAGCGGATCGTGGGTGCGCACGAGCTCGTCACCCCCGAGACCGCGCTCAAGCTCGACGCCCTCGACCAGGCGCTGCGCCGCGAGAACGCCGGTCGCCTCGCCGCCCGCTCGGTGGCGGGGGCGATCCTCTACGACGCCATCATCCTGAGCCCGTTCTGGCTGCTGCTGGTCCTCTGGCGGCGGCGCACCTACGACGAGGGGCGCCACGTGGCGTTCTTCGCGATCCTCGTCGCGGCGGTCGCCTTCCTCGCGGCCGGGGTGGGGGAGCTCTTTCCGGCGCGGCCCGAGCTGCTGCCGATCCCGCTCGCGGCGATGCTGGTGACGATGCTCTTCGACGGCCGGCTGGCCGTCATGGCCGCGCTCACGCTCGCCGTGCTCCTCGGCAGCCAGTGGGGGCTGCGCGACACGGGGGCGCTCTTCTTCGGGCTCCTGGGGGGCGTGGCGGGCGCGGTGGGGACGCGGGTGCTGCGGCGGCGGCACGTGCTCTACACCGCCGTCGGCGCGCTGATCGCCGCCTACGCCCTCGGCGCGGCGACGATGGGCCTGGTCTTCGGCTGGTCGGCCGACGACTTCGCGGCGAGCGTGCTCGCGGGCCTGATCACGGCGCTCGGGAGCGCCGCGCTCGCCATGCTGGCGCTGCCGCTCGCGGAGTCGTTCACGGGGATCACGACGCAGCTCACCCTGCTCGAGCTCTCCGACTTCCGCCGGCCGCTGCTGCGCCGGCTCGCGCTCGAGGCGCCGGGGACCTGGGCCCACAGCATCTCGATGGCCAACCTCTGCGAGGCGGCCTGCAACGCGATCGGCGCGAACGGCCTCCTCGCGCGGGTCGGCTGCTACTATCACGACGTCGGCAAGCTGGGCCAGCCGCAGTACTTCGTCGAGAACCAGCGGCCCGGCGCGAACCCGCACGACCTCCTCCCGCCGGCGGAATCGGCGCGCATCATCCGGCGGCACGTGCTCGAGGGCGTGGCCCTCGCGGAAGAGGCGAAGCTCCCGCCCGCCGTGGTGGCGTTCATCCCCGAGCACCACGGCACGACCGAGATCCGCTACTTCCTGCATCGCGCCCGCGGCCCCGGAGTCACGGTGGATCCGGCCGACTTCCGCTACCCGGGGCCGCGTCCGCAGTCGGCCGAGACGGCGGTCGCGATGCTCGCCGACGCGACCGAGGCGGCCGTGCGGGTGCTCCCGGAGCCCACGCCCGAGGCGGTGCGCGAGGCAATCGAGCAGCTCGTCGCGCAGCGGATCGCGGGCGGCCAGCTCGACGACGCGCCGCTCACGCTGCGCGAGCTCGAGCGCGTCAAGCGCGAGTTCGCGCGCGTGCTCGCGGGCATCCACCACAACCGCATCGAGTATCCCCGTGCCAGCGGCGCCGTCACCGCGTCGGTCGACCAGATCCGGCGCGCCTGAGGGCGGCGCGGCGCTCGCGCTCGCGCTCGGGGGGCGGCTGCCGCTCCCCGAGGCGGAGCTGCGGCGCATCGTCGGCACCGTCGTGGCGGCCGAGGGGGCGCGGGCCGAGATCTCGCTCACCTTCCTGGGCCGTGAGGCGATGCGCCGCCTGAACCTCGAGCACAAGGGCCGCGACCGGCCCACCGACGTCCTGTCGTGGTCGCTCCCCGATCCGCGCGGCTTCATCGTGGGCGACGTGTACGTCTGTCCCTGGGCGGCGCGCCAGGAGGCGGCGGCGCGCGGCATCCCGGCGCACGAGGAACTCGTGCGCCTCGTCGTGCACGGCACGCTGCATGCGCTGGGCTGGGACCACCCCGAGGAGGCCGGCCGCACGCGCTCGCCGATGTGGCGCCGGCAGGAGCGCTACGTCCGGCGGCTCGCGCCGGCGCCGGACGGACCGGCGCGCCCCGTGCGCCAGCGCCGCGAGGGCCGCCGGTGACGCCGCTCCTCGGGACGCTGCAGCAGTTCATCGCTCCGGTCGTGGCGGCCGTCCTCACTCTCTGGGCCGGGTGGCTCGCCTTCGCCGCGGAGTCGGACCTCGAGCTGCCGCGCATGCTCGCGGGGCAGTTCCCCGCCGAAGCCGACGACCGGCCGGTCTCGCTCGCGCGCGGGCTGCACATCGCGCACCTCGCACTCCTCGTGCTCGCGGGCACGGCGGCGGGCGGTGCGGTCGTCTGGTGGGCGTGGCCGACCGTGCCGGGGCTCACGCGGCTGGTCGTCGCCGTCGCGCTCGTGTGGGTCGTGGGGGACCTGGCGCCCCGGGTGCTCGCCGCGATCGCGCCGGAGCTCACCCCCGGCGCGCGCCGCGCGGCGGAAGGGACGCTCGCGCCCTTCCGGCCGCTCCTGCGGCTCGTGGCCTGGGCCGACCGCCGGGCCCACCCGGTCCGCCGCACCGAGGCGGAGCGCGCCGTCGGCGCGGCGCAGCGCGACATGCTCCTCGGCGTCTTCTCCCTCGCCGACATGACCGTGGCGGAAGTCATGACGCCGCGCATCGACATCGTGGCCGTGGACCGCAGCGCCACGCGCGACGACGTCGTCCAGGTGCTGCGCCGCACCGAGCACGCACGCGTGCTGGTCTACGACGGCAGCTCGGACGACGTGGCGGGCGTGATCTACGCGAAGGACATGCTGCCGGCCCTCGGCCGCGACGACGGCCCGCCCTGGCAAGCGCTCATCCGGCCCGCGGCGTTCGTCCCCGAGGCCAAGCCGCTCGATCGCCAGCTGCGCGACTTCCAGCGCGGGCCCAGCCACCTCGCCGTGGTGGTGGACGAGTACGGCGGGACCGCGGGGCTGCTCACGCTCGAGGACATCCTCGAGCAGATCGTCGGCGAGATCCAGGACGAGTACGACGTGGAGGAGGTCGAGCCGATTCTCCCGCTTCCCGACGGCGGCTACCGGGTGCAGGGCGGGGTGCCGCTCGCCGAGCTCGAGGAGGTGCTCGAGCACGACTTCGAGCGCGAGGACGTGAGCACGGTGGGTGGCCTGGTGCTCGCGGAGTTCGGCCGGGTACCGCGCTGGGGCGAAGCGGTGCGCGTGGACGATTACGAGATCACCGTGGAGCAGGTGGCGCGCCGGCGCGTGCGGCGCATCTCGATCCGCCCCCTCACGGCGCCCGAGCCCGAGACGCCGGTCGAGGAGGCGCGCCCGTGACCTGGCTCGCCGTCGCCGCGGGGCTGCTGCTCACCGCCTTCGGCTCCATGGCGGGCGCCGCGCTCGTCACCGCGAGCCGGGCGGAGCTCACGCGCGCCATCAGCCACCGCCTGCGCGGCCGGGCGCCGACGCTGCGGCACCTCGCGGAGGTGGACGGTTATCTCACGGCCGCGTCCGTCACCACCTCCCTCGGCGTCCTGCTCCTCGGCGCGGCGCTGCCGGCGCTCCTCGCGAGCTCGGGCGCGCTGCGGTCGCTCGTCGTGCTCGCGCTGCTCGCGGTGCCGCTCATCATTCTCGTCGGCTACTTCGCGCCGCGCTGGCTCACCCAGCATCGCGCCGAGGCCATCGCGGCCCGGGTGGTGCCGATCCTGCGGCCCTGGTCGACGGTGGTGGGCCTCCTGCTCCCCGCGCGCGCCGCGGCGCGGCCGCACGAGCTGCGCTCGCTCTGGCGCGAGGGGGCCGCGGCCGGGCTCGCCGTCGACGAGGAGCTCGTCATGGCCGGCGGCGTGCTCACCTTCTCGCAGCGGCCGGTGCGCGAGGTGGTGACGCCGCGCACCGACATCGTCGCCGTGCCGGTGGACGCGCCACCCGCCGCGATCGCCGACGTGTTCGCCCAGAGCGGCTACAGCCGCCTCCCGGTCTACCGCGGCAGTCTCGACGAGATCGTCGGGATGCTCCACGCCTTCGACCTCTTCAAGCTGCGGCCCGGCAGCCCGTTGCCGATCCGGCCCGTGGCGGTGGCGCCGGGCAGCCGGAGCTGCGGCGACCTCCTGCTCGACATGCAGCGCGAGCGCCGGCATCTGGCCGTCGTGATCGACGAGTTCGGCGGCACCCTCGGCATCGTCACCTTCGAGGACCTGCTCGAGGAGCTCGTGGGGGAGATCTTCGACGAGTACGACGAACCGGACGCGGCGGCGCCGGAGGCGGCGGCGGTCGCGGCGGCACCGCCACCGCCGCCCGAGGTCCTGGAGGTCGACGGCACCACGCCGGCGAGCGAGGTGGCCGAGCGCTTCGGCGTCGAGCTGCCGCAGGGCCGCGCGGCGAGCATCGGCGGCCTGGTGGCCGAGCTCGCCGGGCGGATCCCGGCCGACGGGGAGCGCTTCCTGCTCGCCGGGCTCGAGTTCGACGTCCTGCACAGCTCCCCCACGCGCGTCGAGCGCCTGCTGGTGCGTCCGGGCCCCGTGCCGGTCATTCCCCTCCACGCCGACTTCGCATGACGAGCCGGGCCCCGACGCTCGAATCGATGGTCCAGCTCGCGCGCGACGGCCTCCTCGAGGAGTTCGTCGAGCGCGCCCACGGGCTGGAGCCGGCGGATCTGGCGGACGTCCTCGCGTCGCTCGACGAGGCGGAGCGCATCGGCGTCGTGCAGGTGCTGCCGCCGGAGCTCTCGAGCCAGGCGCTCATCGAGATGCCCGTGGAGGCGCACGCCGAGGACACGCTCGCCGCGCTCGCCCCGGAGCAGGCGGCCGAGATCGTCGAGGAGATGGACGACGACGACGCGGCCGATCTCCTCGGCGAGCTCGATCCCGAAGACCAGGAGCGCATCCTCTCGGAGGTCGAGAACCGCTCGGACGTCGACGAGCTGCTGCGCTACGACGAGGAGAGCGCCGGCGGTCTCATGACGACCGCCGTCGTGGCGGTCGAGGCCGCGGCCACGGCCAGCGAGGCGCTGCACTCCATCCGCCACCAGGCGGAGGAGGTGGATTTCTACCAGATCTACGTCGTGGACGACGCGCGCCACCTGGTGGGCGTGCTGCCGCTCAAGGACCTGGTCGTCAGCTCGCCGCGACGGCCGGTGCGCGACTTCATGGAGCCGGCCGACATCGTCGTCCCGCCCGACCTGGACCAGGAGGAGGTCGCGCGCCTCATGGCGCGCTACAACCTGCCGGCGGTGCCGGTGGTGGACGCGCAGGGGCGGCTCCTGGGCCAGGTGACCTTCGACGACGTCACCGACGTCGTCGAGGCCGAGACCACCGAGGACATCCTGCAGTTCGGCGGCACCTCGGCCGACGAGGTGATCGCCGCGGGCTGGCGCGACGCGGTGCGGAGCCGCCTGCCGTGGCTCTACATCAACCTCGTGACCGCGTTCGTGGCGGGCGCGGTGGTCTATGCCTATCAGGGGATCGTCGAGCGCGTCGTCATGCTCGCCGCCTGGATGCCGATCATCGCCGGGATGGGCGGCAACGCGGGCACGCAGGCGCTCGCCGTCACCGTGCGCCGCCTGGCGCTCGGGCTCATCGCGCCAGGGCAGGGGGTGCGCATCATCGGCAAGGAGGTGCTCGTCGGCACCATCAACGGCCTCGCCAACGGGGTGGTCGTGGCCGCCGCGGCGATGCTCCTGCACCAGGGGCCGATGATGGGCCTCGTCGTCTTCCTCGCGATGACGGGGAACCTCCTCGTCGCGGGCTTCGCGGGGGCGTTCATCCCCCTGCTCCTCGAGCGCTTCCGGGTGGACCCGGCGATCGCCTCGTCGATCTTCGTGACGACCTTCACGGACGTCTGCGGCTTCAGTCTGCTGCTCGGTCTCGCCGGCCTGCTGCTGCTCTGATGCGCGCGCTTCGGGTCTTCGTCGCGCTGGTACCGTTCCTGATCGCGTTCCTGCGCGACCGGCGCCGCTTCATCCTCTTCGGCCGGCCGGCCCGGCGCACCGAAGCCGACCACCGCCGCCGCGCCGAGCGGCTCACGGCGACCCTCGCCTCGCTCGGGCCCACCTTCGTCAAGCTGGCCCAGGTCTTCGCGGCGCGGGCGGACATCCTCCCCGAGCCCTACCTGAGCACCATCAGCACGCTGCACGACCGCGTGCCGCCGCTCGCGCCCGGGGTGGCGGAGGCGGTCATCGCCGAGGCGCTCGGCGCGCCGGTCGGCGCGGTGTTCGAGCGGTTCGATCCGGCGCCGCTCGCCGCGGCGTCGCTCGGCCAGGTGCACCGGGCGGCGCTCGGGGGCCGGGAGGTCGTCGTCAAGGTGCTGCGGCCCGACGTCGAGCACCTGGTGCGGCAGGATCTCGACGTCAGCTTCCGGCTCCTCTTCCTCCTCAACATCCTCTTCCCGAACCATCACACGCGCGCCATCACGGCGATCGTCACCGAGTTCGCGAAGCAGATCTGGAAGGAGCTCGACTTCCGGGAGGAGGCGCTCAACGCCGAGACGCTGCGGCGCAACTTCGCCGCCGACCCGCGCGTGGTGATTCCCGAGGTCGTCGGCGATCTCACCCGCCAGCGGGTGCTGGTGCTGGAGTACATCGAGGGGACCCGGATCGACCGGCTGCACGACCGGCTCGCGCGCGGCGAGGTGCGGCTCGACGCGCTGATCCGGCTCCTGGTCGAGACGTACATCAAGATGATGCTGGAGGACGGGCTCTTCCACGCCGACCCGCACTTCGGCAACCTGCTGGTGGATCCCGAGGGGCGGCTGGTGGTGCTCGACTTCGGGATGGTGGTGCGGGTGGAGCAGGAGACGCGGGTGCGGCTCGTGCGCACCGTGCTCGCCGCGGCGCGGCAGGACGTGGACGGGGTGATCGCCGGGTTCTACGAGCTCGGCATCCTCGACCCCGACGTGGACCGCGGCACCATCCGCGACGCGGCGCGCCAGCTCATGGCCGTGAGCTTCCGTGCCGACACCTCGCCGCGCCAGATCCAGCGGATCGTGGAGGACGTGCTCCGCACCTTCTACGACTGGCCGCTCATGCTCCCGGCCGATCTGGTCTACTTCGCGCGCGCGGCGGTGCTGGTGGAGGGGATCGGGCTCCGCTACGATCCCGACTTCAACGGCCTCGCCGCGGCGCGCCCGATCGTCGCGGGCTTCACCGAGCGGCTCCTCGTCGGCTCGCTCACCGAGGAGCCCGGGGCGCGCCTCACCGACTGGTCGCTCGAGGCCGCGCAGATCGTCCGGAGCCTGCGCGACCTGCTGCGGCGCGTCGACCGCGAGGAGCTGCGCATCCGCGCCCATCCCCGCGACACGATGGAGCTGCAGCGCTTCCTCGCCCAGCAGGTGCGGCGGGTGCTGCTCGCGCTCTTCGCCTTTACCATCGCGCTCATCTCGAGCGTCCTCTACGTCGCCGACCGGAAGCTCGAGCTCCTCGTCGGGGGGCTGCTCGTGGCGTGGGGCATGTTCCTCGTGGTCCTGGTCCTGCCGAGTCACCTGTTCCAGAATCCGCTGCGGTTCCGTCGGCGCTGGCCGTATCGGTGAGCCGGCCCTTCAGGGCCGAGCTCCCCCGCGCTCACGACGATTCCGTCAACGTCCGTCCCGCGAACGCCCGCAGCGTGGGCCGGCCGGCCACGAGCACACCGAAGAGAATCACCGGGATCGTCTGCACCGCCTGCAGCGCGAGCCCGGCGGCGAGGCCCCGCTGCGGGTCCACGTCGAACGGGGCGAGCGCCAGCAGGAGGGCGCCCTGGATGACGCCGACGTTGCCGGGGGTGAGCCGCAGGATGCCGCCCACGTTGGCGGCCACCAGCGCGGTGAGCGCGACGATGGGCGAGACGGCGATCCCGGTCGCGAGCAGGCAGTAGTGGAAGGTGAGCCACTCGCAGATCCAGTTCACCACGTCGAGCGCGAGCGGCGCGAGGAGGCGGCGCCCCGCGCCCTCGGCGGCGAGGGGCGCGAGGGCCTGGCGGAGCCACGCCGGCATCCGCGCGAGGAGCCGGGACCAGGCGCCCAGCGTCGTGAGCGCGAGGAGCGCCGCAGTGAGCGCCCAGAGCCCGAGCTGCACCGGGCGCACCCACGGCGCCGGCGGGAGGAAGCCCGCGACCACGGCGAGGAAGACGACGAGCGCGAGCCCCTCGACCACCCGCGATACGACGATCGTGCCCACGACGGCGCCGAGCGGCACCCGGTCGCGCGTGGCGAGGACGTGGGCTCGCACCGCCTCGCCCCCCACCGAGACGCCCACGCAGTTCACGGCGGCGCCGCCGAAGGTGGCCACCTGCGCGCTCCGCCAGCGGTGCGGCGCGTACGGCAGCAGCAGCAGGTGCCAGGCCCAGCCCTTCGCACCGAGCGAGGCGAGATTGATGACGGTGGCGAGCCCGAGCAGCGGCCAGCTCGCGTCCCGCAGCGCGTCGAGCGTTTCCTCCCACGCGTAGCCGCGCGCGAACCGGATCGCCAGGGCGACGAGCAGGATCGCGAGAACGAGACGAAGCCAGACGCCGCGGGTGGCGGGGAGACGCAGGGGCACGGTCGATTCAGGCGGGGAGGAGGTCGGTGAGCGGACGGAACTCGAGTCCGGCGGCGCGCACGTCGGCGATGATGCCGGGCAGGGCGTCGGCGGTCTGCGTGCGGTCGCCCGCGGGGTCGTAGCCGTCGCCGTCGTGCAGGAGCAGGATGGCGCCGGGGCGCAGCTTCCGGCGCATGCGGGCGCGGATCACCTCGGCGCCGGGGCGGGCGGTGTCCCAGACGCCGTAGCTCCAACCGAAGGTGGCGTAGCCGAGCCGCCGGGCCGTCCGCGCGACGAAGGGGTTACGATAGCCGTGCGGCGCCCGGAATGCACGGGGAGCGGCACCGGTGAGGTCCGCGAGCGCCCTGTGGGTGCGCTCGAGCTCGCACCGGATCCGCGCCGGGCCGCGCCGGTGCAGCTTCACGTGCGCCCAGGTGTGGTTGCCGACCACGTGGCCCGCGCCGCTCACCGCGCGCACCAGCGCCGCGTGCCGCTCGGCGTAGCGGCCCACCATGAAGAACGCGGCGGGCACCCCATGCCTGGCCAGGGTCTCGAGGATGCGGTCCGTCACCCCGGGATTCGGGCCGTCGTCGAAGGTGAGGTACACCGCGCCGCCGTCGGGCGGGCCGGCGCCGATCACGGGGCCGAAGAGCGGCGCGTTCGGCTCGTAGACCCCCCACGCGCCGCAGGCGAGGGTCCCCAGGGCCGCCGCGCCAAGCCCGATCGCCGGGACGAGCGGCATCAGCGCGTCACACGGCGGTAGACGTCCAACACGCGCGCCGCGACGAGCGGCCAGCTGTAGGCGAGCGCCTTCGCGCGCCCCGCCGCGCCCATGGCGGCGCGGCGTGCCGGGTCGGCGAGCAGGTCGATCGCGGCGCGGGCCCACGCCTTCGGGTCGCTGAGCGGGACCAGCACCGCCTCCTGGCCGCCCGCGACGAGCTCGCGGAAGCCGGTGATGTCGGAGACCACCTGAGGCGTGGCGCAGGCCATCGCCTCGAGCAGGGTGATCCCGAACGACGCCTTGGTCGTGGGACAGACGTAGAGGTCGGCGCCGGCGTAGATCGCCGGGCGCGTGCCGTTGACGTGCCCCAGGAACTCCACGTGCTCCCGCACCGGCTCGGCCAGCCGCCGGTAATGGCCCAGGAGCGGACCGCTCCCGGCCACCGTCAACCGCGCCTCGGGGTAGGCGCGCAGCACCACAGGCAGCGCCCGGAGCGCCGTTTCCAGCCCGTTCCGCGGATCGAGCCGTCCCAGGAAGAGGATGCGGGGCGCCTCGGCCGGGGCCGCCTCGAACGGTCGGCGCCCCGCGGGGTGGAAGAGCTCGGTGTCGATCCCGTTCGGGATGATCTCCCAGCGGTGATCGAAGTAGCGGCTGTGCGCCTCGACCGCCGGATGGCTCACGGCGATCGCCGCCGCGTAGCGGTCGAAGCGGCGCTGCAACGGGCGCCGGAAGAGCCGGTAGAGCGGCGAGTTGGGGAACCAGGTGTGAAAGGTGCCGACGACGGGGATGCCCAGGTCGGAGGCCGCCAGGTCGGCCACCAGCCCGAACGTCGGGGCGAGCGGGCCGTGCAGGTGCACCACGTCGATCCGTTCGGTCCGGAACAGGTCGCGCAGCTTCCGTCGCAGCCCGGAGCCGGTCGTCACGCGCGCCAGCGAGCTGTTGCTGTAGATGACCCGGCTCGTCCCGATGCGCCGCACGTAGGGCTCGTCGTGGCTCGTGTCGCCCATGCGGGCGGTCACGATCGTCGCCTCGTGGCCGGCCGCGTGCAGCTGGCGGGCGAGGTTGTGGACGTGCTCGGTGACCCCGCCCAGGTGGGGGTAGTAGTACTCCGTGACGAGTGCGATGCGCATGTCGCCCCCGGGGGCAAGAACCCGGCCACCTGCCCGGCCGTCCGCCGGGCGGGATCTCCCCCCGGGGACGAGTACACCCGGTTCCTGCGGGTGCGTCGGCGGGCAGTCCGCTGACACATTGTCCAACGGCCCCACGAGACAAAATGTCCCACTCGGGCCGGCCGGCCAAGGCTCCGGGAGGCGGTGCGCACGCCTGCGCGCGGTGACGCATCGCCTTGCCACCGTCCCGGTGCCAGGCCACCTTTCGGCCATGCAAGTCGCTCAGCTCCTTACCGATCTGCTGGACGGCAAGACCCCGGCGCTGGCGCGCGCCATCTCGATCGTGGAGAACGGGCGTCCGGGCTTCGAGCAGATCCTGGCGGGACTGCATCCCCACCTGGGCCACGCGCGGCGGATCGGCATCACCGGCCCGCCGGGCGCCGGCAAGAGCACCCTCACCGAGCGTCTCGTCGCCGCCTTCCGGGCCCAGGGCCTGAAGGTCGCGGTCGTCGCGGTGGACCCGACGAGCCCCTTCACCGGTGGCGCGCTCCTGGGGGACCGCATCCGGATGGAGAGCGTCGCGCTCGACGAGGGCGTCTACATCCGCTCCATGGCGAGCCGCGGCTCGCTGGGGGGGCTCGCCACCACCACGCGCGAGGTCTGCGACGTGCTCGACGCGGCCGGCTTCGACCGGATCCTCGTCGAGACCGTCGGCGTCGGCCAGTCGGAACTCGACGTGGCGCGCATGGCCGACACCACCGTCCTCGTGCTCGTCCCCGAGTCGGGCGACGGGATCCAGGCGCTCAAGTCGGGCGTCATGGAGGCGGCCGACCTCTACGTCGTCAACAAGGCCGACCGTCCGGGGGCCGACAAGCTCCGCCAGGAGATCGAGGTCACGCTCGGCATCCGGCGTGGCAACGCATTCCGGCACGTCCCCGCGCACCACGGCGCCCTCCAGTCGGGCCCGAAGCCGAAGGCGGACGACGACGGCACCTGGCGCCACCGCGTCGTGCTCACCATCGCCGCCAAGGGCGAGGGGGTCGAGGCGCTCGTCGAGGCGCTCGACGCGCACCACGACTGGCTCGTCGCGACCGGCGAGCTCGAGACGCGTCGCCGCCGGCGGCTCCACGAGCGCACCCGCGAGGTCGTCGATCGCGCGGTGCGGCGCTGGCTCTGGGCCGAGACGGCGGTGGACACGACGATCCGCGATCGGCTCGACGAGGTGGTGGGCGGGCGCCTGAGCCCGTACGAGCTGGCAACCGACATTCTGGACGGCCTGAGACAAGGTGAGCGGGTATGACCACCCTTCCGCACGACCTCAATAACCCGGCATCCGCCGCCGACCTCGCCGGGCGCGTGGCCGAGCAGGAGCGCGAGCTCGAACGGCTGCGCGCGGAGCTCGCGGCCTGGCGCGAGGCCTACGCGAAGCAGCCGCTGCGCGACGACGCCGACTTCACGACGATCTCGGGCCGCGCGCTCGAGCCCGTGTACACGGCGCTGGACCTGCCCGCTGACACGATCGACGCGGTCGGGCTCCCCGGCGCCTACCCGTTCACCCGCGGCATCCATCCGACGATGTACCGCGGGAAGCTCTGGACGATGCGCCAGTTCGCCGGCTTCGGCACGGCGAAGGACACGAACGCGCGCTACAAGTTCCTCCTCTCGCGCGGCCAGACGGGGCTCTCCGTCGCCTTCGACTTCCCGACGCTCATGGGCTACGACTCCGACCACGCCCGCAGCGAGGGCGAGGTCGGCAAGTGCGGCGTGGCGATCTCGAGCCTGAAGGACATGGAGGACCTCTTCGAGGGCATTCCCCTCGACCGGGTCTCCACGTCGATGACGATCAACGGCCCCGCGGCGATCCTCTTCTGCTTCTACGTGGCCGCGGCGGAGAAGCAGGGCGTGGAGATCGCGAAGCTCCAGGGGACGGTCCAGAACGACATCCTCAAGGAGTACATGGCGCAGCACGCCTGGATCTTCCCGGCGGAGCCCGCGCTGAAGGTCATCGTGGACATGTTCGAGTGGGCGAGCACGCACACGCCCAAGTGGAACACCATCTCGATCTCGGGCTACCACATCCGCGAGGCGGGGGCGACGGCGGCGCAGGAGCTCGCCTTCACCCTGGCCAACGGCTTCACCTACGTCGAGCGCGGGCTCGCGCGCGGGCTCGACGTGGACCAGTTCGCGCCCCGGCTCTCGTTCTTCTGGGACGTGCACAACGACTTCTTCGAGGAGATCGCCAAGATGCGCGCGGCGCGCCGCATCTGGGCCCGGCATCTCCGCGAGAAGTACGGCGCGAAGTCGGCGCGCAGCTGGACGATGCGCTTCCACTGCCAGACGGCCGGCGTGTCGCTCATGGCGCAGCAGCCGCACAACAACATCGTGCGCGTCGCCTACCAGGCGCTCGCCGCGGTGCTGGGCGGCACCCAGTCGCTGCACACGAACGCCTTCGACGAGACGCTCGCGCTCCCGACCGAGGAGAGCGTGCGCATCGCGCTCCGGACGCAGCAGATCCTGGCCTACGAGACCGGGGTGGCGAACACCGCCGACCCGCTCGGCGGCAGCTACCTCGTCGAGGCGCTCACCGACGAGCTCGAGCGCGAGGCCGAGGGTCTCTTCGCCGAGATCGAGGCCCAGGGCGGGGTGGTCAAGGCGATCGAGGGCGGCTGGTTCCAGCGCCAGATCCACCACTCGGCCGCGCGGTTCCAGGCGGAGGTCGAGGCGGGCCGCCGCACGCTGGTCGGCGTGAACGCCTTCGTCGAGGAGACGGAGACGCCGGTCGAGATCCTCCGGATCGGCGACGAGGCCGAGCGCACCCAGCGCGCCCGGCTCGCCGACCTGCGCGCCTCGCGCGACACGGCGCTCGTCCACCAGCGGCTCGCCGCGCTCCGCGAGGCGGCGCAGGCGGACCGCAACGTCATCCCCGCGATGCTCGACTGCGCGCGGGCCTACTGCACCCTGTTCGAGATCCGGCACGAGCTCGAGCGGGTCTTCGGCTCCTACCGCGAGCCGGTCTTCTTCTGAATGTCCTGAATGTTCCGGTAGTATCCTGATTGGCTGCACGAGCTCCTCGCCCGGCGGCGCGGGCCGCGGGGCGGGAGCGTGAGGAGGGGTAGATGGCGGTGACTGCGACCGTACCGACCACCGAGCAGGTCCTGGAGCGGCTGGCCGAGCTGCGTCCGTACACGCACCCGGTGGTGACGTGCTACCTGAAGCTCGAGCCGCGGGATCGCTCGCGCAACAAGTACCTGACGAAGCTGAAGAACCGGGTGAAGGCGGTCGAGGAGGTGCTGCCGCGCCTCGGCTTCTCGCGCGAGGAGCAGGAGGCGGCCCGGCGCGACCTCGACCGCATCGTGGACTTCCTCCGCACCCCCGGCAATCTCCCGCCTGCGCGCGGCGTCGCGGTGTTCGCCTCGGAAGGGGAGGGCCTCTTCGAGGTGATCGGGCTGCCGGAGGTCTACCGCTCGCGTCTCGCCGTGGACCGCAACCCGCTCATCCGCGAGCTCGCGGCGATCGAGGAGGAGTTCGGCCGGTACTACACCGTGCTCCTCGACCGCACGAGCGCGCGCTTCTTCGAAGTGACGGCGCACGGCGCGGTGGAGCTCGAGGGCATCACCTCGCCCGCCACGCGGGGCTCGAAGTTCCATCGGGACAAGGAGAGCCAGACCTCGGAGTACTCCTTCAACAGCCGCATCCGCGAGGAGAAGCAGCGGCACTTCGACCAGGTGGCGCGCGAGCTCTTCACGCTCGACCGTCGGAGCCCGGCGCACGGCATCGTCATCGCGGGCTCGGGGCCCGAGCCGAAGGGCCTCGAGCCGTTCCTGCACCCGTACCTCGCCGAGCGGGTGATCGGCACCGCCAAGCTCACGGCGAAGGCCGCGAGCCCCGCGCAGGTGCACGAGGCGACGCTCGACGTGCGCGAGCGAGCGGCGCGCGAGCGCGAGCGGCGCGACGTCGCGGAGGTGATGAACGCGGCCGGCACCGGCTGGGGCGTCAACGGCGTCGAGCCGACGCTCAAGGCGCTCGCCCGCGGGCAGGTGCGCGTCCTCCTCGTCCAGCCCGACGCGAGCGGCCCGGGCTTCCGCTGCGGCGATACCGGCCGGCTCAGCCTCACCGAGCGCGGCTGCCGCCTCGAGGGCGATCCGATCCCCGTGGTGGACGTCATCGACGAGGCCATGGAGGACGCGCTGCGCCAGGGTGTGGACGTCAACGTGGTCTACGACGAGGAGTCGGCCGCGTCGGTGGACGGGCTCGCCGCGCTCTTCCGGTTCCGGTGAGGCGGCCTCAGGTGAGGCGGCGCGCGTGAGCGTGCCCGTGGCACGGCCCCGCGCGGTCCTCTTCGACGCGGGCAACACGCTCATCTTTCTCGACTACCCACGCCTCGCGGCCGGCATGGGGCGGGTGACGGGGCTCCCGCTCACCGGCGCCATGCTCGAGGCGCGGGCCGCCGAGGCGGCCCGCGCGATGGAGCGCGCCGCCGGCTCCGATCGAGAGCGCGCGGCCGCCTACCTCGAGGCGCTCGCGCTTCTCGTCGGCGTGCCGCACGAGGCGCTCGAGGCGGTGCGGGCGGAGTTGTACCGGCTGCACGCCGAGCGGCATCTGTGGAGCGGCGTGCACCCGGGCACGGCGCCCGCCCTCGCGCGGCTCCGCGACGCCGGGCTCCGGCTCGGCGTCGTCTCGAACAGCGACGGCCGGGTGGACTCCGCCCTCGTCGCCGCGGGGCTGCGCGACCACTTCGAGGTGGTGGTCGACTCCGCCCTCGTCGGGATCGAGAAGCCCGACCCGCGCATCTTCGCCGCTGCGCTCGCGCGGCTCGACGTCGGGCCCGCCGACGCGCTCTACGTGGGCGATGTGTACGAGGTGGACGTCGTCGGCGCCCGCGCCGCGGGCATGCCCGTGGCGCTCGTCGACCCGCTGGGCCACCACGCGGGCCGCGACGTGCCGACCGTGCCTTCGGTGGCGGCGCTCGTCGACCGCCTGCTCGCAGGCGACACGCCGCAGCCCGTGCCGTGAGATTCCGTGAGGTTCCGTTCCACGCCGACCAGGAGACACCCCCGGCCGTGATGATGACCGCCGAGAAGCCCGTGAAGAAGCTCGCCCGCCCGATCCGCGTCCTCGTCGCCAAGCCCGGCCTCGACGGCCACGACCGCGGCGCCAAGGTGGTCGCCGCCGCGCTGCGGGACGCGGGGATGGAGGTCGTGTACACCGGCCTCCACCAGACGCCCGAGATGATCGCCACCGCGGCCGTGCAGGAGGACGTGGACGTCGTCGGGCTCTCGATTCTCTCGGGCGCCCACATGACGCTCTTCCCGCGGGTCCGCCAGCTGCTCGAGCAGATGGGGCGGCCCGACATCCTCGTCACCGGCGGCGGGATCATCCCGAAGGACGACGCCGAGGCCCTGCACGCCCAGGGCATCGGCCAGCTCTTCGGCCCCGGCACGCCCACCGGCGAGCTCATCGACTACATCGGGTCGTGGGCCGCCGAGCACCTCGAGAGCTGAGCCCGCCGTGACCGCCGCCTCCGGCTCCAGCACCCCGGCGCCCGCGCGCCCGGGGCGCCTGCGCGCGCTCACCGAGGAGTACGCGGCCTTGGCCGCGCGGCTGCGGGAGGGGGGCGGCGCCAAACGGGTCGCCCGGATGCACGAGAAGGGGCAGCTCGCCCCGCGCGAGCGGGTGACGCGGCTGCTCGACCCCGGCGCGCCGTGGCTCGAGGTGGGGCTCCTCGTCGCCTACGACCGCTACGACGGCCAGGCGCCGGGTGCCGGGGTCATCACCGGGGTCGGCGTCGTCGAGGGCCGCGAGTGCGTCGTCGTCGCCAACGACGCGACGGTGAAGGCGGGGAGCTGGTGGCCGGAGACCATCACGAAGATTCTCCGCGCCCAGGAGATCGCGATGCGCGAGCGCATCCCGATCATCTACCTCGTGGACAGCGCGGGCGTGAACCTCCCGTACCAGGAGGGCGTGTTCCCGGGCCAGTACGGCGCGGCGCGGATCTTCTACTACAACTCCCTCATGCGCCGCTACCTGCACGTGCCGCAGATCGCGGCCGTGATGGGGAGCTGCATCGCCGGCGGCGCGTACCTGCCGGCGCTGAGCGACGTGATCTTCATGGTCGAGGGGACGAGCTTCATGGGGCTCGGCGGCCCCAACCTCGTCAAGGGCGCAACGGGCCAGTCGATCGACGCCGAGACGCTGGGCGGTGCGCGCACGCACACCGAGCTGAGCGCCGTCGCGCACTACCGCGCCGCGACCGACGCCGAGTGCCTCGACCGCATCCGCGAGTACGTCGCGCGGCTGCCGCGCCCGGCCGCCCTCGAGCATGCCCGCCGCGCCGCCCGGCCGCCGGCTCGCCCCGCGGCCGAGCTCTACGATCTCCTCCCCCACGACCACCGCCTCTCCTACGACGCGCGCCAGGTGCTCGCGGCGTTCCTCGACGGCGGCGCGCTCGACGAGTTCCAGCCCGACCGCGCGAAGGAGATGATCTGCGGTCACGCCCACATCGAGGGCTGGCCGGTCGCGGTGATCGCCAACCAGCGCGGCATGATCAAGGGCCGCCCGGGCGAGCGGCCGCGCTTCGGGGGGATCGTCTACACCGAGAGCGCGGAGAAGGTCGCCTATTTCATCGAGACGGCGAACCGCGAGAAGCTGCCGATCCTCTTCATCCAGGACGTGAGCGGCTTCATGGTGGGCCCGGAGGCCGAGCAGTCGGGGATCATCCGCGCGGGCGCGCGCTTCGTCGAGGCGATGGCGACGGCCACGGTGCCCAAGCTCGTCCTCACCATCAACCACGCCTCGGGCGCCGGTTACTACGCGATGGCGGGGCAGGGCTTCGACCCCGACTTCATCCTCTCGTGGCCCACCGGCCGCATGGCCGTCATGGAAGGCGAGTCGGCGGTGATGGCGGTCCACGGCCCCGAGATCGAGCGCGCGCAGAAGGAGAAGCGCCCGCTCCCCGAGGCCGTGCAGGCGTCGGTCGAGGCGATGCGGGCCGACTACGAGCACCAGCTCGACGCGAAGTACGCCGCCGCGCGCGGGTACGTGGACGCCGTCGTCACGCCGGAGGAGACGCGCGACGCGCTCGCCTTCTGCCTCCGGATCACCAGCCACTTCGCGGGCCCGCACCTCGGCCCGTTCGTCCTCCCGGCCCTCCCATGATTCTCCGCCGCATCCTGCTCCCCCCGAGTCTCGGCTTGGCCGTCGCCCTGTCGGGCTGCGCCTCGCACGGCACCCCCGTCGCCACGCCGAAGCCGAACGTCGATCCCGGCGCCACCAGCCGGCCGACGGTCGTCATCGCCGACACGCTGCACCAGCCGTCGCCCGTGGCGACTGGCCGCCCGCCGATGGCGCCGCCCGAGAGCGCCTTCGCGATGGGGCTCATGCCGCTCCGGGCCACGGGCGTCCCGTCCTTCCGCGCGGCGCACCCGACCTACGACGGCCGGGGCGTCATCATCGGCATCCTCGACAGCGGCATCGACGGCGGCATTCCCGGCCTCATGACCACCACGACGGGCGAGCCCAAGCTGCTCGACCTGCGCGACTTCTCGGCCGAGGGGCGCGTCGCGCTCCGGCCCGCCGAGGCGCGCGGCGACACCCTCGTCGTCGGCGGTACGCGTCTCGCCGGCTTCGAGCGGCTCCGCGCCGCGGTGCCGGGCAGCCAGTGGTTCGTCGGCGGTCTCGCCGAGCGACCCCTGGGCACCGAGCCGGCCTCGGACGTGAACGGCGACGGCGACGACCTGGACACCCTCGCGGTGGTCGTCGGGCGCGCGCCGGACGGGTGGGTGCTCTACGCCGATACCGACGGCAACGGCAGCCTCGCCGGCGAGCAGCCGATTCACGACTATCTCGTCAGGCGCGAGACCTTCGGCTGGCACGTCACCGGGCGGCCCTCGCCGCTCACGGTCGCCGCGAACTTCCGCGAACCGGCGGGCGCGGGCGCGCCGCCGACGCTCGATCTCTTCTTCGACACGAGCGGCCACGGCACGCACGTCGCGGGGATCGCGGCGGGACACGACCTCTACGGGGTGAAGGGCTTCGACGGCGTCGCGCCGGGCGCGTATCTGCTCGGGCTCAAGATCGCGAACAACGCGCAGGGCGGCATCTCGACGACCGGTGCGATGGCCGAGGCGCTCGACTACGCGATCCGCTTCGCCGAGGCGCGGAAGCTCCCGCTCGTGCTCAACATGAGCTTCGGCGTGGGCAGCGAGATCGAGGGCGCGGCGCGCATCGACGCCATCGTGGATTCGGTGCTCGCGAGGCACCCCGACGTGACGTTCACGATCAGCGCGGGCAACGACGGCCCCGGGCTCAGCACCTTGGGCTTCCCGGGCTCCTCCACGCGGGTCCTCACCGTCGGCGCCACGTACCCGAACGCCTTCCGCGGCGTGCGCGACAGCGCCGCCGTCGCGGCGGCGGGGCCCGATCCGGTCGCGTTCTTCAGCGCGCGCGGCGGCGAGCTCGCGAAGCCCGACCTCGTCACGCCCGGCGTCGCCTACTCGAGCGTGCCGCGCTGGAATCGGGGCGACGAGACCAAGGGCGGCACCAGCATGGCTTCGCCCCATGCCTCGGGTCTCGCGACGCTCCTCGTTTCGGCGCTCGCGCAGGAGCGCCGGCCCATCGTGGCCCGCGCCGTCCGCCAGGCGCTCACCGCCACCGCGCGCCCGCTCGCGGGCGACACCGAGCTCGACGACGGGGCGGGCCTCCCGGACGTGAGCGCCGCCTTCGCCTGGCTCCAGGCGGGGCACGCGGTGCCCGAGGTGCGGGTCGCCGTCCCGGGCTCGCGCTATGCCACTGCGGCGTACCGCCCGCGCGGGCTCGCCTCGCCGGCCGATACCGTGCAGACGTTCGAGCTCGCGCTCCCGGCGGGCACGAAGGGCGCCGCCACGTTCACGCTGAAGAGCGACGCCGCGTGGCTCGTCGCGCCGCCACGGCTCACCCTCCGCGGGGCCACGGCACGCGTCACCCTGCGGTACCGCGCCGCGGCACTCCGGGCGCCGGGCGCCTACAGCGGCACCGTGACCGGGTGGACCGCCGACACGCTCGCCGGGCCGGCATTCCGCCTCGTGAACACCGTGATCGTCCCCTACCCGGCCGGCCGCGACGTCCCGGCGACGACGCTCGACCTCGGGCGGAACGAGGTGCGCCGGCTCTTCTTCCACGCCGACTCGGCGCGCCCCTTCGCGGTGCGCGCGGAGCGCACGGCGGGCAGCCGGCCCTCGCTCTACCTGTTCGAGCCGGGCGGCATGCCGTTTCGGGATCAGAACGGCATGCCGATCGGCGAGGGCGAGGACGCGGGCTTCTATCAGGTGGATGCGAGCGACGCGGTCGCCGGAGTGTACGAGACCGACGCGGTCGGCGCCCCGGACACGGCGTCGAGCATCCGGCTGGCCATCACGCAGTCGCCCGTGACGATGCACCTCGTCCGCGCGGGCGACAGCGTGCGCGCCACCCTGCGAAACCGGACGGACGAGAGCGCGCCGATCGGCGCGATCTTCCTCCTGGGGGGCGGGCAGCGCGTCCAGACCGTGAGCACGCGCGGCAGCGCGGTGCAGCGCATCGCGTTCCGGGCGCCCGCGTGGGCGCGGAGCGCGGTGATCGACGTGCGCATGGATCCGGCGCAGTGGGCGATGTTCACCGACTTCGGCGTCACCCTCTTCGACTCCGCCGGCCGGCAGCTCGGCCAGTCGCCGCTCAATTACGCGCTGGGCCGCCTCCGCGTCGAGCTGCCCCAGGGCCATCCCGACATGCCCGTCACGCTCGGCCTCTTCCCGGGGCTCGCCGTGCCCGGGAGCGACGCGCCGTGGACGGTTCAGGTGACGCTCCAGCTCCAGGCCGAGCCGGTGCGCGCCGACACGCGCGGCCCGCAGCAGACCAGCGTCGCGCCGCGCGGCGAGAGCCGCCTCACGTTCGCGCTCCCGCAGACCCCGTGGGCGCTCCCCGACGGCTTCGCGCCGCTCGGCGTGCTCGTCATCAAGGCGGGTGAGCACCTCTGGACGCGCCAGGACGGCCTCCCCGCGGGCGGGCAGGCGGTGGCGCGATGAGCCGCCCGACCGGGAGCGGCAACACGGCGAGGCGCGACGGCAAGGTGGTCCGCATCGCCGCGGGCCAGGGCTTCTGGGGCGACTGGCTCGAGGCCCCGGTGCGCCAGGTGCAGGGCGGTCCGATCGACTACCTGATGATGGACTACCTGGCGGAAGTCACGATGTCCATCATGCAGAAGCAGAAGACGCGCGACCCGAAGATGGGCTACGCGCGCGACTTCGTGCCGCTGATGGAGCGCATCCTCCCCGACGTGGTCGCGAAGGGGATCCGCGTCACCTCGAATGCCGGCGGCGTGAATCCACTTGGCTGCGCCGAGGCCGTGCTCGCCGTGGCCCGCAAGCTCGGGCTCGAGGGCAAAGTGCGCGTCGGGCTCGTGACGGGGGACGACATCCTCGCGCGCCTCGACGAGCTCATCGCGAGCGGCCACGAGCTGCGCGACATGGAGACCGGCCGCCCGCTGAGCGACGTGCGCGACCGCGTGCTCTCGGCCAACGCCTACCTCGGCATGGGGCCGATCGTCGAGGCGCTCCGGGGCGGCGCGAACGTCGTCGTCACGGGCCGCGTCACCGACACCGGGCTCACGCTCGGGCCGATGTTCCACGAGTTCGGCTGGGCGGCGGACGACTGGGACAAGGTCGCCGCGGGCACCGTCGCCGGGCACATCATCGAGTGCGGCGCGCAGAGCTCGGGGGGCAACCTCCTCAAGGACTGGCGCAAGGTGAAGGGGATGGCCGACCCCGGCTTCCCGATCGTCGAGGCGCATCCCGACGGCACCTTCGTCGTCACCAAGCATCCCGGCACCGGCGGCGTCGTCTCGGTCGCGTCGGTCACGGAGCAGCTCGTCTACGAGATGGGCGACCCGCACTGCTACATCACGCCGGACGGCATCGCCGACTTCACCACGATCCGGCTGCGGCAGGCCGGGCGCGACCGCGTGGCGGCGAGCGGCATTCGCGGCGGGCCGAAGACCGACAAGCTCAAGGTGTCGATCGCCTACTTCTACGGTTACAAGGCCGTCGGCACGCTCGTCTACAGCTGGCCCGACGCGTACGAGAAGGCGAAGGCGGCGGACAAGATCCTCCGGCAGCGCCTCGCCGACCTCGGGCTCGAGTTCGAGCAGATCCTCACCGAGTTCGTCGGCGCCGACGCGACCCATGGGCCGCTCGCCGGCCGGCCCGATCCCGAAGCGCCCGAGGTGCAACTTCGCATCGGCGTGCGCGCGCGCGAGAAGGCGCCGGTCGAGCGCTTCACGCGCGAGATCGCCCCGCTGGTGCTGACGGGCCCGCCGAGCGTCACCGGCTTCGCGGGCGGCCGCCCGGCCGTGGAGGAGATCGTCGCCTACTGGCCCGCGCTCATCGACCGCACGGCGATCGAGCCGGGGGTGCGGGTGGAGATCCTGGAGGCGTAGGCGGGACGGCGGGAGAGGCGGGACGGCGGGACACTGCACTCGCACGACGAGAGGATCATGGCTACGAGGAAGAGCGGCGCGAAGCGCGCGGCAACTGCGAAGCGGCGCGGCACGACGACGGTCGCGGTGAAGACCTCCCGCCGTCCCGCCGTCCCGCCGTCCCGCCAGACCGTTCCCGTCCAGCTCCGCTGGCTCGCCCACGCGCGCTCGGGGGACAAGGGGAACACGGCCAACGTCGGCCTCATCGCGCTGGAGCCGGAGCTCTACGAGCTGCTGCGGCGCGAGGTGACCGTCGCGCGGGTGAAGCGGCACTTCAAGGGGATGGTGAGCGATGTCGAGCGGTTCGAGCTGCCGAATCTCCAGGCGCTCAACTTCCTCCTGCACGGCGCGCTCGACGGCGGCGGGACGATCTCGCTCAAGACCGACGCGCAGGGCAAGGTCTACTCGACCGCGCTGCTCCGGATGACGATCCCCGTACCGCGCGCGCTCGCGCGGCGCCTGGGCGTGCCGGCCACCCCGGCCGGGCGCGGCGTCTGATGGACGCCCCCCTCCTCGTCGCCCTCGACGACGGCGTGCTCACCCTCACGCTCAACCGGCCCGAGAAGCGCAACGCGCTCGGCGTCGTCCTCATCGACGCACTGCACGCCGCGCTCGGGCGCGCGGAGCTCGATCCCGACGTGCGCGTCGTGGCGATCCGCGGGGCGGGGAAGGACTTCTGCGCCGGCGCCGATCTGGGCGAGCTGCTCGCCTCGGCCGAGCGCACGCCGGCCGAGAACGAGCGCGACGCGCTGCACCTGGGCGGCGTGTTCACGCGCATCCGGCGGCTGCCGAAGCCGGTCGTCGCCCTCGTGCACGGGCGCGCGCTCGCGGGCGGCGCGGGGCTCGCCACCGCGTGCGACCTCGTCCTCGCGGCCGACACCGCGCAGCTCGGCTACCCCGAGATCCAGCGCGGCTTCGTGCCCGCGATGGTGATGACCATCCTGCGCCGTCTCGCCGGCGAGCGGCTCGCGTTCGACCTCGTCGCGACCGGCCGGCTGCTCGGCGCGGAGGAGGCGCGCCAGGCGGGCCTCGTCTCGCGCGTCGTGCCCGCCGCGGAGCTCGACCGGGCCGCCACGGCGCTCCTCGCCCCGCTCGCCGCGGCCAGCGCGTCGGCGCTCGCGCTCACGAAGCAGCTCTTTTACGAGCTGGACACCGCCTCGTTCGAGGACGGCATCGCCGCCGGCGCGCGCATCAACGCACTCGCCCGCAGCACACCCGACTTTCACGCGGCGATCGCCCGCTTCCTCGAGCGCTGAACATGGTGGAGCACCTGCGCGTCTTGCGGCTCGCCTGCTCGGTCTTCGGCTTCGCGGCGGCGGCGGCCGGTGTCGTGCTCGGGGACCGGCGCATCGTCTGGGTCGCCATCGTCCTCCTCGGCGCGGCCTTCCTGCTTCGCATCCTCATACGCCGCATGGCGGATTCCACCACGCCCGCCGACGAGCGCGAATCGGGCGACGACGAATCGGGAACGCCGCACTAGTAATTGGCACAACGGCGCGGATATTGCTGAACATTCCAGCCGAGCGACGCCGGTGCCGCCGCGCCGCCCTTGATTTCTCGGCCGGCGGCGTTCAACTTTGCAGCGCTTTTTTGCAGCACTCTGTGCCGACCATGGGGCCCTGGCCCCGTTGCGTCTGAAACAAACGTCGGGCATCCGGCGTCGTTCGCCGGTCCGTGCGCGCAGTGGTGCGCTCGTCAGCGGGTGCATCGAGCAGGAGTCGCGTCGCGATCGGTGCTGAAGGTGTAGGCTGCGGTACGTGGTATCGAAGTGCTACTCTCTAGCAGGCAAACGGGGAACACAGGAGGAAGTGGTATGAAGCGCATCCTGAAGGGTGTGGCGGTTCTCGCGGCTGTCGCGGCGTTCAGCGCCGCCCCGGCGCACGCGCAGGCCAAGGTCGGCGTCGCGGGCACGGGCCTCTTCTCGCTCGAGTCGGGCGGCGGGTCGCAGTTCGGCGGCATGGCGATGGTCGGCTTCGGTGGCGTGAACAGCCCGATCGGCTTCCGCGTCGACGGCACGTTCAGCAAGAAGGACGGCGTCACGGCCATCATCGGCACCGGCGACATCACCTACGCCTTCAAGACGGCCGAGTCGTCGATGTTCCACCCGTACCTCCTCGCCGGCGGCGGCATCCAGCGCCTCAGCGGCGGCGGCGCGAGCCTGACCAAGCCGCTCGCCAAGGTCGGCGCGGGCTTCGACTACATGATGGGCGGCGGCAAGATGGCGCTCTTCGCCGAGCCGACCTTCAACCTGGCCTTCATGGGCGAGGAGAACGGCGGCACGTCGAAGTTCCTCCAGACCAACGTCGGCGTGAAGTTCAACCTCGGCAAGTAAGCTTCGCCGCACGGTTGCACGAGCCGCCCCGCCATTCGGCGGGGCGGTTTCGTTTGTCCCCCATGGCCGCCGACGACGCCGATCGGGCGCTGATGTGAGCGCCGACGTTGCGCCTCCCATGCCTGCCCGCAGTAGACTGGAGGAAACCGCGAGGGCGCGGCTTCACCAGTATCGGGAGGGAGGATGGGAATGAGACGATCGGCAATGCAGGCGGCGGCACTCCTCGCTGCGCTGACCGTCTGCGCCGCGCCGGGTGCGGCGGCGCAGGCAGTCTCGCTCCTCGTCGGCGGCGGCATCGCGGCCCCGCTGAACGATGCCGGCAGGAATCTCGACGCGGGGCCCACCGTGACGCTCGGGGTGGTCGCGATTCCGACCAGCGTCCCGCTCGGCTTCGAGCTTTCGGGCCGCTGGCAGCGCATCGCCGGCTCCACGCCCGAGGGCGGCATCGAGCAGCCGGGCCTGCAGGTGCTCGACCTTTCCGCCAACGTCCTGTATCGCCTCAAGTGGTCGCTCCGCGCCTCGGTACGGCCGTGGGTGACCGCCGGCCTCGGCGCCTACCGGCTCGAGCCGGTCGGAAGCGGCGTGCCCGCCGGAGCCGAGGCGACGACCCGGGTCGGGCTGAACGGCGGTGCCGGCATCGCCGTCCCCGCCGGGCCGGTCGCGCTCTCGGTCGAGGGGCGATTTCACACCATTTTCACCCGCTCCGCACATACGAACCTCTTCAGCAGCACCCTCGCACTGCGGGTGCCGTTGCACCGGCCGGCCCGTCGGGAGGTCGGCTTCCGGAATCGGTGACGCAGCGCACGGCCCGCAGGCCCCCGTCGTATTGCTTTGGGTGCGGCGGGGAGGGCCCGCCCTGGCGCCTTGGGCGCCTGGAGAGCCTCGAAGTCCACGCACGTGCGCGTGGCGGTACCGGGAGGGGAGTATGCGATCCTTGATGACGTGTGTGGCGGCGCTCGCCGCATTGACGGTGGGCGCGTCCACGGCGCAGGCGCAGGCCGGCGCGCAGTTCAGTCTGAGCGGTGGTGTGGCGATCCCGACGAGCAGCGCCTTCAACGACGCGTTCAAGCTGGGGTGGAACGGCCAGCTCGGCATTGGCTTCACGCCGGCCAACCTGCCGATTGGCTTCGAGGCGACGGGCAACTTCATCCGCAACAGCACCGAAACGAGCGGGCTCGACCTCAAGAGCCAGATCATCTCGGGCACCGGCAACATCGTCTACACCTTCACGACCGCCGAGAGCAGCAAGTTCCATCCCTATCTCCTCGGCGGAGCAGGCGTCTACAACGCGAAGGCGACCGGCAACGATGCGACGGGCGGCTCGCGGACGAAGTTCGGCCTGGACGGCGGCGCCGGCTTCAACTTCGGAGTGGGGCGCATCGGCGCATTCCTCGAAGGCCGCTTCCACAACATCTTCAAGGCCATCGCGAGCACCGACGGGACCGGGGACACGAGCATCAACTTCGTCACCGTGAACCTGGGCTTCCGCTTCGGCACCGGCTCGAGCGGCACCTCCGGCATGTAAGGCGCCTTCCGGCCACGGGATGGACGGCCAGCGGCTCCGCCTCTTCGGCGGGGCCGCTCGTCGTATGGCGGGGCGGAGGGCGGCAATTTCATGCGGCTCGCGCGCGTCGGATGACTGCGGATGGCCGAGTCGCCCCACCGTGTGGGATGCCACCCGGGGATACCGAGCTCGTCACCCGCGCGGTCGCCGCCCTGCGGACGCACTTCGGCTACGACGCCTTCCGGCCGGCGCAGGAGCCCGTGGTCCGCACGGTGCTCGCCGGGCACGACACGCTCGCGGTGCTGCCCACGGGCGCGGGGAAGTCGGTCTGCTTCCAGATCCCGGCACAGGTGCTCGACGGTCTGACCCTCGTCGTCTCGCCGCTCGTGTCCCTCATGCAGGACCAGGTCGAGGCGGCCCGGCGCCGGGGGCTCGCCGCCGCCGCGCTCTACGGCACGATGGACGCCGCCGAACGTGGGCGGACGCTCGAGGCGGTGGCCGCCGGGGCCGTACGGCTCCTCTACGCGAGCCCCGAGCGCGCCGAGCGGCTCGCCGCCTGGCTCGGCGAGCACAGGGTCCCGGTCGGCCGCCTCGCCGTGGACGAGGCGCACTGCATCGCGGAATGGGGCCACGACTTCCGCCCGCACTACCGCGCGCTCGCGCGGGTGCGCCGGCTCCTGGGCGCCCCGCCGGCGGTGGCGCTCACCGGCTCGGCGACGCCCGCGGTGCGGCGCGAGATCGTCGCCGCCCTCGAGCTCGGCCGCACCCGGCGCCTCGTCGAGCACGTCGGCTCGTTCGACCGGCGCAATCTCTGGTTCGGCGCGCGCCGGGTGACGGACGAGGCCGCGCGCCGCGCCGCCCTCCTCGAGCTCCTGCCCACGCACCGCGACGGCTCGGCCATCGTCTACGTCCCGACCCGGAACCTGGCCGAGGCGGTGACGCGCTGCCTGCGCTGGAGCAGCCGGCGCGCGAGTCCCTACCACGCGGGGCTCGCGCCCGCCGAGCGGCGCGCCGTGCTCGACGCCTTCCTGCGCGGCGACGCCGGTGTCGTCGTCGCGACCTCTGCCTTCGGCATGGGCATCGACAAGCCCGACGTGCGGCTCGTCGTGCACTGGACGATGCCGCCGACGCCGGAGGCCTACTACCAGGAGGCCGGCCGTGGCGGGCGCGACGGCGGTCCCGCGCGCTGCCTCCTGCTGACCGCCCGGGGCGACGCCGAGCTGCACCGGCGCCAGCTCGACGTGACGTTCCCGCCCCGCCGGCTGCTCGAGCGGCTCTGGCGCGGGGAGCTCGATCCCGCGCGCGTGCCCGACAACGTGCGCGCCTCGGCCGAGCGGCTGCGGCAGGAGCTGCGCCCGGAGCGCGGCGCGGTGGACTGGACACCGATGCGAGTTCGGCGCCGCGCCGCGGAGGCGCGCATCCGCACGATGGAGCGTTACGCCGCCGGCCGCGGCTGCCGCCGCGCCGCGCTGGTCGGCTACTTCGGCGAACGGCTGGGGAGATGTGCCGGGTGTGATCGGTGCGACGGGAGGCGGTGAGGCGGAATGGCCGAAGCGGCTCGGGACGGCCGCGGCAGGTTCCCGCCCTTCCGCCAAACCGCCAAACCGCCCATGTATATTCCCGACGCACCGGATCACCACCACCCCATCCCCCCGAGCCCATGGACGACTCTCTCTACTTCTCCGAGCAGCACCATCAGGTCCGCGAGATGGTCCGCGAGTTTTCCCGCCGGGAGATCGCACCCGTCGCGCGGGAGCTCGATCGCACTTCCACCTTTCCGTGGGAGAACATCCGCCGGATGGGGGAGCTCGGGCTGCTGGGCGTGCCGTGGAGCGAGGAGCTGGGCGGGGCGGGGCTGGACGAGCTCTCGTACTACATCACCATCCACGAGATGGCGAAGGTGGACGCGAGCCACGCGCTGACGATCAGCGCGCACACCAATCTCGGCACCTCGCCGATCGTGGCCTTCGGCACCGAGGCGCAGCAGCGGAAGTATGTCCCGCTCCTCGCCTCGGGCACCGTGCTGGGCGGCTTCGGGCTCACCGAGCCGGGCGCCGGCAGCGACGCCGGCGGCACCGCCACGACGGCGGTGGACAGGGGCGACCACTACGTCCTCAACGGCACCAAGGTCTTCATCACCCACGCCGGCGTCGGCGAGATCTTCTCGGTCACGGCACGCACCACGCCGGGGCACGGCAACAAGGGGATCACGAGCTTCATCGTCACCAAGGACACCGTGGACCTCGACACGGCCCGAGAGGTCGGCGTGGGCCACGTCGCGGAGCTGCCGAAGACGCCGGGCGTGAGGGCGGGGAAGAAGGAGGACAAGATGGGCTGGCGCGCCAGCGACACGCGTGAGCTCGTCTTCGAGGACGCCATCGTGCCGAAGGAGAACGTCCTCGGCGAAGTCGGCATGGGGTTCGTCAACTTCCTGAAGACGCTCGACGCCGGCCGCATCGGCATCGCCGCCCTGTCGCTCGGCATCGCCGAAGGGGCATACGAGGAGGCGCTGGGCTACGCCGGCTCGCGCAAGCAGTTCGGCCGGGCGATCGGCAGCAACCAGGGCGTCTACTTCCAGCTCGCCGACATGGCGCTCGAGATCGAGGCGGGGAAGCACCTGCTCTATCACGCCGCGTGGCTCAAGCAGCACGGCAAGCCGTTCAAGCAGGAGGCCGCGATGGCCAAGCTCTTCTGCTCCGAGCTCGCCATGCGCACCACGACGGCCGCGGTGCAGATCTTCGGCGGCTACGGCTACACCACGGAGTACCCTGTCGAGCGCATGATGCGCGACGCCAAGGTCTGCGAGATCGGCGAGGGCACGAGCGAGATCCAGCGCATCGTCATCGCCCGCGGGATCCTCGGCGACATCGTTCGCTGAGGGCGGCCGCGGCGGCGGGGTGCGCCGCGAGCCGAGGTTGTTGCCCTAACTCGCGTCGGCGCATATAATTGCAGAATGCAGCCGACGCACTGGCCCCCGCTGCGCCCTCTGACCCCCGCCCGGGAGATCCTCCCGGGCGGGGTCGCGCGTCGGCTCCATCGCACGTTCCTCCGTGTGCCGGGCCTCCTGCTGGGCCTGGCGTACGCGTGGCTGCGTCGTCTCGCGATCGCCGTCACGCCCCGCGGCCTGACGCGCGCGCTTCGCCGGACCGACCACTCGAATTTCCTGGCGGCCGCTCGCATGGGCGGCCGCCCGCCGTTTCTGCCCGTCCCGCTCTTCAGTTCCATCGCTTCGCGGAGCCGCGTCCACGGGGACCCCCTCCCCGGCGGCCGGGCGCCGCATCAATCCCAGCGCGCCGCCGGCATCGGAGGGCCGTTCCGCTCGCGGAACGTCCGGCTCTCCCGGGCCGGGGCCGGAGTCCACTCCCTTGAAACGCGAGATCCTGATCAACGGCAGCCAGCGCGAGACGCGCGTGGCCATTCTGGAGGACGACCGCCTGGTCGAGTTGCTCATCGACCGGCCGGACCACCGTCGTACCGTTGGTGACATCTATCTCGGCCGCGTAGAGGCAGTCCTTCCCGGCATCCAGGCGGCCTTCGTCGACATCGGGCAGGAGAAGAGCGCGTTCCTGCACGCGTCCGATCTGCTCGAGCCCGAGGAGGACGAGGACCCGAGCGAGGCGGACGACGACGACGGCGAGCAGCCGGACGAGTCCGACGTCGCGACCGCCGCGGCGGAGGGCGCCGAGGGCGACGGCGACCGCCGCGCGTGGCGCCGCGACGAGCGCCGGGGGCGCGGCCGCGAGAAGGAGCCCGCGGAGGGCCGCCAGCGCGAGGTCGGCGCGTCGCGGCGCTCGCTGCCGAACATCCAGGACATCCTCAAGAAGGGGCAGAGCCTCCCCGTCCAGGTGACGAAGGAGCCGATCAGCACGAAGGGTCCGCGCGTCACCGCGCAGATCTCGCTGCCCGGCCGCTTCCTCGTCTACATGCCCTACGCCTCGAAGGTCGGGGTGAGCCGCAAGATCGAGAACCGCGAGGAGCGGCAGAAGCTGCGCGAGATGGTCACGCGGCTGCTGCCGAAGGACGCGGGCGGCGTCATCGTGCGCACCGTGGCCGAGGGCGTCACCGAGGAGCACTTCCGGCGGGAGATCGAGTCGCTTCTGAATCTCTGGCGGAAGATCAACCGCAAGAAGACCTTCGTGCGCCGCGCGCCGGCGCTGCTGCACCGGGAGACGAGTCTCACGCGCGGCATCATCCGCGACGTCTTCAGCGCCAAGGTGGACGCGCTCTGGGTGGACTCGCGCGAGCTCTACAACGAGATCGAGCAGTACCTGAGCGGCGTCGATCCCGAGCTCATGGAGCGCGTGCACCTCTACGGCGAGGCCACACCGCTCTTCGACAAGTTCGACATCGAGAGCGAGATCCGCGACCTCTTCCGCGCGCGCTGCGAGCTGCCGACGGGCGGATCGATCATCATCCAGCCCACCGAGGCGCTGGTCTCGATCGACGTCAACACCGGGCGCTACACCGGGAAGAAGGACCCGGAGAAGACCATCCTCCGGACCAACCTCGAGGCGGCGCGCGAGATCGCCCGGCAGCTCCGGCTGCGCGACATCGGCGGGATCATCGTCTGCGACTTCATCGACATGGAGTCGCGGGCGAACCGCGACAAGGTGCTGCAGGAGCTGCGCACCCACCTGGGCCGCGACCGCGCCCGCACCAAGGCGCTCGCCGTGAGCGACCTGGGGCTCATCGAGATGACCCGCCAGCGGGTCCGCCCCTCGCTCTGGCACTCGCTCACCACCGACTGCCCGACCTGCGCCGGGAGCGGCCGCGTCTTCACCCCCGAGGTCGTGGTGCGCCGGCTCGAGCGCTCGCTCAAGCGCGCCGGCCACGAGCACCGCGAGCGGCAGCTCACCGTGCGCCTCCACCCCGAGGTCGCCCTGTATCTGCTCGAGGAGGAGCCCCGGCTCCTGCAGCAGCTCCAGAAGCTCACCGGCCTCGAGATCGAGCTCCGCGACGACCCCATGATGCGCCTCGACGAGTTCCGCCTCATGAGCCGGCCGGCGGGGCGGGATGTGACGGAGCTCTACGCGGTGGCATAGCCCCCCTTGCCTTAACTCCCGTCCCGATCTATGTTTCGAGGCTAACGTTCTGGCAGACGTAGCGCTTCATTGCGACTGACGAGCACTCAGGGATCACCATGTACGCGATTTTCCGTACGCTGGGCAAGCAGTTCCGGGCCGAGAAGGGGGCCACCCTCCGGCTGCCGCTGATGGACGCCGAGCCCGGCGCCAAGGTCACCTTCGACGAGGTCCTCCTCTCGTCCGACGGCACCACGATCAAGGCCGGCACCCCGCTCGTCTCGGGCGCGTCGGTCGAGGCCGAGGTCGTGGGCGACGGCAAGGAGCGGAAGATCTACGTCTTCAAGTTCAAGCGGCGGAAGGGTTACCGCCGCAAGACGGGCCACCGGCAGAAGTTCACCGAGGTCCGCATCACCGACCTCAAGCTGGGTTGAGGGACAGATGGCTCATAAAAAGGGCGTAGGCTCCAGCCGCAACGGCCGCACCAGCAACCCGAAGTACCTCGGCATCAAGAAGTTCGGGGGCGAGCAGGTGCTGGCGGGCAACATCCTCGTCAAGCAGCGGGGGACGAAGTTCCACCCGGGCAAGAACGTGCGCCGGGCGAACGACGACACCCTCTTCGCGCTGGTCGACGGCGTGGTGAAGTTCGAGTTCAAGGACAAGGGCCGCAAGCAGGTGTCGGTCGTCCCGGCGCCGGCCCTCGAGGCCAGCGCGTCCTGAAACCCTGACGGGCTCACCGCTGCCCGCTGCCAGACGTTCGCAGGGCCGAGGGCGCCGGAGTGATCCGGCGCCCTCTCGCTTTTCCCCGGGCAGCCCTATCTTGGAGGGTGCCGGCGGTGCGATCTGAAACAAACTCCCCGGCCCGCGCGTTACGGTGGCACACGTTCAGCCCGTAGGAGGGTGCCCATGTCGATCCTGAACCGGCTCAACCGCGAGCTCGAGACCTTCGGCCGCAAGGCCCAGGCGGCGCTCGACGAGGGGAAGCTGCAGCTGGAGCTGGTGCGCCTGCGCCGCCAGCGCGACACCACGGCCCGCGAGCTCGGCCTGCTGGTCCACCGCCGCGAGCGCACCGGTGAGGCCGAGCCCCGGCGGATCGAAGCGCTGATGGCTCGCATCGACCACCTCGAGGCCGAGATCGCGCGGGTGCAGCGCGAGGTGGCGGCCGAGAAGGGGGAAACGGTCACGGTGGACGCCGCGCCGATGCCGACTCGGGGCGAGGACGGGCAGCCTGGTCCCGGGCCGGCGGGACCCACCGCCTGAGCCGCCTGGACGGGTAGCGGGTCGGTGGCTGCGGGTAACGAGAAGCCCTCCGGTGCGCGCGATGCGCACCGGAGGGCTTCTCGTTCAACGGTACCGCCGACCGCCCGTCCGTCGGCTCAGTACTCCGGCGGCAGGGTCCGATACCGCTGGAACAGCTCCGTCTGGCGGTTCGTCAGCGGCACGTCGCGGCCGCCGATGAAGACGTGCTCCGCCTGGCTCGCGAAGTCGAGCGGATCGCCCGACCAGACGACGAGGTCGGCCGCCTTGCCGGGCTGGAGCGTGCCGTAGCTCGTGCCGAGCCCGAACGCCTGCGCGGGGGCGAGGGTGATCGCGGCGAGCGCCTGGTCCCACGGCATCCCGTTGCGTACCGCCTCGCCCGCGGCGAAGCGGAGATTGCGCGCGTGCCAGCTCCCGACGCCGTCGGAGATGAGCACCGGCACGCCGGCCTTCGCGAGGATCGCGGCGTTGTCGAGCCGGGCGCCGAGGCCGTCGAAGCTGGGGATGTCGGTGTAGGGCACGACGATCACCGGCACCTTCGCCGCCGCGAGCTCCGGAGCGACCTGCCACGCCTCGGCGCCGCCCGAGAGGACGAGCCGGAGGCGGAATTCGCGCGCCACGCGGAGGGCGTTCTCGATGTCGCTGCGGCGATTGGCGACCACGGCGAGCGGCAGCTCGCCGCGCAGCACCGGCTGCAGCGCCTCGAGCTCGGGGATCGGCGCCGCGAGTGGGCGGATCTGGTTGCGCTGCGCGTCCGCCCGGCGCTCGCGATAGGCGATCGCGTCGCGCAGGATCTGCCGCAGGCGCTCGATCACGCCGCCGCGGCTCCCGCCGCCCGCCGCCTTGCTGTTCTCGCTCAGGTCCACCACCATCGCGGCCGGCGCGCGGAGCGCCATCGAGTCGGTGTTGTCGCCCGCGAGGGCGATGACGACCGCCTGGCCCACGATGAGCCCGCCGGTCGGCGAGGTGAGCGTCTTGGTGATGCCCTGCGCCCGTGCGATCGGCAGCGTGATCGCCGCGGGGTTCACCGCGTCGAGAGCGTTGAACGAGGCGTCGACGTCGCCTTCCTTCGAGCTCTCGTCGGTCTGCTCCTGCGCGCCGCCCTCGGTGAGGATGAGGCCGAGCGCGGAGGCGGGGTGCATGAGGCCCGGCGTAATCACCTTGCCGGCGGCATCGAGCCGCCGGGCGTCGGACGGCACGGCGAGATCGGGCCCGCCGACGGCCACGATGCGGCCGCCGCGCAGGAGGATCGTGCCGCGCTCGATCTTCGGCCCGCTCACGGGATAGATCGTCGCACCCGTGATCGCCACCGCCGTGGCCGGAGCGGGCGTCTGGGCCGCGAGCGGCGCGCCCGCGAGGGCCAGGGCGAGCGCGAGCGCCGTGAGGCGAGTCATCATCGTCTGCGTCCTCATCGGCCGACCCCCGGTTCGGCGGTGCCGAGATTGAAGTCCGTCCGGTACTGGTGCTTCGGATCGAGGCGATCGAAGGCGAGCCAGCCGTCGTTGTAGACCTTCTCCGCCTTGGTGTAGACGCTGAACGGGTCGCCCGACCAGAGGACGACGTCGGCGGCCTTGCCGGGCTCGAGCGTGCCCGTGACGCCGTCGATGCCGAGCGCCCAGGCGGGGTTCGCCGTGATCCAGCGGATCGCCTGCTCACGGGTGACGGGCACCCCGGCCTGGATGCCGGCGTACATCGCCTTCGCCGCGTCCTGGTTCATGCGCTGCAGCCCGTTCGGGTCGTCGGTGTGGATGATCGCGCGCGCCCCCGCCTGCTGCAGCAGCGCGGCGTTCTGCGGAATGCCGTCGAGCGCCTCCATCTTGAAGCCCCACCAGTCGGACCAGACCGACGCGCCGACGCTGTCGCGCGCGAGGAGATCGGCCACCTTGTACGCCTCGACCGCATGGTGGAAGGAGCGGATCCTGAAGCCGAACTCGCGCGCGAGGTCGAGCATGAAGGCCATCTCGTGCGCCCCGTAGCAGTGGTTGTGCACGAGGATGTTGCCGCGCAGCACCTCGGCGAGGGTCTCGTTGCCGAGATCCCGCGTCGGCGGATTGCCCGCGTGCTTCGCGTTCCAATCGTCCCAGGCCTGCCGGTACTTCTGGGCCGCGATGAACGCCTCGCGGTAGCCGCGCATGTTGCCCATGCGCGTCGAGGGGCCGCGGCCGCGGTAGACGCGCTTCGGGTTCTCGCCGCACGCCATCTTGAGCCCGTAGGGCGCGCCCGGGAACTTCATCTCCTGCACCGTGCGCGCAGGAATGAGCCGCACCACCACGGAGCGCCCACCGATCAGGTTTGCGGATCCGGGGAGGATCTGGATCGTCGTCACGCCACCCGCAATGCCGAGCGGGATCTGCGGGTCCTGCGGCCACACGCTGTGCTCGGCCCAGACGTCGGCCGTGACCGGGTTGGTCGCCTCGTTGCCGTCCGACTGGCTCGGCGTGCCCGGTGCGGGATAGACGCCGAGGTGGCTGTGCGTGTCGATGAGCCCGGGCGTCACCCACTTGCCCGTGCCGTCGATCACGACGGTGCCCTCGGGGGCATCGAGGTCCTTGCCGACCGCGACGATCTTGCCGTCGCGGAAGAGCACCGACGCCCCGTGCAGCTCGGGACCGGCGGCGGTGAGGACGTTGGCGTTCCGGATCAGCACCGGCGGATACGGCCGCCGACGATAGGTGGACGGGTACTGCGCCGCGGCGGCGTGCGCGGTGTCCGCGGCCGGCGCGACCGCGGTCGCGGGCTGCGCACGCCCGCCGCACCCCGCGAGGCCGAGCCCCGCGGCGAGCGCGGTGGTGAGGACGAGTCGTCGGGTCATGTGATGGGGTGGAGTGTGAGGGGGTCAGCGGCCGGCGTCGCCGCCCACGGGCGGGGCGGCGACGCGGAGCCGGTCGGGGAAGTTGCCGCAGAGACCGTCGACGCCGAGCTGGGCGAGGCGGGCGGCCTCGCCGATGTCGTTCACGGTCCAGGCGACGAGCTGCAGGCCCGCGTCGTGGACGAGGTCCACGAGGGCCTCGTCGATCATGTGCGCCTCCTGCCAGAGCGTCACCGCGCCGGCGGCGCGCAGCGCGGCGACCGGATCGAGGAGGTACGACGAGAGCAGACAGCCGCGCCGGAGCCCGGGACGGCGCGCGCCCAGCCGCGCGATGATCCGGTGGTCGAAGCCGTGCACGGCGTAGCGCCCGGGCCGGGGGCCGGCATCGAGCACGGCCAGGAAGGCCTCGTCGTGCGCAGGGGCGAGACTCTTCACCTCGATCCACGCGTCGCAGCCGTCGAGGAGCGCGAGTACCTCGGCGAGCAGCGGCGGCGGCTCGCCGTCGCGCAGCCGCACCTGGCGACATTCGGCGAGCGACAGATGGGCGATGGGGCCCAGTCCGGGGAGCTCCGGATCGTGATGCACGAGAATTGCGCCGTCGCGCGTGGCGTGCACGTCGAGCTCGACGCCGTCCGCATCGAGCATCACCGCACGCCGGAACGCGGCCAGCGAGTTTTCGTACTCGTAGCCCGAGGCGCCGCGGTGGGCGATGATGGCGGGGCGTTTCATGGGTGCCGGCAAGTTAACATTCCCATTCCCCTTCCGTCCAACGACCGCATGACCGCGCTCAGCGGGCAGGAGCCGACCCCCGGGACCGGGACCGGGCCCGAGCCCTCGATGTCCCCGACGACCACGAGCTCGAGCGGAGCACCCGCTCGAGGGAGGAAACATGATGCGGATGAAGCGACGGGCGCCGTGGCTCGCGCTGCTGGCGCTGGGGCTGGGAGGCGCGGCCCCCATGGCCGCGCAGACCGGCGCGGCGAACACCCGGAGCGGCGCCGTCCGTCAGGCGGTCGAAGTGCGCTTCGCCGAACGGGTGAGCGACGACCTGGAGCTCAGCGATGCGCAGGCCGCGAAGCTGCGCGCGAGCGTCGCCCGGTGGGCCGGCGAGCGGCGCCGGCTCGCCGCGCGGGAGCGCGACCTCCGGCGCACGCTTGCCGGCCAGCTCCGCCCCGGCGACGCGGCGGATGAGGACAAGGTGGCGGACCTGAGCGAGGAGCTGCTCGACCTGCGCGTGAAGTATGCGGAGACGTTCCGGGACGAGATGCACGACCTGCGCGGCGTCCTCGATCCGGTGCAGCGCGCCCGCTTCTTCGCGATTCGCGAGCGGCTGTTGCAGCGGGTGCAGGAGCTCCGGCAGGATCGTCGAGCGGGCGCCGCCGCCGGTGGGACGGCGCCCCGACGGACCCGCGTCAGGCGCTGATCGCGCCCCCCCGGGGTCGGCCGAACTTCTGCTCGTAGTTCTCCATCGCCTGCAGGATGGCGTGGCGGGCGGCCGCGGCGCCCTCGAAGCCCTTCGTCACGGTGCGGGTCCCCTCGAGGTCCTTGTAGACCTGGAAGAAATGCTCGATCTCCTTGAGCGCGTGCGGCGGCACGTCGCCGAGATCGTTGATCCCGTCGCTGTAGGGGTCGCTCACGGGCACGGCGAGGACCTTCTCGTCGCCCTTGCCGCGATCGATGAGATGGAAGAGGCCGATCGGGCGGCAGTCCACCAGGCAGCCGGTGAAGACGGGGATCGTCATGAGGACGAGCACGTCGAGCGGGTCGCCGTCGTCGCCCAGGGTCCGCGGCAGGAAGCCGTAGTCGCCGGGATAGTGCACGGCGCTGTGCAGCACGCGGTCGAGCCGGTAGATGCCGAGCTCCTTGTCGAGCTCGTACTTGTTGCGCTCGTTCGCGGGGATCTCGATGACGGCGGAGACGATCTCGGGGGCACTCGGCCCGACCGGGATGTCGTGCCACGGGTGCAGGTGGTGACGCATGAGGTGAGGAACCGACACGACGCTCTCCAGTGAGTGACCCGGCCCCGGACGGGCCGCCGGGCACAAAGGTAGACACGGGCCGCGTCGCCACCAACCCCGCCGGGCCGCGGCGCCTTGCGCCAGCCGGGGCCGGGTCCCAACTTACCCGCCGTCGCCGGCCCCCGTGGCCGCCGGCCCGAGTGGCGGAATGGCAGACGCAGCGGACTCAAAATCCGTCGAGGGGAGACCCTCGTGTGGGTTCGACTCCCACCTCGGGCATTCGCCCGCCCGACGCGGGCCCGACGCCGAACGGCGCGGGAGAGCGATCGCTCTCCCGCGCCGTTCGTGCGCTCCGGCTCGCCGGTCGGGCCGCAGCGGAGGCCGCGGCTCACCGCGCGCCGAGCTCGCCGCCCCGCGCGACGAGGGTCGGCACCGAGGCGCCGCGCACCACCCGGTCCATGACGCTGCCGAGCAGGAACCGATCCGCGCCGCCGCGCGCACGCGCGGCCATGGCGATGAGGTCGACCGCTTCGCCGGTCGCGAGGTCGAGGATCGCGCCCGCGGGGCTCGCGCCGACGGTCACGATGCCGCGGGCCCGGATCCCGCGATCCTGCAGCCGGGCCACGGCGGCGTCCAGGTACTGCGTCGCGATCTCCCGCTGCACGGCCAGCGCGCCGCCGGTCCAGTCGGGGCCGCCGTGGGGCAGGACGTCCGGCGCCAGCCAGGGGAGCGGGACGATGACCCGCCCCAGCAGCAGCTCGGGCAGGTCGGCCCCGGCCGACGAGGCCGGCATGAGGTCGAGGGCGGCGTCGATCGCCCGCTCGGCCTCCGGCGATCCGTCGAGCGGCACCAGGACGCGATGGAATGCGGCGCGCGCGGCGGCGGGCGTCGCGCTCTCGGCGCGCAGGACCAGACAGGGGCGGGTGGAGCGCCGGAGCAGCCCCTCTGCCACGCTGCCGATCAGGAAGCGGCCGATCGCGCCGCGGCCGTGCGTCGTCATGACGACGAGGTCGATGCTGTTCGCCGCGGCGTAGGCGTCGAGCTGCTCGGGCACCGGGGCGCCCCCGTCGAGCACCTCGGTGCGGACCGCGTGGTCCGGCGGCAGGTCGAGGGCCCGGCGGGTGCGCTCGAGATGGGCCGTGAGCTCACGACACTGCGCCCGGTCAAGCTCTTCCGAGGCGGCGGCGACCGCGACCGCGGCGCCCATCGCCAGCAGGGCCGCGGCGGCGGAGTGGTGCACGGAAACGAGGTGCAGCTCCGCGTCGGTGCGGCGGGCGATGGCCGCGGCGGGGCCGACGGCCCGGTCGGCGAGGGCCGAGCCGTCGAGCGGAACGAGGATGCGGCGCGGCATGAACCGCCCGGCGCCCGCGTCAGACCCGCCCGTGCGCGAGCGCGCGCACGAGGTCGCTCTGCGAGATCACGCCGACCAGCTTCCCCTGCGACGTGACGAACAGCCGGTGCACGTCCGCGTAGAGCATCTGCTGCGCCGCCTCCCGCGCCTCGGCCTCGGGCTCGATGGTGAGCGGCTCGCGCGTCATGATCTCGGCGACCAGGGTGCGCTCGAAGAGCATGTCCCGCGCCTCGCTGTCCTGGGTCGAGGCCTCGGCCTGGAGGATGTCGGACGTGGACAGCACGCCGACGAACAGCCCGTTGGTCGTCGTGACCGCGAGCGCGGAGATGTGCTCGTCCGCCAGCCGGCCGACGGCTTCGGCCACGGTGGCGTCACTCTCGATGGAGACCACGTCGGTGGTCATCAGCTCGGCGACTCTCATGGGATCCTCCGGTTCGGGGAACAGGCGCGGGGTCCGGTTCGGGGCGGGCGCCCTACGGACCAGGATACGCTTCGCGAACCAAGCGGGCGTGAGTCGCGGGTGAGGACTTCTTCATCCTCGCTTCCCCGGGGTGCTAAGATTGAACGCCATGGAAGTCCAGATTTTCGGCGTGAAGAAGAGCCCCGCCACCCGGGCCGCCCTGCGATTCTTCGCGGAGCGGCGGGTGAAGACCCATTTCGTCGACCTGCAGGAGCGGGCGGCCGCGCCCGGCGAGCTGCGGCGCTTCGCGCAGAAGTTCGGCGTGCTGGCGCTGGTGGATACCCAGTCGCGGCGGTTCGCCGACCTCGGGCTGCGGGCCGCGCGCCTCTCCGAGGAGCGGTGGCTCGACAAGCTCGTCGAGGAGCCGCTGCTGCTGAAGATGCCGCTGGTGCGCTGGCAGCAGCGGCTCACGATCGGCCCGGCGGAGGAGGAGTGGCGCACGTGGACCGGCAAGTGAGTCAGGAGTGAGCGGGAAGTGAGTCAGGAGCGATGAGTCAGATTGCGATCTCGGGCGTGGCGGTCGAGTACGGCGGCGTGCCGCTGCTCGCGGACGTCACCGTGTCGGTCGAACGCGGCGACCGCTGGGGCATCGTCGGGCGCAACGGGACGGGGAAGACGACGCTCTTCCGTCTCGTCACCGGCGCCCAGGCGCCGACCCGCGGGATCGTGGTGCGCGAGCCGGGGCTGCGGGTGAGCCTGCTCGACCAGCATCGCGACTTCGCCGGCGCCACCACGGTCTGGGAGGCGGCCGCGGGCCGCCACACCGCGCTCCTGGCCCTCGAGCGCTCGCTCGGCGAGCAGGCCGAGGCGATGGCGGTGGCCGGCGCGGACGTCACGGAGGCGATGCTCACGCGCTACAGCGACGACCTCGAGCGCTTCGAGCGCGAGGGCGGCTACACGCTCGCGCCGCGCATCGACGCGGTGCTCGCGGGCCTGGGCTTCGACCCCGACGAGGCGCGCCGGCGGCCGCTCGACGGCCTGAGCGGCGGCGAGCGCGGCCGCCTCGGCCTCGTGCAGCAGCTCGTGGACCCGGCCGACGTCCTCATGCTGGACGAGCCCACGAACCATCTCGACCTCGAGACCACGCAGTGGCTCGAGAACTATCTCCGCTCGCTCGACGCGACGATCCTCCTCGTGAGCCACGACCGCGCCTTCCTCGACGCGGTGGTGGACCACGTGCTGCACATCGAGGGCGGCACCGCCCAGACCTACGCCTGCGGCTACGCCGACTTCGTCGCGCAGCGCGCCGAGCGGCGGCTCTCGCAGCAGCGCGCCTTCGACAAGCAGCAGAAGGTGATCGCGGCGGAGGAGGATTTCATCCGCCGCAACATCGCGGGCGGGAACAGCCGGCAGGCGAAAGGTCGCCGGCGCCGGCTCACGCGGCTACCGCGCCTGAGCGCGCCGACGGCGGAGGACACGAGCGTGATGGCGCTCGACCTCCGTCCCGCCGAGCGCGGCGGCGACCAGGTGATCGTGGCGGAAGGGGTCGGCGTCGGCGTGCCCGGGCGGACGCTGCTCGAAGATTTCTCGACCCGTGTGCTGCGCGGCGAGACGGTGGGCCTCGTGGGTCCGAACGGGGCGGGGAAGAGCACCCTCCTGCGCACGATCCTGGGCGAGCGCGCCCCCGAGGCGGGCACGGTGCGCGTCGGCGACTCGATCCGGGTCGCCTACTACCGGCAGGACCTCGCGCAGGTGCCGGCCGACGCCACGCTGTACGACGTGATCGCCGACCTGAGGCCGATGTGGACGCGCGGGCAGGTGCAGGGCCACCTCGGCCGCTTCGGCTTCTCGGGCGACTCGGTGCTGCGCCGCACGCAGCACCTCTCGGGCGGCGAGAAGGCGCGCGTGGCGCTCGCCGTCATGATGCTCGCCGGGGCCAACCTGCTGGTGCTCGACGAGCCCACGAACCACCTCGACGTTGAGACGATCGAGGCGCTCGAGGACGCGCTCGAGGAGTTCGACGGCACCGTGCTCCTCGTCAGCCACGACCGCGCGCTGCTGCGCAACCTCGTCACCCGCACCTGGGTGCTCCACGAGCGCCACATCACCGATTTCCCGGGCTCCTTCGAGGAGTGGGAGACGCTGAGCGAGGAGCGGAAGCACGCCGCCGCCGTCGAGGCGGCCGAGCGCGAGGCGCTGCGGCGGGTGAAGGAGCAGAAGCAGACGCGGCGCGCCGAGGACGGCCGCAAGGAGCAGCAGCAGGCGACCCGCAGCGCGCGCCGGCGGCTCGAGGCGGCGGAGGCGGCGGTCGCCACGGCGGAGGCGCGCGTGGGCGAGCTCACGCGGGCGCTCGAGGATCCCGCGCTCTACACCGCGAGCGACGGCGCCGAACGCGCCCACCGGCTCGGCGCCGAGCTCGACGCGGCGCGCACCACGCTGGACCGCGCCCTGGAGGAGTGGACCGCCGCGGGCGACGCGCTCGAGCGGCTGGAGACGGAACAGGCGAGCCGCGGGTGACCGCCGCGCCGGCCGGCGACACCGATCCGCGCCGGTGGCGCATGCTCGCGCTGCTGGCCGCCGCCGAGCTGCTCGGGATGTGCATGTGGTTCGCGGCGACCGCCGTGGCGCCCGAGCTGCGGGCGCGCTGGGGCCTGACGGCGGGCCAGTCGGCCTGGCTCACCTCCGTCGTCCAGCTCGGCTTCGTCGCCGGGACGCTGCTCGCCGCCGCGCTCAACCTGGCCGACGTCGTCGCGGCGCGCACGCTCTTCGCCGCCTCGGCCACGGCGGGCGCGGTCGCGAACCTCCTGCTCCTCGCTACGGCGCGGTATCCGGTCGCGCTGCTGCTGCGTTTTCTCACCGGGCTCTGCCTCGCGGGCGTGTATCCGCCCGCGATGAAGATGGCCGCGACCTGGTTCCGCTCGGGGCGGGGGCTCGCGATCGGCGTCGTGGTCGGCGCGCTCACGGTCGGCAAGGCGCTCCCCTATCTCGTCGAGGCGGTGGGCGGCGTGCGCGTCGCGCCGGTCGTCGTGGTCACGTCGGCGGCCGCGCTCGCGGCGGCGCTGCTCGTGTGGCTCGGGTATGCCGACGGGCCGTTCGCGTTTCCCCGCCGGCCGTTCACCCCGCGCCTCGTCGTCGAGGTCGCGCGCGAGCGCCCCGTGCGCCTGGCGACCCTGGGCTATCTGGGTCACATGTGGGAGCTCTACGCGCTCTGGGCGTGGATCGGCGCCTTCCTCGGCGCGAGCGCCGCGGCGCGGGCCGCGCGCGGCCTGCCGGCGCCCGGCGCGCACACCATCCACCTCCTCACCTTCGCCACGATCGCCATCGGGGCGGTGGGGTGTATCTGGGGCGGACGACTGGCGGACCGGCTGGGCCGGGAGCGGCTCGTCATCGGCTCGCTCGCCGCGAGCGGCATCTGCGCCGTGCTCTCGGCCGCCGCCTTCGGCCAGAGCTTCTGGGTGCTGGTCCCGCTCGTGTGGGTCTGGGGTGTCGCCGTGATCGCGGACAGCGCGCAGTTCAGCGCCCTCGTCACCGAGACCGCGCCGCCACACGCCGTCGGCACCGCGCTCACGCTGCAGACGTCGCTCGGGTTCCTGTTGACGATGGTCACCATTCAGATGGTGCCGCCGATCGTCGCGGCGCTCGGCTGGCGCTTCGCCTTTCCCGCCCTCGCGCTCGGGCCCGCGTGCGGCATCACGGCGATCCGGCGGCTGGATCGCCTGCGCCGAACGGGCGGCGGGCACGGTAGGACGACGGTTGTCGCGAGTGGCGGTCGGTCGCGTACCTCAACGCCGAGAGGTCTCGATGCGTGAGTGGTGCCGGGGGTGGCGCTTCGTCGGGGCGGCAGCGTGGATCGGGGTCGCCCTGGCAGCGTGCAACGGCCGTGAGCAGCCCGCACGCGGGACGACGCCCGCCGGCACGGCGGGTCGGGCCGCTCCGACGAGCGCGGCATCGCCCGCCGGGTCGGCAGACACGGCCGAAGCCGTGCCGGTCGCTTCGGACGACACGCTCGAGGTGTTTCGCTGGTCGGTGCGCGACGGGTCCCAACCCCTCGGCCGGATGGTCCGCTGGACCGAGCAGGACCCTGAAGACGGGGTGGACGACGTGGGCCCCGGCGGGCTGCTCTACTGGACGCCCGGCGAGGTCGAGGGCGAGCTCGTGCCGCGCACGCCCCGGGTGCTGCGCCCGGATGGCAGCACCGGCGCGCTCGGGCCGAGCCGGGAGGACGCGTACGCCCGGCTCGCCTGGCTACCACCGGAGTCGGCCGAGGGCGCGGCAGCGCCACCGCTCGCCGTCGTGAATCACGGGCCGCAGGTCTCGTTCCTGCGCACGGCGCCGGGCGCGGCCGGGACGACGGTGCGGACCGTGTCCGCGGCGCGGGACACGACGGGCGTCGTGCTCGGACTCGCGGTCCACTCCGCCGATGGCCGCGTGGCCGCCGCCGTGCTCGAGCACGCCTACCGGGAGGACGCCGCGGCTGCCGGAGACCTGGTCGTGCTCGACCGCACCGGACGTCCGCAGGCGCGTCTCGCCGGGGTGCTCCCGGTGCGGCGGTCCGACGGATTCTACCTCCCGGTCCCGCTGCACTGGCTGCCCGACGGACGCATCCTGTTCGCGCGTCCCACCGCGGATCCCCGGGCCGGGGACGGCGCGGGCGGCGAGCCCACGCGGCTCGTCCTGGCGGACCCCGCGACCACGCGGATCGACAGCACCGACGTCTTCAACCCGGAGGTGCGCGGGGTCTCCCGTGCCGGCGCGGTGCTGCTCGCGCCGGCCCGCGTCTTCGATGCGCGCCGCGGCACGGTCGACTCGCTCCCCTGGGTGGAGGGGGAGGAGCTCCGGCCGACCTCGATCTCCCCCGACGGCCGTTGGATCTCCGGCTGGGTCCCGAGAGACGACGGCGCGCAGGTCTTCGGCCTCCTCGACCGGCGGAGCGGCGGGTGGCGGGTTCTGGGCCGCGGCTTCGCCCTGGGCTGGATGCCGGACGGAGCGTTCCTCTGGGCGGCGTTTGGCACCTCTCCCGGCCGCCATTAGCTTCCCGAAGATTTTCTCCAGGACGAGATGCCGATGCCGCGCCGACCCGACAAGCCCGCCGCTCCCGCCGCTGACGCGGCGACCACGATCAAGCCGCTCCCGCTCGCGACCGCCGTGCGGGCCGAGGCGCCCGAGGCGGCCACGACGCCGCTGCTCGGACTCATCGTCCCGAAGGGCGGGCTGCCCGAGTCGATCGCGGCCGTGGACCGCGCCGGCGGCGGCGCGCTCGGCCGCCTCTACGACGCGGGCGATTTCGGCGGGAAGCGCGACGAGATCGCGCTCGTCTACCCCGGGGGCACCGCCGCGCGGGTGGCGCTCGTCGGACTGGGCGCGGCCGGCGACGCCGACCGCAACGCCATTCGCCGGGCCGCGGCGGCCTTCGCCAAGCGCGCCCGCCAACTCGGCGTCCCCGAGGCCGCGGTCTTTCTCGCGCCCGAGGCGCGCGGCAGGGCGAGCGCGGAGGAGGCGGGCCGCGCCCTGGCCGAAGGGCTGGGCTATGGCGCCTGGTTCTTCGGCGAGATGAAGCGCCCGCCCGAGGAGAAGAAGCCCACGCTCGAGCGGATCGACATCCTCGCCCCCGCCGACCGGGCGGGGATGGAGCGCGGGCACGCGGTGGGCGCCGCGATCGCCGCGGGACAGTCGCTCACGCGCGGGCTCCAGGTGCTGCCGGGGAACGTCTGCACGCCGACCTTCCTCGCCGAGCGCGCGCAGGAGCTCGCCGAGCGCCACGGCTTCGAGGTCACCGTGCTCGACAAGGCGGCGATCATCCGGGAAGGGATGCAGGCGCTGATGGCGGTGGCGCAGGGCAGCGCGGAGGAGCCGCGGTTCATCGCGCTCGAGTACAAGGGGAGCGACGCCGCGCCGATGGTGTTCGTCGGCAAGGGCGTCACCTTCGACACCGGCGGCATCTCGATCAAGCCGGCGCAGAGCATGGAGGACATGAAGTTCGACATGTCCGGCGCCGCGGCCGTCCTCGGCACCTTCGAGATGCTGGGCCGGTTGAAGCCGAAGGCGCACGTCATCGGCCTCGTCCCGACGACCGAGAACATGCCCTCCGGCACCGCCGTGAAGCCGGGCGACGTGATCGGCAGCCATCTCGGCAAGACGATCGAGGTGATCAACACCGACGCCGAGGGCCGCCTCATCCTGGTGGACGCGCTCTCCTGGGCGCGGCGCTACCAGCCGGCGTTCGTGGTGGACGCCGCGACGCTCACCGGCGCCATCGTCATCGGCCTGGGCCACACCGCCACGGGGCTCATGGGCACCGACGAGGCGCTCCTCGAAGAGATCCGCACCGCCGGCGAGCGCGCGGGCGAGCGCGTCTGGCCGCTCCCGCTGTGGGACGACTACCGCGATCTCATCAAGAGCGACATCGCCGACGTGAAGAACACGGGCGGGCGGCCCGCGGGGAGCATCACCGCGGGGTGGTTCCTCCGCGAGTTCGTCGAGGGCTTCCCGTGGGCGCACCTCGACATCGCGGGCACCGCCTACAGCGACCGCGAGGACGCCACCCGCGTCAAGGGGCCGACCGGCGTCGGCGTGCGGCTCTTCAGCGAGCTCATCCTGGCGCGGCAGGGCTGATCGTCCGCCGCATGGAGTCGGAGCCGAAGCGCCGCGGCCGTCTCCTCCTCAGCTGCGTGCTGGCCGGTGCGATCCTCCTCGCCCGGCCGGCCGCCGCGCAGATCACCGACACCCTCCCGCAGGACACCGCCCGCGTGGACACCGCGGGCTCCACCGCGCGCTACCTCCAGGGCCAGCGCAACGCCGCCGTGCGCGTGCCGCTGCTGCCGCTCCTCGGCGTCGAGGGGCCGCGGCCCGCGGGGACGCGTCTCGTCTTCGACCGCGACTCGCTCGACATGATGACCGCGGCGTCGGTAGCCGAGGTGCTCGCCCGGGTGCCGGGGGTCTATCTGTGGCGCGGCGGGTGGACGGGGCAGCCCATGCCCGCGAGCTACCAGGGCCGGGGCGCCACGGCAGTCGAGTACGAGCTCGACGGCCTGCCGTTCGTCGCGGTGGGGCCGGACAGCGTCGGGGTGGACCCGTCGCTCCTCGCCCCGAGTCTGCTGGAGCGCATCGAGGTCGAGCGGTGGCCGGGGTTGCTGCGCGTGCACCTGTTCACGCGGCGGCACGACCGGCTCGCGGCGCGCTCCCGGATCGGGGCCGCCCGCGGCGACGTGAAGCTCGCGCGCTACGAGGCCGCGATCGAGCGCCGGTTCGCCTCCGGCCTCGGCTTCACCATCGCGGGCGACTACCTCGACGTGCCGACGCGCACCGGCGCGAGCGGCCACTACCGGAACACGCAGTACTTCGCGCAGGGCGGCTGGTTCTCGCCGCGCGGCTTCGGGCTCCAGTACCAGCTGTTCCACATGGCCCCGACGCGCGATGCGTTCCAGGACGCCCTGATCGGCGACACGCTCTCGGCGGGCGTGCACGGCTCGCGGACGGACATGCAACTGCGCGCGTCGTGGTCGCCGGGCCTGGGCGGGCCGGGCCCCCACGCGGATCTCCTCTACGGCCGGACGAGCTGGAGCGACACGACCGGCTTCCACCAGCAGGTAAATCAGGGCGGCGTCACCGCCGGCATTCGCACCGCGCGGCTCTCGGCGACCGGCACCGCGCTCCTGCGCTCGCGCTGGACCACCCTCGACCTGCGGGGGGACGCCGCCTGGAATCCGATCCCGCTCCTCACGGCGCGCGTCGAGGGCCGCCTGCAGCGGCACGACGGCGGACGTACCACCGGCATCGCCGGCGTGCAGGCCGGGATCGCCGTTCCCGCCGGGCTGCACCTGACCGCCTCGGGTCGCGTCGGGCACGAGGTCGCCGCCCCCGCGATCCTCACCGACCCCGAGCAGCAGGTCGCCGACCTGCAGATACTCCTGGGTTGGGAGCGGCCATGGATCGGCGTCCAGGGCGGCTGGAGCCGGACGAAGTCGTACCTGCCGCACCGGTTCCCGCTCTTCCTGACGGTGGACTCGCTGCGCCCGGCGCCCGGGACCGACTGGCTCACCGTGTCGGGGCGCCTGGCGCCGGTGCAGTGGCTCCGGGTGGACGGCTGGTTCGAGACGCCGCGCGGCGGCACGGGCCCGGACGGCCAGCCGCCCGAGCATCTCGTCGGCACCGCGACGCTCCAGTCGAAGTTCCTGCGCGCGTTTCCGAGCGGCATCTTCGATCTCGAGCTCCAGCTCGGCCTCGAGCACTGGGGCGCCGGCACCATCGGCCTGGACGCCGGCGGTGTCCCCATCGGCCTCGCGCCCGCCACCTTCTGGCGCAGCCACGTCCAGCTCGCCCTCGGCGACTTCGTGGCGTACTGGAGCCGCGAGAACCTCTCCGCCACCGCCCGCACCTACGTCCCGGGATTCCCGATCCCGGGCTATGCGAACACGTTCGGCGTGCGGTGGGCGTTCACGAACTGACGCGACGCGCCCGGCGCCGATCGCTCTCGGCGCCGGGCGCGTCCGGGCGCTCCGATCCGCTCCGGGACGGCGGAGCAGGGCACTGACTCCGCCGTCCCGGAGCCTAAGCTCGCTCGACGGCTCAACCGATCCTCAACACCGCCCGGCCCCCGCACCCCTACCCCGAACCCCGCTTCGCGCTTAACTTTGGGGACTTTGCCAACTCCTTGAAAGGAGCCGGTTTGCCGCTCAGCATGACGGGGTTCGGGGCCGCCGAAGGGCCGGTGGCGGGCGGACGCCTGCGGGTGGAGATCCGCACGGTCAACCACCGCTTCTTCAATCTGGCGCCCAAGCTGCCCGGCGACCTCGCCGCCATGGAAGGCGAGCTGCGCGAGCGGCTGCGGCAGTTCTTCGAGCGCGGCCACCTGTCCGTCTACGTGCAGTGGCTCGAGCGGCCGACGGCGGAGGAGCGCGCCCTCTCGATCGACCTCGACCGCGCCCGCGCCGTCACCGAGCGGTTCCGCGAGCTCCAGACGGCGCTCGGGCTGGAGGGCGGCGTCTCGCTCGAGCTCGTCGTGCGGCAGCCCGACGTGCTGACGACGACCGCCGCGGAGACGCCGGTGGCCACCTGGGCCGAGGTCGAGCCGATCGTCGCGCAGGCGGCGGGCGAGTGCGTCGCGATGCGCCAGCGCGAGGGCGCGGCGCTCGTCGCCGAACTCCGGCATCGTCTCGACCTCCTCGAGGCGTCGGCGGCCGTGATCGCCGCGCGGGCGCCCGAGCGGCTGGTGCGCGAGCGCGACCGGCTCCGCGTCCAGGTGGGCGAGCTCCTCGACGGACGCCAGGTGGACGAGGGCCGGCTCGCGCAGGAGCTCGCCTTCCTCGCCGACCGGCTCGACATCACCGAGGAGCTGGTGCGCTTCCGCGCCCACGTCGCCGCCTGCCGCGAGGCGCTCGCGCAGGACAAGCCGGTGGGCAAGCAGCTCGGCTTCCTCGCCCAGGAGCTCGGGCGCGAGGTGAACACGATGGGCTCCAAGGCCAACGACGCCGAGATCACCCAGCAGGTGATCGCGATGAAGGGCGAGCTCGAGAAGTTCCGCGAGCAGCTCGAGAACCTCGAGTGAGACCCTTCCTCCTCGTCCTCAGCTCGCCGTCGGGCGGCGGGAAGAGCTCGATCGCCAAGGCGCTCCTCGCGCGCGGCGACATCGGCTACTCGGTGAGCGCCACCACGCGCGCCATGCGGGCGGGCGAGCAGGACGGCCGCGACTACCACTTCCTCGCGCGCGAGGAGTTCCTGCGGCGCGAGGCGGCGGGGGAGTTCGTCGAGTACGCCGAGTACAACGGCAATCTCTACGGCACCCTCAAGGCGGAGGTCGAGAAGCTCTTCGCCCGCGGGCAGCACGCGCTGCTCGACATCGAGATCCAGGGCGCGCGGCTGGTGCGCGAGCGCTTCCCGAACGCGGTCTTCGTCTTCATCCTCCCGCCCTCGGCCGAGGTGCTCGTCGAACGGCTGGCGGGCCGGCAGACCGAGACCGTCGAGGTGATCCGCCAGCGGCTCGGCGTCGCGGCGGAGGAACTGCTCGCCGTCACGGAGTACGACTACGTCGTCGTCAACGACGACCTGCAGGACGCGGTGGACCAGGTCGCCTCGATCATCACGGCCGAGAGCCGGCGCGTGTCGCGCCAGGCGGACCTCGCGGCCGGCATCGACGCGCTCCGGCGCGCCGTCGGCGACCACGCCGCCACCTACGCGGGGCTCCACCCCGCGGCCCTCGAACGCACGAAGGAGTAAGGCATGCGCATCGTCACCCCGACCGAAGTCGCCAAGCAGGCGGGCAACAAGTACCTCGGCGTCCTCGTGGCGGCGAAGTTCGCCCGCTACCTGAACGAGTTCCCGCGGCTGCCCGGCGAAGAGGCCGTGAAGCTGACGACCAAGTCGCTCGACGTCCTCACCGAGGGCGAGCTCAACTACAAGCTGGTCCGCCGCCGCCGCAGCGAGGCCTGAGGCGCCGGCCATGTGGGCGGGCCGGCACGTCGTCCTCGGCGTCTCGGGCGGGATCGCGAGCTACAAGAGCGTCCTCCTCGCCCGCCGCCTGAGCGAAGCCGGCGCCCGCGTGGACGTGGTGCTCACCCGTGGGGCGGGCGAGTTCGTCCGCCCCGTGGTCTTCGAGGCGCTCACCGGGCGCCCCGTCCTCACGTCCGTCTGGGACCGGGACGGGGCGCTCACGCACGTCCGGCTCGGCCAGCAGGCCGACCTCGTCCTCGTGGCGCCCGCCACGGCGCACCTCATCGCCCGGGTGGCGCAGGGGCTCGCCGACGACTTCCTCACCACCATGCTCCTCGCGACCACCGCGCCCGTGCTCATGGCGCCGGCGATGAACGACGAGATGTTCGCGAGCCCGATCACCCAGGCCAATCTCGAGCGGCTGCGGACCCGCGGCGTGGAGTTCGTGGGCCCCGAGACGGGCCCGCTCGCGGAAGGGCCGTCCGACCGGCCCGGCCGGATGAGCGAGCCCGAGACCATCCTCGCCCATGCGGCGCGCGCGATGCGGCGGGGCGGCGAGCTCTCCGGCCGGCGGATCGTCGTCACCGCCGGGCCCACCCGCGAGGCGATCGACCCGGTGCGGGTCATCACCAACCGCTCGAGCGGGAAGATGGGCTACCGCATCGCCGAGGCCGCCTGGGAGCGGGGGGCGGAGGTGGTGCTGATCGCCGGGCCCACGGCGCTGCCCGATCCCCCGGGCGTGCGGCTGCGGCGGATCGAGACGACCGCGGAGATGGAAGCCGCGGTGCGCGAGGAGCTTCCGGCCGCCGCCGTGCTGGTCATGGCCGCGGCCCCGGCCGACTTCCGGCCCAGCGAGCCGGCGGAGGGGAAGCGGCCCCGGAGCGCGGGCGCGCTTGCCATCCCCGTGCAGCCGACCGATGATATCCTGGCGGCCACGCGCGATGTCCGCCCCGCCGGGAGCGTCATCGTCGGCTTCGCCCTGGAAACGGGGGACGCGGAGACCAAGGGCCGCGCCAAGCTCGCCCGGAAGGACCTGGACCTCATCGTCGTCAACGACGCGCTGGAGCCCGGCGCCGGCTTCGACGTCGATACCAACCGCGTGGTGATCGTGAGCCGCGAAGGCGAAGCGCACGCCCTGCCCCTGCAGTCGAAGCGCGCGGTGGCCGAGGCGATCCTCGATGCCGTGGAGGCCCGCCTTGGCTGACGCGCGGGAGGAGCTGCGCCGGCGCTACCTGGCCCAGCAGGCCGAGCTCGGCGGGAGCGAGATCATCCTTGGCCGGCCGCTCGGCGAGCGGCCGAGGGCCGCCGGGGAGACCGCACAAGCACCGGGCGGGCCGACGCCGGCGGCGGTGCCGGCCGGGGGAGGAAGGGAGGCAGCGATGGCGAAGGACGACGCGCCGGCGCGCGGTGCGGGCGATGGGACCGGCGGCGAGCCCCCGAAGTGGCTCAAGGGCGCGCCCCCGATTCCGGGACCCGGCCTCGACGCGATGCCCGGCATCCTCCCGCCGGACCTCGAGGCGATGGACTCGCTCGAGCAGATCGCCGAGCGCATCCGCACCACCTGGTGCTGCGAGTCGCTCTGTCCCAAGCGCACGCACGCGGTGCCGGGCGAGGGGAACCCGCGCGCGCGCCTCATGCTCGTCGGCGAGGCGCCGGGCCAGACCGAGGACGAGACGGGCCGGCCCTTCGTCGGCGCCGCGGGCAATCTCCTGAACAGCATCCTCGAGGCGGTGGACCTGAAGCGCGAGGACGTCTTCATCGCCAACGTGGTGAAGTGCCGGCCGCCGATGAACCGCAAGCCGCTCCCCGACGAGGTGGCGAGCTGCATTCCGTATCTCTGGCGCCAGATCGCGCTGGTGCGTCCGAAGGTGATCCTCACCCTCGGCGGCACGGCGGCCGAGGCGCTCCTCGGCGTCAAGTCGAGCCTGGGCCAGCTCCGCGGCAAGGTCCACTCCTACGGCGGCATTCCGCTCGTCGCCACGTACCACCCCGCAGCGCTGCTGCGCAACCCCAACTGGAAGAAGCCGACCTGGGATGACGTCCGCATCGCCCGTCAGCTCCTCGACCGCTGATCCCTACGTCGGCCGCTCGGCGCCGTGGAGCAACGAGGCCGAGCAGGCCGTGCTCGGCGCCATGCTGCTCGACCAGGACGCCGCGCTGCGCGCGGCGGAGCTGGTCGACGACACGATGTTCTACAAGGAGGGGCACCGCCGGCTCTTCCGCGTGATGCAGACGCTGACCGAGCACCGCACGGTCATCGACCACGTCACCCTGCGCGACGAGCTGCTCCGGCGCGGCGAGCTCGAGATCTGCGGCGGGCTCGAGTACATCGCCGAGCTGGTGGAGGCGGTGCCGACGGCGGCGAACCTCGAGTTCCACGCGAAGATCGTCAAGGAGAAGTCGACGCTCCGGAAGCTGATCGAGGCGGCGACCTCGATCGTCACCGAGGCCTACGACGGCAAGTCCACGGCGAGCGAGCTCCTCGACAAGGCGGAGAGCCGGGTCTTCCAGATCTCCACGCAGCGCGGGCAGGACGGCTTCACGCGCATCAAGGAGATGCTGTGGCCGGCGATGGAGCGCATCGAAATGCTCCAGCGCGCCGGCAAACCGATTACCGGGGTGCCGAGCGGGTTCGACAAGCTGGACGAGATGACGAACGGCTTCCAGCCGAGCGAGCTCGTGATCGTCGCCGCGCGCCCGTCGATGGGCAAGACCGCGTTCGTGCTGAACATCGCCACCCACGCGGCCACCGAAGGCCATGGCGTGGCGATCTTCTCGCTCGAAATGTCGAAGGAGTCCCTGGTCCATCGTATGCTCACCGCCGAGGCGCGGGTGGACAGCCAGCGGGTCCGCAAGGGCATGCTGCGCGACACCGACTTCACCTATCTCGCGCGCGCGGCGGGCGTGCTGCAGGGGGCGCCGCTCTGGATCGACGACACCCCGGCGCTCACGCTCCTCGAGATGCGCTCGAAGTGCCGGCGGCTCAAGACCGAGAACGACATCCAGATCGTGATCGTGGACTACCTGCAGCTCATGCGGAGCCCGGAGTACGCCGACAACCGGGTGCAGGAGATCTCGGACATCTCGCGCTCGCTCAAGGCGCTGGCGCGCGAGCTGAACGTCCCCGTCGTGGCCCTCTCGCAGCTCTCGCGCGCCAGCGAGCAGCGCGGCGGCGAGCGGAAGCCGATCCTCTCCGACCTGCGCGACTCGGGCGCGATCGAGCAGGACGCCGACCTCGTGATGTTCATCCACCGGCCGGAGTACTACGACCGGGAGGACGAGTCGAAGAAGGGCCTCGCCGAGATCATGGTGGCGAAGCACCGTAACGGTCCCACCGGGGACATCGACCTCGCCTTCAACCGCGAGTACACGCGCTTCGACAACCTGGCGCGCGAGCATCAGGGCGGCCCGGGCGGGCCGCCGCAGGACTACGACGAGTAGCGGAAGGGCAGCAACGACGATGGCGAAGGCGCGGAGCGTGTACCGGTGCGTGGAGTGCGGCCACGACCACCCGAAGTGGGTGGGCCGCTGCGAGGCGTGCGGCGAGTGGAACACCGTGGCGGAGGAGCCGGTGGCCGTGACGAAGGCGGGAGGGCGGCCGGGCGGCCGGGCGGGCGGGGGCCTCCGCCTGTCCGCCACCGCGGCCGTTCCGCCCGCGCGATTGCGCGACATCTCGGGCCAGCCGCTCGAGCGCTGGCGTACGGGGATCCGCGAGTTCGACTTCGTGCTGGGCGGCGGGATCGTGCCGGGCTCGATGACGCTCATCGGCGGCGAGCCGGGGATCGGCAAGTCCACGCTCCTGCTGCAGGCCGCGGCGCGCCTCGAGGCGGCAGGGCACTCCGTGCTCTACGCGAGCGGCGAAGAGTCGCCCGACCAGATCCGGCTCCGGGCCGAGCGGCTCCGGGAGGACGCGGGCGCGGTGCACGTCGTCGGCGAGACGCGCCTCGAGGGCGTCACCGAGTCCGCCCAGGCGCTCGGGGCGAGCATCGTCGTGGTGGACTCGATCCAGACCGTCTACACCGAGCTGCTCGAGAGCGCCCCCGGCAACGTCGGCCAGGTGCGCGAGTGCTCGGGCCAGCTCATGCGGTTCGCCAAGGACACCGGCACGGCGGTCGTGGTCGTGGGCCACGTGACGAAGGGCGGCGGAATCGCGGGTCCCAAGACGCTGGAGCACATCGTGGACACGGTGCTCTACTTCGAGGGCGAGTCCACGCTCGACTACCGGCTCCTCCGCGCCACCAAGAACCGCTTCGGCTCGGTCGACGAGCTCGGGGTCTTCTCGATGACCGAGCACGGCCTCGAGGCGGTGCCCAATCCCTCCGCCGTCTTCCTCGCCGCGCGCGAGAGCGGCATCAGCGGGAGCGCCGTCACGCCCCTCATGGAGGGGACGCGGCCGGTGCTCGTCGAGGTGCAGGCGCTCGCCGCGAAGAGCGGCTACGGGACGCCGCAGCGCGTCGCGACCGGGCTCGATCCCAAGCGGCTCGCCGTGCTCCTCGCCGTGCTCGAGCGGCGCGCCGAGACGAGCTTCGCCGATCTCGACGTCTTCATCCAGGTGACCGCCGGCGTGCGGCTCAACGAGCCGGGCTCGGACCTCGCCGTCGCCGCCGCCCTCGTCTCGAGCCTCTACAACCGCCCCACGCCCGCCGACGCGATCTTCATCGGCGAGATCGGCCTGGGCGGCGAGATCCGTCCCACCGGCGGCATCGAGCGGCGAGTCGCCGAGGCCGCGCGCCTCGGCTTCCAGCGCGTCTTCGCCTCCGCCCGCGCGACGCCGCAGGTGGCGGGCGTCGAAGTGATCCCGGTCGCGCACGTCGACCAGCTCGTGCGGGCGCTCGCCGCGTGAGCGCGCCCGCGAGCGCCGCCCCGAGCCTCGGCTGAGATGGCGGTCGGCGTGATCGTCGTGGCCGGCGGGCGCGGCACCCGGCTCGGCGGCGATGTCCCCAAGCAGTATCTCCCCGTGGCCGGCGTGCCGCTCCTCCTCCGCACGCTCGCGCCGTTCCTCGCGCATGCCGACGTTCGCCATCTCGCGCTCGTCCTCCCGGCCGAGGACGTCGCCGCGCCGCCCCCGTGGCTCGCGCCCGTGCTCGAGGGCGGCCGCGGGCGCGTGCACCTCGCCCCCGGCGGCCGCGAGCGTGCGGACTCGGTGGCGGCCGGGCTCGCCGCCCTCCCCGACGAGTGCGACGTGGTCCTCGTCCACGACGCCGCCCGGCCCTTCGTGGCGGCCGCGACGATCGACGGCGTCATCGCCGGCGCGCGCCGGGGCGAGGGCGCGGTCGCGGCGGTGCCCGTGAGCGATACCATCAAGGAGGCGACCGCGCCGGGCGCCACGCTCGTCGCGCGCACGGTGCCGCGCGAGCGGCTCTGGCGGGCACAGACCCCGCAGGGATTCCCCCGCGCCGTCCTCGCGCGAGCCCACGCGTCGGCCCGCGCCGCCGGGATGCCCGCCACCGACGACGCGGCGCTCGTCGAGCGGCTCGGCGTCCCCGTGCGCCTCGTCCCCGACAGCGCGCGCAACTTCAAGGTGACGACCGCCGAGGACCTCGAGCTCGCCGAGCTCTGGGCGAGGCACGTCTCGTGAGGCGGCGCGGGAGGCTCGGCGCGTGACGGTGCTGCCGTTCCGCACCGACGCGGACGTGGCGGCCGCGATTCCCCGCGTGCAGGCGCACCTGCAGGCGGGCGGACTGCTGGCCTATCCGACGGAGACCGTCTACGGGCTGGGCTCCGCCCCGCGGGACGACGCGCTCCGCGCGCTCTCGGCGCTCAAGGGTCGGCCGCCGCGGAAGCCGTTCCTGCTGCTCGTCTCGGGCCGCGCGATGGCCGAGCGCTACGGCCTCGTCTTCACCGCGAACGCCGCGGCGATGGCGGACGCATTCTGGCCGGGGCCGCTTACTTTGGTACTGAGGGGCGGGGAAGGCCGGCTGCCCGACGCGCTGCGGGGCCAGGAGGGCGGCATCGCCGTGCGTCACACCGGGCACCGCGCGATCGCCCGGCTCGTGGGGGCAATGGACATGGCGCTCACCTCGACGTCCGCGAACCGTCCGGGCGGGCCGCCCGCGCCCGGCCCCGACCGGCTCGTCGAGCTCTTCCGGGACGACGTCGCCGCCGGCCGGCTCCTCGTCCTCGACGGCGGCGTGCTCGGCAACGTGCCGCCCTCGACGCTCGTGGACTGCACGACGCGCGTCCCGCTCCTCATCCGCGAGGGCGCGATTCCGCGCGGCGAGCTGCGCCGGGCCGTCGGCCGGCTCGCGCCCTGACGCACCTCGGCGCGTCCCGACGCCCACACGTGAACGCCGAATCGCAGAGGCCGACGCGATGCACGTACTCTTCGTCTGCACCGGCAACACCTGCCGCAGCCCGATGGCGGAGGCGCTCCTCCGCGACGCCGCCGCCGCGCGGGGGCTCGACCGCGTGCGCGCGGGCTCCGCGGGCGTCGGCGCCTGGGACGGGGCGCCCGCGAGTGAGGGGGCGTACCTGGTCGGGCTCGAGCACGGCCTCGACCTGAGCGCGCACCGCGCGCGGCAGCTCACGCCGGCGCTCCTCGCCGAGGCAGACCTCGTGCTCGCGATGGGCCGCGCGCACCTCGCGCGCATCCGCGAGCTGGCGCCCGGAGCGAACGCGCACCTCCTCGCCGAGTACGTCGGCCGCGCGCAGCCGCCGGAAGTGAGCGACCCGTTCGGCGGCAACCTCGAGGGCTACCGCACCACCTTCGAGGAGCTCACCGAGCTCGTCGGCCGCCTCGCCGACCGACTCGTCGCGCAGCGGCCCGGTGATCCCCGCTAGCCCGCGCGTCTTCGCCCTCCTGGGCGATCCGGTCGCCCACTCCCTCTCTCCCGCCATGCACAACGCGGCCTTCGCGGTGCTCGGCCTCCCGGCCGTGTACGTCGCGCTGCGCTGCCGCGCGGACGACGTCCCCGCGCTCGCCGCGGCGCTCGCGCGCGCCGGAGGCGGGGGCAACGTCACCGTGCCGCACAAGGGCGTCGCGGCTGCCGCGCTCGCCTGTCCGACGGCGCGCGTCGTCCGGCTCGAGGCCGCCAACACCTTCTGGGCGGCCCAGGACGGCGCCCTCGCGGGCGACAACACCGACGTCGACGGCGTGCTCGCCGCGCTCGATGCGCTCGACGCACCGGCGACGGCCTGGATGGTGGTCGGCACCGGGGGCGCGGCACGCGCCGTCGCCGCGGCGGCGGCGGAGCGGGGGGCGCGGCTCGCCGTCTGCTCGCGCGATCCCGGGCGGGCCGGCGCGTTCGCCGCCTGGGCCGCGACGCTCGGCGTCGCGGGCGCGGAGGCGGACGAGTGCGACGTCGTCGTGAACGCCACGCCGCTGGGCCTCGGCCCGGGCGACCGGATGCCGATCTCGCGCGCGCGGGTGCCGCGTGCGCAGGTCGCGCTCGACCTGGTCTATGCGCGCGGCGAGACGCCGTGGGTGCGCGCCCTCCGCGCGCAGGGGCTTCGCGCCGCGGACGGCCGCGAGATGCTCGTGGCGCAGGGCGCCACTGCCTTCGAGCGCTGGTTCCCGGGCCACCGCGCCCCGCGCGACGTGATGCGCGGCGCCGTCGAAGCGGCGCTCCGGGCGCCCGGGCGCCGGGCCGCGGCGTCGGGCGGAGGCGGGTGACGCCGGTGTCGCCGGTAGCTTCGGTGCGCCCCTACGGGGCGGCGCTCGAGACGCTCGTCCCGGCCCCGTGGCGCGCGGCGCTGCGCGGCCTCGAGCGCCGGCTCATGCCGGCCGAGTGTCTCATCTGCCAGGCCGTGCTCGGCGAGACGGGCGACGAGCCGCTCGTCTGCGGCGTCTGCCGCTCGCGCTGGGCGCGGGTGACGCCGCCCTTCTGCGCGCGCTGCGGCCAGCCGGTGCTCGAGGGGGTCGCGTGCCGGATCTGCGCCGAGTGGCCCGCGGCCCTCGCCTGCGCGCGCAGCGCCGTGTGGCTCACCGGCGGGGCGCGCGAGGCGGTGCACGCCCTCAAGTACGGCGGCTGGTGGCGCGTCGCCGGAAGTCTCGCCGACGCGATGCGGGGCCTCGCGCCATTGACCGGGGGGCTATCCTTGGTACCGATACCGCTCGGCGCGCGCCGCCGGCGGGCGCGGGGCTACAATCAGAGCGAGCGCCTCGCGCAGGCGCTGGCCGAGCGCACCGGCGGCCGCGTGGCCGACTGTCTCGGCCGCGCGCGCGAGACGCGCACGCAGACGGCGCTCGCGCCGGAGCAGCGGCGGGCGAACGTGGCGGGGGCGTTCCGCGCGAGGGGGCCGGTCCCGGCGCGCTGCGTCCTGGTGGACGACGTCTTCACCACGGGCGCCACGCTCGTGGCGGCGGCGGAGGCGCTCGTCGCGGGCGGCGCGACCGAGGTGCAGGCGGTGACGTTCGCGCGGGCGCCGCTGCCGGTGGTGCATGGCAGCTAGACGGGCAGACGGGTGGATCGAACACGGATTCGGAGCCTCGACATAAAGGAGCGCGCATGGCTATCAAGGTCGGCATCAACGGATTCGGCCGCATCGGCCGCAACGTCGTCCGCGCGGCACAGCTCGCCGGCGTCACCGACATCGACTTCGTCGCGGTCAACGACCTGACCGATACGAAGACCCTGGCGCACCTGCTCAAGTACGACTCGGTCCACGGCAAGTTCCGGGGCACGGTCGAGGCGCGCGAGGGCGCCATCGTCGTCAACGGCGACGAGATGAAGGTCCTCAGCGAAAAGGATCCGGCCAAGCTGCCGTGGAAGGACCTCGGCGTGGACATCGTCCTCGAGTCCACCGGCCGCTTCACCGACGCCGACCAGGCGCGCGCGCACGTCACGGCGGGCGCGAAGAAGGTCGTCATCAGCGCGCCGGCGAAGAAGGAGGACATCACGATCGTCTACGGCGTGAACCACGAGAAGTACGATCCCGCCAAGCACACGATCGTCTCCAACGCGAGCTGCACGACGAACTGCCTCGTGCCGCTCGTCAAGGTCGTCCGCGATGCCTTCGGCTTCCAGCGCGGCTACATGACCACGGTGCACAGCTACACCAACGACCAGCAGATTCTCGACCTGCCGCACAAGGACCTCCGCCGGGCCCGCGCCGCGGCGATCTCGATCATCCCGACCACGACCGGCGCAGCGAAGGCCACGAGCCTGGTCATCCCCGAGGTGAAGGGGAAGCTCGACGGCATCGCGCTCCGCGTCCCGACGCCCGACGTCTCGACCGTCGCGCTGAGCTGCGTGGTGGACCGCGCGACGAGCGCCGACGAGGTGAACGCCAAGTTCCGCGAGGCCGCGGCGGGCGCCCTCAAGGGCGTCCTCTTCGTGAGCGACGAGCCGCTGGTGTCGGTGGACTACATCGGCAACCTCGCCTCGAGCACGGTGGACGCGCTCTCGACGAACGTGGTGGACGGCACCCTCGTCAACGTGACGAGCTGGTACGACAACGAGATGGGCTACTCGGCGCGCTGCGTCGACCTCCTCCGCTACATGGGAGCGCGGCTGTGAAGCGCACCCTCGAGTCGCTCGACCAGGTCAACGCCTTCGACGGACGCCGCTCGCTCGAGGGGCAGCGCGCCCTGGTGCGGGTGGACTTCAACGTCCCGCTGAAGGACGGGCGGGTGACCGACGCGACGCGCATCGAGGCCGCCCTGCCCACGATCCGCTGGCTGCGCGACAAGGGCGCCCGCGTCGTGCTGATGTCGCACCTGGGCCGGCCCAAGGGCGGGCCCGATCCGAAGTACTCGATGCGCCCCGTCGCCACGGAGCTCGAGCGGCGGCTGGGGACGCCGGTGACGTTCATCGCGGATCCCCTCGCGGACGACGCGGTGCAGACGACGAAGCGGCTCCCGCGCGGCGGCATCGCCGTGGTCGAGAACACCCGCTTCTACCCCGGCGAGGAGCAGAACGACCCCGAGCTCGCCGCGAAGTTCGCGCGGCTCGGCGACCTCTACGTGAACGACGCCTTCGGCTCCGCGCACCGCGCGCACGCGAGCACGGAGGGCGTCGCGCGGCTCCTCAAGCCCGCGGTCTCGGGCTTCCTGATGCAGAAGGAGCTGCAGTACCTGGGCGACGCGCTCACCCACCCCGAGCGGCCCTTCGTCTCCGTGATGGGCGGCGCCAAGATCAGCGGCAAGATCGACCTCATCGAGGCGCTCCTGCCGAAGGTGGACGAGATCCTCATCGGCGGGGCGATGGCCTGCACCTTCTTCCGCGCCATGGGGCTCGAGACCGGCACCAGCCTGGTCGAGGAGGACCGGCTCGCGATGGCGAAGGCGCTGATCGAGAAGGCGGGCCGCAAGCTCGTCCTGCCGAGCGACGCGCGGATCGGCCGGCAGCTCGCGAGCGACACCGAGGTGCGGGTCGTCAAGCGCGACGCCATCCCGGCCGGCTGGGCGATGTACGACATCGGTCCCATGACCGAGCAGGACTTCGCCGCCCGCATCGAGCAGGGGCGGACGATCGTCTGGAACGGCCCGATGGGCGTCTTCGAGACGCCGCCGTTCGACCAGGGCACCCTCGCCGTCGCGCGCGCGATGGCGGCGGCCACGGGACGCGGCGCCACCACGGTCGTCGGGGGCGGGGACTCCGCCGCCGCGGTCGCGGCCGCCGGGGTCGAGGACCGCATGACCCACGTCTCCACCGGCGGCGGCGCCTCGCTCGAGTTCCTGGAGGGGAAGGAGCTCCCGGGCGTCGCGGCCCTCGACGAGGCCTGAGCCCCGATGCCCCGGCACCTCATCTACGCCGCCAACTGGAAGCTGCACCACGGGCCCGCGGCGGCCCGCCGCTACGCGGAGAAGTTCCAGGAGCTGGTGGGCCCGCGCCCGGGCCGGGAGCTGTGGTTCTTCCCGCCCGCGGTCTCCATCGCCGCGACGGCCAACGCCTTCCGCGGCCGCGGCGACGTGCGCATCGGCGCGCAGAACGTTTCGGCCGAGCCGAAGGGCGCCTTCACCGGCGAGCTCTCGATCGCGATGATCGAGGAGGTCGGGGCGACGGCCGCGCTCGTCGGCCACTCCGAGCGACGGCACGTCTTCGGCGAGACCGACGCGGAGACCGGCCGCAAGGTCGCGGCGCTCGCGCGGGCGGGGCTCACCCCGGTGCTCTGCGTGGGCGAGCAGCTCACCGAGCGCGAGGCCGGCCGCACCGACGAGGTGGTGCTGCGGCAGCTCGCCGCCGGGCTCGACGGGCTCGCGGCGGAGGAGCTGCACCGGCTCGTGATCGCCTACGAGCCGGTCTGGGCGATCGGCACCGGCCGGAACGCCACGCCCGGGGACGCGGCCGCGGTCCACCGGGTGATCCGCCGCGAGCTCGAGATCCGGGGCGCCCGCGAGCGGATCCCCATCCTCTACGGCGGGAGCGTCAACGCGGGCAACGCCCTGGCGCTGCTGGCCGAAGAGGAGCTGGACGGCGTCCTGGTGGGCGGGGCGAGCCTGGACCCCGAGGTCTGGGCCGCGATCGTCGGCTTCGGTTGACCACGCCGCGGCGGGCCGTTACTCTTCAAGGCTAGGCCGGGCCTATTCCTGGCGCCGGCCACCGAGTCCCCGGGAGATCGACACCGATGTTCTACGTGCTGCTCACGCTCCTCATCATCGACGCCCTCGTGCTGGCGGTCGCCGTCCTGCTGCAGGCCGGCACCGGCGGTGGTCTCGCCTCCATGGGCGGTCCCACGACGGAGGCGCTCGGCGGGCGGCAGACGGTGACGATCCTGACCAAGGCCACCTGGTGGACCGGCGGGATCTTCCTCGTGCTCTCGCTGATTCTCTCGGTGATGTCGGCCAACCGCGGCCCGGCGCAGAGCTCGATCCAGCGGAAGCTGCAGCAGTCGCCGGTCGCCCCGGCCCCGGCGAGCCCGCTCCCGCTCCAGACGACGCCGCCGGCCGGCGAAGCGGCCCCGACGGCCCCGACGGCCCCGGCGCCGACCGCCCCGGCGACGCCCGCCCCGAACAAGTAACCTGGACGGTTCCGACGTGACTGCAGGACGCGACGGCGGGGTGAATCGGTGACCGATCGCCCCGCCTTTGTGTTGCTCGAGGACGGCACCTGGTACGCCGGGACTGCGCCGTGGAGCTGCGATCCCGCCTTCGGCGAGGTCGTCTTCACGACCAACCTGACGGGCTATCAGGAGACGTTCACCGATCCCAGCTATCTCGGCCAGATCGTCGTGATGACGGCGCCGATGATCGGCAACTACGGCGTGAACCCCGAGGACATGGAGTCGGGGCGGCCGCAGGTGAGCGGCGTCGTGGTGCGCGAGCTCGCGCGCCGCGCCTCCAACTACCGCGCCACCCTCGGCTTGGGCGACTGGCTCCGCGACGCCGGGATCCCGGTGATCGAGGGCGTCGACACCCGCCGCCTCACGCGCCATCTGCGCGAGCGCGGCGCGATGCGCGGGGTGATCGCCGAGGGCAGGGAGCCCGATCAGGCGCTCGTCGACCGGCTCCGCGCCTCGCCCTCGATGGAGGGGCTCGACCTCGCCTCGCGGGCGAGTGTGGCCGCCTTCGAGAGCGAGGGCCGCGGGCCCCACGTCGTCGCCTACGACTTCGGGATGAAGCGCAACATCGTGCGGATGCTGGTCGAGACGGGCTGCCGCGTCACCGTGGTCCCGGCCGGCACCCCCGCGGCGAAGGTACGCGAGCTCCAGCCCGACGGGCTCTTCCTCTCGAACGGTCCAGGTGACCCCGCTGCCGTCACTTACGCCTTCGACACGATCCGGGATCTCACCTCCACGGGGCTCCCGACGTTCGGCATCTGCCTCGGGCACCAGCTCATCGGCCTGACCTACGGCGGCCGCACGGCGAAGCTGCCCTACGGGCATCGCGGCGGCAACCACCCGGTGCGCGACGTGCGGCAGGGCCACGTGCTCATCACGACCCAGAACCACGGCTTCGCCGTCGTGGGCGACGAGCGCGGCATCCCCGGGGCGCCGGAGCTCGAGGTGACGCATCTGAACCTGAACGACGGCACCGTCGAGGGCCTCCGCCATCGCGAGCTGCCGATCTTCGCCGTGCAGTATCACCCGGAGGCCGCGCCGGGCCCGCACGACGCCTTCCCGCACTTCGGCGAGTTCCTGCGCTCGATGGGGATGCCCGATAAGGCAAGCTCTTGACACTCAACACTTAAGCCCGTATCATCGGCCTTGGTAGCAGCGTCCTGGCACCCGCCTACAGAGACCCTCCTGGGGGATGCATGACCAAGGCCGATCTGGTTGAACAGGTAACCGCCTCGATCGCCCGTACGTCGGGCCCGATGATCTCCAAGAAGGACTGCGCCCGGGTGGTGGACGCCTTCCTCGAGGCGGTCAAGGACGCCCTGCGCGATCAGCAGAACATCGAGGTCCGCGGGTTCGGGACCTTCAAGATCCGGCGGCGCAAGACCCGCATGGCCCGCAACCCGCGCACCGGCGATCCGGTCGAGGTGGCCGCGCGGCCGGTGCCGGTCTTCAAGCCCAGCAAGGAGTTGCGCGCGCTGGTCGCGGACGCCGAAGACGCGGGCCCCACTGCGGCCGAGCCCGCCGAGCAGCCCGCGCCCGCGCACGAAGGGCTGTGAGCCGGCCGACCCGGCGAACGGGGCCGCACCGCTCGTGTGCGGCCCCGCTGCTTTTGGCAGCATGACGACTTCCATCCCCGCCGTCCTCACCGTTCGAGTGCTGCTCTTCGCCCGCTATGCCGAGCTGCTCGGCTGCGAGCGGCTCGACCTTCGCGTGCCCGCGGCCCGAGGCGCGGGGCGGGTGACCGCGGCCGACGTCGTCGCCGCGCTCCGGGCCCGTCCGGGCGGCGAGCGGCTTCCCGCACGCCCGCTCCTCGCCGTCAACCTCCGCCAGCAGCCGCTCGAGACCGTGCTCGCGGAAGGGGACGAAGTGGCGCTGCTGCCGCCGCTTGCGGGCGGCTGAGACCGCTCGGTCGCCCATGCCGCATCTCACCGACGCGCCCATCGATGCGACCGCCCTCGCGACGCTGCTCGCGGCGGTCGCCGCGCCCGATCGCGGCGGGATCGCCACCTTCCTCGGACTCGTGCGCGACCACCACGCGGGCCGCGTGGTCCTGCGCCTCGAATACTCGGCCTACGCGCCGATGGCGGAGGTCGTGTGCGCCGAGATCGTCGCCGAGGCGGAAGGACGCTGGCCCGCGGCCGTGGCGCTCGCGCACCGCCTCGGGCCGCTCGCGATCGGCGAGACCGCGGTGGCCGTCGTGGCTGCGGCGGCCCACCGGGAGGCGGCCTTCGCCGCCTGCCGCTGGGTGATCGAGGAGGTGAAGCGGCGCGTGCCGATCTGGAAGCGGGAGTTCTACGCCGACGGCACGGTCGCGTGGGTGGACCCGACGGCGGCGGCGGGCGTGTCGCCGTGACGGTGCCCGTCGACCGGCTCGGACGAAGGCTCGGCGCGCTGCGGCTCTCGGTGACCGACCGCTGCAATCTCCGCTGCCACTACTGCATGCCCGAGGCGGAGTACGCGTGGCTGCCGCGCGAGTCGATCCTCACCTTCGAGGAGCTCGAGCGCGTGGCTCGCGTGTTCGTGTCGCTCGGCGTGCGGAAGCTGCGGCTCACCGGCGGCGAGCCGCTCCTGCGGCGCGAGCTGCCGGCCCTCGTGGCGCGGCTCGCGGCCATCGCCCCCGGACTCGACCTCGCCCTCACGACCAACGGCGTGCTCCTCGCCGACCAGGCCCCCGCGCTCCGCGCGGCCGGGCTCGGCCGCCTCACGGTGAGTCTCGACACCCTGCGCCCCGAGCGCATGCTGCGCGACGCGCGGAGCCCGCGGCACGCCGACGTGCTGCGCGGCATCGCGGCGGCGCGGGCCGCCGGGTTTCGCGGGCTCAAGCTCAACGCCGTGATCGTGCGCGGCGTCAACGAGGACGAACTCGACGACCTCCTCGCCTTCGCGCGGGCGCACGAGGCGGAGCTCCGCTTCATCGAGTACATGGACGTCGGCGGCGCGACCGGCTGGTCGCTCGAACAGGTCGTCTCGCGGGCCGAGATCCTGGCGCGGCTCGCGGCGCGACACGGGCCGGTCGAGGCGCTGCCGGACGCGGGCGATCCGGCGGCGCCGGCGGAGCGGTTCCGGACGTGCGCGGGGCAGGTCTTCGGGATCGTCGCCTCGACCACGGCGCCCTTCTGCCGGCGCTGCGACCGCAGCCGCGTCACGGCCGACGGCGTCTGGTTCACCTGCCTCTACGGCGAGCGCGGCGTCGATCTGCGTGCGTCGCTGCGCGCCGGGGCGGACGACGCGGCGCTCGCCGCGCTGGTGCGCGAGGTCTGGACGGCACGCACCGACCGGGGCGCCGAGCGGCGCGCGACCGCCGGTGAGCGCGGCGCCCTCTACCAGATCGCGGGGCTCCGGGCCGATCCGCACCGCGAGATGCACACGCGCGGCGGGTAGCGCGCCGCGGTTCGCGCCTCGGGCGACGGCGCCCGGGAGGATCCCCGACCGAACCAGTCGCCGTTCGGCGTGTTCGGCGTGTTCGGCGGGGCGGGCGGGTGACGGGGTTGGCTCGCGCGGGCGACCCCGAATAGATTGCGGCGCTGTTCTGGAACTGGCACTCTCATTCACCCCGGACGACGGAACGCACGCTGATGCTTCAGAAAGTTGCGGTGGTGGGCGCGGGCAACGTGGGCGCCACGGCGGCCCAGCGGCTGGCCGAGAAGAACCTGGCGCGCACGGTGGTCATGATCGACGTGGCCGAGGGCGTCCCGCAGGGGAAGGCGCTCGACCAGTGGCAGTCGGGCCCGATCGAGGGCTTCGACACGCGGGTCTACGGCAGCCAGGGCTACGAGGAAGCCCGCGACGCGGAGCTCTTCGTCGTCACCGCCGGCATCGCGCGCAAGCCGGGGATGAGCCGCGACGATCTCGTGAAGACCAACGCCGGCATCGTGCGCTCGGTGGCCGAGCAGATCGCCAGGGTCGCCCCGCAGAGCATCATCATCGTCGTCTCGAACCCGCTCGACGTGATGTGCTACGTCGCGATGCAGGCCTCGGGCTTCCCGCGCGAGCGGGTGATCGGCATGGCGGGCGTGCTCGACACGGCGCGCTACCGCATGTTCCTCTCCGAGGCGATGGACGTCTCGGTCGAGGACATCCAGGCGATGGTGCTGGGCGGCCACGGCGACACGATGGTCCCGCTCATCAGCTACACCACCGTCTCGGGCATCCCCGTCACCCAGCTCATCGACCGCGCCAGGCTCGACCGGATCGTCGACCGCGCCCGCAACGGCGGGGCCGAGATCGTGAGCTTCCTGAAGACCGGCTCGGCCTACTACGCACCGAGCGCCGCGGCGGTGCAGATGGTCGAGGCGATCGCGCTCGACAAGAAGCGCATCCTGCCGTGCTCGGCCTGGCTCACGGGCGAGTTCGGGCTCACGGACGTCTTCTGCGGCGTGCCGGTCAAGCTGGGCCGGCAGGGGCTCGAACGGATTGTCGAGATCGAGCTCTCGGCCGAGGAGCGCGCGGCGCTCCACAAGTCGGCCGACCAGGTGAAGGGCATGATCGAGGTCGTGAAGCAGATGGGCTGACCAGCCGCGGGGCCTCCGGAATCGTTCCGGAGGCCCCGTGCACGTGACGCCCCTCCTCCGACGCAGACGCAACACACTCCCGAACCCGACGAGGCACGCGACACAATGCGGGGCTTCCTCCGCTCGACGATCGGACAGAAGGTGATCATGGCCGCCACGGGCCTGATCATGGTGGGATTCGTGATCCTGCACATGATCGGGAACCTGCAGGTTTTCGCCGGCCCCGAGAAGATCAACAACTACGCCGCGATGCTCCACGGCCCGCTGAGCGAGGCGCTCTGGGGACTGCGCGCCATCCTGCTCGTGGCGGTGGTGCTCCACGTCTGGGCGGCCGTCGCGCTCACGCGGCGCAAGCAGGCCGCGCGCCCGATCGGTTACGCGAAGCGCGAGCCGCAGGTGAGCACCTTCGCCGCGCGCACGATCCGCATCGGCGGCGTGATCATCCTGCTCTTCGTCATCGTGCACATCCTGCAGTTCACCACGCTGACGATCGACCCCACCTACGCCGTGGGCGACGTCTACGGGAACCTGCAGAAGGCCTTCGGCAACCCGCTCTGGGTGCTGGTCTACGTCGTCGCGATGATCGCGCTCGGTTTCCACCTCTACCACGGGCTGTGGAGCAGCGTGCGCACGCTGGGCGTGGCGGCGCCGACGCACCACCCGCTCAAGCGGGCCGCGGCGCTGGCGCTGGCCGCCATCGTCTGGCTCGGGTTCACTCTCGTCCCGGTGGCGGTGTTCGCCGGGCTCCTCCGCTAGTCGCCGGTCTCGGAGAGCGAAAGGCATGGAACTGCGTTCGAAGATCCCCGCGGGGCCGATCGAGCAGAAGTGGGACCGGCACCGCTTCGAGATGAAGCTGGTGAACCCCGCCAACAAGCGGAAGCACACGGTCATCGTGGTGGGCTCGGGACTCGCCGGCGGCGCCGCCGCGGCGACGCTCAGCGAGCTGGGCTACCAGGTGAAGTGCTTCTGCTTCCAGGACTCGCCGCGCCGGGCGCACTCGATCGCCGCCCAGGGCGGCATCAACGCCGCCAAGAACTACCAGAACGACGGCGACTCGATCTACCGGCTGTTCTACGACACGGTGAAGGGCGGCGACTTCCGCTCGCGCGAAGCCAACGTCTACCGGCTCGCGCAGATCAGCGTCAACATCATCGACCAGTGCGTGGCGCAGGGCGTGCCCTTCGCGCGCGAGTACGGCGGGCTCCTCGACAACCGCTCCTTCGGCGGCGCGCAGGTCTCGCGCACCTTCTACGCCCGCGGCCAGACGGGCCAGCAGCTCCTGCTGGGCTGCTACCAGGCGCTCGAGAAGGAGATCGCCAAAGGCGGCGTGACGATGTACCCGCGCACCGAGATGCTCGACCTCGTCGTCGTGGACGGCCGGGCGCGCGGCATCGTGGTGCGCGACATGGTGACGGGGAAGATCGAGGCCCACGCGGCCGACGCCGTCATCCTCGGCACCGGGGGGTACAGCAACGTCTTCTTCCTCTCGACCAACGCCAAGGGCTCGAACTGCACGGCGATCTGGCGCGCGCACAAGCGCGGCGCGGCCTTCGCCAACCCCTGCTACACGCAGATCCACCCGACCTGCATCCCCCAGAGCGGGCACCATCAGTCGAAGCTCACGCTGATGTCGGAGTCGCTCCGCAACGACGGGCGCGTCTGGGTGCCGAAGGACCCGAAGGACAAGCGGCCGCCGAACGAGATCCCGCAGGCGGAGCGCGACTACTACCTCGAGCGGAAGTACCCGAGCTTCGGCAACCTCGCCCCGCGCGACATCGCGAGCCGCGCGGCGAAGGAGGCCTGCGACGCCGGCCGCGGCGTCGGGCCCGGCGGGCGCGGCGTCTACCTCGACTTCGCCGACGCCATCAAGCGCCTGGGCGAGGAGAAGATCCGCGAGCGCTACGGCAACCTCTTCGAGATGTACGAGCGGATCACCGACGAGAACCCGTACAAGGTGCCGATGCGGATCTACCCCGCGCCGCACTACACGATGGGCGGGCTCTGGGTGGACTACAACCTGATGAGCACGATCCCCGGGCTCCACGTGATCGGCGAGGCCAACTTCTCCGACCACGGCGCGAACCGCCTGGGGGCGAGCGCGCTCATGCAGGGCCTCGCCGACGGCTACTTCGTCATCCCGCTCACGATCGGCGACTACCTGGCGAGCACGAAGCTGCCGCCGGTGACGACCGACCTGCCCGAGTTCCGCGAGACGGTGGCCGAGGTCGAGCAGCGCACGAAGAAGCTCCTCTCGCTGAACGGCACCCGCACGGTGGACAGCTTCCACCGCGAGCTGGGCCAGCTCATGTGGGACAAGTGCGGCATGGCCCGCACCGCCGAGGGCCTCCAGGAGGCGCTCCGGATCATCCCGCAGCTGCGGGAGGAGTTCTGGCGCAGCGTACGGGTGCCCGGGGCGGACGCGAACATCAACCAGGCGCTCGAGAAGGCCGGCCGGGTGGCCGACTTCTTCGAGCTCGCCGAGCTGATGTGCATCGACGCGCTGCACCGCAACGAGTCCTGCGGCGGGCACTTCCGCGAGGAGTACCAGACCGAGGACGGCGAGGCCAAGCGCAACGACGACGAGTACGCCTACGTCGCCGCCTGGAGCTACACGGGCGACCTCCACGCGCCGAAGCTGGACAAGGAGCCGCTCACCTTCGAATACGTCCCGCTCGCTACCCGGAGCTACAAGTAATGGCCGGCACGATGAACCTCACCCTGCACGTCTGGCGGCAGCCGACGCCGTCGGCCGAGGGGCGCCTGGTCACCTACCAGGTCGGGGACATCAGCCCCGACATGTCCTTCCTCGAGATGCTCGACGTCCTCAACGAGCGCCTCCAGGAGGGCGGCGAGGAGCCGATCGCCTTCGACCACGACTGCCGCGAAGGCATCTGCGGCTCGTGCAGTCTCATGATCAACGGCGTCGCGCACGGGCCGATGAAGGGCACCGCCACCTGCCAGCTCCACATGCGGAGCTTCAAGGACGGCGACGTCATCTACATCGAACCCTGGCGCGCCCGGGCGTTCCCGGTGATGAAGGACCTCTGCGTGGACCGCAGCGCCTTCGACCGCATCATCGCGGCCGGCGGCTACGTGTCGGTGCGCACCGGGGCGGCCCAGGACGCCAACGCGCTCCCGATCCCCAAGGACGCGGTGGACGACGCCATGGACGCGGCCCAGTGCATCGGCTGCGGCGCCTGCGTCGCCGCCTGCCCGAACGGCTCGGCCTCGCTCTTCACGGCGGCCAAGATCACGCATCTCGGCCTCCTGCCGCAGGGCCAGCCGGAGCGCTACCGCCGCGCCCTCAGCATGGTGAGGCAGATGGATCTCGAGGACTTCGGCCACTGCACCCTCTTCGGCGAGTGCATGGAGGCGTGCCCGAAGGAGATCAGCATCGACACCATCACGCGGATGAACCGCGACTTCATCTCGGCGGGGCTCAAGGTCCGCGAGTGATCCCCGGCTCTCCGGCAGCCGCACGCGGCCCGCGCCCCCAGTCTCCCGGGGGCGCGGGCCGTCTCGCTCGGTGGGCCGGCGGCCTCCTCCTGGGCTGCCTGACGGCCGGCCCGCTGGCGGCGCAGCGTGCCACCGTCCGGCTCGGCGCCCAGGCCATCCCGTATCTCACCGGCAGCGACGCCGTCCCCGGCGGCGGCACCGCGGCCGACCTGGGCGTCGCGCAGCCGATCGTCTCTCTGCATGCGGCCGCGCCGGGCGGCCGCCTCACGGCCCTCGGCACCTTCGACTTCGAGGGGCTCGCGATCCCCGACGGCGAGCTCACGATGGGCGCCTGGGGCGAGGGCTTCGTCGATCGGCGGCACCCGCACACCTACGTCCACGAGCTCATGCTGACGGGGGCGACCGCGCTGGGCCCGGCGCGCCTGTCGGCGAGCGTGGGGAAGGGATTCGCGCCCTTCGGCACCGACGACCCGATGGTGCGCCCCTCGTTCGCCTACCCGGTGGACCACCACCTCTCCCAGATCCTCGAGCGCGCCGTGGCGATCGCGGCGGTCCGCGCCGGACCCCTGGGGCTCGAGGCCGGGCTCTTCAACGGCGACGAGCCGGAGCGCCCGACCGAGTGGCCCCGTCTGGCGCGCTTCGGCGACTCGTGGTCGGCCCGGCTCAGCGTGTGGCCGCTGGCGGGGCTCGAGCTGCAGGGCTCGCGTGCCCGGGTGAAGTCGCCCGAGCACCGGCCCGGGGCGGGACCGACCCAGACCAAGTGGAGCGTCTCGGGACACTGGAGCCGCGCCGTCGCCGGCCATCCGGTCGAGGCGCAGGTCGAGTGGGCGCGCACCCACGAGGTAGCCGGCGTCCTCACGTACGATGGCTTCCTCGCCGAAAGTGCATGGCGCGGCGGCCGTCATCGTCTCCACTACCGGTTCGAGCGCACCGAGCGGCCGGAGGAGGAGCGGACGCTCGATCTGTTCCGGTCGCTCCGGCCGCACCTGGACGACGCGATCCTCGCCACGACGCGCTGGACGATCCACACGGTCGGCTGGGACGTGGATCTGACCGGACCGGCCGCGTCGCTGCGTTTCACGCCGTTCGTCGAGGTCGCCCTCGGCCGTGTGACCTCGCTCGCGGCCGCCGGCTTCGACCCCGCGTCATTCTACGGGCGCTCGCGCTTCTGGGGCGCGACCGTCGGCGTGCGCCTCGGCCTCGGCGCACCGATGCACCACCGCATGGGCCGCTACGGCGCGGCGGCCGAGGAGGCGGGCGGGCGCGAGTCCGCCGCCCCCCTCCACACGCACCACCCCTGAGCGCCGCCTTCACCCTCGAGGAGACCATCATGCCCATGACGTTCCGAGCGCTGCCGGCCCTGGCCCTCCTGCTGCTCGCGGCGTGCAACAGCACCGACAACAGCAACGTCGCCGCCAAGCTCGTCCCCGTCACTCCGCTCACGCTCACGGGGCAGCTGGGCAGTGCGGTCGGCGACTCGATCCGGGTCCAGGTCCTGGACGCGGGAGACCGGCCGGTCGAGAATGTCACGGTCCAGTGGAACGCCAACGCCGGGGGCACCGCCGCCGGCACCACGCGCACCAGCGCGGACGGCCAGACGGCGACCCAGTGGGTCCTCGGTCCCAAGGAGAAGTCGCAGACGCTGACCGCCAGCGTGCCGGGCCTGAAGGTGTCCTCCGTGACCTTCACCGCGAACGTGCCGTCCTCGGGCGGCGGCGACGGCGGCCTGTGAGCCCGGTGCGGCGCGGGACCGCCCCGCTGCTCGCCCTCGCCGCGGCCGCGCTCGGCGCGGCATGCGGCGACGGCGGCACCGCGCCGGACGGCGGGACCATCGGAGGCCCCGGCGGCGGTACCGTGACACTCGCGGCCGAGCTGCCGATCCCGCCGCAGTACGGGCTGCACGACACCTACGTGCGCGGCGGGCTCGCGTTCCTCTTCGCGTGGAACAGCGGGGTCTACATTTACGATGTGGGGAACGGAATGCGGGGCGGGAGTCCCGCGAGCCCGAAGCTGGTGAGCCAGCTCGTCACCAGCAGCCAGGGCTCCCTCGGCGGGCCGAACGTGCACAACGGGTGGTGGTTCCACAACCCGGTCACGGGCGAGCAGCGCTACCTCTTCATCGGGCAGGAGGGCCCGACCACCGGAATCGGCGGAGCCGCGTCGGGCGACATCCACGTCGTCGACGTCTCGGACCTGGCCAATCCGAAGGAAGTGGGCTTCGTCCACATCGAGGGCGCCGGCGTCCACAACTTCTGGATGGACGAGCCGGCGCAGATCCTGTATGCCGCGTGGTACAACGCGGGCGTGGTCGCGATCGACGTCTCGGGCACGCTGAGCGGCGATCTCTCGAACCGGATCCTCGCGCGGCTCCAGCCGGGCGGGGCGGGGGGCACCTTCACCTGGGGCGTCCAGCTCGTCGAGAGTGGTCCCGGCGCCGGCTCCCTCTACGCGAGCGACATGCTGAGCGGCTTCTACCAGCTCCGGTACGCCGCGGGCGCCTTCACGAAGCTCGCCGGCGGGGGCAACGTCCCCGCACGCTTCAGCTCGGATCTCTGGGTGCAGAACGGCTACGCCTATACCGGCACGTGGGGCAATCGCGGCGTGAAGGGCGCGGTCGTGCCCGGCAACGTGCTGTACGTGTGGAAGCTCGACGCGAGTGGCGCGCCGGCGCTCGCCGACTCCGTGACGTTCGAGGGCATCGGCACCGTGAGCGACGACGAGGTCAGCGCCGACGGCAAGTACCTCCTCGTCACCACCGAACGCGGGACGGACGCGGCCGAGGGGCTCTACCTCTACAGTCTCGCGAACCCGGTGAAGCCCGTGCGCATCGCGTTCGTCCCGGTACCGGGCGGTGGGAACAACGGCAGTGGCGGCCTCCATACCGGCACCTTCGCCACCATCGGTGGGCGCCGCTACGTCTTCGCCGCCCGCAACCCGGGCGCCGCCGGCGGCCCGGGCCCCTCCTCGATGATCTTCGACGTGACCGGCGTGGCCCCCTGAGCGGGGGCCACGCCGGTCGGCCGGGCGCCCCGACCTCGGCGCCTACTTCGCCGGCGTCCCCCAGCGGTTGTTGTCGCGGTTCACGTCGGGCATCACGTTGTCGGGGTCGAGGACGACGCCCGTCACCTTCTTCGGGCCCGGCACCAGGGCGACGTAGCGGTCGCCGCCGAACCAGACCTCCACCGGCAGCGCCAGCTTCTCGACCGAGCCGTCGTCGAAGGTGACCTGCACGCGCACCGGCATGACCAGCCCGCCCGCGGTGCGGAGCACGATCTCGTTCCTGAGGCGCCCCGCCGAATCGGTCTTCTGCTGTACCCCCTCCACCGCCTGATCGAGCGTCGCCGTGGTGTAGAACCAGCCGCGCCAGAACCAGGCGAGATCCTCGCCGGTCACGTCCTCGATGGTGCGGAACCAGTCGGCGGGCGTCGGGTGCTTGTAGGCCCAGCGGCGGGCGTACTCCCGCATCGCGCCATCGAAGCGCTCGGGCCCGATGATCACGTCACGCAGCAGCCGCAGGCCGAGCCCCGGCTTGTTGTACGCCGTCTGGCCGAGCGCCACCTGCCGGTCGGCGGGCGTCATGAGCGGCTGCTTCTCGACCGGGCTCTTCAGGTAGTCGAGATAGGCCTGCATGTTGCCGCGGCGGTTCGGCTGCCCCGGGTACTTCGTCTCCCAGTTGTAGTAGTTCTGGAAGGTGTTGAACCCCTCGTCCATCCACGGATAGAGCCGCTCGTTGCTGCCGACGATCATCGGCCACCAGGTGTGGCCGAACTCGTGGTCGGTGACGCTGAAGAGCGCCTGGGCGTTGGTGCGGTTGTGGCAGAAGACGATCATGGGATACTCCATGCCGCCCTCGACGCCGTTGACGTTGATCGCCACGGGATAGGGGTAGCGCATCCAGCGGCCGTAGTTCTCGATCGCGAACCGCACGTACTGCGTGGACTGGTTCCAGATCGAGTCGGCCGAGGGCGGGTAGAAGCTCTGCGCGAGCGTGCGCCCGCCGTTGGCGCGCGCCGCGTCCCAGACGAAGTGGCGGGCGGCGGCCCAGGCGAAGTCGCGCACGCTGTCGGCGGTGAAGTGCCAGGTGAGCATCCCGCCGGCGGGGCGGGGGCGGCTCGCCGGGTCGTTCACCTCGCTCACGCCGCGGATGACCACGGTGGAGTCGCTGGTGCGCGCCTTCGCGAGCCGGGCGCGCTGGGTCGGCGTGAGCACTTCCTCCGGGTTCCGGAGCGTGCCGGTGGCGGCGACGAGCATGTTGGCGGGCAGGGTGAGCCGCACGTCGAAGCTGCCGTACTCGAGGTAGAACTCGCCCTGGCCGTAGTACTGCACGGTGTTCCAGCCGCTCACGTCGTCGTACACGGCGAGCCGCGGATACCACTGCGCCACCTCGTAGATCGTGCCGCCGTCGATCTCCTCGAGCCCCATCCGGTTCGCGTTGGGGCCGAAGGGGAACTCGTAGACGACGTCGACGGCGACCCGGCCGCCGGGCGCGAGCGGCCGCGCGAGGTCGACGCGCATCAGGGTGCCGTCCACGACGTGGGCCAGCGCGGTGCCCGCGGCGCCGGCGGGAGCGCCCCTCGCGCCCGCGCGACCCTTCGGCGCCGGCGCCGCGGCCGGCGCGAGCGTCACGCTCCGGATCGTGAAGCCGCCCTCCGCGCCGCCGGTCCCCCAGCGCGTGTCCTGGCCGAAGATCTGGGAGCCGCGGCTCCGGCTGTTGAACAGGTTCTGCTCGAGCTGCAGCCAGAGGAAGCGCAGCGTGTCGGGCGAGTTGTTCGTGTAGGCGATCCGCTCGCGGCCGCTGAGCGCCCTGCGGACCGTGTCGAGCGTCGCCTCGATGCGATAGTCCACCCGCTGCTGCCAGTAGCGCGGACCGGGCATGCCGCCGCCGGTGCGGATGAGGTTCGGCGTCGGCAGATCGAGGGCCCGGAACGGCGACGTGTCGGCCACGGCGGCCGTCGCGGCGCGCGACTGCGCGGCGGCGGGCACCGCGGCCCCGAGCGCGAGAGAGGCGAGCAGGGACGCGAAGAGCGTTCTCGAGGGAGACACGACGTGAGCTCCTGAGCGAGGGGACGTGCTGCGTGGACGACCTGCGTCGAACGGACTAATCTTAATTCACCCCCGCCGTTCCACCGAACCGCCGAACCCCGACGAGGCCTCGCCGTGCATCGCACGCCGCATCGCACGCTCCTGCTCACGTTGGCCCTGGCCGCGATGGCGGCCCCCGCCGCCCCCGCCCAGCAGCCGACCCGGCCGCCGGCGGGCCCGCCGGACACCGTCCGCCTGACCGGCTTCACGGGCTCGGGCGCCGCCCGCGAGCGCGCCCTCGAGGCGCGGCTCCGCGGCGTGCCCGACGGCGCCCACGCCACGGCGCATGTGCGCACGCTGAGCGCGGTGCCGCACGTCGCGGGCACCCCGGCGCAGCAGCGCACCGCCGAATACGTGCTGCGCCAGATGGCCGCGTACGGCCTCGATACCAGCCGCACCGACTTCCGCGTCTTCATGCCCTATCCCGACTCGACGATCGTCGAGCGGCTCACGCCGACGCGCCGGCGCTTCCGGCTCGAGGAGCCCGCGCTTCCGCAGGACCCGACCACGAAGCTGCCGCCCTGGCCCGCGATGAACGGCACCGCCGGCTCGGGCGACGTGCGCGCGCCGGTGGTCTACGTCAACTACGGGCTGGCCGACGACTACGCGCTGCTCGACTCGCTCGGCGTGAGCGTGCGCGGGAAGATCGTGCTGGCGCGCTACGGGCGGAGCTTCCGCGGCATCAAGGCGCGCGAGGCGGAGCGGCGCGGCGCCGCGGCGCTCCTGCTCTACTCCGACCCGGCGGACGACGGCTACGTGCGGGGCGACGTGTACCCGAAGGGGCCGATGCGCCACCCCGACGCCGTCCAGCGCGGCAGCGTCTTCAACGGCGAGGGCGACCCCTCGACGCCCGGCTGGCCGTCCACCGCCGGCGCCCGGCGCGTGCCCTCCGACTCGATGGCGGTGGTCCGCATTCCCGTCGTGCCGCTCGGCTACCGCAACGCCTCGGCGCTGCTCGAGCCGCTCGGCGGGCCCGACATCCCGGCGCAGTCGTGGCAGGGCGGGCTGCCCTTCCGCTACCACGTGGGCGGCACCGGCGTCACCGCGCGGGTCGGCCTGTGGCACCAGTCCGGCGAGCGCGCGCTGAAGACGATCACCAACACCTTCGGCGTGATCCGCGGGCGCGAGTGGCCCGACGAGATCGTCATCATCGGCGGGCACCGCGACGCATGGGGTCCGGGAGCGCGCGACAACGTCGGCGGCGTCACGAGCATTCTCGAGGCCGCGCGGGCCTGGGGCGAGGCGGCGCGCGCCGGACTCGGTCCCCGCCGCACGCTCGTCTTCGCCACCTGGGACGCGGAGGAGTGGGGACTCGTCGGCTCGACCGAGTGGGTCGAGCTGATGCGCGACTCGCTGCGCGGGCGGGTCGTCGCCTACATCAATCAGGACGACGCGGCCGACGGCCGGTACTTCGGCGCCTCCGCCACGGCGACCCTGCAGGCCCTGATCCGCGACGTCGCGCGCGAGGTGCGGCAGCCCGGCGATACGGTCTCGGTCTACGACGCCTGGCGGCGCCGCGCGAAGGTGGCCGATACGGCCGACGTCGAGGTCGGCGACATCGGCGGCGGGAGCGACCACCTGCCGTTCTACGGCGGGATGGGCATCCCCGCGCTCGACTACGGCTTCGGCGGCCCGGGCGGCGTGTACCACTCGGCGTACGACACCTGGACCTTCCAGAGCCGCTTCGGCGACCCCGGCTTCCTCAGCGCCGCCGCCGCGGGACAAGTGAGCGCCCTCGCCCTGGCGCGCCTGGCCGGGGCGGACGTGCTGCCGTACGACTATCCGGCCCTCGCCCGGCGTTTCGCCGCGGCCGCCGAAGCGCTGCACCGCTCGGCGGACGCGCACGAGGCGGCGCTGCCGCTCGACACGCTCGACGCCGCGATCGCCGACCTCGCGCGGGCCGGCGCGGCCTTCACCGCGCTGCGCGATTCGCTCCTCGCCGGCAGTCAGCCGCCGGCCGCGGCGACGCTGGCCACGGTCAATGCGCTGCTGCGCGACGTCGAGCCCCAGCTCGTGCGCCCCAGCGGGCTCCCGGGCCGCCGCGGCCCGCGCAACCTCGCCTTCGCCGAGGACATCGACAACGGGTATGCCGACATCGCCTTCCCGGGCGTCGCCGAGACGCTCCGGCGCGGCGAGGTCGAGCCCGCGCGACTGGAGA
>DASTSO010000118.1:0-12740 GCA_035760645.1 Gemmatimonadales bacterium
GCGAGCGCCTGCGCCGGGTCGCCGAGGCGCTCGTAGATCTCGCCCTGGCGGCGGTGGGCGGGGGCGAGATAGGGGAGCTCGTAGGCGGCGCGCTGGGCGATCGTGGCGTACCAGGCGAGCGCCTCGCGGTCGCGGCCGAGGGCGCGGAGCTGCTCGGCGCGCGCGAAGCGGTCGAGCGCCTCCGCCTCGGCGTACGCGGCCACGCGCGGCCAGCCGGCCGCCGCGAGGAGCGCCAACGCCTGGGCGGGACGGCCCCGCGCGATGGCGACGTGCGCGCGCACGCTCGCCGCGAGCGTCCCCGCGAGCGCGGCGCCGGAGGGCGCGGCGCCCGTGCCGGGGCGGGCACCGCGCGCGAGCGAGTCGGCGCGACCGAGCGCGGCGGCGGTGTCGCCGAGCGCGACGTCGAGGAGCCCCAGGCGGTGGAGCCGGAGGAGCGGATGGAGGCCCGCGTGCGCCGCGCTGTGAGTCTCCTCCGCCGGACTCGCCGCGGCGGGGTGCCACGCGCGGAGGCGATCGCGGATCGCCGCCACCTCGACACGCGGGAGCGCGAGGAACGGGAGCGCCGCGACGAGCGAGTGCAGCTCGAGCACGGAGACGGAGTCGGCCGGCGACACCGCGGCGAGCTGGGCCGCCGCCTCGCTCCAGCGCCCACGCGCCACGGCGAGCCGCGCGAGCGTGCGCCGCCCGAGCGCCTGCACCGCGGGCGAGCGGCCGCGCTGCACGAGGGTCCGCGCGAAGCGCTCGGAGCCCTCGAGATCGTCGAGCACCACGGCCACCTGGAGCGCGGAGACGTCGGTCACGGTGGGAGCCGAGCCCAGCAGCTCGCGCGTGGCGCGCTTGTAGCCCTCGCGGTCGCTCAGCGCGAAGGCGCGGAAGGCGCGTAGCTCGAGCACCTCCGCGTCGGGGCCGAGCGCCAGCACCCGCCGCAGCAGGGAGTCCACCTCCGCGCGCCGCCCCTCGAGGAACGCGACGCGCGCGAGATGCACCAGCGACTCCTGGTCGTCGGGGTCGAGCTGCAGCACGTGCTCGTACGCCTCGCGCGACTCGGTCGCCGAGCGGCCGTAGAGGGGACCGGTGTGAAAGAGGAGCTCGCCGAGCTGGAACCACGCCTCGCGGTCGTCCGGGTAGTCGTCGACGATCTCCCGGTAGAGCCCCTCGGCGCGCTCGTGCTCGCCGGCGCGCGCCGCGGCGTGGGCGGCGACGAGCTGGCGGTCGTGGGGCGAGAGCCGGCCGGCGTGCGCGAGCGCCCGGGCCGCCGCCCGCTCGGCGAGCGAGTCGCGGCCCGCCAGCTCGGCGGCGAGACTCAGCCGATAGTAGGCGAGCGCGAAGGTGGAGTCCGCCCGCACCGCCGCCTCGTAGCCCGCGACCGCCTCGGCGTAGCGCTCGGCCGCACGGTCGCGCTCGGCGGCGAGGTAGGCCTTGAGCGCCGGGAGCGATGTCGTGCTGGTCGCGGCCACGCGGGTGAGCCGGTCGCCCTCGAGCCGCCCGGCGGCGAGCTGCGCCACGAGCCGGTCCGCCACCGCGAAGAGCTCGGCCACCGTGCCCTCGGCCGTCGCCCGGGCGACGGGAGCGCCGGCGGCGGCGCCCGCGGCGGTGCCGGCGCGGCGATAGAGCGCGGCGCGCACGCGGAGGTGGCCCCCGCTCTCGACCACGTCGCCCAGGACGAAGAGGTCAGCGTCGAGCTGCGCCGCGGCGGCGGCGCCGTCGGAGGAGTCGAGGGGAGCGTCGTGCCGGCGCGCGGCCCAGCTCGCCACGGCGCGCGGGTCCACCGTGCGCAGCTCGCCCGCCCCGTCGAGGCCGGTGGTGAGGAGCTCGGCGAGCGCCTCGCCGAGATAGCCCAGCGCCGGCGCGGCCCGCACCTCGAAGGGCAGCACCGCGACCGTGGCCTCGTCGCCGTGGGTGGCAGCCGCGGCGCCGGGGCTGCGCGCGAATCGCCACACGAGCGCGACGACGACGAGGAGCGCGGCCGCGACTCCGGCGAGCGCCAGCCGACGGGATCGCCGCGGCCGTGCCGAGTTTGCCGGCCGGGCCCGCGGGGCCTCCATCGGGGGCGGCGTGAACACGGGCCGCCCGGCCGCCAGGGGCGCGGCGGGAGCCGGCGCGGCGCGCAGCTCCCGCGCGAGCGCCTCCACCATCGGATCCGGCTCGGCGCCGAGCTCGGCGCGCACGCGCGCGCCGTACTCGAGGGCGTGCTCGAGCGCGCCGGTCCGGTCCCCCGCTCCGGCGAGCGCGCGCACGAGGCCCGCGGCGGCGCGCGCGCTCAGCGGCTCGAGCGCGACGACCTGGCGCCAGCGATCCACCGCCAGCTGGTGATACCCGTGCTCCGCCGCCCAGCGCGCGAGCGCCTCCAGCGCGTCGCGGTGGCGCTGCGCGAGGCGCGCGCGCTCGTCGCGCGCCCAGCGCTCGAAGTCGAAGGCGCCCGCGAGGGTGAAGCCGTCGAGGAAGGGGCCGGCGTAGAGCGCGACCGCCTCCTCGAGGTCCCCCTGCTCCACCGCGCGCTCGAACTCCCAGAGGTCGCAGGCGATGCCGGCGGGGTCGAGCCGGAGCGTGGTGGTCCCCTGGACGAGCGCCTCGCCCAAGTCGCGGCGAACGGCGTAGAGGGCCTGGTTGAGGTTGCTGCGGGCGCGGCGCTCGTCGATCCCCGGCCAGAGGAGCGCGACGAGCCGCTCGCGCGCGATCCCCGCCTCGCCGGCGGCGGCGAGGAGGGCGAGCAGCGCGAGGGGGCGGCGCTGGGCGGCGGTGCCCGTCGAGGGCTCGGCGGCGCCGGTGAGGGCGAGGCCGCCGAAGGTTCGCAGTCGCAGCAAGCGCTGGGAGAATCGGCCGGCGGCTGCCGGCGGGTGAGGGGCTCGGGGTCGCGGTCGCCGGCGGGGGCGCCGGGGACCGGTCCATCGGCCAAGGTACGGCCCGGACGCGACTCGGACAACCGACGGGAGGCGGGGCTCCGCTGCGGGGGACCGCCGTGCGGGCGCAACGGCCCGGCGTGGCGCCGCTGCGGCGGGGTGGCTCGTGCGCCCGCGCGGCCGCGGCGCGAAGAGCGCGATCCGGGGTCCGAACGGCGGGCTCACGACCCTCCGACAGCAGCACCCAACCCCTTGCCACTCCGCGATTTGATTCCCGTCTGATTACCCCCTGAGAGGGGCCGCTACCGGCGTGACGGTGCCGTGATGGTGCGGTCCTACTTTTGCCCAGCGTGTGACCGGCATCACCAGCGGAGCGACGCTGCTCCGTCTCGATATCCCACCGACAATGGCACCCCGGTCGCGAGGCCGGTCCGCAAAGCCAGGGGTCTCCCCGAGACCGCCCTGGTCGCCGAAGTGGGGCGCGCCCGGCCCAAGCCGGGGACCCCAACGTCAGTGGAGACCCACCATGAGGTACACTGCAGTTCTTTCCCTGGCCGCGCTGGCGCTCGTGGCGGCGTGCGGTAGCGAGAGTCCGACCGAGGTGTCGGCGAACCCGGCGGTGTCGGCGTCGGACGAGCTGGTGATCACCGAGGGGGCCGCGGCGCCGGCGCAGAAGCCGCGGGCGAGCCGGCCGTCGCTGTCGGCGGCTGCGGCGGCCGCGAACGCCGGCGGCTCGACCACGACTCCGTTGAGCCTCAAGCCGCAGAGCTGCGAGTCCAATGGTCAGCAGGTGGAAATCACCTATACGATCACGGGCAGGCAGGACAACCCGGCGAGCTTCCAGGTGAACACGCTGTGGACGTACAACGGCACGAGCTGGTCCGGCACCACGCCGACGACGGTCAGTGTCGCGCCGCGTGCAGCCAACGATCCCGCGACTGTCAAGAAGGTGACCATCAAGCTGGTAAACGGGAGCACGGCGAGTACAGGGACGTCGGCTGTAGTAATCCAGCCCTCTAACCTGGTCACCTCTGCTCCGGCCGCGCTGGCCATCACCAACGCAAATGTGACCGTAAACATTGCGTTTGCCGCCTGCCCGGTCACGAACCGTGACCCTGTTCTCACGCTGCCGAGCGACTTCTCTGTCGAGGCGACCAGTTCGGCGGGAGCCGCCGTGACCTACGTGGTCTCCGCCAGCGACCCCGACGGTGACGCGGTGATCGTCAATTGCTCGCCCGCTAGTGGAGCCACTTTCCCCCTTGGCGCAACCCCGGTGACCTGCACGGCGTCGGACGGCAAGGGTGGCACTGCGTCCGGCGGCTTCACGATCACCGTCGTGGACACGACCCCGGCCGAGTTCACCAGCTTCCCCTCGGGCACGATCAGCCTCGTCGCCGCGAACATCAACGGCGCGGTGCTCGATCTCGACGCGCAGGGCATCACCGTCGCCGACGTGGGCGGCGTCTCGGAGCCGTCGACCTTCAGCTGTGACTACGTCGCCGGCACCAAGCTCGCGATCGGCAGCACGACCACCGTCTCGTGCACGGCCAAGGACGCCATCGGCAACGAGAGCGCCGCTAGCACGTTCGACGTCTTCGTGGGCCTGGACGTGAGCGGCATCGGTGGCTTCCTGTCGCCGCTGCGCATGGCCGCGCCCTTCAGCGCGCACAAGCGCGGCTCGACCATCCCGCACAAGTTCCTGGCGCCGAAGTACGCCGACGGGACGCCCGCGACGGACCTGGCCGGTGACCTGCGCCTCGTGATCAATCGTCTCGACGGCACGGTGGAGACCGGCGATGTCGAAGTGAACGACTACACGGCGGGCTCGACGACCTGGCGCTACGACCCGGATGCCGGCCAGTACATCTTCAACCTGAAGACCCAGACGGCCTGGGATCAGGGTACCTGGAAGACGACCGTGTCGTACAAGGGCATCGAGCTGGCCACGACCCGGTTCGACCTGAAGAAGTGATCTGACGAGCGGGATGCAGCGATCAGCGGGGCCCCGGGATCTCACCGGGGCCCCGCTGTCGTTCTAGATTTCCCCGCATGCAGGTCCCCATCCCCACGACCAGCCTCGCCGCCCCTCCCGAGCCCGCGGCCGCCATCCTGCAGGCGGCGATCACCGCGGCGCTCGCCGGGCTCTGCGCGCTGCTCTACCGGCGCTACCGGAAGCCCTACCTCGCCTGGTGGACCGCGGCATGGGCGCTCTACCTCCTCCGGGTCGGCGCGATCCTCAGCTTCCTCGCGAGCAGCGACCGGGTCTGGCTCTACTGGCACCAGGTCGTCACCGGGTGGACCGCGCTCGCCATCCTCGGCGCGGCGCTGGTCTTCTCGCGGCACCTGCAGTGGCGGCGCTCGTATCTCGTGCTCGTGCTCTTTCCGCCGCTCTGGAGCTACGTCGCGATCTACCGGCTCGACGAGTTTCTCTGGGCGGCGGGGCCGGCGGTGCTCTTCCTCTCGCTCGCGACGCTGTGGACGGGGTGGGTCTTCTACGGCTACCGGCAGCGGGTGGGCTCGCGGGGGGCGGGGCTGCTGGCGTGGGCGTTCCTCCTCTGGGGGCTGCACCACCTCGACTACCCGTTCCTGCGCGCGCAGGGGGCATGGAACCCCTGGGGCTACTACCTCGACATCCTCTTCGAGCTCGCCGTGGGCGCCGGGATCGTGCTCCTCGCGCTCGACGAGCTGCAGCGCGGGCTCGCCGCCCTCAGCGCGCTCTCGGGCGACCTGCAGCGCGGCGCCGGCGCGGGCGACGGGCGCGCCGTGCTCGCGGCACTGCTGGATCGGCCGCTCACGCTGCCGGCGGTGCGCGGCAGCGCGCTCTATCTCCTCCCCGCGAGCGACGGCGCGACCGGCGGCGCGGGCTCGGTCGAGGGCCGCTTCGTCGGCGGCGCGGGCGTCTGCGCCGGGTGGCCCGAGACGCCGCCCGCCGACGGCACCGCCGCGGCGATCCGCGCCGCCATCGGCACCGGGCGGCCGCAGGCGGTGACGCCGGGCGGCGGCGCGGGCGGCGAAGGGGGCGCCGACGACGCCTCGCCGTTCGCGTACGTGGCGGCGCTGCCGATCTACCGGGGGGCCGCGGTGACCGGGGCGCTCGTCCTCGTCGGCCAGGCGCGCGATCCGTTCACCGCGCTCGACGACGACTTCCTCGTGGCGCTGGGCGGCCAGGTGGGCGCGGCGCTCGAGCAGGCCGACCTGCGCCGCCGACTGGAGGAGCGCACCGCCGAGCTCGAGCGGCTCTCGGCCCGCACCGTGGAGCAGCACGAGGCCGAGCGGCGGCGACTCTCGCGCGAGCTGCACGACGAGACGGCGCAGGTCTTCAGCGCCGTGAAGATGGAGCTCGGCGTGCTGCGCGACGTGCTCCCCTCGGCCGACGCCGCGCGACTCGACCACACCCTCGAGCTGGTGGACACGGGGATCCGCAGCATCCGCCGCGTGGTCGCCGACCTGCGGCCTTCGCTCCTCGACGACCTCGGGCTCCTCGCCGCGCTGCGGTCGCTCGTGGCCGAGTTCGGCGAGCGGAGCGGGCTCGACGCCACGCTGGACGCGCCGGCCACGCTCCCGCCGCTCTCGAAGGACGCCGAGCTCGCGCTCTTCCGCGCGGTGCAGGAGGCGCTCGCCAACGTCGCGCGCCACGCGGCGGCGGCGCGGGTCGAGGTGCGCGTCGCGGCGGCGGCGGACGAGGTGCGGCTCGACGTGGTGGACGACGGCCGCGGCTTCCCCTGCGCCGACGGGGGCGACACGCAGGCGCTCCTCGCGCAGCTCGAGCGCGCCGGCCACATGGGGCTGGCCGGGATGCGCGAACGCCTCGCCGCCCTCGGTGGCACCCTCCGCTGCGAGGACGCGCGGCCGGGCGAGGAGGCGCGGCGGGGGGTGCACCTGGGGATCCGGGTGCCGGTGGGATGAGCGGGTGGGCGCCTTACCGCCCTCCCCATTCCGCCTATCTTTCCGTCATGCCCGACACCCCCGCGCCCTCCCCCGCCCCTCCGATCCGGGTCCTCATCGCCGACGACCACACGGTCGTGCGGATGGGGATCCGGCACGTGCTCGAGCGCGAGCCGGGGTTCACGGTGGTGGCGGAGGCGGGGACGGGCGAGGAGGCGCTCGCGCGCGCGCTGGAGGCGCGGCCCGACGTGGTGCTGCTCGACATCACGATGCCGGGCGAGTCGGGGCTGCAGACGGCGGCCCGGCTGCGGCGCCAGCTCCCCGAGGCCCGGGTGCTGATCCTCAGCATGCACGACAATCCCGAGTACGTCATGGAGGCGGTGCGCTCAGGCGCGCACGGCTATCTGCTCAAGGACACCGCGGCCACCGACCTGCGCCGCGCCGTGCGCGCCGTGTACGACGGCGAGGCGTGGTTCAGCCCGGCCATCGCCCAGCGACTCAGCGCCGCCGTGCGCGGCGAGTTCGAGCGCGAGCGCCGCGGCGAGGCGCTCGCCGCCCTCTCCGGCCGTGAGCGCGACGTGCTCGTGGGCGTCGCACGCGGGCAGACGAACAAGGCGATCGCCGCCGAGCTCGGCATCAGCCACCGCACCGTCGAGACGCACCGCGAGAGCCTGATGCGCAAGCTCGGCATCCGCACGGTGGCGGGGCTGACGCGGTTCGCGCTGGAGATGGGGCTGGTGAGCGAGTAGGGCGGGAGCGCCCTTATATTCCCCGCATGACGCACCCGCAGGTCAAGACCGGCATCGTGATGCTCAACCTGGGCGGCCCGGCGACGCTCGACGCCGTGGAGCCGTTCCTGCTCGAGCTCTTCGCCGACCGCGAGATCATCCAGCTCCCCTTCCAGCGCTGGCTGGGGCCCTTCATCGCCAGGCGGCGCACGCCCAAGGTGCAGGCGCTCTACGAGAAGATCGGCGGCGGATCGCCGATCCTGCGCTGGACCGAGGCGCAGGGGCGCGGGATGGTCGAGCGGCTCGACCGGCTCTCGCCCGAGACGGCGCCGCACGGCTTCTACGTCGCCTTCCGCTACGCGGCGCCGAAGAGCGAGGACGCGCTCGCCGCGATGCACCGCGACGGCGTCGAGCGCGCGGTCGCCTTCACGCAGTATCCGCAGTTCAGCTGCTCGACCACCGGCAGCTCGCTCAACGAGCTGTGGCGCGCGTCCGAGCGCCTGGGGCTCGACAACGCCTTCCGCTGGAGCGTGATCGACCGCTGGCCGGTGCACCCGGGCTTCATCGCCGCGATGACCGGCGCGGTGCGCGCGGGCCTCGCGCAGTTCCCCGAGGACGAGCGCGACCGGGTGCTCATCCTCTTCAGCGCCCACTCGCTCCCGCTCCGCGTGATCAACCGGGGCGACAGCTACCCGCAGGAGGTCGGCGCGAGCGTGCAGCGGGTCATGGAGGCGCTCGACTTCTCGCATCCCTGGCTGCTCTCCTACCAGTCCGAGGTGGGGCCCGTCCCCTGGCTCGGCCCCAGCACCGAGCAGGTCGTCCGGATGCTGGGCGAGCGCGGCCAGCGGCACCTGCTCGTCGTACCGATCGCCTTCACGAGCGACCACATCGAGACGCTCTCCGAACTCGACCTCGAGTACGGCGAGCTGGCGCACCAGGTCGGCATCACGCGCTACGTGCGCGCCCCGGCGCTCAACGACGCGCCGGTCTTCCTCGACGCGCTCGCCGACATCGTCGCGACGCACCTGCACTCGAACGAGGTGTGCGGCGTGAACTACCCCGTGCGCTGCCCCGGCTGCACCAACCCCGACTGCCGGCGGCTGCTCAATCCGGTGACGACGGAGTACGTGGCGCGGCGGTAGGCGGGACGGCGGGAGCGGCGGGACGGCGGCAGGTCCCGATGCAAAGCGAGCCTCCGGTGTCTGCACCGGAGGCTCGTCGCATTGCTGAGTGTCCCGCCGGCCCGCCCGTGGGCCGGCGGCGCTCACCGCGGCACGGAGTCTCCCGCCGTCCCGCCCTCCGTCTCCCCCGCCCGCACCGCCCGGCTCACCGGATACATGACCCGCTGCACGAGGCGCTGCGCCATGCGGCGCAGGACATCGCGCTCGGCCTCGCCGAGCGAGGGGAGCTCGGCGAAGGTGCGATGGAGCTCCTCTTCGGCGAACGCCGCGCTCTGACGATGCAGCTCGGCGAGCCGGGGGGCCGCGGCCTGGGCGCGCAGCCGCACGTCGAGCCGGGCGAGCTCGTCGGCGAGGATGCGGTCGGCGGCGACGAGCACGTCGGACGCCTGCGCGTCGGCGGGGCAGTAGCGCGCCTGGAGTCCGTCGAGGTCCACCAGCTCGACGCCCGCGACCTCGGCCGCCTCGGGGGCGACGTTGCGGGGAACGCAGAGATCGAGGACGAGGAGCGGACGATGGGCGCGGCGCGTCTGCGCCTCGGCGACCAGCTCGCGCGTGAGCACGGCGTGCGACGCCGCGGTGGCGGCGACGACGAGGTCGGCCTCGACCACCGCGGCGGCGAGCGCGTCCCACGGCCGCACGTCGCCGACGCCCCACGCCTCGGCGAGGGCGCGCGCGCGCGCGGGATCGCGATTGACGACCGTGACGCACGCGGCCCCGGCGCCGCCCGCCGCGCCGCGCACACCCGCCTCGCTCAGCGCACGCAGCACGCCCTCGGCCGCCTCGCCCGCGCCCACGACGGTGACGCGCCGGCCGGCGAGGGTGCCGCCCCACGCGGCGCGCGCGTGGCGCACCGCGGCGGCGCTGACCGAGACCGGGTGGCGGCCCAGCGTCGTCCCGCTGCGGACCCGCCGGCCGGCGGCGAGCGCCGTGGAGAAGACGGCATCCACCGTGCGGGTGGTCGTGCCCGCGGCGCGGGCCTGGTCGAAGGCGCGCCGCACCTGGCCCAGGATCTCCGCCTCGCCCAGCACCTGGCTCTCGAGCCCCGCGGCGACGCGGAAGAGGTGCCGCACGGCGGCGAAGCCGTCCCGGCGCTCGCTCGCGGCCGCCAGCTCCGGTGCGCCGACGCCGCGTGCCGCGGCACGGGCGCGGAGCCAGGGCTCGTTATCGTGCTCGCCCCACCAGTAGAGCTCGAACCGGTTGCAGGTCGCCAGCACGACGACGGCGCGGCCGGCCGCGCGTTCGCGCTCCAGCAGCGCCGTCATCTCGTCGGGGGTCGGCGCGAGCCGCTCGCGGACGCTGACGTCCGCGGTACGGTGGCTCACGCCAACGACATGGAAGGCCAGGTCGGCTAGCACGGGACAACAGTAGAATACCAGAGTGGCGGGATCAATCCGTCCCCGACCGGAAACCACATCCGTAACTCTACGGACGACGCCCGGCGCTCAGCGTTGCTGGCGGGCCGCCGAGCCCTCTTCCTCCGGGTCCACGCTCGGCGGATTGGGCTTCTGCAGGGGTTTCGCCGCCGAGCCCTCCTCGGCGGGATCGCGCCGCGGCGGGGCCTGGGGGCGGTCGTTCCGTTTCGGCATGAGGACCTCTCACAGTCGCGCGTGGCCCCCACGATAGACCGGCCTCGGCGAGGGCGTCGGGAAGCTGCGTCACCTTCCCCGGCCGCCCGGAACGAACGGGCCCCCGGCCGATCGGCCGGGGGCCCGAACCACGGAGTCTGCGGGAAGGGCGACTCAGGACTTCTCGCCCCGCTCCCGGCCCCCGTGCTCGCCGAGCTGCGCCTGCGACGACTGCCCGCCGCGCACACCGCTCTTCACCTGGATCTCGCGCGGACGCGCCCGCTCGGCCTTCGGCAGGGTGATCGTGAGCAGGCCGTCGTCGAAGTGCGCCTCGATGCCCTCGGCGTCCACCGTGTTGGGCAGCGCGAAGGTGCGCTCGAAGGTGCCGTAGCTGCGCTCGTAGCGATGCACCCGCTCGGTGTTCTCCTCGGCCTGCTGCCGCTTCTCGCCGCGGATCGTCAGCATGTTGTTCTCGAGCGAGAGCTTCACGTCCTCCGGCCGCACCCCCGGCAGTTCGGCGACGATCTTGATCCCGTTCCTGTCCTCGAAGACGTCGGTGGCCGGCACCCAGGCCGAGGTGACCGTGCCGCTCATGCCGGGGCCAAAGGGGAAGCCGAAGGCCTCGTCGAGCATGGTGCTGAGGCGGTTGAGGCTGCTCGTCATCGAGTCGTTGCGGCGGCGGTTGGTGACTGGATACATGATCGTTCCTCCCATCGTGCTGGTCGTACGTGCGGCCCGGGGGGCCGCGGTCACGCTGTCCTGCATCCGCCGGCCATCCCGGCCGACATGCCCGGGAACGGGTGCAGCCGATGTGCCAACGGCCGCCGCTCAAAGCGGCAGACCGGCGGCCCACCGCTGCACTTATTGACAGCCCGCGCCGGCCCGAGTGCGCAACGATGGCACGCCCGCTCGGGAACCGGTCAGGGCCGCCGGGCGCACCCCACCCGTACCGCCGCCCGCGCGCGCCCGCCATGGTCCGCATCACCCCCGCAGCGCCGCGTGCCCTCTGTCCCCCGCCCCGGGCCGCTTATAGGTTGCAGAGACCGGCCGCATCGCCGGCCGCACCGCAGTCGTAGGCACCGGCGCGCGACACGCGCGTGCCGCACCCGTTCCGCAGGCGCCGCAGGGCCCGGCTGGAGGACCGACTCATGATCGCCAACAACAGCACCGACCTCGACACTTCCTACTTCGAAGCTCAGCGGCGCGACGGCGGCGGCGCCGGCGGCTACATCGCAACGGCGATCGTGGCGGCCGCGGTCGGCGCCGGCGTGGCGCTGCTCTTCGCCCCGGAGAGCGGGGTAAAGACGCGGCGACGGCTCAACCGCCGGCTGAGCGAGCTGGAGCTGCGCGAGCGGCTGGCCGAGCTGCAGGAGGAGGTGCGGGAGCTGGCGGGCTCGGGCTCGGAGTACGTGCGCGAGCGGGTGGGCGACGGGCTGGGCGAGCGGCTCGGCGACGCGGTCGGCGACCTCTTCGGCGGCCGGACCCGCGCGCGCCGGCGGCGCAACACGCGGATGATGGGCTTCGCCGGCGCGCTGGCCGGGGCGGCGCTCACGGCGCTGCTCGCCCCCGAGGAGTCGCGCGAGCGGGTGCGCTCGACGGTGACCGACCTGCGCGGCTCGGCCGAGGACCGGCTGGAGCAGCTCCGGCGCAACCGCCGCAACCGGCGGCGCGCGCGGGGGGCGGCGCGCTCGAGCTTCGACGACTTCGACGATCTCGAGCGCCGCAGCGACGAGCCCGCCACCCCGGTGCGCAACGTCGAGGAGACGGCGCAGGATCCGACGAAGGTTTTCTGACGCAGGGGCTCTGACGCGGGCGCGCTAGGGCAGGCGCCAGAGCTCGACCCGGTCGCGCGTGAGCAGGGGGATCGCCAGCAGGCGGTCCCCCGCGTCCATTCCGATGTCCGCCGGCGAGGGCACACCGCGCACGAGCGGCCGCAGGTCGCCGCCCCGGAGCACGTAGACCGTGCTGTCGGCCCAGCTCGTCACGAGGATGCGGCCGCCGGGGAGCACCTCGACGCCGTCGAACCGCCCCGGGCCGCTCGCCAGCGAGTCGGCGCGCGCGCGGCCGGGCGTCCAGGTGTGGAGGATGCGGCCGCCGAACGGCACGACCACGAAGCGTCCGCCGGCCGAGTCCCAGGCGATCCCGTTGGGGCGCGCGAGGGAGTCGTCGGTGAGGGCGACGGTGGCGCGGCCGCCGGCGATGCGGAAGATGCGGTCGGGGACGGGGTGCTGCGCCTTCCCGCCGCGCCCGGAGCGCACCGCCATGTCGGTCACGTAGACCGCGCCGTCGCCGCCGAGGGCGACGTCGTTGAGGAAGGTGGCGCGCTGGGGGCGCAGATCGACGGTGAGGAGCGGCCGGCCCGTCGGCGCGTCGAAGGCGCGCACCTGATCGACGTCGGCCACCCAGAGCGTGTCGCCCGCGAGGGCGAGCCCCTTCGGCGCGTCGAGCGTGACGCCGTCGCGGCCGCTCTGGATGAAATGCAGGCTGTCCACGGCGCCGTCGGCGCGCAGACGGCTGATGAAGCCGCGGCCGTCCTTCGCC
>DASTSO010000119.1:0-111032 GCA_035760645.1 Gemmatimonadales bacterium
CCCCGAATCCCCTAGCTTGGGCCTCGTGCCCCCCGCGCCTCCCGCCGCCCTCGCCGCGGCCCTCCGGGGTCGCTACACGCTCGAGCGCGAGCTCGGCCGCGGGGGGATGGCCACGGTCTGGCTGGCCGAGGACCTGCGGCACCACCGCCCGGTGGCGATCAAGGTCCTCCATCCCGAGCTCGCCCCGCTGCTCGGCGCCGACCGCTTCGCGCGGGAGATCCGCACCGTCGCCGCGCTGAGCCACCCGCACATCCTGCCGCTCTACGACTCGGGCGAGGCGCCGGCCGGGCTCCGCTACTTCGTCATGCCCTGGGTGCGCGGCGAGTCGCTCAGGGCCCGGCTCGCGCGCGAGGGGCGGCTGCCGGTCGAGGAGGCCGTGGGCATCGCGCGCGACGCCGCCGCGGCGCTCCACTACGCCCACGAGCGCGGGCTGGTGCACCGCGACGTGAAGCCCGAGAACATCCTCCTCCACGAGGGCGAGGCGATGGTCGCCGACTTCGGCGTCGCCCTCGCCGCCGACGCGGCCCCGGGCGAGCGGCTCACCGCGGCCGGCTTCATGGTCGGCACCCCCGAGTACATGAGCCCCGAGCAGGCCGTGGGCGAGCGCGCGCTCGACGCGCGGAGCGACGTGTACGGCCTCGCCTGCGTGCTCTACGAGCTGCTCGCCGGCGCGCCCCCCTTCAGCGGCGGCTCCGCGATGGCGCTCGCCGCGAAGCGCTTCACCGAGCCGGTGCCGCGCATCCGCCGCGTGCGTCCCGAGGTGCCCCCGGCGGTGGAGGCCGCGCTCGTGCGCGCGCTCGCCGTGGAGCCGGCCGAGCGGTTCCCGACGGCCGCGGCCTTCGCCGAGGCGCTGGCCGCCGCGCTCGGGGCGACGCCGCCGGCGCCGATCGCCGCGGCCGCGCCGCCCGCGCTGCCGGCATTGCCCGCTCCCTCGGTCGCGGTGCTGCCGTTCCTCAACCTGAGCGCCGACCCCGACAACGAGTTCTTCGCCGACGGCATCACCGAGGACGTCATCGCGCAGCTCTCGAAGATCCGCGCGCTCAAGGTCATCAGCCGCACCTCGGTGATGCCGTTCAAGGGCCGCGAGCGGACCCTCCGCGAGATCGGCGCGATGCTGGGCGTCGCGACGCTCCTGGAGGGGAGCGTGCGCCGCGCGGGGAGCCGGGTGCGCATCGTCGCGCAGCTCATCGACGCCGACTCGGACCGGCACCTCTGGGCCGAGACCTACGACCGCGAGCTCACCGATATCTTCGCCATCCAGTCGGACGTCGCGCTCAACATCGCCGCCGCGCTCGAGGCCGAGCTCACGCACGACGAGCGACGGCGGATCCGCCGGGAGCCGACGAAGGACCTGCAGGCCTACCAGCTCTACCTGCAGGGGAAGCACTGCCTGGCGCGCTCGACCGAGGAGGGGATGCGCCAGGCGCTCGACTACTTCGCGCAGGCGCTCGCGCGCGACCCCGACTACGCGCTCGCGCACGCGACGACCGGCTACGTCTACTCCGAGATCGCGAGCGGCGTCGCCGGCGCGCTCCCGCCCGCCGAGGCATACCGCCAGGCGGAGGCGGCCGCGACGCGCGCGCTCGCGATCGACCCCGGGCTCGCCGAGGCGCACGCGGTGATGGGCTTCCTGCACTTCGCGCGCGACTACGACTGGGACGCGGCCGAGCGCGCCTTCTGCCGCGCGCTCGAGCTCAATCCCAACAGCGGCGACGTGCTCGACTACTACGGCCGCATGCTCACCGCGCTCGAGCGCTACGACGAGGCGCTCGCCGTGCAGCGCCGCGCCCACGAGCTCGACCCGCTCGCGCACCGCGTGGACATCGCGACCACCCTGCTGCGCGCGGGCCGCCACGCCGAGGCGGTGGTGGTGGCGACCGAGGTGCTCGAGGTCGAGCCCTACCTCGCGCTCGCCCACGCGACGCTGGGCTGGGCCCACCTGCTGAGCGGCGGCGCGGCCGAGGGCCTCGCCGCGCTCGAGCGCGCGGTCGCGCTCGCGCCCGAGAGCACGATGTATCTCGCGCAGCTGGGCCAGGCCTACGCCCGGGTGGGCCGCGCGGCCGACGCGCGCGCCGTGCTCGCCCGGCTCGAGGCGATGGCCGGCGAGCGCTACGTCTCGCCCTATCACCTGGCGTACGTCTTCACCGGCCTCGGCGACTTCGACCGGGCGATGGACTGGCTGGAGCGCGCCCATGCCGAGCGCGCCGGGGGGATCTACGGCGTGAAGGGGTCGTTCCTCTTCAGCGCGCTGCGGGGGCAGCCGCGGTTCGAGGCGCTGGTGGCGAAGATGAACCTGGCGTAGGGGGCGACCGGCCGGCCGCCGCTACGCGTCCACCACCAGTTCGGGGGCGGCCGGCAGCCGCGCGTGGGCGTTCACCGGCTCGAGCACGTCGAGCTCGGCCTCCGGGCTCCCGCTCATCGCGTGGAGCTTGCGCGCGGTGGGCAGCACGCGGCGCTCGAGCGAGCCGACGGCGTCGTTGTAGGCGTCCACCGCGCCGGCGAGCCCCTTGCGGACGCGGTCGAGGTGCGTGGCCAGCACGCCGATCCGCTTGTAGAGCTCCTGGCCCAGGTCGCGGATCTCCTCGGCGTTCTTGGCGATGCGCTCCTGCTGCCAGCCGTAGGCGACCGCCTTGAGCACGGTGATGAGCGTCGTGGGGCTCGCCGGGATGACGCCGCGCGCGACGGCGAACTCGATGAGGCTCGGGTCGCGCTGGCAGGCGGCGCTGAAGAACGCCTCGCCCGGCAGGAAGAGGACGACGAAGTCGGGCGCCTCGGCGTACTCGCTCGCATAGTCCTTCGCCGAGAGCGCCGCGACGTGCTCGCGCACGTGCCGTGCGTGGCGGTCGAGCTGCGCGTCGCGCTCGGCGTCGTCGGCGGCGTTGAGGGCGTCGAGATAGGCGGCGAGCGGCGTCTTCGAGTCCACCACGACGAGCTTCTCGCCCGGCAGGCGCACGACGAGGTCGGGCCGGAGCGCGGCGCCCTCGGCGGTGCGCACCGTCGCCTGCTCGACGAAGTCGCAGTGCTCCTGCATCCCGGCGAGCTCGACCACCCGCCGGAGCTGCAGCTCGCCCCACCGGCCGCGCGCCTGCGGGGCCCTGAGCGCGCTGACGAGCGCCTGCGTCTCGCCGGTGAGCGCCCGCTGCGCCTCGGCCATGAGCCGCAGATGCTCCTGCAGCGCGGCGTGGCTCGCCGCGCGCTCGCGGTCGAACGCCTGGAGCTTGGCGTCCACCTGGCCGAGCCCCTCGCGGATCGGCTGCACGAGCTGGTCGATCCCCGTCTGCCGCGCGTCGAGGTCGGCTCGCGCCGCCTGCTGCAGCTCGCCGAAGGCGCTGCGGGCGAGGTCGAGGAAGGCCCGGTTGTTGGCCTGGAGCGCCTGATGCGAGAGCGCGCCGAAGGCGTCGCGGAGCCGCCCCTCGGCCTCCTCGAGCGCGGCGATCTTCTCGAGCGACGCGCGGCGCTCGCCGTCGAGGGTGGCCGTGAGCGCGGCCGTGCGCGCGCGGGCGGCGAGCCAGGCGAGGGCGGCGCCGAGCGCGAGGCCGGCGAGCGCGCCGAGGGCGGCGGCCGGCAGGGGGTCGAGCATGCGGGGCTCCGGGAGCGGGACGGGGAGCCCGTAGGATGGCGGCGCGGGCGAGGGGGCGCAACAGCCGCCGGCCGCCGGCGGTTACTTCGGTGTCGCGGTCGGTCCCGCCGGCGGATCGATCGGCGGCGCCTGTGAGGCGGGACCGAGCCCCATGCCGACGACCTGCCCCTTCGGATCGATGACCCAGCGCAGGAGAATCGGGTCCTTCATCGCGGTGAACTGGGCCGTGCGCCAGTACTGCGGCCGGCCGTTGCGCATGACGAACTTCTCCTCGAGCACCCAGAGCTCGGTGCCGGCGCGCTCGGTCAGCAGGGCGAGCCGCTCCTTGAGCTCGGCGACGCTGGGGCGATCGTCGGCCGGCGCGTGGGCGAGCAGGCTGTCCCACTGCGAATGGTAGAACCACTGCGTCAACTGCCGAGCGAGCGCGAGCGAGTCGACCGGCGCGGCCGGCGCCTGGGCCTGGAGTGGAGCGGCGAGCGCGAGACCGCCGGCCAGGGCGAGAGCGAGCAGGGAAGTGCGGCGCATGACTCCCTCGGATCGGGGTGGGATGTGCTCCGGATGCGACGCGCCATTCTACGGCCCGCGCCGGCCCGTGGTTTCATCCTGTGACGCCGAGCGGGATTCGTCGGCGGGTGAGACACCCGCGCCCCGAGCGCGCGGCTCCGCTTCCGGCTCCGGGGCGGGTGTGGCCGCTGGATGGGCGTGGAAGTCACGGACGAGCAACGAGTTGATCGGGCTACCGCGTCGCACCGTCCCGCGCTATCTTCCGTCTTCCCGGCGCCGTAGCCAAGTGGTAAGGCAGAGGTCTGCAAAACCTCCATCACCGGTTCGACTCCGGTCGGCGCCTCTGGTTCATCTGCCCGCTGATATCGATGCCCAAGCCCTGCGATGCCAAGGGCTTGGGCATCGCTGTTTCGCGCTCCACCTCCGCGCGTTCGACCGTCACTCTCAATCGCGAGTGACACCCGTGTGTGTCACACGCCCTTCCTCCGATAGCCGCCTATACCGATTCACTGGGCGGCCCTCCTGACTCGCATCGCTGCCCATCGCTGAAGCTCCGTGATGAGGTGGATCGGGGCTTCCCCTGCCGCTTGGATCACCCTCCCGCGGCGCTCCCCAAAGCGCCAGTTGGCGGTTACCCGCCTGCCGAACGTGACGCCGGGGGGTGCGCGTCCCGATGGGTGCGGGTTCATCGTCTTCCTCGGTGAGTCACTCGGGAGCTGCCATGCCCACCGCTACTCGCCGCCCTCCCGTAGCCGTATCACACGGTACCGGCACCCTGGGGCTCTCAGGAACCGATGGGCGATCCGGGTTACCCCTCGCGGTGCTCAACCACCCCATCCGCCTCTGGCCTCGGCGGTCGCCGCGCACCGGTCACGTGCGCTACTACGGCGACTTCCGGCGCTATCACGCTGTGGGAGGGAAGCTCGAGCCGTTGTGTGCTCCGGGGAGCCGGTTCGCCACCGAGGATGCGGAGCTCGCCGCGTCCCTCTACGTCGCGAGGGCACAGGCCTATGCGGCGCGCCAGGTGGCGCAGGCCGAGGCTGCAGAAGCGGCCACCGCCGCCGCCGCCGGTTTCGCTGCCCGGCCGGCGGCCTCACGTCACGCTCCGGTGCGTCTCCGCGCGATGATCGAGCTGCACTTGGAGCGGAAGGGCGCCGGACGCGCGGGAAGACGTCCGTCCACCGTCAAGCGAGACCGGGCAGCGCTCGCCCACGTGCTCGGCTACTTCGGGAATTGCCGGCTGGCGGAGATCACGACCGAACGGCTGGAACTCTATGTCGCGCACCGCGAGCAGCAGCCGGGCCTCCGACCCGACACCTTCGTGGCCGCTGCCACCATCCGGAACGAGCTGCATGCCATCAGCAATCTGTTCCGCCGCGCCATCGCCCTCCACCTGGCCAGCGAGAATCCGGTGGCTGCGATGATGGAAAAGCCCAGGCTCCCGGTCGAAGAGGCCGCGTTCCTGACGGGCCCCGATGCTGGACGACTCCTCAACGCCGCCGCCGCGCTCGACGCTGAGGTTCAGCGAGCGCGGGAGGCCGTTTGTCGTCAACAGCGACATCGGCCGGATGGGGCCACCGGTCGGCGAGGCCGGCGCTGCGCCGGTGAGCCTCTCAGGAGCAAGGCCCGCCCGGCGAGGGATCCCTCGCCGGGCGGGCGGCAGACTTCGGCCGACGCGCCCCAGCCGCGTGCATCAGCCCCGTCGAACGTGGCGCGCCAGTACGCCTGGGTGGAGGTCGTCTTGGCCGTGCTGTTGTATACCGGCGGGCGGATTGCCGAGGTGCTCGGACTGTTGGTAGAGGACGTGGACTTCGTCCATGGCTGGATCCACTTCCGACCGAATCAATATCGGCAGCTCAAGCGCGATCGACATCGCCGTGCGGTGGAACTCTGGCCGCCACTCGCGGCCCTTCTCCGCCGATATCTGGCGGCCGCCGGCATTCGGCAGGGTCTTCTCTTCCCCGGCCGTGATGGAGCGATGATGCGCAAGTTCTCCGCACAACTCGACCGGGCGGTCGCGCGCGCGCGAATCACGTGTGGCCGGCGAATCACACCGCACACGCTTCGTCACACCTACGCGACGATGCTGCTCCAGACGCTGGTCCCCACGGCGAGCGGCGGGTGGGCGGTCCGCTCGTCCTTCGACGTGTCGAGAAAGCTCGGGCACCAGAAATCTACCTTGGTGGACAGCCTGTACGGCCATGTGGTACCGGCCCCCCGGTACACGGAGACCCTCACGTACGAGCCTTACCGCCTTCAGGTACTCGACGCGGACGCCGCGTGGGACGACCTCCCGATTGCGCCGGACGATTTGTCAGTCCCGCGGTATGCCGCTCCGGCGGACGGGTAGAGCGGAGACGGGCCGGAATGAGGATGGCGACCGGGAGGGCACCGCGGTGCCCTCCCGGCGATGAGACATGCGGGGCGTCCGGGGCTCGGGGAGCCCACTTGCGGTTGGGCAGTCAAGTCCAACACCAATGGTCCGTCCCCGCTGTGCTTCGCAGCGCTCCCCCGATTCCCCGAACGCCGCCCCCAATGCCCGCCTCCCGCACCAAGCCCTCCCCGAAGTCCCCGAAGCCCTCTCCGACGTCCCCAAAGCCTTCCCGAGCCAAGCGTTCTCGGGCCGTCGAGCCGACCACGCCGGTCGCCCCGGCGGAGGCAGGTCCCATGGCTCAGGCGGTGGCCGCCGCGCCCGCGCTGGCGGTGGGAGGCCCGGTTCCGAGTCAGGCCGACCTCGTTGCGATGTTCGACGTGGCCCGTCGGCTGTTCGATGTGGCGCAGATGATGGTGCTTCGGGCGCTGGCCACCGACCGGTCCGCCATGCTGACCGCGGCCGAGTTCGCCGAACGGCTCGGGGGCGGCATCAGCCCCGACACCGTCAACGGGTGGTGCCGCGATCGGGCGTTCGGGAAGTTTGCGGAGGCCGAGAACTGGGGGAAGGCGGGTTGGCGCATCCCCGAGTACTACCTCTGGTACACCGACAACGAATGGGCGGAGCTCAGGCGGCGCGCCGTGACACCGGGTGAGGTGGTCGTCCCGACCAGCGCTGCCACCCCGACTGCTGCGGTCACCTCGGAAGCCGCGGCCCCTGCGCCTGTCGGGTCGGAGGAGGATTACGACTTCTCGGCGGTCGAGACCCTGCTGAAGGAGCTGACCCCGTGAGCACGACCGAACGCGTGGTGGGAACCGCGGCGTCGACTATCGACGCGGCGGGGGCGCGTACCGAGGCGCTCGAGCCGCAGGCAAGCGCGACTCCTGCCACCGATGCGCCGGAAGCGGCGGAGACCTATCGCATCTACGGCCGCGCGTCGTCGCGAACCGGCAAGACGTACTACTACGGCGACTTCCGGCATTACGCCGACGTCGGTGGGCGGCGGGAAAAGCTTGCCGCAGCCAACGGTCGTCGGGCGACCACGGACGTTGGGAGGGCGCAGGACCTCTACGCCAAGCGGGTGGCTGCCTATGAGGCGCGGCGCCAGCGGCTGGGGACGGATGGGTTGCCCTATGACCCTCGATTGGGACCCATCGCCGAGTACTTCATCCGGCGGCTGCTGCTTCTGAAGACCAAAGAGCCGCGCACGATCAAGCGGCACCTCTCGGCGTGCAAGCAGCTCGTGAGCGGGTTCAAGAACGCCCGCCTCTCGGACATCCGGGTGTCCGCCATCGAGGCCTACATCGAGCACCGTCGCGAATCGGGGGCGGCCCACAGCACCATCCTCAACGAACTGACGACGCTCTCTGGCATCTTTCGGCGGGCGATTGCCATCGAGGTCTTCGATAGGAACTTCGTGGCGCTGCTGCCCGACCGGCCGAAGCGCACGCTCGACGAGGCCGTGTATCTCACCCGTGAGCAACTGGCCGCACTGCTCGACGCGGCCGTCGAGGAAGAGGCCGAGGTGGCCCGGGCGCAGTATCTCGTGGGCCTCGAGCCGGCGGCCATCAGGGAGGCTCTGGGGTTGGCCGAGGAGGACGCCATCCCGCCTTCCTTATACGATACGGCGCGGCGCTATCTCTACGCGGAGGCGGTCCTCACCACGTTCGCCTACTGCGGGGGGCGCCACGAAGAGGTGTTCGGGCTCGAGTTCCGCGATCTCGACTTCGCGAAGGGCCTGATACACATTCGCCCGAATCGATATCGCCGCCTCAAGCGCACCTGGCACCGGCGCATCCTCCCAATGCACCCGCCGCTACGAGCCGTCCTGTTGCGGTATCTCGCGGCCAGCGGGCAACGGCAGGGTCTGCTATTCCCGAACAGGAATGGCGGTCTCATCACGGGCCTCCGGGGAACGCTGGCCCGCTGCGTGGCTCGAGCCGGAATCCTCGCCGACGGTCCCATCGGCTACCACACTCTCCGGCACACCTACGCGACAATTGCGCTGCAAACTTATCTCCGGACCAAGGACGGTGAGTTCCTCGCGCCCAGTGCGGGTGACGTGGCCGAACTGCTCGGCCATCGGACGAGCGGGCTAATTGAGGAGGTCTACAAGCACATTCGTGGCCAGCGGGAGTACTACCGAGAGTTCGGGTGCGAATGGCTTCGGCAGCGGCCGGTCGTGCGGCGTGAGGAGGCGACACCTCAGGCGTCCGTCCCCCGGGCGAACCTGATGCTCGTCGCGTAGGCGGCCCGCGGCGGGCCAGCGGGCTGTGGCCTCGCTCCGCTGGCTCGGTGGCCGTCCGTCCGCGCGAGCCGGCGACACACGTCGGCCGTTTCGGCCTCGGTCCGCGGGACGGAGCGGGGCAGTCGTCCGTAACGACGAGGAGGCACCCGCCCCAGTGCACCAACGCGCGGCCGTCTGCGCTCGAGCGCCAGGAAGCCGCCGAAGCGGAGCACGCCGCCGAATGACTACACCCACTCCGGGCGCGGTCGCCCAGCGAGTTCGTCCCAACCGAGCATGACTTGTTCAGGGACGCGGGCGGACACGCGATGGAGCGCCTCGTCGATGCCGAGGACGTAGTACCACGTCGTGAAGCGAAGCTCTGACATTGCGGACAACAGCAGTGCACCGCCGTCAGGCAGGTGTCAGATCGGAGCCGGGCAAGCGCCCATCAGCCCCGCCGACCGGGTGAGGGTTGGCCATCGCTCGGGGGCGGGGCGCGGTGTGGCGCAGGCAAGACAATCGGTAGCCGTGGGAGCTACCGCGCGACGACTCAAGCACCCCTGGCCAGGTGCCCAGCTAGCCTCGCTGCCGCCACGGATGGCAAGGCCAGTCGTGCACGAGGATACGCAGCGAGCCACAACCCATGTCTTCCTGTCATCAGATTGGGGCTCCCCTGCAAGAGGTCCCCCGCGCGAACTCGGGGTACCATTCTGAGCCTCTCCCCCAAGCGGGGCCGACCGGGCTGAGACACGCGTCAGCGTTTCGATAAACTCCTGAGGGGTGCAGAACTCGGCTCAAGGTAAACGGTGGAAAGCGCTTTCACCCAAAGCTTCAACGGTCGACAGCGTGGGTAATGCCGACGCGCCTGTTCGCTTCCCAGCCTGCGCGAAGCGCAGGTCGTAACCGAAGCCTGTCGAGAGGACTACCGTACCGCCTCTGGCAATCCTTCCGCAACTCGGCTCGGTACTTCGTTGGCTTAGGCAGGATTCGCCGTGTAAGACCGTTGAGCGTGGAGAACCACGCCGTGATACTCCCCGTTGCGCAGGAGCCGTGTAAACACGCCTCGTAACTCGTGCTTCTCAAGGAGTCGGTACAAACGATGAAGGTCGTAGGTGTTCATTTGGTACAGCGGGCTTGATGGATTCCGTCCTTGAACGACATTCACCAAGGCATTCGCGCCCGGGATCGTGCGGCGCGCCCAGTTCACCGCTTTCCGCGTCTTGCTTGCGGTTCGGTCGTAGGGATAGTGCAGGACTGCTACCCCGCCAGGCGAAAGCCGCCGCAGGAGGGCATCGGTCAATGCTTCCCCGCGCGCCACGGGAATGTGCTGGAATACGATGTAGGAGTGGATGAGGTCAAAGGTACCCTCCACCTCGGCGAGCCCGTCATCGGATTGTACCAGTCGCACATTATGGCACCCACTCGCTTCCAAGTTGCGTCGCGCCATCTCCAGCATGCTCGGCGACACGTCAAGGCCAACCACCTCGTCGCACTCCCGGCATAAAGGCATGAGAAGACGGCCTACGCCACATCCAAAGTCGAGCGCACGACGTGGCTTGAAGCTGCGGTCCAGATGGAGGCGGACGGTCTGCAGAACGTCAGCGATATGAGCGGACCCGGAGGCAAAGAAAGCTTCGCGAGCTGCGTCGTCGAAGCGTTCCTGATGAAACTGGGGGCTACTGAGTACGCCGAAGTACGGGTCCGCGCGTCCAATCCGCTCCCATGCTTGATCTGACCCGATACGACTCAAGACAGTCCTCCTCTGTTTCATTACGGGAAGCTGAGGTGTGCAAGAAAGTAGTCTCGTGGCAGAGCGGGTTGCAGTCTTCGGAGCCTATCGGAGGTCAGGAAGACGCTTGATGGCCCTCGGTCAGGTGGTGGGGCGGCCAGATGCCAGAGCGGCCGCCCTATTCCATGCAAGGGACAATGGTTCTTCCCTTAGCTCGAACGCGGTGGGCCTAGAGGCAGCCTACTGAGGAACCAATTCTACCTGCGCGTACTCCACCTCGGTGGTCACGAGCTCAATGTGAATTGCGCCGGTAAGCCTGGCTGTACTGGGCAGAGTGATCTGCTCCGTGCGCGTCTCTACCGTCGGCGTACCCGTAAACCCAAGGTAGCCTGAGACCAGTGGCACACTGGTGCCCCCTTCTAGGTAGCTAACGAGGTGGTAACCCCCGGCCGGCGTCAGCCGGCGGCCGGTGTAACGGAGTAAGAACGAGCGATGCCCTTGGTCGCGCAGCGGAAACGAGAAGAGCAAGCTGCTAACGTCGCTGCGAACTGCCCAGCGCCCCAACGCCAGACTCTGGACGAAGGGGAAGGCGGACGTTACCACTCCCCCAAGTTCTTGTGCCAGGCCGAGGTTGTAGGGACTAAAAACATAAGGATTGAATTCGGAGCTCAACACTGCCGGAGCGTTCGGGACCGGCATGTTGTCAATATTGTCCTTCCAGACCCCGAGTACCGGCTGAGAGACGGCCCAGTTGGTGTGCAGGACCTCAACCGGAGCCGTGGGCGCACTTGGATTCCATCGGTTGTAGACCACGCGGAGCCCGTAAGCCGGGTCGAACGAGAGCGCCGTGGGCGCTGATCCGTCCTTCGCCGGGTTGTCGAACCGATTGGCATAGATCAGGGTGCCGAGGTCGGCTGCTGTCTTGATGTAGGTCCCTGCAGGTCCGTAGGTCTCGAAATAGTTGTCGGAGATGGTGTGCCAACGCGCGGCATCGAGATAGACATGGCCCACGCGGTGACCAGCCAGCAGGTCGTTGTGCTCAAGCCGGTTTTGGGAGCCGTAAGTGTCGTGCGCATAGCTATAGAAGTGCCGAGCATTGGACGACATGCGACAGTCTCGGATCGTATTAATGTCGCAGCCATCAAACCGCACTGCACAGCCGAAATCCTCGAAACGACACTGGTCAATGACCGAATCGAAGAGCTTAGCCGCTCGAAAGCCTACACCATACCCGTCGAGCTCGGCTTGGGTTGGCGCCGTTGGCTTGTCATAGTTGGGGTCTACGGAGCTCCCATAGGCCCCTAAGAAGGTAACGTGCTGAAGCCGCACTGATTTGATGTGGGCCTGCTGTGAGAAGACAGTGGCGTAGTCACCGGAGCGGTTCAGCTGCAGGCCATTCTTGCCGGCAATCGTCAACTCCCTGACCTCGAGACCAGCGTCCTCATCCCGGGTGCCGGTTAGTGCCGATTGGTACTGCAGCACGTAGCCATTGGCCGTATTGAGTGCCGCCGTGGCCTGGAGGGTCGCGCCCACAACGCCGCTGCCCGAAACGCTTGCCCCGACCAGCTGTTGGTTCAAGGCGAGTGTGAGCGTCGAGCCAACCAGGTAGGTTCCAGCGGGGAAGAAGATGGTGCCAGGCCCCGCGTTCAATGCGGCCTGAATGTTTGGTGCATCGTCATGAACACCGTCTCCAACTGCTCCATAGTCCTTCACGTTTCTTTCGCTCATCGTTGCTCCCGGTTCATCGTCTATGGAACGAATCTGTTGCTTGTACCCACCGACGTTCAACTAGATGGGGAGTGCTGCAGCTCCAATCTCGGTAAAGAACTGAAGTCGAGTGCAAAGAGGATCGGAGTATCTGGCGGCGGCAGTCTTGCCGGCTCGTGGATGGCTGCCCGGACGAGTCACAGTGCTAGCCGCCTATCGAGCGAGCTGCGCCGCCAAACGATAACTTTATAGCACTAGTGTCAAGGATGGGGAGCCTGCGGTGTTTGCGGCGAGGGCACTTCCGACCTCTGTGCCGGATAGGCTCCGTTTCAAGCGTGGGTGCATCCCGCGGGAATGACACGCGGATTCCGGAGCGATAACCTCCACGCGCGCGGCTGGGCTGCTGAGTCACGTGCGCGCAGTGCGATAGGTAGGCTCGCTCGGCGGGGGAAAGACACACGTTGGGGTTGCGGCTGCTTGCTTTTCAGGAGGCGCCACACCGCATTGTGGCCCTTTGTACGTTAGACGGTTGAGTTTCACTACCTGGAGTGACAAGTCGTGTGACAAGACGTTGAAGAGGGCGATTCGATGTCTCAGGCGATCCGAACACTTCGTAACGAAGGTGAACATCCGGAACTGCACGGATGCGTCAGGGCCGAGGAGTACCGGCGCCGACTGCGCGTTCGGGAACATTCGATGCTCCGCGATTGGAGTGCCATCCACGCGTACGAGGACATTCCGCGCGTCCCCGGGCCCAGCGTCATGCAACGTCAACGTCGCGGAGTGCTGCTAGCACTGCGCCGATGCGCGGAGGGTGGCACGGCTCGCCCGGAGAAGTCGGTCGCCCTCACGGTCGGACTCCAGGTCGACCAGCTGCTTTTGGAGCTGCGTCTGCTCGCGTGCGGTACGCCTTGACGACAGGATCGCCCCGATGGAGCCTGCCAAGGCCATGATGGCCACCGCGGTCTCTATTTTCATGGCTCTATCTCTGGCAATGTCGGACGACGGTCGGGACTCGGAGCGGGAAGGGTACGGCACTCGGCTCAGGCGTCCGTGTCGGTGGCACGCCCCGCGCCCTTCGGTAACTGGAAATCGATGCTCATCGACATCACGGTCGGCCAGTCGAGCACCTCACCAGAAAATGTGGTCGCCCCATCACGTTTGCGAGCCGCCGCGATAAGAGGGTAGGGGTCCTCAACCTCGTTGAGCCAGGGCAGATGCACCAGGACACGCCCGACGTACACCGATAGCGCCTCCGTCGGCGTGTGCAAACCGAGCAGCAGCGGAGGACGGTGCTCGCTTGGCTGCATAATCAGCGACCAAGCACTGTCCGGCAGGATGGCAGTGTCGGGGTTGCGGATCTGCCGACGGACTGCATCGAGGTGGGGATGTAGGGCGTACCAGTAGCCGTACTTCGCGAAGGCGGCGAGATACGCGGTGCGGAGGTCGCCGACCTTCGCATGCAGGGACCGGAATCGGATCCCCGTTGAGAAGGTCAGGCTTCGAGGGCTCGGGACCTTCCCGGCGCTCGAGTCCCGCAGGTACGCCTCCTGTGCCTCGATTTTGGCGGGATCGTTGATCTCTCGGGGCACGACGAAGGTCGGCCCGTCTGGCCCGATCGCGAAGTCGATGTTCAAGCGGGTGTCGCCGATCGTGATTGCTCCTCGACCGGAGACGGTGCCCTCCCGTTGGAATAGCGCACGGCCGAGCGCGAAGAGATCCTCGCGGGCGCGCACAGCCGCGTCCACCGTGTGCCCCGCGGTGTTGTTGCACTCCTTGCACGTCAGGACCAACTCTTTGCCGCCCAGCGATGCCGGCGGGACATGATCGACCGTGAGCAGGCCAGCGTCGACGGCCCCGCGTCGATAGCCGCCTTGGCAGATCGGGCAGAAGTAGCCGCCGGCTTGGCCGGTCAGATGTTCCCAGGCTGCCGCGCCCCGCTCCCACATCCCGTACTTCGCTCTCAGTCGCTTCCGCCGTCCGACACTCGCCATGATTTGTTCTCCCGCTTATTGACGCGCGGCTCTAAAGCGACCGAACCACCTCAGGCTATTCCCGAGGGTGGGGGCTCAGGCCCCGAGTTGTGTACGCAAAGCGGCCTTCTCGTACTCATCTACTGGGCTCGGGCTTCCCTCGGAGCGGATGGGGGACCTCTACCTCAGTCGCACTGGATCTCCTTAGTGCTCACCCACACGTACGGGTCGCGACAGATCGTGTTACCGTCCTCGTCGACAACGTCGTGGCCCATGAGGTAGCCATTACCACCAATGAGCCTGGGGCCGAGTACCGCTGCGGAGGCCGTGGCCGCAGCACCGAGTGAGAGTCCGAGCAATAGCCCGACTATCAGGCTACGACGGTCGATGGTCACGGGCACCTCGGGCAGGGATGGCGTCCAGGGTCCAGAATGGCTGAAGCCCGTTTGCGGTCTTGGGTGTTGAGTTGCACAGCTCATGCTCTACGCCGCGTCAGGTCGCGGCGAGAGGTCGCGAGACAGAAGGCGTGTGCGTCGGCTTCGGCGTGCGTGGCGGTCGACTACTGCGCACTCGGATAGACTACGCCGAGGCGCACGGGCCTGCAAGCACGCCGCTCGAGCCGGCGCGTATACGGCGCCGCGAGCTAGACCTCAGGCGCTGACCCGCGGGCTGCCTGCTGTCGCATCCTGGTTCGTTGTCGAAGAAGTTCCGGCACTGTGACCCTCTGGAGTGCTGTCGTGGCTCTCGCGGTGCGATGTCCGCGCGCGACGTCGGTTGGAGGGGCGCCAGCATTGCTAGGGTTTCCCCTAGGTTGCCGTCCCTGTCGAGCGAGCGGTAGCTTTGCCCGTCCCACCCTCGCCGCCGTATCCGTCCAGTCATCGCTGCTCGACCCACGGAGGCCCGAATGCGCGCGCGCATCGCCTGTGGCTCGCTTGCTCTCGCTGCTTACGCTCTCCTCATCCCGACTCGGTCGGCAGTCGCGCAGAACTGCCGCAAGGGAATCCCGTGCGGGAACACCTGCATCTCCGCCTCGAAGGTCTGCCGCGTCGGCGCTGGCAGCGCGACCGCGGCGCCTGCGAGCGCCGCGACGCCCGCGCGCACGGCCGCGGCACTCCCCGTGTCGGAGGCTGCGGTCGAGCGACCGTGGGTGGCGCTCCGTACCGGAAAGGTGTTCTACCTCGCCGCCTGTCAGGCGGCGAAAGAGCTCCCGCGCGAGGAGCTGGTGAGCTTCCGAACCCAGGAAGAGGCGCTCCAATCAGGGCGGTTCCCTTCCAGAGTGCCAGGCTGCTGAGTGGCTCCGAGCTCCGAACTCGGCGACAGCTGCGAGCCAGCGAGGTGGCGCGCCACGCGGTTCGAGCACACCGCCGGCGCCCGACTCTGGCGGTAGGAGCGCGTCTATGCTGTCAGTGACTTCTCTCGTCGTCCAGACCGGTCAGCGGCTCTTGGGCACCGCCTTCGACAAGGCGACCGAGCAGTTGGTTGAGACTATGTGGGCTCGGGTGGTCGAGCCGGCGCTCGAGCGCCGGCTCGGCACGCTGAACCCGGTCGCGATGAGCGCGGCCACGCAGAGCACGGTGGAGTTTCTCTGCCGGCTCGCTGTGCGTGTGGAGGACCTCGAGCGTCAGGTCAGCACCCCCGGCGCGCTCATGGAGCGCGCCGTACGGAGCCCCGACGCGTCGGCGACGCTGCAGGATGCGGCGGTCGCGGCCGCACGGGCGGAGAGCGATCTCGCGCGCGACGTGCTTGTAGAGGCGATCGTCGAGCGACTCCGCGCGGAACCGGAGTCGGAGGCCGCGGTGGCGAGCAAGCAGGCCGTCGAGGCGGTGCCGCGTTTGGCGCGCCGGCACCTCGAGCTGCTCGGGATCCTCACCTTGCTGTACGCCATCCGACCGGAAGGCCTCGCCACGCCCCCGCCGGTGGGCTCGGCCGCCGCAGAGTCGCCGGAGATGCGGGCGCGGCTGCGCGCCTATTTCCCATGGCTGCAGGGTGCGCTGGCGGCCTACAACCTCACAGGCCGGATGACCGAGCGCGAAGGTGCGCACCTGGACAGTACGGGGGTGATCACCTTCGGTCGGCTGTATCGACGCGACCTCAGTCGGCTCCTCACCCCGCTGGATCCCAACCGGGGTTACAGGACCCCGGAGGCGATCGCCACCTACAACCAGGTGCAGCAGTTCCTCGGCATGCGGGGTGGTGACGGCCGCGCCCTCGTCAACCTCTGGCAGAACGGGCTGGAACGCGCGGCGCCGACGCCGGCGGGCGCCCTCATCGGCTGGGCCGTGCATCGACACAAGTGCGGCATCCAACCGGGGGTCGTCTTCGGCGACCCATGGGCGGCGGCCGAAAGCATCACGGAGGAGCCCCGTCAACCGAGTGCGCACGAACTCGCGGAGGCGGTCCGGGCCGAGGCTCGTCAAACCATGCGCGCCGGCGGCGAGTGGCCATGACGCGCCGGTCGCACGCCGTGACGGGCTGACGTGGCGTTCGCCTTCACCGACCCCAACCTGCAGGGCGAACTCGAGCGCGACCGGGAGGGTCTCCGGGCCAGCCGGGGCGCGCCGTTCTTCGCCACGTTACGCGAGGGGCTCTGGCACACGACCAGCCCGCGCGGGTATCTGGGCATCCGGGCGACCGGCGCCATCGAGCCCAACGGCGGCCGCTTCCCCTACAGCTATCCGCAGTCGGCTGCCGCCTACGGCGAGGCTCACGGCTACGTCTGCCTCTTCGACTTCGCGACCCCCAGCGAGGACGAGTGCGCGTGGGGGTATTTCAAGTGGACGCCGTTCTTCGACCGCTGCACGCCGGTCATCGTCGCGCTGCAGCTGGACCGCGCTGCGCTAGCGCCACGGCTGATCGCGAACGCGGTCCCGACGGCTGCGCGCGACCACGCGCACATCTGGCTGCCCTATGTGGAGGCGTGGTACGACGGGCCGATCCCGCTCAGTGCCGTGTGGCGCTACCTCGTGATGCCCCGCGATCCGGCCGGCCCGCCCCGTTGGATTGCGCCGGACGATACGGCGGCGCACGCCGCCTTGGCGGACCTCATCGCCCACTCTCACGAGCACCGATGAACTCGCCGCTCTGTGCTCGCCTGTGGGCTGACGCTCACATGGCGGCCTGACGAGCGCCGCCGGGCACTCCTGCTCCGCCTCGATACACTGCAGCACAGCCCGCGACCCCTCCCAGTCCGCCCCGGCGCAGTGGAGCAGCATCACACTCCACCAGAGGAGTGTACGGACGCGGTGCAACGCGCGCCGCCGCCACCGTCGCGTGCGCCGCCAGCCCTGGCGTATGGCCTCCCTCGAGAGTTCGTGCTGCCCGCTCGCACTCCACTGAAGCCGCACCGGCATGGAATCCTCCTGGCGCGGGCGCCCCAGAAAACAACGACGGCCCCGCGCTCATCGGTGATGAGAGAGGGGCCGTGACTCAGGGCCTCGCGGCGAGGTCCGGCGACCCACTCTCAAGGAGAGGGCCGCGCGGGCCTCGCGATTGTCTGCCCAGAGCGACCGATCTCCGTCGGAGAAATGGCCGCTGGGGGCCGCTCACCGGGCTCCGGGGCCTGCTCTCAGGAGAACAGGGCACACGGGCCGCGGCGTTCGTACATCTACATTACTGCCGCGGCACGCCGTCCGCCAGAGCCGGACACCTACTGCCCCGTCCAGGGGCAGCCGCGGCCGGTGCCAGCGCGCGGTGGTCAGTCCTCCACAACCCGCCAAGCCTCAGGGCAGTGAAAAGGGCCCTTCGCATCCGTCATGGCGAGCGGGAACTGGCTGTCGCGCAGCACGCCGGGGCGGATCTGCTTGATGAACGTCGCCGCCTTCGCCAGCACGGCCGACGGGTGCTGCTGCGGGTTCAGGAGCCCGACGCGCCGGCCGAGGCGATTCCGCACCAGCATCACCGGCTCGAGCAAGTCGGAGTCGTTCGTGATGAGCACCGCGAGGTCGAACTTGCTCTCGTACGCGTCGGCCATGAGGTGCGTGGCCAGGTTCACGTCGGAGCCCTTCTCCTCGGTCTTGATCACCTTGGCGTACTGGCGGCGCTCGCCTGGCTGGCGGCGCTCGCCTGGCGCTGTCGCAAGCGGCATCGTCACCTCGTGCGAGAGGAAGTGGCCGAGGTGGATGGAGAGGTTGGGCAGCGTGCGGAGGGCGCGGAAGTAGACCTGCTGACGGACCGGCTGGCCCTGGTCGCGGTCTCCCGGACGCGCGGTCACCCGGGCTGTGAAATAGCGGATCTGCACCAGCTCGTTCTCCGGCTTCAGCAGCCGTCGGCAGAGCTCGGCGATGTTCACCCACTTGTATGGCGTGCCCCGGAGGCAGCCGTAGTAGAAGTTGAAGCCGTCCACGTAGACGTACGTGCGCACGAGGCCTCCGTCGGCCGACCCGCGGGGAGACCGCAAAAGCAGAGGCCGCCTTGCGGCGGCCTCGCACCCGGCGCCGAAGCGACCGGGGGGATGAAATCGGGGTGAGTGAGTGACTCACTCAGGCTGGAAGATAAGGTACCCCAGCCAGGGCCCGTGTCAAGCCTCGAACCTCACGCCTACTAGGCGCGCGCTCTAACCTACCCTCTGTAACGGACGACCGACCCCGGGGGTTCCTGCACCGCCATCGGCATCGGGTGGGGCCTGGTCCTCAGTTGTGGAAGGCCGGTGGGAGGGTCGTCGTTCGGAGCGCCGGGCGCGCTTGATGGGCGAGCACATCGGCGGTCACGAGCTCGCGGCGGATCTGCTGGAGGCGGCAGGCCAGCGGGAACGACGACACGAGACGCGCCACTAAGGCTTGGATTCTAGGTGCGCGGTAACGGGACCGCGCGGCTCACGGATTTGGATCGGGCCGACCGTCCGCGCACCCTGCGGCGTGACCACCTGGACGACGATCGGCGGCCGCCCGTTCGCGGCTCAGAAATTCACCTGATCGGTAGGTATATTGCGGCCATGCCCCTAGCGACCTTTGCCCGGCTGGTCGGCGCCGCGCCGAAGTGGTGCCAGAACGCGCTGGCGACCCTGGGGCGTCCGCTCCACTACACGCCGGCGCTCGCGGAGGCCTTAGGGCTCGCGCGACTGATCCACGCGACCTACCGCGTCCCGCTCGCCACGGCGATGGACCTTGCCGAGGCGGCGCTCGCGAACCGGCCGCTCCCGGCCGCGGACCCCAAGGCGGACCCCACGGGGGTCGTGCAGCTCGTGCTCGACGTGCCGCGCTACCGTAGTCTCATCGCACTCCGGCGGGCAGCGGTGGCGGCCGCCCCCCCACGCACGGCGGGGCGGCCCTCAACGCTGCGCGCCTCGCGCCGGCTGCCGGCCGCGGTGCTCGCGGAGGCGCGGGCCTACGGCCTCGACCTGGGTGCTCTCCGCGCACGCCTGGCGCTCCCGGCTGCGGAGCGGCTGGCACGCTTGGAGGAGAATCAGCAGGTCATCACCGCCCTGCGGCGCCGGCGCCGCACGGGCGCGGGCCGACCGGGCGCACCGACCCACGGCGGGATCGCCCTGCGCCTTCGCACCCTGGTCGAGGGCCTGCTGGCCGCTGGCGTCGAATTCATCATCCTTGGCGGCGTGGCGGGCACCGTGCATGGGTCGGCCCGCGTCACGGACGATCTCGACATCCTGTTCGCGACCACACCGGACAACCTCAGGCGGCTCGCCGCGCTGTTACAGGGCTGGGCAGCGCGGCCGCGGGGGGAGCCCGGGGACCTGCCATTCGTCCTGGACGCGCAGATCCTCCGTGCGGCGGGCGAGCTGCGGCTCACGACCTCAGTGGGCCTCCTCGATCTCGTCGCGCACGTGGCGGGCGTCGGCACGTATGACCAGGCGCTGCCGCAGAGCGAGTGGATCGGCGAGCTGCCGTTCGGCGCCGCCCGCTTCCTGAGCCTCGACCAGCTGATCGCCGCCAAGCGGGCAGAGCACCGGCCCTCGAAGCGGGACCAGCTGCTCGAACTCGAGGCACTCCGCGCACTCCAGGAATAGCGGCATCCTAGCGTGTCGCCTCGATCGCAGCCCGCCACAGGCGCGGCGGGTGCCGCATCTCCATCCCCCGAAAACCAGATGCGTCGGAGGTCCGCCGCGCTGCTACTATCGGCGTGAAGCTATGTGGCTTCTTGATAACAGCTTGCGGTGTGCGCCACCTGCTGGCCACCTCTCCATGCCGCTCGGTGGTTCGGAGGCATCGACCGGCCGCGGTGAAGTTCGTGTGAAGTGAGACTCTCGGAGTGGGACCCTCGAAGAGGGTTAGCCGTGGGGTGCGGCCGTTCCGTCTTCAAGGGTGAGGCAATCCCGAGGCCTGATGTCGGGCCGCCTCGTCCCTTGGCAGGGAGGTTCCGGTGCACTTCACCACCACCCCTTTTCCGGCGTTTTCCTGGTCATGGTCCCGCCACCGAATGCTGGCCGAATGCCCCCGCCGGTATTTCTACACCTACTACCTCGCCCACAACGGCTGGCTGCCCACCGCGAGTGCGCGCAGCCGCCTGGCCTACGTGCTCAAGCACCTCGTCACCCTGCCGATGGCGCTCGGGATCATGCTGCACGAGCGCGCCCGGGAACTGGTCCGGGCGGTGCTCGCGCGCGAAGCCCTGCCCGATGTCGAGGAGCTCTGGACACGCACCCGCCAAGCCCTCCGTCACGCCTGCGCCCCGGTTGAGCCCGCCCGGTTCGCCGCCCACCCGAAGGAGCAGTCGATGCTCCTGGAGCGGTATTACGACGGGGCGCTCTCGCGCGCCACGCTCGAGGCGGTCGGCGAGCGCGCCCGGAGGGCGCTTCGCGTGCTCCACGAGAGCGCGCTCTGGGCCGAGCTCGGGGCCTGTCCGGAGGCGGACGTCAGGCTGCCCGAGGCCCCCACCTCCTTTGACTTCGGCGGAACGACGGTCTGGGTAGTACCCGACCTCGTCTATCGGTCGGAGGCTGGATGGACGGTGCTGGACTGGAAGGCTGGCCGGGGGGAGGGGGCGGAAGCGCAGGTTGCTCTCTATGGAGCGGCGCTCGAGCACGGGGCGGGGCTCATCGGCCCCGACGACCTGGCCTACGGGCGGGTGGTCCGGCTGCAGGACGATGCGGACGAGACGATGCCCATTCCGCCCGCGGATCGAGAGATGGCGCTCGGGATCGTGCGCGAGAGCGTCGCCGCCATGGGTGGCCGAATGCGGGATCCCGGGATCAATGCGCCATACGAGCAGGCGGCTTACGAGCGCACCCAATGCTGGTCGACCTGTGCCCGGTGCCCCTTTCTGGAGCTGTGTGCCTCAGAGCTCGGGCTGGAGGAGCTGCGTCCGCCCGGAGCGTGGCCGCTACTGAGCGCGGCCGCTCGGGAGGAGGCGCGATGTCGCCCCTGAGTTCTGGAGGCCCACGGTTCTTCCCGTTGCTGGAAGCGGCCCGCGCCGGGGGCGACCGTGAACTCGAGCAGCTGTTGAAGGCGCTGTACGCGCCCTTGCAGCGGTGGGCCATATACCGCGCGCCCGTGCCGCACGATCTGGCGGAAACGTTTGCCGACGACATCGTAGCGGAAACTATCGGCCGTGTGGCGGGGGCGCTCTCCGGCTGCCGGGCCCAGAGCGAGGGTGCGTTCCTCGCGTGGATGTTCACCATCGCCCAGCACGTAGCAATCGATCACCTCCGCTCGCATTCCGTAGAGGTCCTCCGGGTCTGCACCGAGGCTGAGCGATTGCTCGACCAAGCTGCCGGCGCAGCAGCTCCATGCGCAGGGGTGTGGGGGCTGGATAGTGAGGATGTCGAGCTCGCGCCGGAGGAGGCGGCGCTGGCTGCGCTCCTCCTGGAGGCGTATCTTGGGTTGCCGGAGGACACGGGCGCGGTGCTCTGGGACGCGGCGGTCCGAGGGATGAACTGGGCCGAGATCGCCGAGGAAATCCGGACCACCCCCAACCGAGCCCGCCGGCGCTATCAGCGAGGCCGCGTGCACCTGCGCAGGGCCACGTTTCGCGCGCTCGACCAGGCGCCGCCCGGTGTGCGGATGCTCGCGCTCGCAGCCCTCGCTCGACGGGCGGTTCAGGCACAGCCGCCCGAGTCGGACCTGTGAGCACATCGCCGAGGTTGGTTGTGCCTTGGCCTCGTGTGGGAGGCATAGGGCGTCATGCGTGTTGTCGGCGCAGGCGGCAACACCCGGGCGAAGAGGAGCCGATCGTGACGGACCCCACGGCCCGGCGTGTCTGGCTTCGGCTGCTCGCGTGGCTACGCGCGTTACGGCGGCCCGTGACCGAGGACGAGGCGCTCGCCATCGCGCGTGAGTGTGCGGACAACTCCGAAACGGACGATGCCAAGACTTCGGGTCGTCGCGACATGATAGTCCGGCAGGCGGTCGAGCGTGCGCGCCACGATCGTGAGGGCGCCGGACCTCCTGAGGGGGGGGAGCCGCCGAAGCCTTCTGCGAACTCTCCCGCTACGGACCAGGACGCAGAGCGGTAGGCGAGGATTCTACGGCCGACACCGCTTGTCGCAGATGTGGTGCTGCAATGCAAGGGTCCCCGACCAGCACTGGTCGGGGCCCCTTGCGCTTGCTCGGCGCTACATACGAGGCACTCTCCGGCGCTGCCACCGGCGTGCCTTACGCCTGACCTACCGTTACCGTCGGGCTACCGGGGAAGAGGCGCGGAACCTTCTCCGGTGGCACCCAGACGTAGGTCGACCGTGCACCCACGACTCCGGTCCTCGGGCGGAGCACCGGGCACTCGCGTTTCGCCGTGTTCGTCCAGGCTACCCCGTACATGCGGCCCAGTTCGTGGAGGGCCAACCAGTATCGCGCGTCGAGGGGAGTCGCGGAATCGAGCGCGGTGGCTGCCTGAGGATCGAAGGCGGGGACGGCCGTATGTGGCTGCGCCTGAGAGCGGCGGACATAGTATCGCCCTGCGGCATCGGTCGCTTGAGCGGTACGTACATGATGTCGGATTCGCTGGTAATCCCAATCGACCGTGGCGGCCAGTTCGGCGAGGGTGATGGTGTCCTCGACGGGCCAGCCCTGCTGTGCAGCGACCGCGTGTCGAACTGCCTCGGGAAACGCCAGGGCCACCTCGCGGGGCGTCGGGGCGAAGCGCACTTGGCCCTCCATAACGCAGGCCGCGCCGAAATGGCCCCCGAGCGCCACATTCAGGACCACCTCCTCGGGGGCGCCGATCTCTGCGGCCAGGACTTCTGGTGAGCGGTAGGGACCGTCCCGACGGCCAGCCATCTGCAGCAGATCATACTGGAACGCTGCGGTCCAGACCCGATCCGGAGTCCACGTCGCGATGAGGCGGGCCGTGGGCCGCCGGTGACGATTGAGGGTATCGGTCACGGCCGCGACACGTTCGATGGCCTCGGGGGCCCCCTGCTTCGCGGGATCAAGCCAGGGGCCAAGCTGCGCCGCCGCATAGGCGGCCTCTGGTTGACGGCACTGGAGCGCTTGGGAGAGGGCGAGGCGGGCCACGGGTTCACCGAAGGGGAAGTGGACCTCGACGAAGTAGAGATAGCGGCCGATCCCCCGGACCGAGACGCCACGGATGAGACTCTGCATGACGCGCCGCGTCATGCCCTCGTGCTCGGCGGCCCGGGCCAGGAGCGCCGGCACGTCGGTGGCCAGCTCCAGGAGACTGGCCCACTCGGCCTCCTGCACCGCCTTGGAGGCCGTCAGGGCTTGGGCGAGCTGCTTCAGCTCCGCCTCCTTCGCCTGGCGCATGCGCCGGTGGTTCTCCGAGAGCTCCTTCCAGTGCAATTCCGCGTCGGACTCGCCGCGTTGCCGGGCCTCGAACGCGAGCTCCGCCGCGTACTCTGCCTTGCCCGTGAGCGTGCTCACCTCGCGTTCGAGCTCCCGCCGCCGGCTCGCCTCGGCCCCGAGTTGGAGCCGGATGCGGGTAACGGCTGCCGTGAGCACTTCGGGACGGAAGACCTCGGCGACGACCTGAAGTACGGTCGGGTCCAGCAGCTCGCGGTCGATCGCCGTCTGGTGCCGGCGCGCGGAACATTCGCCACTGTAATAGGCCCGCCCTTCCGCGGAGTAGGCCGGCACCAGCTTGCGCCCGCAGGGCGCGCCTGTTGGCCGGGGCACACTGCAGCGGACGAGCGGGAGCGCATGGTTGCGGGGCCCCGCGTACTCGCCGCGCTTCCACGGGTGGGTCAGGTTCTTGAGGGCGAACTGGACCGCGGGCAGATCGGTCGGCGCTCGCAGGCCCGGGAAGGCGAGTTCGGCCGTGACGGTCGTGACCCGCGGCTTGATGCTGGAGCTGGTGCGATTGCGGCGTGCTCGGATGCCGCTGCGGAAGGTATAGCTGCCGTAGAAGCTCGGGGATAGAAACCACTTGTTGATGCCGCCGCGGACGAAGGGGGTCTTCCCATCTGGACGGTAGAGCAAGGGCACCCACTCCATCGGCTGCTTGGGATTGAAGACCCGCCCACGGGTGATGGGGATCAGGCCCGGGCGCGGCCACTCAGGGTCCGAGTCCATGCGGGCGACCACGGGGGCGAGGGATCCCTCGCTCAGGAGCCACTCGAAGCGCAGCTCAATCGAGCGGTAGACGTCGGCATCGGGGAAGGGCAGGATGTAGAAGCGGTGGCCGTCCCGCTCGTACACGGCGTGATGCTCAGCCAGCCGCTCCAGATGATAGGCGAGGCCCGCCTGGTGCAGGCGATGAACGTACTCCGGGTCGTCCGGATTCGCCCAGACGAGCCCGCTGGGCAATACGAGGGGGAAACCGAGGCGCCGAGCCTTGGCCATCCGGGCTGCTGCCATACGGTTGGTCCGCTGCTCGTTGTCGAACTCCGCCATGACACTCTGGAACCCGAGGGCCATGCGGTGGTTCGGGTTCCGCGGGTCGTAGATCGTTCCGTTGACGAACAAGAGGCCGTCCGTCGCGGCCAGCGCCGCAAACAGGGCGTTGGAGTCGTCCTGGTTTCGGGAGGCCCGATCGTAGTCCGCGAAGACCACGATGCCGATCGCCCCGTCGCGAATCTCCTTCAGGAGCGCCTCGAAATTGGGCCGGGCGCCGCTGGTGCGGGCCGACTCGGCGTTGAGATCGACCGTCTGGGCGTGGGCGGTCGAGACACCGTAGGCCTCCAACAGATGGAGGTGGTCTCGCTGGGCCAGTGGACTGCCAAGGTTCAGCTTGCGCTGCCGGAGACTGGACTGGCGGATGACATTGACGATGCCGCGCGCGGCGGCCTCCTGGACGCGAGTGGCGAAGTCGGCCGCTTGGATCTCGTCAACGGTGACCTGAACGTCAGGGGTGCGCATCGGGGGAGGAGATGGAGGTGGGGGACCCGGGGCAGATGAGATGTCGCCGGAGCCAGGTGGGCTGGAGTAGGTGGAGCTCGCCGGTCGCCTGGAGGAGTTCAGCAGCGGCGAGGATCAGCTGGCGAAGCAGTGGCGCGAGGTCAGTGCCCGGAGGGATTGCCCTCGGCGCGGCCTCGCGTGGGTGGAGGGGAAAGCTCAAGGGAAACCGACGCCGCGGCCGGTGACGTGTCGACACGAGAACCCTCACGGTCCGGGGAGCCCATAACAGAGGACGGCGGGGCCGCACCGGGACTCGGCACAGGGTCAAGGCGGGCGAGCTCGCCCTCCAACCGGGCGACGGCCGCACGCAGTTCCCGAAGGTCAGGCAGCGCATAGAGGTCCAGCTGCATGATCGGGGAGGCGTGAGAGAGCGGGAAGGATTTTTCGGCGGCCGGACGCCCCCGGTGGGAGGGGCCGCAGTAAGGGTACGCGGGTCGCATGGGGACACCGTAGGAGCCGTGCCGGGCCGGAGCCAAGTTCTCCAGGGCGAGGTGGCCGGCACGGCGGGCAACCCGGTCCTCGTCACCGCACAGGCCTTCCGGCCGATCGCGCCGCCGTGCCGGCCATCTCAGATACCGTGTCCTAGGCATCCGTCGGCGCGCTGAGCAGCCTGTACGCTGCCGCCATCCACCCGAGACCGCCGGCGAGCGGTCGCGTGGCAGGCATCACGTCAGGGGTGAGAAGCAATGGCCGTGCCTCCGGAGCCTCGGCTGCCCTCAAGACGAGTGAGCGCACCTCCTCTCCCAGGTGCTGCTGGGCGCGGTATCAAGGTTGAGTTGCGGGCCACGACTGTGGCACGATCACCGGCCAGCTGAGCCCACCCGGGCGGAATCCCGGCCGCTCTCGGTGGGCCGACATTCCGGTCGTCGCGTTGATATGATCACACCCAGCAAGTAGCTCGTTCGCCGACGGCGGCCGCCAATCGACGACGTCGTGGCGGCGGTGCAGTCGCTCCATGGCACGACCCCGGGTCGTCATGTTCGCTGGACCGAGGGCGTGGGGCTGCTCGCCACGGCGCTACCGCTCGAGGCGTACCACCAAGCGTATGTCTTCCATAACTTCAACTTCACGTCAGGGTACGGCTGCTACGCAGAGGATGTCCCGACCTTCGTCCCAGCCCGTGACGACATGGTACTCGACACCATCACACGCCTCATCCGTCAGAGGGTCGCCGCTTGGTGCGACACGCCGCTCACGGCGCCGAGCGCTCCCGCGATCGGATCGCGGCGCCGCCGTGGACGTGGTCAGGGCAGCCGGCTCGCGCCGGCTGTGCGGACGGCCACCGAGACCGAGGCGATGCGGCGCGCGGAAGCGTACTTCCGGGCCTCGGCTACTGTGGGGATCCGAGTGTTCACGTGCGCGAGTCGTACGATCTGCACTGTGCGCGACGACGAGACGCTCCACGTCGAGGTCAAGGGCACGAGCAGGGCGGGCGAGTCGCTGCGGCTCACGGTCAACGAAGTGCCATTGGCGCGCGAGCAGCGCGATGCGATGGCGCTTGCCGTCGTGTGCGACCTCGTTGTGGGCGGTACAAAGGACATCCCGACGATCTCGGACGGCACGCTCGACGTCTCCCGCCGTGAAACGTTGACGCCGGTACGCTGGCTGCCTCAGGGTGCGATGCAAATCCGAACCATGGATTCTGACCTGTAGCCCTTGCAGGCGGATCAGATATGAAGATGGTCCCAGACGCGCTGTAGAGCGACTTCAATCGTACGGGAAACCGGCGTGACACCTCCGGATGAGCGACGCCGCATGCGGGCATCACGTGCCCGCATGCGGCGTCGCTCATCCGGCAGGACCGGTGCGCTCGACAGGGATTATCGCGTCGGTAACTCTATATCCACGTTGAGCGTGTCACTCGGCGGTAGCGGGCTTGCGAACGCAACCGAGCCAACGTCCCGGGTCACGGTGCCCAAGCTGCTCCCGGCGGGCGGTTCGACCTCGACGGATACAGCGGCCGTCAGGGAGGCAGAGCCGATCACGCCCATCGTCAGCGCAAACTGCCCGTCGGCACCCGTTTGGGTCCAGCCCCGAAAGACCTCCTGTTCCGGTGCTAAGTCCAGACGCCGGGCCACTGCGGAGACGCGTGCGGCAGCAACGGGCCGCCCCGCCGGGTCGAGCACCCGTCCATTCAACTGCGCGACCACGTCATGGCTCGACTGGCTCGTTCCTTCTGAGCAGCCGCTGCCGGCGATGAGCAACGCATACAACACTATCCTTCGTAGCACAGGGGTGGTGGGTTGCACAGTCAACCTCCTCAGAGCGATGGATGAGCGACGTCGTAGGAGCATGCTGACGCGGCTGCGCCCGCACAAGCGCTCACGGTGTGAGCGCGTCCGTGTAAAGGTTCTTGACCCATAATGCCCGCACCGATTCCGGATTGAATCCGGTCGGATTGGTCTGTCCGTGCCGGATCGCCAAGGGCGGTGCGGAGCGTGTCGGGAAATATGTACTTGATCCGGTAATGGCAGGGTCGAGGCGCTGCTCCATACAGTAGATGATCTGGTCGATGCCATTCGGCCGGTGCCACCCCCAGAGGTCCTGATACTCACAGGTGCGGAACACGTCGGCGACCCATCGCCCGGGCCAACTCACCGTGTCATCGTCGGTGCTAATCGTGTAGCCGCCATCGGTGGTCGATCCGGGGCCGTCCACGAGATCATAGAGGAAGGCGGCCACCGCGCCTTCAACGATCGAACCATCGTCGGCCGAGCCATGAGCGACGGCGACCGTGTCCTGGTATTCCGTTGCCTGCTGGAGATACGTGTTTATCTCGATCGCAACGTCGATGTAGTTCAACCCAGGGCCCCGGGTAATGGCCGCGTGGAAATCCGCGTACCCTTCGGAGATCGCGCAGCCTAGATTGTGAGCGCCTTGGAGGAAGTGCGGACTCGGGCAACCTCCGCCGTTGATGCCGCCGAGCGCCTTCTCATGGAAGGCGTGGCCGTACTCATGGGCCGGCGTCCACGCCTGGAGCTCGGAGGACGTCATCCGGTTGAGTCCGATGTTGATGACATCGCCTAACCCCCCGTAGCTGGCGGTGCCATAGCTCGGGTCTTCGTGGACGTTCACATCGATCCGCGAGCGGGTGTAGCCAAACACCTGCGTCGTCCGATTGACGGTGTGCGTGAAACTCGCGTGCATCGCCGAGAGGCGGCTGTCCGCTGTCGGATAGAGGACCCGCGGCGCCGCATTGCCTGTGAACCGCTGTCGCGGTGCCGTGTAAAGGGTGTAGTCGCCAAACGTGAACCCGTCGGCACGGCGCATTCGGTGCCCGGAGTTGATGGGCTGTACGACAAACTCGAACTGGTCCGTGAGCTTGCCGCTGCAGAGCTTGAGGAAGCCATTCTCGTCGGTCGTCGTGCTGATCGACTTGAGCAATGTCCCGGTCGAGCTCACGACCTTTCCGGTCACGGAAGCGTGCAGGATGGGTTCCTGCACCAGTGTCACGGGATTGACGTAGTAGAACAGGAAATCGTCGCACACCCTCGTGTTCTCCGGCGAACAGTCCTCGATATCTGGATTGCACTGCATCATGGGACTTGGCATCGTCGTTGCCGCGCGGAATGGGCCGGGCTCCGCCACGAACGCTGGTGGCACGAGCGCAGGGTCGAAGGCCGGCGTCAAGCGACCGCCCTCCGGCGTCACGAGTAGCCAAGCCTCGACGTAGTCCGCCTCGCGCGGCGCGCCGTCCGACGGGTGCCGCGGGGCATTGAGGTCGCGTGCAAGCAGCGTCACTCGATAGTACCCCGGTTCGTCGATCCGGATGGGTAGACTCCGCTGCCACACCTGACCGCGGCCGATGTGATCACGCGCACGCAGAAGTCCCTTGAGGGGCTCCCGCCCAAGGCCAGGAACGCCCAGTTCGCGCTCGAGCTGCCGCCCCTCCAGCTCTGGCAGCGTGACGATCACCTCGGCGTTGTCTGTCGAATGGAGACCTTGGACGCGGGGTTGCAGCACAATGGTCCGTCCCGGGGCGAACGGGCCCGTGGCGGCGAGCTCGAGTGCGAACCGGGGCACGTCAGCGAACTCGGGCGGGCGCTCGTTGCGCGCTGGGCTTTCCACTGAAAGGCGCGGCGTGGCTTGGGACGAGGGCCCGGTATGGTCGGCACCGCAGGCGGCGAGGCCGAGCGCTAGGATTGCGCCGATCGCGCGCTCCCACATGGCGGGGAAGGAGACCTGCAGTCGAGACATGTGCCCGTTCCTTGAGTGTGGTTGGCTCCATTACTGCTGGGCCGTAGCAGAATCCGGCAATGGGCGATCCGGTGGGGTCGCGGAAGGGGGCCCGCCGTCGGCGTTCAGGTGCGGCCGCTCCTAGGCCGCACCCTCAGCGCGCGGTCGCCCCTAGCGACGGGCGCGACGAGCCGCGCGATCAGGATCTAGGTGTGAGCGCAAGTTGACACACTGGCTCGGGCCAGGTGGCCGAAGCCGCCTTCATCGAGCGGTCCTGCGAGCGGGACTGATGCTGGGGGTATGCGAGTAGCGACCAGGCGATAGCTAGACCCGTCGCGCAAGACTCAGATTACCATCCGAGCCTGTGTCCAACAACCTGGGGGAATCCCTAGGTGCCAGGTCCCCGGAAAGGTGATAGCGATTACCCGTAAACCCTGCCGATCCCGGGTCAACTCCGCACAGATCGCCCGAAAGGGCGTTCGTCAGTGCATGGCTTTAAGGCGGCGGGCGACGTTGTACGTCCCAACCAAGGCAGCCACTCTACGGTATCTCCTCTGGCAACGAAGCCTGCCGACTGTGCCCGAACCCCGCGAGCGCAGCCTGGATCTCCGCTTCGAGCCGCGAGCGCTCGGCCGCCTGCTCAGCGTCCGTGAAGACGCGTTCGGGAATCGCGTCGTACTCCCAGTAGAGCCCAACGAGCCGCTCGATGCCGAGGGCATCACCCGCATACACCTGGTCCTGGCTCGCTGCCTCACCGCCGAAATACACGTCCATCATGATCCGCTGCAGCGCGGACGCCGCGGGAATGGCGCCTGTAGCCCCTGCCTGGGCGTAGTAGCGAAACAGCCAGCCCCGGGCGACGGCGGGAGTCGGAAGCGTGAGCCCCACCTCAGCGAGGGCGCGTCGGAATTCGGGCTCGGCGTCCGCACGCACGAGCGTGTCGGCGCGCTCGCCGGCCAAGGCAGGGACCGCGGCCGGAGGACCTCGGCGACTTAGAAGTGGGCATTACGGGGGTGGCGGATGGGCTGGTGAGATTGCCTCTAGGCGAGACTTCGATAAATCGACGTCATTCCTAGGTGGAAACTCGCGGGGCGTCGGAAGCAGGGGGAAGCATCCTTCGCCGCCGATCTCAGGACCTCTTCTGCCCCTGGCAAGAGAGTCGCATGATCTTCACTGAGGTATTGCGGAGTACGGCCGGGCGCATGGCCTACAATTCCTTCCGCCGTGGAGGTCGATGCCCTCAGGTAGCATGGACGAGAATTTCAGCCGGCTCATCCGACTGTTCAGTGCCGCGAGTGGCGAATTCATCGGCCAGCACCTGAGCGACACCTTCATGGGCTTACGAGCCGGGGAGATGTTCGGCCACCGGCGACCGGAGCGACAGCAGAACGTTGAGATGCTGTATGCCGCCCGGGACTGGGTGGCTACCGCCTTCAGAGAATGGATGCGTCGGCTTCAAGATGGGGTCGCCACACCTGAGGATTCGTGTCCCCCGTCCTCAACCGGAGCGCATGCCGTCATATCGTCGGGGTCGGTGTCTCCGAGGTGTACCTCGACCATCTTCCTGGCCGAGTTCGAGCGACACCCGTAGCAGTGACTCGCAAAAGCCTTCCACGAGGCCCGCGCCCGAGCGGCCATCCCCGACGACAGCCTCTACGCGACCGCGATCTAGTCCATATTCGCCCATGCCTTCGGCAAGGAGGTGGCGGTCGAGAATGGCAGGGCCGTCAACGACCTCCAGCGCAGGCCATGTGTGCAAGGAGGACCTTGTGCTCCCGAAGCAGCCACGGCGTCAATCGGTAGCGGCCATGGGTGGCCAAACTTGTTGATTTCGGGGTCAGCGACGGGCAATCCGTCCGTTGATGGCCGCTTTCAGCCGCAGCAATCCGTCTCGAATGGCCCAGGTCGGAGGTGACTGCCATTCCGGTGCCATGTGGCGGAACCGGTTCGGTGTGAGACCCGCCCACACTTCTCGCCCCGGGCCGGACGCACCGACCTCCGATTCGAGGTTCCGATCCTCCCTGTCCAAGTCCGCTGTCAGGATCTGGCGTCAAGGTCGCCCTCCGAAGCTGCCGCAGAGCCCGAGCGCGCACTTCAGATAGCGCTACAGTAGCGAGTCGGTAGCGCTACTGTCGCGAGCGGGTCCGCCTGTGAGTGCGTTCTAAGTCGTTGTAGCCGCGAGGGGTGCCGCGAAGCGGCTCCTCGGCTCATGCCTTGCTATTCCAACTGCCCAGCTCCCTTCCAACACAGTGCGCGAATCCTCCGCTTCGGAGCTGGTCCATGGTGCTCAGTCGCCTGTGGTGTCGCCTGTCGATTGTTCCCTCGTCCGATGCACTCACTCCGCTGCAGCCACCCGCCGCTCAGTGGCCAGCCGTTCCCCCGGCGGTCCGCCACTCGGTTTTCAGCCTAGGGCGCTGGCTGATGCTTGCAGGGCTTCTTCTACTCGGGTCGGGTGCGGCGAGCACCCACCTCTTTGCGCAAGGGAACACCGGCACGGTGAGCCCGGCATGCAAGGTGGGGTGTTGGGAGCCCACCTACTTCGTGGAGACCTCCCCCATCGGCCGGGTGGCCACGGTACCGAGTGGCGCCAGCGGGCTTACGGCGACGTTTACGGTGACTAACACCGGCACGATGGACGACGCGTACAACCTCACGTGTCCGATCAGCGGCGCCGTGACAAGTTGTGCGCTGGACCGCACTGACCTCGAGCTCGGGTCGGGCCAGAGCGCCCAGGTCACCATGACTGTCGCAGTCGGGACGGGGACTACCGGCACGGCGTATCTGAACGTCACCTCGCCCTTCGCCAGCACTTCCAGCCACTACTACCTCACGCTCGGGCCGAACGTGAAGCTCGCGGCGCCCATTGCCACCACGGCAGGGCGAGCGGTGGTGGCAAGCCGCCAGCCGGTGATCCGAGCGCTGCTCACGCCCGGCGCCGCGCCGATCGACACGGCGAAGACCCAGCTCGTTTACGTCCACGGCGCCGTGACCGACACGATCACCAATCTCACCGGGGCGCTCGTCATTTCCGGCCGGGGGGTGGCGCGCCACAACCGCGGGCTCCTCGAGTGGGAGGTCGACTCCGTCCACGCGCTCGCCGTCGGTGCGGGCGCCGGCGATTCGGCCAAGGTGCAGGTGACCGCCTGCGACACGGGAAATACCTGCGCGACCGCGACCCAGTGGATCGTTCTGCCGAATGACGGCAAGCCCGTCCTGGGCTTCTCGGGCCAGCCGCTCGGCACTTGGGGTGGCGGGTTCAGCTCGAGCTTCGGCCCGGGACTCGGCGTCAACGGCCCTGAGGTGGAGGCAGGCTTCGGCACCGTGCCGTACTTCTCGATGGGTGTTGCCCGCAGCCTCGGCTTCGTCTATTCGACCCGGCAGAGCTATCCGCGTGCCCTGGTGCCGGTGGACCTCACGCTCCCCGGGGCGAGCTACGCAAGCGGTGACTCGCTCAAGCTCGTCCTTCTCGACGGCGCTACCCGCCTCGACTCGGTCAAGGTCGGCGCGACAGCCTGTGTTACACCGAGCACGGGAGCGAAAAGTTGCCGCCTCGTGCTCCAGGGCGACTTCAGCGCCAGCGTGCTCTCCCCGGCGATCCAGCGGAAGTGGCTGCGGCTCGAGGCGACGCTCACGACGGGCGGGATCGCGAAGCAGAGCGTAGATTCGGCCGAGGTGGTACTCGTCGACCGCCGCCAAAACGCATACGGCTCCGGCTGGTGGCCGACCGTGGCCCCGGTCCTGGCACAGGCGGGGAATGATCGGATTTTGGTAGGGCCGACCGGGACGGCCACGATCTATCGCGGCAACGGCGACTCAGTGTACCTCGCGCCGCCTGGCGTTTTCACGGCGCTCACCAAAACGGCGAATGGTTGGGAACTGCGAGCCCGCGCCTCCCTCGCCAAGAGCGTCTTCAATGCGGCGGGGCGGTTTGTCAAGGCGCTCGACAACTACGGTCTACGCGATTCCGTGGCCTACGACGATCAGGGGCGAGTCACGGCGGTGGTCGACCCCCTGGGCAAGCAGATCACCATCGCGTACGACGGGAGCCACAAGCTCAGCACGATCACCGATGCCGGCTTGCAGCAGCCCCGGCAGACCCGCGTCCAGATCGACCCCATAACCAACCAGCTCGTTTACGACTCGGTCGCGTCGCCGGCCTCGCGGCCGGCGACCCGCCGCTACGTCTATCAGCAGTATGGCGGGGCCGGCGCACTGCTCCTCACGAAGAGCATCGGCGTCATCGCTGACACGACCGAGGTGGTCTACGACTCGACCTTCCGGCGCCGTCCATGGAAGGCGAAGTTGCCGACTGTGCAGAATCCCGCTGGCCGTGACACGATTCCCGTCCTGACCTACACCGCCTACGAGCGTCAGGGCTACGGCCGGGCGGTCGCGCTCGACAGCACCTACGCCGAGATGCAGGACCCGCGCGGCAACTGGACCCGCTCGCTCCTCAACCGCTGGCGGCAGGTGACGAAGACTTGGGACGCGCTCGACACGCTCCCCAAGGTCACGGCCCAGGCGGCCTACACCGCCGACGGCTTGCCCCTCTGGTCGCAGTCCCGGAACGACACCACCACGCGCATCCGGAACCTCTACGACCAGTACCTCCGGCCGGTGCGGACGACGGCAAGCCGCGAAAACGGGCGGGTGATGCGGCTGGACAGCCTCGAGTACGACGCGCTGCACCGGGTCATCAAGCGGTTCACGCTTCAGGACGACACGGTCCGGTACTACTACAATCCGCACTGGAGCGTAGAGGCGGTCACGACGTTGCGGTATGTCAACGGCGTGACCCTGCGGGACTCGACGAGTACTGTCTATAACGACACCACTGGCCAGGTACTCTATACGAAGCTCCCGGGTGATACGGCTACCACCCGCTACTTCTACGACCCGGTCTGGAAGAACCCGGCCTACACCATCGACCGGAGCGGCGACACGCTGGGCGTGACGACCTACGACCAGTACGGCCGTGCCGTCGAGAGCAGGCGGCGCACGCGGGTGGCGGCGGAGGACGAGTCCATCGACTATCGCTATCGCAAGAGCGCGAGCCAGTTCAACGAGGCGAACCAGGTCGTGCGGAGTGTGCTCTACCAGTTGCCTGACTTCGCCTCAACTCCGATGGACTCCATCGTCGGCCGCGTGGTCTATGACCGAGCCGGCCGGGACTCGCTTCACATTGGCAACACGGGCGTGGCGGAGCAATGGCAGTACGACCGGCTGGGCCGAGAGGTCCGCCACTGGCAGTACCCTGGCGCGGCGCCTGACTCAATCGTCTACGACCTGGCCGGCAATCCGGTCAAGCGCGTCACCCGGCGCGGATACGTCATCGCGGCCGACTTCGACAGCCGGAATCGGGATACGCTCGCGGTGATCCCCACCATCGGCACGCTCCGGAAGAAGTACGCCGGGCCGGCGGGTCAGCTCACGAGCATTTGGCTCGAGAATGCCGTCGACTCGATCGGCGGCGTCGATGGGTCGCTGGGCTGGCACTACGACGCCTGGGGGCGGCTCGTCGGGGACACGGTGTACGTCGGCGCCGGCAAGCGGCAGTCCAGGTACGGCTACGACACCCTGGACCGGCCATGGTTCCGCTCGGACTCGTTGGTGCGGCCCACGGGCGGCGTCCCGCTCTTTTCCTGGATTTACGGCTACGAGAAGTATCGCGGGACCTTGAGCGCCATTCGCGCCGCGACAGGAAATGACTCGATCATCGTAGCCTACGACGCGCAGGGCCGCATGAAGGAGCAGCGGATCTGGATGCTCGGGCCCTACACCACCGCCGGCGACCGGGTCACTCGCACCTACAACTACACGACGGCGGGGGCTCTGAAGAACATCAACACCGCCGCCTACCGCGATCCGGGCATGGGCGGCGGCAGCTTCCTGGCCGGTATCCAGGAGCAGGCGATCGGCCAGGAGGATGCGCAGGCCATGCTCTCACCCCGGTGGCGCGAGCAGCACGGCCTCGGCGGCGTCACCGATACACTGCGCGAGACGCTCGACTACGACGCGTGGGAGCGACTCACGAGCTGGAGTCTCCGAAAGGGGAATACGACGCTTACGAGCGAGACGTACAGCTTCGATGCTGCCGGCAACCTCACCACGCTGGCGAGCGGCACCGGCACCTACGACGCGCTCTCGGACCAGCTCACGGCGATCGGCGCGCAGCGCTTTGGCTACGACGCGGCGGGCAACCTGGTTGCCGACACCCTCGGGAGCACGATCCGCACCTACACCTACGACGCAATGGAGCGGCTCACGGCGGTGCGGCAAAACGGCGTCCTGATCGCTCGCTACGGCTACGATGTGCTGGGGCGTCGGATCGTGAAGCGGGTATATTCGAGCGTGACCGGCGGGACGGAGGGCTACACCCGGTTCGTGTACGCCGGCGACCAGATCCTCCTCGACGCCGACTCGGCGGGCACCGTACAGCGGCGCTACACTTGGGGACCGGGGCAGGACAACCTGCTCGCGATCAACGATGGCACCGCGGGCGGCCATTACTATACGGTACAGGACCGCCTCGGCAGCATCCGCGGACTTGTGAAGCAGGACGGGACATGGTTGGGCACGATCACCTACCGTCCCTATGGTCCCACCGCCCGCAGCACGGGCCTGCTGCCGAGTTGGCTGCGGCAGCGGTGGGCGGGGCAGGAGTACGACGCGGAGACGGGGCTCTACTACATGCGGGCGCGCTACTACAGCCTTGCGCTGCGGCGCTTCATCCAAGAGGACCCCGTGGGGCACGCAGGCGGCCGGAACGTCTATACCTACGTAGACGGGCAGGTGCTCGAGACGCGCGACCCGAGCGGGTTGTGGGCCACCGCGCCGGCACCGGTCATCCAACCCTGCCAGGGGGGCTCGTGTTTCGAGGAGAATCCCGCAGGCAGCTTCGGGAGTGCTGCGGAAAGGGACTTCTGGGATCCCAACTCGCATTACATTCCTCCAGCGCCGGCAGTGCCTGTGCTTACCCCGCAAGACCTTCAGGCTATAGACAATGCAGTCCAGAATGCGCAGGGTTCGCAATCACCCCGTCAAGACCTCGGGGTGGTCGGGAATAAGATTCGGGGCGGGTGTGAGGGCTCGAATACCTGCATGGATCTGTTTGAGCGCTACTGGACAGGAGGGGGCGACTTGAAGCTTTCTCCGGCACAGTTCGATGCAGTCGTCCAAGCCGCGCGCGATGTCGGGGTCGTTCGGTCGACAGAGATGACCGAGTTCAATGGACAGCGTGCAGTACAGATGTCGATCAGCCTATACCGGTCCAATGAGTATCGGTACGCCTACGGAACAGCGACATTCTATTTCGATACAGGCGGCCATGCGATCGGATTCAGTGATGTGTATAACTTCGATAGTCAGCCGCTGGGGCAGAGATCGTTTGGTGCAGAGATCCGCACGCGAGGCGTGAGAGCGCTCTCACCAGCGAGCGCCAGGGCGTTCAACATTCACTACCCTTGACGGGTGGAATCTATGCGGCGCACTGTCATTGGCTTGATCGTACTGGTCGCACTGCTCGCTGTGGTCTACTGGAGGTTCTCGGACTCCTTGCCCCCGAGGACGCCAGCGAAGGTCGCTCGCCTGATCAGTGGGCTGTCCTTGCCACCTGGAGCGAGAGTCTTGCGGTTTGAGGATGAGTGGAGCGGCCTGAGAGGAGACGGATTCACCAGAGTAATCATCGCGCTGCCGCCGAGCGGGATGGAGCGCGTGAAGGCGCAGGCCCGAAATCAAGGCTATCAATCACTTTCGTCGCCTGAAGCCCCGCGGGGCCTGCTCGCGGTCCAAGTGCCGGATGCCTCACAGGGGCTGTATCGCTTTGAGCATGATGACGACGGTGTGGTGAAGCTCGCGGTTGTAGATACCGAGCGCGGGCGTCTTAGCATTGTCTATATGGTTCAGTGATGCTTTGTACTTGGGCTCGTCGTATTTAGGGCGATTCTTCCAAGGACCCGTATCGAGTCAGCCCTACAGCGTTCGGGGTTGGGGCCTTGAATCGGTTTCTCCTTGCCCAAGCAACTCCACGCCTATTCTCGGTGGATCGGCGCCCTGGTCCACTGTCCGAACGAGTGCCGTGTTCGGGACTGAGCAATGCGGTGACGTACGACGATCCGAGCGCCACTCCGGTAGTACCTAGCAAGACCGGCCGCTAGATTGCCTGGCGTGTGCTGCGGGCAGGCGCAGGAATTGGAGGCCGCTCTGCGGCGAGCGCTGGGCGGTGGAAGGCCCGCTCTTACCTCACTGCCCTTGCACGCGCGGGGGCGCCGGTCGCACCGGGCGCTGCTGACGCGCCTGCTCGAAGCCCACGAGCTTGACTGGGCGCACCAACTTTAACGCTACCAGGCGCACGGTACAGGGGATGTCCGGACCGGCCCGAAGTCGACGGATCGTCGCAGCCTGGCACGAAGCGCCAGGCTGTGGTCGAAGTTCGTGAGAACCCGCTCGCCATGATCCTAGGCGCCACGGACGTGCAGGGCTTGCAGTACGTCGAAGCCGCGCTCGATCCGATCTGCGCATTCGCCCGCGTTCCCGGCCGGGCAAACTGCACGCCGACAAGGCCCACGATTGTCGCGGCGTGCCCCGTTGTCTGAGGCAGCGGTACATGAAGAGCCGCGCGCGAAGGCGGCGGAGTCGCGCACCCAGTCTATCCGCCACCGCCGGGTCATCGAGCGCACCTTCGCCTGGACTACTAGGTGCCAGAGTCTTGCAGGCGGTGCGACCTCGGGGTGAGTGTCCTCTGGGTCGGGCCCAGCCGCCGACCGAACACTCTCGCCAGAGTTGTTTTGTCGAGACTGAGGTCGGCTGCGAGTTGCTCGACCTCACCATCCTGCTCGCGCGATTGCTTGAAGTCGCGCAGCTCCGTAGATCGTGTCCCAGAAGCAGACGTTTTTACTGGTAGAACGTGGTTCCAGCGGGCGTGAGCTTGCCTGCGGCGTTTGCCGCCAGGGTCCATGACCGCCATACCGACCTTCGCCACTCCCAGGCGCTGCACAGCTCGCTCGCCGACGAAGAAACTGGTCCGCATCTAGGTGCCATCCTCGTCCGCGGGGTTTCCCCTCAGCACGTCAGGCTGTGAGAGCTATGCGGGTGCCAAATCCAGAATCGGGGAGACCTGCCTATCTAAGGACAGCACTCGTGAAAACACGTCTTTCTGTCGTTGAGGAGTTCGCCGCAGAGTACCTCGAATATCACGGCGTTCTGCCACTCGAGGTTCATGACGGCCGGTTGCTGGTGGCGGTCAGCGGTACGCCAGCGGAGGAGGTGCTTGAGGATTTGAGCGCCACCTTCGATCTGCCGCTCGAACTGCTGCCGAGTGGTCAATCCGAGCTGCTGGACGCGATCAAAGCGGCGTTTGATGCTTCACCGGAGCCGCAGGAGTTAGCGGATCTTACCGCTGGATTCGAGGCTCAGGTGCGTGATGCGGACCCGCTCGCCGCCGATACGCGCGACCTCGCCACTCAGCCTCCGGTCATCCGCTTCGTCAACCGCCTCCTGCGTGATGCCGCCGAGGTCGGCGCGAGCGACGTTCACCTCGACAGCCGGCGCGGGGACCTTGAGCTACGCTTTCGGCTTGACGGCGTGCTCCACCCGGTGGGAGCTCCACCTCCAGGGCTGCGCGCCGCGATTGTCTCGCGGATTAAGCTTCTCGCCGAACTCGACATTGCGGAGCGCAGGGTGCCACAGGACGGGCGCATCCGGCTCCGGCTGGAGGATCGGGAACTCGATCTTCGCGTCTCGACGGTGCCGACGCTCCACGGTGAGTCGGTGGTGCTGCGCCTGCTCGACCGGGGCGGACGACCGGTTACACTCGATGAGCTTGGCATGGGCCCAGGTCTTCTCGATTGCTTTCACCGCCTCGCCAAGCGTTCCCACGGGGTCGTCCTCGCCACCGGGCCTACGGGCAGCGGGAAGACGACGACGCTTTACGCCGCGCTCGGCCTGCGGTCGGCAGGCACGGAGAAGGTCATCACGGTCGAAGACCCGGTGGAGTACCACCTCCCCGGCGTCACCCAAGTGCCGGTTCACGCGAAGGCAGGGGTAACATTCGGGGCGGCCCTGCGCTCGATCCTCCGGCAAGATCCGGATGTGCTCATGGTGGGCGAGATGCGTGACGCCGAGACTGCGGGGATCGCGATCCGGGCGGCGATGACCGGGCACCTCGTCTTCTCGACGCTCCACACCAACGACGCCGTGAGCGCGGTGACCCGTCTCGTGGATCTCGGCAGCGAGCCCTACATGATCGCCGCCTCGCTCGAGGGGGTGCTCGCTCAGCGGCTCGTGCGGCGGAACTGCGTGGAGTGCCGGGAGCGCTACCGGCCGGACCCCATGCTGGTGGCGGCGGTGGCGGGCCACCCTGTCGATGCCTTCGAGGCGGAGCGCGGGCGCGGCTGCGAGGCGTGCCGGGGGACCGGCTACAAGGGGCGGGTGGGCCTCTTCGAGCTCCTCGTCGTGAGCGACGAAATCCGGCATCACCTGGTGCACGACGATCTGGATCTCGGCACGCTGCGCCGGATTGCCACGAGCCAAGGGATGGCGGCGTTGCGCGAGGACGCCTGGACCAAGGTGCAGACGGGGATCACGACCGTTGAGGAGGTGCTGCGTGTGCTGCAGGGCTGACCGGCGCCGGGCGGGATTCACGCTGATCGAGATCCTGGTGGTGATCGCCGTGATCGCGGTGCTCGCCGGGGTCGTGGCTCCGATGGTCTTCGGGCACGTGAGTGATGCGAAGGCGACGGCCGCGAGGGCGCAGATCGAGATCTTCGGGCTCGCGCTGGACCAGTTCCGGCTCGACAGCGACGACTATCCCACGACCGCCCAGGGGCTCGCCGCCCTCGAGCGCCGGCCGGACGGTGCTCCCCAGCCCCGGAACTGGCGCGGGCCATACCTCAAGAAGCGGGTGCCCATGGATCCGTGGGGACGGCCCTACGTCTACACCTACCCCGTGCCGGATCGTCCTGGCACCTACGACCTCCGGACCCTCGGCCGGGACGGCAAGCCGGGTGGGCAGGGAGAGGACGCCGACGTGGCGAGCGACGACCTGCCCGCGAGCGCGACGGGCGCACCTGGGGTTTCCCCCAGTGCCGACGCCGCCTTGCCTTGACGATCTTCCGGTCCGCCGTATTCTCCGTACATCCCCGTACAATGCTGTAGACGACGCTGTGGCCGGCCACGAGTTGACGATCGGTTGATCCTCCTCCTTTAGGCTAGCTGGTGCCCAACTATACCTACGAGGCTGTCCGTCGGGACGGCTCCGTCGCCCGGGGCGTGCTCGAGGCCGCCCACGGCGGCCAGGTCGCCGCCCTCCTTGCCGAGCGGGAGCTCTATCTCCTGCGCACGGGCGTTGCCGAACCGCCCGCGGGACGGCCGGCCGCGCCGAGCCGGGAGCTCGCGATCGCCTTCCGAAGCCTCGCCGCCTTGGTCGGTGCCGGGGTGCCGCTCGAGCGGGCGGTGGGCGCGACGGCCCCGCTCGCCCGCGGCGCGCTCGCCGAGGTGCTCGCGGCGACCCGGCAGCGGCTCCGCGAAGGACGCAGTCTCTCGCAGGCACTGGACGAGTCGCACGGCCTCGTCCCAGCGGTTGTCGTCGGCATGGTGCGCGCGGGGGAGCGTGGGAGCCAGCTCGGCCGCGCCCTCGACGAGGCCGCGCGCCACCTGGAGCGTGAGGCCGAGCTGCGCCAGCGGGTGCGCCAGGCGCTCGCGTACCCGGTCGTGCTCGCGGTGGCCGGCACGGCATCCGTCATGGTGATCGGCACCGTCGTCGTACCCAAGTTCGCCGACCTGCTTGCCGATCTCGGTCAGCAGCTTCCGCCGGCCACACGCCTGCTTCTTGACGTCTCGGACTTCCTCGCCGCCCACTGGCTCCCGCTGGTGCTCGGGGCAGTGGTGTGCGCGACAGGCTTCGGGGCATGGCGAGCGACGCCGGCCGGGCGGCGCACCTGGCACCGTCTGCTCCTCGCACTCCCGGTGGTGGGGCGCGTGCGCCTGGTGCTCGCCACGGCGCGCGTCACCCACGCGCTCGGCGGGATGCTCGCCACGGGGATGCCGATCCTCACGGCGCTCGAGGGTGCCCGCGACGCGGCCGGCGATGGAGCCGTGGCCGAGCGGCTTCTCCAGGTGCGCGAGCTCGTGAGCCAGGGCAGCGCACTCAGCCCGGCGCTCGAGCGCACGGGCGCGATCAGCCCAGCCGCGCTACAGCTCGTCGCCGTCGGGGAGCAGAGCGGGGAGCTCGCTACGATGGCCACGCGCGCCGGCCAGCTCGCGGCCGACGAGAGTGAGCGCGAGCTCAAGACGCTCGTCACGCTCCTGGAGCCCACGCTCGTCCTCGTGTTCGGTGTCCTGGTCGCCTTCGTGGCGGCGGCGCTGCTCCAGGCCATCTACACCCTGAAACCCGGCGCATGAGCGATCGCCGGGGTGCGGCGTCCTGGGCGCGGCGCGGCAGCACGCTCGTCGAGCTGATCGTGGTGCTCGTCATCCTGGGCATCGTGCTCGGCATCGGCGGACCCGCACTCCGGCCGCCCGCGCCGCGGCCCGAAGAACGGTGGCGTCTCCTCTTGGAGGACGCACGGGCGCGCGCAGCGGCCTCGGGCGCGGTGGTGCACCTCGAGTTGCCCGATACGATCCTGGCGCCGGCCGGCGTCGGTCGGGAGCTCGACGCACTGCCGGATGGCCGCGTGCTGGGGCAGGGGATCGACCCGCTTACCGGAGCACTCTCCCGACCGGGGGCACGCTAGTGAGCGGCACCCGGCGTGGCTTCCTGCTCCTGGAAGTGCTCGTGGCGCTCATGATCCTCGCCACGGCGGGCCTCCTCCTCGTGCGCGTCGTCGTCGCGGCGCAGCGCTCCACTGACACGCTCGGATCCACGGAGCGCGAGGCGCGCGAGGCGGCCCGCGTGCTCACGGCGATGACCCTCCTCACGCGCACGGACCTCGACCGCCGGCTCGGCCGGCACCCAGTGCGGGATTTCGTGGTGACCGTGCAGCGTCCCGAACCCGCGCTCTACCGCATCGGCGTCGCCGCGGCGGCGGCGCCGGAGCGCGAGCTGCTCGTGACGGTGGTGTGGCGTCCCGGGCCCGCGGCGGTGGCGCCGTGAGGCTGGGCCGTCGTGGCATGACGCTCCTGGAGCTGCTCGTGGCCCTCGTGCTGCTCGGGGGCGTCGCTCTCCTGGCGCACGGACTCGTTGGGTCGGTGGCCGACGCGCAGGAGCGGACCCGGCTCGTGGCCGAGCAGCACGATCGCGAAGGCAACGCGCCGCGCTGGCTCGCGACGGCGTTCGGCGGCGTCGAGGTGGGACAGCCGGGCGATTCGGCCTTCGTCGGCACGCGGCACGACGTGCGCTTCACGACGAGGCTGCCCGTGCCGGGCGGCTGGAGCGAGCGACGGACCGTGCGGCTTACCCTCTCGGAACCGGAGGAAGGCCCTTCGCATCTGGTCGCGATCCAGTGGGCGAGCGACGCGCTGGACACGCTGCGCCTCGCCGAGGGCGTGGACGAGCTCGAGATCGACTACCTGATGAATCCAGGAGCCGCCGCCGCGTGGGTGCCCGAGTGGGTCTCGCCGGTGAGCGCGCCGGTTGCGGTGCGGCTGCGGCTCCGTCACGGCGGCCTCTCGTCGCCGCCTCCCGAAAGCGCGGGCCGTGCGACCACTGAGGTGGATACCCTCCTGCTGCTCGTCGGGGCCCGCGGATGAGCCCCCGACCCGCGACGCTCGATCCCATCCGGGCTATCCAGCCCTTCCCGGCGTTCCGGCGTCTCGCGGGTGGCCGCGAGGGATTCGCGCTCCTCACCGCGCTCTGGACCATTGTCGCCTTGAGCGCCGTGGCCGCGGCCACCCTCACACTCGCGCGCACCAGCGGGCGCTTCACGCGGAACCGTCTCCTCCTCGCCCGCGCGGAATGGGCCCGCGAGGCTTGTGCCCAGATCCTTCTCGCACACTATGACCCGGCGCAGCCGCTGCGGGGAGTGGACTCCACCGATCTGGGGAACGGCGTCTGGTGCCGCGCGACCGTGACTGATCCCGCTGCCCGACTCGATCTCAACGCCGCCGACCCCGACGCGCTCCGCCGCCTCGTCCAGGACGACACGCTCACCGACGCGATCCTCGACTGGCGCGACCCAGACCGGGCGGCGCGCCCGTTGGGTGCGGAGGCCGAATGGTACGGGGCGCACGGCCGGCGCGAGCCGCGGGACGGGCCGTTTGCCGATGTCGCCGAATTGCGCCACGTGCGTGGCGTGGACTCGCTGCGCCTAGCCCGCCTCGCGCCGCTCCTCACGACGCGCGGCGACGAGCACGTGAACCTCAACCTCGCGCCGGCCGAAGTGCTGGCGACGCTGCCGGGGCTCGACCCGATCGGCGTTCAGGTGATTCTCGAGCGCCGGCGAGGCGGGAGCGCGTGGCGAAGCGTCGACGAGGTGCTCGCGGCGCTCGGGCCCGCGGCCCGCCAGCGGCTGGCCGGGGAATACCAGGCGTTCGTCGCCGTGGCCACGGTGGCGCCGGCATCCCTCGTGGCCGAGGTCGAGGGACACCCGGCGGCTGCCGCCCTCGTCGCGCGGTCCGTTCTCACCCTCGTCCCGGTCGCGGAGCGCCTCGCCGTGGTGCGTCGGGAGGTGCGGTGAGGCTCGCGCGGGTGGCGCAAGCGTGGCTCGCGCGCGGCCTGGGCGCCAGCGGGCGGGCGTGCCGGCGCTGGTGCGAGCCGTGGCTCGGGGCCGGACGGCGGCGGCGCGATCGCTGGCGCTCGCCGTACCTGCGGCTCGTCATCGGCCGCGATGCGGTGCGCGCGGAGGTGGTCCGGCGCGGGGCCGTGGCGTGGGCCGGGGAGGCACCCTTCACCGATCCCGCCGACCTGAGTGCGGCCGTCGCGGAGCTCGCGGCCGAGCCCGTGTGCGCGCGCGCCGGGCGGCGCACGGTCGCCGAGTGGCGGGGGGGCCACATGCAGGTGCGCACCCTGCACGACCTGCCGCCGGTCGCGGTGCCCGCGCTCCGGCTGCTCGTCGCGCAGCACGTCACCCGATTCTTTCGCCTGAGCCCCGACCCGCTGCTCACCGATGCGATCTGGCTGCCGCGCAAGGCCGATCCGGCGGCACCGCGTCGCGCGCAGGCGGTGGCACTGGCAACGCCGTGGGTGGAGCAGCTCGAGGCCGGCGCGCTGGCCGCCGGCCTGCGGCTCCGCCGGGTCGGGCCCGCGCCGGACGCGGCCGACCCGCGGCTCGAGTTCCGCTCGCCCCGGTCGCTCGCGCGTGCCGCCGAGCGCGCCCGACGCGAGGTGCGCGTGCTCCTGACCGTCGCCCTCATGCTCCCCGTGCTGGTCGGGGCGATGGCGATGCGCAAGCTCGACCGGGAGCACGCCGCACTCCTCCGCGAGGAGGCCCGGCTGCGACGCCCGGCGGCGGCCGTGCTCACGGTGCGCCAGGCAATGCGCGACGCGCGCGCCATGGTCGAGGCGGTCGACGCGTCGGTGCCCGATCGAGGCCGGATCACCCGCACGCTCGCGGCGCTCACGAGCGCGCTGCCCGACTCGGCCTATCTGACGTCGCTGGGCTTCGATTCGGCAGGCGGCGTGCTCACGGGCGTGGCGCCGCGCGCCGCCGAGGTGCTCGCGGCGCTCGACCGCGACGACGCAGTCGTCGATCCCCGCCTCGAGGGGCCCGCCGTGCGCGAGCTCCTCGGGGGCCGCGAGCGGGAACGGTTCACGATCCGGTTCGGCGCGCCATGATGCCGGGGCTCTCCCGGCGCGACCGCCGAGCGCTGGTCGTCGGCGCCTGTCTCATCGGCGGCGTGCTCCTCGGGGGCCGCGGCCTGCCGGCGGCGCGCCGCTGGTGGACGACGCGGCGCGACACGATTGTCGAGCGCCGCGCGCTCATCGCCCGGATGCGGACAGACGTCTACGGCTTCGGCGCGCTCCAGGACTCGGCTGGGGCCGTGCAGGCACAGATCGTCGCGCTCGCCCCGCGCGTCCTCACGGGACATAGCGCCTACCAGGCCGTGGCCGACCTCGCGGGACGATTCGAGGTGCTCGCGCAGCAGCAGCACGCGAAGCTGCAGCGGACCGACCAGCTCCCGGATTCGGCCACGGTCGGCGCACTCCGCCGGATCACGGTGCATGCCGCCTTCGAGGGCGATAGCCGCGGGCTCTTCGGCCTGCTCCGCCGGCTGGAGCGTGACACGCTGGCGCTCGTCCTCACCACCGTGCGCATCTCGGCCCCCGATCCCACGAGCCCGGACAACGTGCCCGAGGTGCTCCGCCTCGAGGTGACCGCCCGCGGGTGGTACCTCGACTCCACCGAGGCGAAATGGGACGCCCGGTGACGCGCATACCGTCGGTGCGAGCCCTGCTGCGCGCGGGCCTGCTGCTCTGGATCCTCGCCATCGCCGGCCTGGGCCTCTGGGTCTGGCGAACGCCCAGTTTGGTGCCCGATCCGCCGGCCATCGCTGCGACGGCGCTGGGTGCGCGTACGGCGCTCACCCGGGAGCCGCCGGCGACGCCCCCCACGGACTCGCTCGTCGAACGGGCCATCCGGCGTACGCCGTTCCGGCTGGAGCGGCGTCCGGCGGGGGCGGCCTACGATCCGGCGACGGCGCTGCTCCTCGGCGGGGCGCCGCCGCCCCCGAAGCCCACGCCCCCTCGACTCGCGTTGACAGGACTCGTGCTCGGCGAAGCGCCGGCGGCGGTGGTCGAAGGATTGCCGGGCACGGAGGGCCCACGCGTGATGCAGCGCGGCGAGGTGGTGAGCGGCGTGCGGGTGCTGCGGATTCAGAGCGATCGAGTCGTCGTGCGCTGGAGCGACACGACGTGGACCGTGCCCTTGAGGACGACATGGCCGTGAGCCTGTGCGTGTGGCGTCAACTGCTGGCGGCCGGGAGCCTGGCCGTGGGCCTGCTGCTGGTGCACCCGAGCGTCGGACGGGCGCAGGACAGTCCCGCGCCACCAGTGCGGACGAGCCGCGAGGGCGTGAGCGTCCGGTTTGTGGACGCGGACCTGCGCACCGTGATCCAGGCACTGGGGCCCTATCTGCCGAAACCGATCGTCACCACGAACATCCCCGGCGCGCGCGTCTCCCTACAGACGCCGGAGCCGGTGGACCGGGAGACGCTGCTCACCCTGCTGCAGGGGCTGGTGGATGCGCAGGGGCTCGATTTCGACGAGGACTCGCTCTACATCCGCATCGGCCAGAAGCCACCGCCGCCCGCGCCGGTCGTCGCCCCCGACGCGACGCGGGCGGCGGGTACGATCGAACTGTTCGTGATCCGGCTCAAGCACGCCCGCGCCGCTGACGTCGCGGCCACGGTGAACCTGCTCTTTGGCGGCGGCGGCACCTTCAGCGGGCGCTCGGGGTTGTCGTCCGGCACCCTCTCGGAGGAACTCCGCCAGAACGCGATCCCGCCGGTCGGCGCACCCGTGCCCCCCGGCGGGGGGCAGGGCGCCACGCTCAGTGGGCCGTCGGTCGTCGTGCCCGACGAGCTCACGAACTCGCTCCTCGTGCGCGCGAGCGCGGCCGATTTCGAGGTGCTCAAGCGTGCGGTCGAGCAGCTCGACATCCGCCCGCTCCAGGTGCTCATCGAGGTGATGATCGTCGAGGCGCGGCGCGACCGGCAGTTCTCGCTGAGCACCGACCTCTTCGCACCGCTCCAGGAGCCGGCCACGCCGCAGCCGCGCTCCGGCGTGGTCACGAGCACCAGCCTCGGTGACGTCGCCGTCCAGGTGATGAACGTCTCGAAGTACGCCATCGACGCCACGCTCCACCTGGCGGAATCGAAGGGGGACGTGCAGATCATCTCGCGGCCGGTGCTCCTCGCGATGAACAACCACGAGGCGACGATTCTCGTGGGCTCGCAGCGGCCGTTCATCCAAGTGAGTCGCGCGCTCCCGACCGACAACGCCGCGCGCGACCAGGTCGTGCAGTACCGGGACGTGGGCACCCGGCTCACCGTGCGGCCCACGATCAACCAGGACGGCTACGTCTCGCTCCTCATCCAGCAGGAGATCAACAACGCGACAAGCGAGGTGCAGTTCGACGCGCCCGTGATCTCCACCCGCGAGACCTCGACCCAGGTGCTCGTGAAGGACAAGCAGACGATCGTGCTCGGCGGTCTCCGCGACCAGCAGAAGGACCGGGTGCGGGCCGGCGTGCCGATCCTCTCGGGGATCCCGCTGATCGGCGGCCTGTTCGGGACGACCAACCGGCGTTCGAGTCAGACGGAGCTCTACCTCTTCCTGACGCCCCGGATCATCCGCGACGACGCCGAGGCGGACAGCCTGACGACTGAACGCCTGCCGAAGGGGGTAGAACCGTGACCGCCCGTCCGAGCAACCCGGGCACGGTGCTCCAGTTGCCCAGCGCACTCGTGGCTGAGCACGAGATCATCGGCACCTCCCGGGCGACTCGCGCCGTGGTGGAGCTCATGGAGCGGTGCGCCCGGACGCTGCTCCCCGTGCTCATCGTCGGTGCGACCGGCACGGGCAAGGAGCTGGTGGCACGCGGAATTCATCGACTGAGTGGACGACGCGGGGAGTTCGTGGAGGTGGACTGCGGCGCGTTGCCGAGCACCATGACCGAGGGCCTGCTCTTCGGACACCGCCGTGGCGCCTTTACCGACGCCAGGGAGCACCGGGCGGGCTTCGTCGAAGGGGCGCACCGCGGCACGCTCTTTCTCGACGAGATCACGAATCTCTCGCTCGGCGGCCAGGGCGCGCTGCTCCGCGTGCTGGAGACCGGGGAAGTCCGACGGCTTGGCGAGTCCGACAAGCGCCCGGTCGACCTGCGGGTCGTGGCGGCCGCGCAGGACGGTCTGCAGTCCCAACTGACCTCGGGAGCCTTTCGCCGGGACCTGTTCCACCGGCTCGCCGGCCTGATCATTCACCTGGAGCCCCTTGCGAGACGACCGGACGATGTCCTGCCACTCGCCGACCATTTCGCGCGGCGGTCGGGAACTGCCTTGGGCATCGGGGCCGCAGGGGTCCTTCGCAGCCACGCCTGGCCGGGGAATGTCCGAGAGCTGCGCCGGGTCATCGAGCGGGCCAGCATGCTCGCAGAGGGGAGCGTCCTGGATGGTGTACTCCTCGCGGAGGCGATCCGGCTGGGCAGGCTGAGCGATGCGTCCGGAGAGTCGGTGAAGCGGCAGATGCCCGCCGAAGATCAGAGATGGGCGGACTTGGTGGCGGTCTGCGAGCGCCACGGCTGGCGGGACGCCGAGCTCATCGCGACGGAGCTTGGGGTCCATCGGACCACTCTGTTCCGCCTTTTGAGGAAGGCGGGGCTGTCCCTGCGGCGATAGTAGGGCGGTTGTAGATGGTCCTCTCCCCGATCCGGACCATAGCCCTAGCCTGGTTGCTCCCCCGCCGCGGGAAAGTCAAGAGCAAGACCCCGAGTTGCGCGGGTGAAGGGGCCTGTCCTGACGACGGGACGGTGGGCTGGCACGCAGTGCGTGGTGAAAGCGTGCCGACGAACGGCGCCGTGACCATGCTGTGCCTCCTAAGCGGAATGGCGAGTCGGAACCCGAAGGCTGTACCGCGCCCGTCCGTTTCGGCGGATGTGGACTCAGCGGTCGGGGAATCTCGGGAGAGTCATCGCGCGGGAGGGCGATGAGCGAACTTAGGGATTTCCCTAGTACCGCGGCAATCGCTCGTTCTCATATCTTGCAACTGCGGAGTTACTCAACATTACACTGATACCGCAGTTCTAGACCCCTCCATCACATTTCGCGGCTTCTCCGCCCCTTTCTGGCGGCGCTGACCCGGTGCGCAGCGGCTGGTGCGGAAAGCGCCTACGACGAGCTCGCTGCAGCCGATACGGCCAACACGTCGTCCGACGGGTGGTCGCGACATAGCACCAACACGATTCGGGGCTTCATCGGACCCCATGAGGGATACTCGAGGTTCGCCGCCGCGCGCTTCTCATCCTGAGGCGGTTGGGGCTCGTACCACAGACACGTTCTGGATGCACCGATACGAGAGTCAGACGCGGCTGGTGAACGGCGGAAACGGAGCCTCATTGAGATGCCTGTGTGCCTCGGGGGCTCCCCTCTCCATCTCTCCTCACGGGAGGTCACGCATGCGTGGATGGCAGTCCTTCGGTTTCGTTGCACTCATGGCTGCGGGTGTTGCTTGTTCTGATAACTCGACTGCGCCTTCGGTCCAGAGTAACCAGCGGGCCATGAGCCCGAAGGTGAGGGAGGTTGGACCCTCTACCCAGGGCGGTGATCTGGAAACACGGCCACGGTTCACCGTGGATGTGGAAGTCAGCGGGCACTTTGTGCCCGGCGGTCAGCTGCAGGTGCGACCCCGGATGACCGGATTGGTTGCCACGGCTGATGTTGAATTGCGGGTGACGCTACCGGAGCTCGAGGTTGCCGCGCGGCCCGACGGCTTCCACGGGGTCATCCCCACTGGGACGCCGCTGCCTGTGAGGGGGCATCGCCGCGCGCCTTTGTCGGCGGGGGCGAGCGTGGATGCGCCGTTCGCGCTTCGTGTGCCACAGCCCGGGTACTACCGGATTGTGGTGCAGGCGGTCAAACGGTCCGCCGAGCCCGAGCGCGAAGGCGGTATTTGGTATGAGAGTGGTGCGTCGATAGAGAAGTGGGTGCTTGTTGACACTGCGGGTGGGCGTCTCACGGACCGGTTCGATGCCTCGCTGCTACCTTCCGGGGCCGCACCCATGGCCGGGCCGTTTCGATCCAAGCGCTCCGGCGCCCTCCTGACCGCCGGGGGCGGTACCGAGGTCGTTCCGCTCCAGAAGTGCCAAGAGGACTGCATCCCAACCACAACCGTCTGCGTGAACTGGCACGCCGTCTACTACAACGAGGATGTGGGAGGGTACCAGCCGCTGAGCTTTGCTGCGGTAGAGGGCAGCCGCTACCATAGCGACGGCAGCTTCTTCGGCGCGATCTCGGGCCAGACGGACGCGAACGGCGTAGTGGTACTGTGCGCGACGGGCTATGACTACTACAGGGCGAACATCGTACTCAAGAATGCCGATGTGATCCAGGGGTCGATCGCGGCCAGCCTCGAGGGCAATGCGTATTGGGGTCCTGACGAGACGGTGACAGCGGTGGATCATTACACGCCGCGTGCCTTCGTCGTACTGACCAACACCGCGCAAAAGTCACGCTCGATGCTGGGCTACGGCCGGCCGCAGACGCGCTTCATCCTGAGCAGTGCCGACTCGAATTCCTACTACAGCCCGTCGGATGACCGAATCGTGCTCAGGACGTCACACGTCTACTATCCCGGCGTATTCACGATGGCACACGAGTACGGCCATGCACTCCAGGAAAAGGGCCTTGGCGGGAACCCCTACCCGGACTACGGCGGAGCCTGTGGGAAGCCTCACTTTATGGATGGCGCATACACGCTTGGATGTGCGCTCTCCGAGGGATTTGCGAATTTCCATGCTGCATACGTCCAGGGTGACATCCTGACCTACGGGTTCGGTAGCGACTACGACATGGAGGACAACCGAGATTACCCAGGCTACTATTACAATGGGTACACGACGCTTGGAGTCGCCACGGACGGATCGCTAATCGAAGGGGCCGTGGCGGCGTTCCTTTACGATCTCGTCGACGGACCAAGTTCCCCGAACAGCGCGACCAACGGTCCCCGAGGGGTGGACGATGATGGCGTGACGCTGCCCGGGAGCTACATCGCGACCATCCTGTCCACATGCCAAACCCGGAGCTCGGGGTGGCTCGGATACCACCGAGCAAACGGGATTGACGACATCATTTATTGCATGGAGAATCAGATCGATCCGGCCGTCACCGGTTCATCCGTGTACTTCCCGACGCGAGGCTCCGATCCGAACGCATTCACCGAGGGTGCCGCCGAGCCGGCCGGCTGGAGTGCAGCGGCGGTACGACGGCTTTGGACGCACAACCTCTACGGGGCATCGTGGTGATTGTGGCCTCGGCCCTCCAAGTGTTCGGGGCTAAGAGGGCCCTGCGGGTCCCAGTCCTCGGGGTGACAAGGGTCCACCAGTCGCATTTCTGAATCCATCGTGGAAGGGTCTCCGGGAGAGTGCCATGTCTCGACTCGGGTTACATGCAGTTCTGCTGGTTGGCATCGGATTCGGACTGGGTTGCTCGAGCAGCCCTACCAATCAGAGCACAAGCGCAGTGAACGCGTATGTCTTCGGCACGGTGTTGACCAGTAGCGGAATGCCGGTCGTTGGCGCTACAGTGGCAATCCATGCCGAGATCGATTCTCCGAATGGCCTCCGCCCCTACGCCGCTAAGACGGCGAGCACGGACGACAAGGGCCGCTATCACATGATTCTCAGTGCTCCGCAGGCTCCCCCTGCCGACGCGCAGCTGACCATTGAGGTGAGCCCTCCGTCGGGGGCGGCTCTGCAGCCGGTAACAGTTCGGGACCAAGTCGCCCGTTTTCGCGATGCGTTTCCGCCCGCGGATAGTCTCGAAGTGAATGTGACGCTGACACCTTGACGGTCCGACGCCTTCGGTCTCCTGACAACCAGCGGCTGCTCTGATGGGCATCATGTGGGGGCATCAACTTGCGGCTATCGTAGGGCCGGACCGGTACGTATGACTCCTGCATGGCTACCGCATCGGCTCCGCCGGCGCAGCTGGAAGTGCGGCGGCTCCAGGCCATGCGGGACAGCGTGGATCATGTGATCCACGGCCGTGACGGTGAGATCCGCGAGAACAAGAGTTACGGCCACAACGCGCTGCTGTCGTGCGATCAGCGCTGAGGGAGACGTCAGGTGAGAACTGAATGGAACCGCCGACCCCATAGGGCGGCGGTTCTGTCTTGCGACCGGATGGGGGCGCTCCCGGCTACATGTCCGGGCTCTTCGCAAGGACTCGGATTCTGCGCCCATGGCGTTCGGTCGGTGCATTCCAGCCGCCTCGATCGAGCTGACCGTCTGCTATTCCCGCACGGTGCAACCTGGCGGGCGATAACACCGCGGGGACCTCGGCATGGCCGACGGGTCCCCGCATCGATCGGCTTGAACTATCTAGGAGACGAAGGCTGGCTCACGCCCGGTGAACCTCCCAGGCGAGATGGGTGATGCCCTTCGTCCGCAGCTTGTCCACCACGAGGACGAACTCATCCCAATCACTCTGGGTGAACACACGAGGGTCGGGCTTTCCCGTGCGGCCCATGCGGAGCCGAGGCAACAGCCAATCGATCGCGACGACGGTGTAGCCGGTGCCAAGGGTCACTTGGGCCACCTCACTGACGTCCACGAGCCAGAATTCGAGGGCGAAGGGGGCGAGGCTGTATACCGGGCGCAGCCCGGCCTCGACCGCAACGTCGGCGAGGAGCACCGCATTGAGGGCCAGCGGCGCGAGTTCGCTCATGGAACCACCTCCGACTGGCCGAGCCCAGCCGGCGCCCCAGGAGCGGCCGCGCCCTCGAGGCGCTTCAGGAGACCCTGAAGTCCCTGATCGGGATCGGGCCCATGGAGCGCCTCCTCCAAGCGATTCAGCGCTTCGAGCACCCGGGGGACTGGGTACGGAAAGGAAACGTCCGGGTCGAGCATGAGCTTGATGAGGCAGTAGTGGTGGACCACGAACGCGAGGAACTGCGCGTCGCGGCGCGGCAGGACGATGGTGTCGCGAGACCGGGTAGAAGCGGGCATGGAATATGTGTGGGAGGGAAGGGGACCGAGCGGGGAGGGAGGCGAGCATCGGTCGACCCGCAATACCGGTGGGGCGACCGGGGACATCATGTGAGAGCGCGGGCAGCGGGTGCAAGTGGGCGGGGCGGACTCAGAGGCGCAATCGCTTGGCTGGACCGACCCTGTTTGGCCAGATGAGTCTGCCCGCCTTCGAGGTGACCCCCAGGCGATCTAGCCGCCGCCGAGGTCGCAGCCCGCTGCGCGGCGGTGGTGCTTGCTCCCGCATGCGTCAACCGGAGTCCGCGCGAGTACCGTGCCCGGTGGGCGCAGGCGGCGCCGGCCGAATACACCTTCGGTCAGTTGGATGTCTCGCCCTCCGGGGCGCAATGGAGCTTGGGGGTGGGTACCGCCGGTGGACAGGAGGGGTAAGCGGGAGCATCCCGACGGCCGCGCTGGGTCCGGTCGTTCGCTGAGGCCTCTCCGTCTTTCTTACGAGAGCCGAGGCCGGTCGATGCCGCGAGCGGGTTTCACCTTGAGGGCTCCGCACCCCCGGATTTAGGCAATCGAGCCCGCAAAGGTGGCTGAGGCAGCCGTCACCATCCGGATATCGCCCCCGCTTTGAACCCCGGTCTGGCTCCTTGGCGAGCAGCAAATCGCCAGTCCGGATTGCCGCGAGGCAAAGGGTGGTGTCAGCCCCGCCTCGTATATTCTCCATCACCCCCCCCACTCTCACCTCCCAGGAGCCCTCATGCTGCTCAAGGCCGCTGCCTTGAAGGCCGTGGCGCTGTCCGCCATAGCCGCGACTGCGCTGGCTGCTGTTCTTCCCGAGCGCACCGTTATTGTGACGCAGCCTGGAAGTCCGATTCAGATCACGAAATATCAGGCGCACTACAACGAGGGGAACCGGTTTGTCGCGCGTGGCATCGCGCACATGGTCTCCTACACGAACACCTCGCCGAAGAAGGTGGTGGCGTTCCGGGTCGGCATCGTGTCGTTCAACGTGTTCGACGAGTTCCTCGGTCGCATGGGTGGCTACGCCACCGAGGATCTCGTCCCGAACAAGGGCGCCCCGGGTACCTGGACCCAGAACGTCTATGCCGGTTCCTCATTCCACACGGGCATTATGTACGTGGACAAGGTCCGCTTCGAGGACGGGACAATGTGGGTCTCCGACAAGGCCCCGGTGCTCGAGGCGATCCGCCAACTCCAGAAGGATTTTGACTCCAAGCTCCTGGAGGAGCGCTTGAACCGCGAGGTTCCGGGCGGAGAGGCCGCCGGTGGCGCCGCTGCGGCGGGAGACTGACCGAGACCGCTTGAGTCGCTGTGTGCCGACGTCGGGGCTCTCTCGGGAGCCCCGACGTCGGCGCACAGTTCTACTTGCAGTGCCACGGGCGCCGGTTGATGGCAGCCTGGACGGCGTCGCACTGGGTTAGGGGTCCACCCCGGGCCGGGCAAGCAGGCTGTCGACCGGATAGTCCCAGACATAACCGCCGCCATGCACCGCGATATGCGTGATTCCGACCGCCCTGGCCGCCGTCGGAGTGAACGCGCTCCGGTTCCAGCCCTGCACCGACGCGTCACCGAGTTCGGCCTGGACGAAACTGCCACGCGCGTGACGCTCGGCGGATTCGAGGTCGGCAGCGTACCGGGTCGTGATGTCGAGCCGACGGGCGAGCGTGTCGCGCACGTAGACCACGTTCGCGCTGCCCCATTGGCGGTAGACCTGCGCGACCTGACGGGCGAAGGCGATCCGGCGCTGAATCCCACGGCTCGCCTCGTCGCTCACGGGTTGCCACAGAGTCCCCGCCGCATCACGAATCGCAATGTCCCACCGATGGCCGCCCCCCGGCCACTGGATCTGGAGCTCCGTGAAGCCCCGCCGCTGCAGCTCCGGAATGGTGGTGAGCCCCTTCGGCTCGAGGTTGCCCGCGATCATCGCTGGCCGCACGCTGTCCAGGGGCCCGGTCGAGCCGTCCACTCCCGGCCCCTCCGGGCCGATGTCGAGTACGAGGCGCGTTACCTCCGCTCCGACCGCCCCCAGACGCCACGGCATCCCGAGTTCCGCTGCCGCTTGTGCTCGCTTCATGAGGTAGTCGGCACGGCGCCGCCCCATCACTGTCTGAGCGCGGTGTCGTGCCACGTCGGGCGGATAAATGAGGCTGTCGGCAGAGGGTAGCGCCGCAGGGCTTGAGGCGCCTGTCGGGGACCGCGCGGGCCGCTGCTGCGATTCGGAGCTAGGACCACAGGCCGTGACGAGTGTGGCCGTCGTAACGAGGAGGGCCCCTGCGGCAATCGTCGGTAGCGGGGTAATCGACCGACACTTGGCCTCGAGCGGTATCTACATGTCGAGCGTCTCCTGGTTGGCAGCCGTCTGGTCGACGGCTGTCTATTGACGCATGGGGAGGCACGCCAGGCGGGGCACGTATAGGCAGGAAGGCGGCTGGCCCCGAGCGTCTTGGTGCTGGTCCGTTGCGGGGGCGCAGTGAGCGCGAGATGGTGGTGTGTGCCCAGCACGTGCCGGACCTCGCACGCGAGGTACTCCGCTCGACTAGCGTTGCTGGGCCACGTCCGAGCCCATAAAGCATTCCGTCACCGGCGCGGTGCTCGACGATGCAGGTGGTCCTACGAGCTCACTGGGAGGACGGGTTGCCTGCGTGCCTCATCAACTCCACTGCCCCCCGTCGGGGACACTCCGCGAACCGGGTGCATAACGGCGTCAGGAGACTCGCTTGCGCAGGGCGGCGGCGCCGGGGCAGCCGAGGCGAGCCATGGCCTCGCACACCTCTAGGAGCACCGCACGATCTGCCCGCGCGTCAATGAGCTCGCCCACGAGGGTCTCGAGGTCACCACACTCCCAGCGCAGTTGCGTCGTGCCGGCGAGCACGTGCCGGAGCAGACACGCGACGGGCTCCGGCGCCGTGCGGGCGAGGCCTTCCTCGCGAAGCTCATAGAACAGCATCGTGTGCTCGCCGAGGGTGATCGGCATCGCCACGAGGAGCTCCACGACCGCCGGCAGCACTGTCCGCAGGCCGAACACCCACTCGAGCATCGCCCGCCGTTCCTCCTCACTCAGCGGGCTCGGCACACCAGTAAGCCGGTCTCGCCAGTAATCGGCGAGCCAGCGAGTCCACGCCAACTCGGCCGCATCGGCGCTGAGCTCGCGGAGCTCCCGCCCCATCGCGGCGGCCCACGCCGTGTGCGTAGCGGGGTCGGCGTCCCGAATGAACCGCTCGAGCCAACCGCCGTGCCACGGATCGGCAGACGAGTAGAGCGCCACGCCAGCGAGTCGTCCCGCAAAGTCCTCGCGACGACGCTCAAGCGCGGAGCCTATCCGCTCGTACGTCTGCTCCAGGTAGGGCTGGAGCCGCTCGAAGAGCGCGTCGTTCCAGCGCCCCCACTGCAGGTAGCCGTCCCACGCGTGGGCGGCACGATCCTCGTCCACCGTCCAATCGAATAGCGGCAGCAGCTGGCGACCAGACCATTCCGGATCAAGCGCGTAGAGAAAGTGCGCTTGGCTCGCGAAGATGATCCGGGCCCGGTCCGCACCGACGGTCGGGACTTCCAGGACATGGTCGAGCCGGTCTCGCTCGGCCGGCGGCAGGCCGGTCCACTCGTCGCCGGCCGTGTTCCGAAGGGTCTCGAGCGTCTGGAGCCAGGCCATCGCTGCCCGTCCGGCCGGGTGGTTGATGGCCAGGAACAGCCAGTCGGGACCGTCGGAGGTGCTCACCGTGTCCCCGAGGTCGTCCCGGAGCGCGAGCCGCTCCGCCATGTCGCGCACCGTGTGGAGCAGGGCGGGCGGGGCGCCCCCGTCCCCCTTCGCCGCATGGTCGAGCAGAGACGACACCTCATACGGAAATGCGTGCTCGAGGTGGCGGTGGGTCTCGAGGAGTTGAAGCACGCGGCGCCACTGGAGTTCGTCGAGCGCGGCACCGCGCCACGCCTCCAGCACCGCGGGCCAGAGCCCGGCGTCCTCCGCCTCACCGTGGTCGCGGAGCGCCTCGGCGAGCTCCCAGGACCACTCAAACGAGGCCCTGCTGGCGTCCCGCACCACCTCCAGCAGCCCGTGGCGGTCCGGCCCTTCACCCGTGCGCTGGTCACCTTGATATGCGAGCAGCCAGCCGAGCTCGGCCCTCGGCGACAGGGCCAGGAGCTCGTCGACGCCGCGCGGGCTCACCGGGATGACCGGCTGCACGCCCGACGACCAGTGGGTCAGGTCCGGGTGCTCCCGCGGCTCGAGGTCCGGGGTAGCCGCCTTGGCAGCGGCGAGGCGGTCGACTGTGATGGCGGAGTCGGGGGCCGCACGGGCCAGCCAGACGAGCAGGTTGTAGCGCTCGTACGTCTCGATCCCGGTCTCCTCGGGCGTCGTCGGCGGTTGCTCGAGGACGGGCTGCACGAGTGCGGCATCGAGGAACGCTTGGCGGGTCGCCTCGTCGGCCGCGGCATACGCGCGCGCGAGCAGGCGGAACGTCTCGTGCTTGAGCGCTGAGTCGTGGAGCCAGCCGGCCGCGAGCACGTCGGCGAGTGCCTCCGCGGGCTGGTTCGGCGCGCGCTCGGCGAGGCCGTGGATCGCCAGGCGCTTCAGGAGTGGCGACGCCGCCTCCCGCCAGAGGGTGATCCAGGCATCGGCGACCTTCGGCTCCGCGGCCAAGAGGAACTCCAGCAGATCCCGCGCGGCATCGACCACGACATCGAGGCCCGAGGGATACGGATCCTGCGGGTGTGGCTCGATTGCCGACCGGCGGAAGCTCAGCGGGTCCCATACGCCGTCCGCGGTCCCGGCGGCGACAAGCAGCACGTGCGCGCGCGTGAGGCTCTCGGTGAGGAGCATGCCGACGGTGCGATGGCATCGCGGCAGCGCGGGTAGGAAGAGGCGCTGCCAGCTCTTGCGGAGGGTATGGTCGTCCCCGGTCGGGCCGATCGAGAAGCGAAGCCGTGGTGTGACACCGGCTCCGTCCAGCCCCGGCAGCGCCGGGCCCAGGCTAGAGACCGGAGCGATCAGGTGCCCGAGGAGGAGGAGGGCTCCGGCGAGTGCCTCGGGCGGGCAGCGCCCGAGGAGCTGGCTCAGGGGGCGGGCGTCCCACTGCGGGTTCCGCGTGGTCACGAGAACCGTGATCCATCGCATGAGGAGCTCGGGCTCCGGCAGCGGGTCCACCGCCGCCAGGTGCCAGGCGAGGCTGCGCCAGCACTGGTGCCCGAGTTGGAGATGGTGGGCGCGCAGGAGATCGAGGAGCTCGCCCGAGTGCTCGAGCATGAAGCGCTCGGCGAGCCACTGGGCGAGCTCGGCCACGGCGCCCGGGTCTGCAGTCGGTGCATTCCCGAAGAGCGGCTCGAGGACGCCGGCGTCGGCAGCGAACGTGAGCCAGGCCGGGACGCTCGCGTGCCGCACGAAGAACGGGCGCTGGACCGGGTCGGCGAGCGCCCGCCGCAGGTAATCGACGTCGCGTCGCTCGATCGGCGGGGCGACGCTGACCAGCGTGCGGATCCGATGCTCGTGGTCCAGCGCACCCATCGTGGCGAGGTTCGCCCAGGCCTCGAGAGCATCGCTCAAGGCGCCGTGATCCCGTGGGGCGCGGAGCGGATAGTGGACCGGCCGGATGCCGAGCTCCGCCCAGCGCGCGTCGCTACCCGGAGTCGTCAACGCGAAGCGGGCGGTCCCGGGCACCAGGCTCCGTGCCAGATAGCGCATCGTCGGATCGCCGTGGCTGTAGCCCACAAAGCAGACGGTGTTGTGCAGGAACAGCTCGAGCAGCAGGCGGGTGGCCCACCCCTCTGTCAGGTAGGCACGACCGAAGTCGGCGTCGGTGAGCACGAGCGGGTGGTGGGCTATATCCAGCGCGCCGTGTACGTGGATCAGGCCACGGGCCTGGCGCCCTAAGGGGAGCGCCGGCGCCGTGTACAGGGGGGCCGCGCCCGCACCGTGGCGGTCGGTGATCACGGTCGCGAAGTGCCGATCGAAGTTCGTGGTGACGATCCGGATCCGATCCGGAGCCCCGAAGAGCCGCACGATCGCCTCGTGCATCGGGGTCGGCTTCGACGACGCCACGTCGAGCAACTGGCGCGTGCGGCCCTGCACATCCACCCCGCGGTGCTCCGCGCGGCCGAGGTACTGGTCGAGGGGCTCTCCCGCCGTGGGAGCCCCGATCGCGGTCTCCGCGACCTGTCTGGCAAGCCGCTCGAAATCCGGGAGGTTCGAGGGAGAGCCCATGGAGACGCCGGCGCCGGCGAACACAACGAGGCGCCCCTCTTGGAGCGCCTCGAGCAGATCGTCGGGAAGGTCCACCTCGGTCGTGACGAACACGCACGGAATCTATCTGCCCCCGAGACCTTGGCTAGCCGAAGCCCCCGGCCCGCGAAGCGGGCCGCCTCTAGACGTGCCGGATGGCAGCTGCCGAGGAACTGAAGCGGAAAACACCCGGCAGGTTGACGCGGGAACAGGCGAGAGCGTGAGCCGAGCGGCCCCTCGCGGCCGCAAGGATGGCTCGGGCTCGGTCGCCACTAGCGGAGCAGCCGGACCCCGTCGCGGCGGACGCGCTCCTGGCGCGGATGCCTCGAGCAACCCTCAGGGCAGGGGCAAGTCCGAGCTGCCCCGATTCGACGAGGGGAGCCCGGAGCAATCGGTGCTGGTCGGCACGCTCGCTGCCGAGGAAGCCACTCCTCCGCGCCCTCCCAGCAGCAGGCGGTCCGGTGTTAGCATTTCCGTGGGTCGTTTCAGAGTCGGCTACGGGACGTGCGCTCAGTCGCCGGTACCGGACCTTGGGTCGCGACACTGCCCTTCGCCGGCTGGGGTACCGGTGGGACTCGCCCTCAATCTGCCGTCCGAATGTGCCCGGAGCGAGTGCCGGGCCGAGCCCCTAGCCGAGTGACAAGTGACAGCGCGATGGCCACCGGTGGCCCGTCGAAGTCTCCTCTAAACGCTTGGTATTAGTGGCCATCGGAAATGGGCGCCCGTCGGCGAAAGGTCTGCAAAACCTCCATCACCGGTTCGACTCCGGTCGGCGCCTCTCGATTTCGCATCAGCCCAACCGCCCGTGCCAGAGCTACCTGGCACGGGCGGTTGGCGCGTTCAGCCCCCGCGAGTCTCACTCCGCGAGTGACAGGATGAGTGACGAGACGCGGACCGCCCGACAGGCCGTGCCTGGGCGCGATGGCCCTGGGCGGTCTCGCTGGGCGCTGCGGGTGCACGGCGCCTCCACGGATGTGGTGGCGGGGCGGTCGGGGCGGGAGCCTCCCGCGGTGTCACGGATGCCTCTCATCGCACGTCATGCTGGTGCAGAGCAGGTTCGATCCGCTTCATCTCGTAGCGCGACTCGGAGCGCGCCGTGTGCCGTCGTGCGCGACGGACGACCGGGAGCTTCTTCACCGAAAGGGGAACAGCGTGCCAGCTCGACTTCTCTTCCGCCGGGCCGCGCTGGCCGTAGCCTGTTGTGCCATCGCCGCGACGCGGACGACGAATGCGCAGAGCGCGCAGGGCGCGCAGAGCGGGCAGAGCGCCCAACGCGCGGAGTCCCCGCGACGCGCGGTGGCCCGCGTCCTGGCGGCGGCCGACGCCATCACGGCGCCCGGCGGCGTCGATACCCTCGCGCGGGTGGAGCTCGGCGGCATCCCGCAGTGGATCTCCGTGCGCGGCCGGGACCGGCGCAATCCGGTCCTGCTCTTCCTCCATGGCGGTCCGGGTTTCCCGACCATGCCGGTGAGTCACCGCTGGCAGGGGCCGTGGGAGGAATACTTCACGGTGGTGCAGTGGGACCAGCGCGGCGCCGGCAAGACTTACGCGGCGAGCGACCCGGCGGCGGTGCGGCCGACGCTCACCATACCGCGCATGATCGCCGATGCCGAGGAGCTGGTGCGCCACCTGCGCACGCGCTACGGCCAGGAGCGGATCGTCCTGGTGGGACACTCATGGGGGACCGTGCTCGGCGTCGAGCTGGCGCGGCGGCATCCGGAGTGGTTCTCGGTCTACGTCGGCATCGGCCAGGGGGTGGATGTCCCCGCGCAGGAGCGGATGGGCTACGAGGCGCTGCTGGACAGCGCCGCGCGCGCGCGCGACACCGTGGCCCTCGCCGAGCTGCGCGCGCTGGCGCCCTACCCCGAGCGCGACGGCACCATGCCCGTCGCGAAGCTCTACGTCGAGCGCAAGTGGATGCGCGCCTACGGCGGCTACAACTACCAGCATCCCGAGGGCGACCACTACGCCGATTTCGTCGCGATGAGCCCCGCCTACACCGACGCCGAGATAGCGACGCTCGGCCCGGCCATCGAGTTCGGCTTCCGGGCGCTCTGGCCGCAGCTCCAGGCGTACAACTTCTGGGACGTGACCGAGCTCCGCGTGCCGGTGGTGCTGTTCCACGGCACCCACGATCTCACGACACCGCTGGTGCTCGCCGAGCGCTGGCTCGACCGCCTGCACGCGCCGTCGAAGGCGCTCGTCCGCTTCGAGCAATCGGCGCACATGGTGATGATGGAGGAGCCGGGCAAGCTGTTCTTCCACCTGGTGCGCGACGTGCGCCCGCTGGCCTCCCGGCCGTAGCCGTCCCGCGCCGCGGATGGTCCGCGAGCAGGCGCCCGGCGGTGGCGGCGGCGCACCATACCTTGGACTCGACGGGAGGGCTGCATGAGCGTGAAGGAGCACCGGTACATGGTGGCGGTGGAGTGGACGGGCAATACGGGGGCAGGCACGACGGGATACCGCGCCTACGAGCGGTCGCACGAGATCTCCACACCGGGTGCGCCGAAGCCCGCCATCCCGGGCTCGTCGGACCCGGCGTTTCGCGGCGACCGCTCGCGGTGGAATCCTGAGGAGCTCCTCGTCGCCTCACTCTCAGCCTGCCACAAACTGTGGTACCTGCACCTGTGTGCCGAAGCCGGCGTGGTGGTCACCGGCTATGTGGACCGCGCCGAGGGATGGATGGTCGAGGAGGACGGGGGCGGCCGCTTTCGTCGCGTCGTGCTGCGCCCGGTGGTGACGCTCGCGCCCGGCAGCGATGCGGAACGCGCCCGCACGCTTCACCGCGAGGCCCACCGACGCTGCTACATCGCCACCTCGGTCAACTTCCCTGTCGAGCACGAGCCCGAGATCCGCTCGACCCGCTGACCGGGACCACCGGCCAGCCCTCCGGGGCAGCCTGCAACCCGACCACATCGAAGACCACATCGAAGTCCCAGGAGACCCGTATGCCTCTGGAGATGCGCGAGCGCTGCGAGCGGTGCGGCCAGGCCCTCGAACTCGACGGCCCGGCCTCCATCTGCAGCTACGAATGCACGTTCTGCAACGCGTGCGCTGAGGCCATGGCCGGCGTCTGTCCGAACTGTGGCGGGGAGCTCGTCGCCCGGCCCCGGCGCCGGTCTGCGTGACCCTGCCGTCGTTTCGGGCCGCGCTCCTCAGGTTGGCGTCGACACCGGCCCACGTACGGTTCCCCACCGCGCGCCGGGCACGCGGAGCCGAGGGGCGCTGCGACGGCCCGCCGGGTACCCGGCGGACCGCCACGCTCGGCTCACCACGGGTGGTAAGTGGACAAGGGCGCCCCCACATCTCGCGTGGGGGGCTCTCATGCCGACTCTCGATGCCGCCTGGCCGCACGCGCCGGGTGGCGACATCCTCATCTACATCACGGCCGTCATCGTCCTGCTCGGCTCGCCGGGCCCCGGCATCGCCGCCCTGCTCGCCGTCGGACGGGAGCGCGGTCTCGCCGGCGCCCTGGAGGTCGTTTCATAACCGCCGCTGGGCGGCGGCGTAGATTGCGGGCAGGTGGTTTGATGGAGCTGCCCGATGGCCTTTCTCACCGATGCCCAATGGGCGCGCATCGCGCCCTTGCTGCCCCCGCCGCGCCCGCACCCGCGCGGCGGCCGCCCGTGGGCCGATGACCGGGCGTGCCTCGAAGGCATTCTCTGGATCCTGCGCACCGGCGCCCGCTGGCGCGACTTACCACGGACCTACCCGAGCCCGGCGACCTGTTGGCGGCGCCTCGCGCGCTGGGAGGCCGAGGATCGCTGGAAGCGGATCTGGCGCGCGTTCCTCGGCCAGCTGGATCAGCGGGGGCTGCTCGGCTGGGAAGAATGCTTCCTCGACGGCACCTTTGCGCCGGCGAAAAAAGGGGGCCCGCCGTCGGCACGACCCGCAAGGGTAAGGGCACGAAGCTCATGGTACTGGTCGAGCGCGCGGGTCTACCTCTCGGAGTTTGCCTCGACGCTGCCACGGTGGCCGAGGTCAGCCTCGCCGAAGCGACGCTCGCCACGGTCGCGGTCCCGCGCGGCGGCCCCGGGCACCCGAAGGTGAAGCCCGTGCGCATCATCGCCGACCGGGGCTACGAGAGCCGCGCCCTCTGGCAGCGCCTGCGGCGACGGGGGATCGATCTCATCGTGCCGCATCGGCGGCAGATCATCCACCGCTTCCAGGACGGCCGGAAGCTCCGACGCTATCGCCGACGCTACATCGTCGAGCGCACGATCAGCTGGCTGCTGAGCTTCCGCCGGCTGCTCGTCCGCCATGAGCACCGGATCGAGCTCTACCGCGCCTTCGTGCACGTCGCCTGCCTCTGGATCGTGCTCAGGCGGTTATGAAACGACTACTGCGGTTCTACCTCGGCATGCAGCTCGGGCTCGCGATCGCGGCCGGGCTGAGCGTCGCCGGACTCGCCGCGGCGCTCCGCGCCGTTCCGCTGGCCGCAACGGCGCTCACGCTGATCGGGGCCGCGTACCTGGCCTGGCTCGCGTGGAGCATCGCCACCGCCCCCGTCGGCTCGCCCACGGCATCCGGAGCGGTGGCGTCGGCCTGGGGCGGTTTCCTTCTCGGGGCCGCGAACCCGAAGGTGTATCTCGCGCTCGTGTCGCTCTTCGCCTCGTTCCGTCTGGTCGCGGCGGGTGGCGCGACGGCCGAGTACCACGATGCGCTCCTCAAGTGGGCGCTCTGCATCGGGGTCACGGCGGTCGTGGACCTCGGCTGGCTCGGCGTCGGCGTGGGGCTCGGACGCGTGGCGCTTTCCCCGCGGGCGGAGCGCGTGCTCAACGTCGTCATGGGCGGGACGATCGTCCTCGCCGCCGCGGCCGCACTCCGCTGAGCGGCGATCAGGCGACACCCCGTCCGATGACGTATCCCATCACCGACGTATTCCATCAGCGACTCCGGAGCGACCCGATGCCGCATCCGACCGACCCGAACCGCCCGTCGCAGGACCGGACGGACGATGCCGCGACCGACGCCACGGAGCGGCTCTTCTCCTACGGCACGCTGCGGCAGGAGCGGGTCCAGCGCGAGACATTCGGACGTCTGCTCGCAGGGACGGCCGACGCGCTCGTCGGCTTCACCCGCCGCCTGCTTCCGATCGAGGACCCGGCCGTCGTCGCCCGGAGCGGGAAGACGCACCATCCGATCGTGAGCCGCAGCGACGACCCGGCCGACCAGGTGCCGGGCACCGTCTTCGCGATCACGCCGGCCGAGCTCGCGGCGGCGGACCGCTACGAGGTCGCCGCGTACGAGCGCGTGCGGGTGGTGCTCGCGTCGGGGATCCCGGCGTGGGTGTACATTCAGCGCGAGGCGTAAGCGCCCCGGCGAGCCGTACGCCCGGGACGCCGTACCCCCACCGTGGGCTCGATCCCTCCGCTCAGCGGGGGATCGGGCCTCGTCTCATGTCCCGCTCTGGCTGGAGCGCATGGAAAACGTCACCCACTCGCTCGCCGGCCTGCTGCTGGCCGAGGCGGCGGTGCGGCTCCGCGCCCGCACGACGGGCACGGAGCCCTCGGCGCGCTTCCGCACCGTCGCGGCCGTCTCCTCGCTCGTCGCCGCCAACCTGCCCGACGCCGACCTCTTCTACACCGGGGTCGGCGGCGACCGGCTCGCCTACATGCTCCACCACCGCGGCTACACGCACACGGTGGTCGTCGCCCTGGCCGGCGCGCTACTCGCCTGGGGCGCGGCCTGGCTCGTCTGGCGCCGGCGCGCGCACGCGCCCCCGCCGCGCGCCGACGCGCGCTGGCTCCTCGGGCTCCTGCTCGTCAGCACGCTCGGCCACCTCGTGCTCGATTGGACCAACAGCTACGGCGTGCACCCGTTCTGGCCGGTGGACGACCGGTGGCGCTACGGCGACGCGGTGTTCATCGTCGAGCCGTGGTTCTGGGTCGTGGCGGTGCCGCCGCTCGTCGCCGCGAGCCCGCGCCGCCTCTCGCGCGCGCTGCTCTCGCTCCTGCTCGCGATCGGGCTCGTGCTGGCGTGGCGCGTGAGCCACGTGACGACCGGCGCGGCCGTGGCGCTCACCGCCGGCGCCCTCCTCTCGATCGGGCTCGCGCGGGCGCTGCGGCCGGGCCCGCGCGCGGCGGTGGCGGTCGGCGGGTGGATCGCGGTCACGCTCGCGCTGGCGACGGGCGCCCGGGCCGCGCGCGCCGCGGTGACGCGCGAGGTCCGCGCGGCCGCGCCCGCGGCCGACCTGCTCGACGTCGTCGTGACGCCGCTGCCGTCGAACGCCGTGTGCGCGCGGGTGATCGCGGTAGAGCGCGAGCGGGAGACGTACCGCGTCGTCACCGGCCGGGCGAGCGCCGTGCCGCGGCTCGCGCCGGCGGCGCGCTGCGGCGACGCGGACGACGCGGGACCGCGCTTCGGCACGCCCACCCGGCCCTCGTCGCCGGCGGTGCAGTGGGATGCGGAGTGGACCGCGCCCGCCGCCGAGCTCGCGACGCTGGCGCGCGCGAGCTGCCCGGCGCTCGCCGCCCTGCGCTTCATCCGCGTCCCGGCGTGGCGCGCGCTCCCCGACTCGACCGTCCTCCTGGGCGACGTGCGCTACGGCGACCTCTCCGGCCGCGGCTTCACCGACGTGACCGTGCCGCGCCGCTCGGCCGCGTGCCCCGCGGCGGTGCCGCCCTGGGTGCCGCCGCGGGCGGAGCTGCTCGGGGAGTGAGCGGGGCGCGAGGGCCGGCCCCGGCCCGGATCGGCCCCTGCTCGGCCGGCCCCTGAAGGGGCCACTCGGCCTGCGAGCCCTGAAGGGCTCTCCGAGGCAGCGGTGCTCCGTGCGCTCTCCGGCGCCCGAGTTCTCGCAGCGGAGCCCTGCGCCCGCACAGGGCCCTTCAGGGGCCTCCGGCCGAGGGGCCCCTTCAGGGGCCGACTCGCAGGGGCCGACTCGCAGGGGCCGACTCGCAGGGGCCGGCCCGCAGCCGCCGCCTCGCGAACCACCGCCCCGCGCGTCGCTCACTCGAATTCCCCCTCCCGCACCTCCCGAAACCCCGCCCGCGCCTCCGCGACGAACGCCTCCACCTTTTCCCGGCTCTTCCGCCCGCTCGCGTCCTCGACGCCGGTGTGCACGTCCACGCCCGCGGGCCGCACCGCGCGGATCGCGCGGCGCACGTTGGCGGGCGTGAGGCCGCCGGCGAGGATCACCGGCCGTGGCGAGAGCTCGACCAGCCGGCGGCTCACCGCCCAGTCGTGCGTCCGGCCCGTGGCGCCGCTCGCGCCGGTGTCGGGCGCGAAGGTGTCGGTAATGAACCCGTCCACCAGCGGCGCGAGCTCGCGCACCATCCGCTCGAACGCGGGGACGGGATGCAGGCCCACGACGAGACTCTTGATGATGGTCAGCGAGGGATCGAGCGCGCGGAGCCGCCGCAGCTCTTCCGCGGCGATGTCGCCGTGGAGCTGGACGACGCGCGCGCCGAGCGCGTCGCAGAACCCGGCGATGGCGCGCGCCTCGTCGAGGTAGGTGATCAGGACGGCCTGCGCCGGCGGCCGCAGCCCTCGGATGATCGCCGCCGCGTCCGCCTCCGAGAGATCCGGCCGGTGCACCGGCAGCCGCAGCGGGAAGCCGAGCCACTCGACGCCGCACGCCTGGAGCAGCGCCGCCTCGGCCGCGTCGGCGATGCCGGCGACCTGGATCAGCTCGGGCGCGAGCGGGATCGCGGGCACGGCGGAGCGTCAGCGCGCCGGAGCGAGCAGCGCCCGCACGCGCAGGTCGCGCAGGTACAGCCCGCCCCAGAGGAACGCGGCGACGTAGATCGGGAAGAGGAGGTGCGTGAAGAGCGGATTGTCGAGCCGCAGGTGCGTCGCGATCGCGCCGCCCAGGTAGCCGGTCCAGAGCACCGCGCCGAGGGGCGCCGTCCGCGGCACGAGGTAGAGGAGCAGGCACACGACCTCGATGACGCCGAGGATCGGCACGTGATGCGCCGCGAAGCCGAGCTCCGCGCTGCCGGCGATCACCGCCGCCGGGCGGGCCAGCTTGCCCAGCGTGTCCACGGCGAGGAAGAGCACGGCGATGCCGCTGAGCACGCGCCCGGCAAGGCGGGCGCGCCGGGAGACGCCGGGGACGGTCGCGGGATCGAGGGACGGCGCGGACGGCGTGAGCACTGCGGACACGGTGACCTCCCGGTTGATGGTAAGGTGTGGCGGATCTTGCGCGCTGGCGCCCGATCTCTCATCGTGGGGCTCCGGACGACCCGGAGGTTCCGCTTTCCTCGGCTCTCACGAGCTCTCAGTCTTCGTCGATCACGTCATCGACGTGCCGCGCGGCCCTCGGCCACCGACACGCCTCGGGCGCCCCGCCCGGGTGCCCGGCCTGGAGGCACTCATGCGCGCCCTTCCCCTGCTGGCCCTCGCGGCCCTCGTCCTCGCTCCCGCCGCGCGCGTCTCGGCGCAGGTCCGGACCGACACCACCGCCGGCCGCGCCGGCGACTCCACCCTCACCGTCGCCCCCGCGGCGGAGCGCGCCGCCCGCACGCCGGCCGCGCGACAGGTCCTCGCGTTCGAGCGCGCCCTGGGCACGGCCTACGTCCGGAGGGACAGCGCCGCGCTCCTGAAGCTGTTCGCGCCCGACTACCGCGAGTTCGCCCCCGACGGCCGGATCCGCGGCCGCGCGGAGGCGGCTGCCGCCGCGGCGACCGACACCATGGGGATCGCCGCGGCCACGCTCGACACGGCGACCATGAGCGTCCAGGGCGACGTCGCCGTCGTGCTGGGTGTCGTGACGCTTCGGGGCGCCGGCGACCGGGGCGAGCTCGGCGAGCTGCACTACGCCGATACCTGGGTCCGCCGCGGCGGGCGCTGGCAGCTCGCGGCGTCGCAGGGCGAGCTGCGGCCCGCGGGTGCGAACGCCATGGGGTACGCGCCCTCCGGCCAGGGTCCGAGCGGCATGGACGTCCAGGCGCTGGCCTCGCGCCTCCAGCAGGCCGAGCGCACCCTGCACCAGGCCTTCGTCCAGCGCGACTCGGCCACCATGGCGCGGCTCGAGCCGCACGACGCCGTCATCACGAATCCCGACGGCACGACGATCTCCGGCGCCGAGGACGTCCGCAGCACGCTCGCGGGCGAGACCATGATCCAGTCGAGCAGCCAGGATTCGGTGCAGGTGATCCCGCTCGGCGCCGCCGCGGCCGTCGTGATCTCCCGCGTCCACCTCGCGGGCCACGCCCGGAGCCCGAGCGGCGCGACCCAGAACCTGAACGGCGACTTCCGCTACCAGGACGTCTGGCAGCAGCGCAACGGCGAGTGGCAGATGGTGGCGCAGCAGATCACCCCGATCGGGTCGAGCACGCCGGCGCAGGGGAGCCAGCCGACGCCCGGGCGCTGAGGCGCGCGGCGCCGCGCTACTGCGCGAACATGCTCTTCGGCGTCTCGCCCCTGAGGAACGGCTCCATGACGGCGTGGAGCAGCGCGGGCTGGGTGATGACGGCCGTGTGCGACGTCGCCGGCAGCACGGCGAGGCGCGAGGCCGGCAGCGGCCTGCCCATGTCGCCCATGGCGCCGCCGCCCAGCAGCCGGAAGAGCGCGACCGAGTGCTCGAGCGTGGCGACGTCGGCGTCGCCGGTGATGATCAGGACCGGGGTCGTCAGCTTTCTCACGTCCGCCTCCCAGGCCATCGGCTCCTTCTCGAGCGCGATCAGCTTCGACACGAGGGCGGGGAAGCCGTCGGGATTCGGCGCGAGCTTGCGGTACTCCGCGGCGAAGGGCATGCCGAGCATCATCTCGACCGTGAGCTGCGGGATCATCGCCTTGAACTCGGGCTGCCACCCCTCGGCGTCGTAGACGACGGAGGCGGCGACGAGCTTGCGCACCTTCTCGGGGTGGCGGATGGCGAGCTGGAGCCCCGCGGCGGCGCCCATCGAGTAGCCGAAGACGTCCGCCCGCGCGAGCCCCACGGCGTCCATGAAGGCGGCGACGTCGTCGGCGAGGCTGGGATAGGTGATCGGCCGGTCGAGGTCGGTGGTCCGGCCGTGGCCCTGCAGCTCGAGGGCGTAGACCCGGTGCGTCTTCGCGAGCGTCGGGATGATGGCGCCCATCGACGGGATGTTCATGTAGGCGCCGTGCAGCACGACGAGCGGCTCGCCGCGGCCCGAGACCTCGTAGTACATCCGCATCCCGTTGACTTCGACGCGCTTGCCGACCGGCGCGGCCGGGGCCTGTGCGGTCTGGGCCGGCGCGGGGCGGGGGGCGAGCAGGCCGGCCGCCGCGAGCGCGGCTAGGGCGAGCGGCTTCACCAACGTCGGTCGGGGCATCGCTGGTCTCCTCGGGGTGGGTGTCGCGGGCGCGTACCGCGCCTCCTTCCATTCCTACGTCGAACGGCGGACGGCGAAATCGACACGCGCGGTTCGCGGCTCACCTTCCCCGGCAGGATCCCTCCCCGCCTGCCGCCGCGCCGAGCCACGCCGCGGCGAACGTCCGCAGCTCGCCGGCGTTGAGGTCGGAGACGGCCCAGACGCGCATCCCCGCGACCTCGCCGCGGACCAGGTTGAAGCCCTGCTCGATGCGGGGCGCCTCCTGCCGGCACGTGCCCGCGGCCGTTCCGCCGGCGGGCCAGACGAAGACGTTGATCCGGTGCGGTCCCCGCTGGTAGACGAGCCCGGCGGCGGCCCGGCCGTTCAGGTATTCGGTGCGCGCGCCGAGCAGCGGGAAGCCCTGCGCCGCGAGGTCGGGCACCGGCGGCGAGAAGTCGAGCTTCCCGGCGAACCACGGCTTGACGACGTGATGCTCCGACGAGGCGACGTCCACCAGATGGTCGACCTGCAGCGAGCGCACGTGCGCCGCGACGACCTGATCGATCACGCCCGCCGCCCCGCCGTCCCGCGCGCCGGTGAGGCGGCCGAGGCCGAAGCCCACGCCGAGGACCAGCAGCGCCGCGAGCGCCGCGGGCCACCCCGCGAGCCAGCCGCGCCGCGCGGGGGGCGGCCCGGCCGCGATGCGGGGCGGTTCCGCCGGGGCCGCGGTGCGCACCGCGGTGCGCACCGCGGCGCGGAGTGCGGCCGAGGGCTCGGCGGTCGGCAGCTGCTGGCGGAGGGTGGCGCCGAGGGTGCGGATGCGGCGGACCTCCGCGGTGCACTCGGCGCAGTCGTGCAGGTGACGGTCCCACCAGGCGCGCTCGGCGCCGGCCAGCTCGCCGTCCGCGTAGGCGCCCAGCATGGGCGTCGTCGCATGCTCGCAGCGTGGGGTCATCCTTCCATCTCCTGGGCCTCGAGCGCCCGCTGGAGCCGCCCCCGCGCGCGGGCGAGCCGCGACATCACGGTGCCGACCGGCACGCCCGTCACCTCGGCGATCTCGGCGTAGCTCAGCTCGTGCAGCTCGTGCAGCACGATCACCTCGCGGAAGGGAAGCGGGAGCGCATCCACCGCGCGCAGGAGCCGCTCGCGGAGGTCGAGCCGCAGGAACGCGGTCTCGGGGTCGTCGGCGGCGGCCGGCACCTCCTCGAGCGTGGCGCCCGCGGCGCCGGCCGGCGCGAACCGCCGCTCGCGCTCGCTCCACGCCCAGCAGACCCGCCGCACGATCGTCAGGATCCACGCCTTCGCGTTCTCGCCGCGGAAGCCGTCGAAGTGGCGGATGGCCTGGAGATACGCCTCCTGGACCGCGTCCTCCGCGTCCGCCCCGTCGTGCAACAGGTACCGCGCCAACGTCAGCGCGGCGGCGAGGTGCGGCACGATCAGTCGCTCGAACGCGCCGCCGGTCTCCTGATCCACGTCCTGCCTCCTGCTCGATCGCGCTGCATCCCGTCCCTGCAAGCTACCCCCTCACGCCTGGGGAGGGATCGGCCCGGCGAAATATTCCCGGGCCGCGGCGGCGGCCGGTCGGGAATACCCGGGCGCCGCCGCTCCTCTGCTTCCCCGACTCGCCGCGCCATCGGCGGCGGAACGGGGGAGGTACCTGATGAACTCGATCTGCTTTCTCGACGGGGCCCGCTTCACGGATGTGCCGGGCCTCCTGCGCACCCTCCACCGCGCGATCGCGGAGATGCCGGGCGCCGCGCGCCACGCCCAGGGGCTGCACGACCTGCTGCTCGGCCGCGCGGCCCCCGGCCCGGCGGACGATCCCGCGCTCCCGGCCCGGCTCCACGTCGTCTGGCTGAACTCCGAGCTCTCGCGCCGGCGACTCGGCGCGCAGGCGCTGGTGCCGGGCGGCGGCGGGAACGCCTTCGACGCCGCGCTCCGCTGGCTCGCGGCGTCGCGCAGCGTGGACCTCATTCTCCTGTGACCCGAGCGGAGGGCAACGATCATGACGGACGCGATCCTGCACGACCACGGCGGCGACGGCATCGATCGCCGCGGCTTTCTCAAGTGCATGGCCTGGGCGGGCACCGGCGCGCTCTGGGCGGTCCACGGCGGCGTGCTCCGCTCCGTGGCGCTGGGCAACGCGGGTGTGCCGGCCGAGCTGCTGACAGGCGAGCTGGTGTTCGCCCAGATCAGCGACAGCCACATCGGCTTCGCCAAGGCGGCGAACCCCGACGTCACCGCCACGCTGCAGGAGGCGGTGGATCGGCTCAACCGCTCGGCCCGGCCCGCCTTCGTGCTCCACACCGGCGACATCACGCAGCTCTCGAAGCCGGCCGAGTTCGACACGGCCGACGAGGTGATCCGGGGGATCCGGACCGACCGCGTCTTCCACGTCCCCGGCGAGCACGACGTGCTGGGCGACGAGGGGAAGGCGTACCTCGCGCGCTACGGACGACGGACGCAGGGCAACGGCTGGTACAGCTTCGACCACGCCGGCGTGCACTTCGTCGGGCTGGTCAACGTGCTGAACCTCAAGGCGGGCGGGCTCGGCAACCTGGGCGCGGAGCAGCTCGCCTGGCTCCGACGCGACCTCGCGGGGCGCTCGGCGAGCACGCCGATCGTGCTCTTCGCGCACGTGCCGCTCTGGAGCGTGTATCCCGACTGGGGCTGGGGAACGGACGACAGCGAGCAGGCGCTCGCGCTGGTGCGGCGCTTCGGCTCGGTGACCGTGCTGAACGGGCACATCCACCAGGTGATGCAGAAGGTGGAGGGGAACGTCCACTTCCACACCGCGATGTCCACCGCCTTTCCGCAGCCCGCGCCGGGCACGGCGCCGTCGCCGGGGCCGCTCACCGTGGCGCCGGGGCGGCTGCGCAGCCTGCTGGGGCTGAGTCACGTCACCTATCACCAGGGTCACCACTCGCTGGCGATCGTGGACCACGCGCTCGCCACGGCCGCGCCCGGCGCCGCGGCCGGCGGCACCGTCGCGACCAGCGCGTCGAGCGCCTCGGGCGCGCACGCCGCCACGCCGGCGGTCGTGGGGGACGCGAAGGTCGTGCGGATCGACAACTTCAGCTTCACCCCGCCCGAGCTGCGCCTGCGCGCGGGCGAGAAGGTGCTCTGGGTGAACGGCGACGACGTGCCGCACGTGATCGCGAGCGCCGACGGGCGCTTCCCGTCGTCGCAGCCGCTCGACACCGACGAGCACTACACGCTCACGCTCGCGCGGCCGGGGACGTATCCCTACTACTGCTCGATCCACCCGAAGATGACGGGGCGGATCGTGGTGCAGTGAGCGGGCGGCGGCCATATTACGGCGCTCATCGACGATTCCCATTCTGCAACGAGGACCCGCGAGTGCCCGACGACCCCGTGCTCGAGACCGCCCGCCTCCTCCTCCGTCCCACTCGGCTGGAGGACTTCGACCGCTGGGCCGACATGATGGCCGACGAGCGCGCCGCCCGCTTCCTCGGCGGCGTGCAGCAGAAGGCGGCCGCGTGGCGCGCCTTCCTCACGATGGCCGGCGCGTGGTCGCTCACCGGGGTGGCGATGTTCTCGGTGATCGAGAAGGGGAGCGGCCGGTGGGTGGGCCGCATCGGGCCGTGGCAGCCGTACGGCTGGCCGGGCACCGAAGTCGGCTGGGGCCTGCATCCCGACGCCTGGGGCCGCGGCTACGCCGTCGAGGCCGCGACCGCGACGATCGACTACGCCTTCGCGACCTTCGGCTGGACGGAGGTCATCCACACCATCGACCCGGCGAACGTCCCGTCGCAGCGCGTCGCCGAGCGGCTCGGCTCGACGGTGCGCGGACAGACCCGGCTGCCCGCGCCGTACGAGCACGTCACGGTGGACGTCTGGGGCCAGTCGCGCGCCGAATGGGAGGCGCGGCGCGGCTAGACCGCGCCGGGCCTCATCCGCCGCACCTCACCCGCCGCACCGCACCCGCCTCACCCGTCGCACGCCGGAGCGCCGACGCCGATCGCCGCGAGCAGCGCCGCGGCGGCGCGCTCGGCCGCCTCCGGCGCCTGCGTGAAGAAGAGCGTCGGCTCGATCACCTCGAGCTCCATCAGCCGGAACGCCCCGTCCACCACGCAGCCGTCCACCCGCGCGTAGGCGAGCGCGGCCGCACCGCACCCGGTCGCCTCGCCCGCGGCGGCGAGCACCCGCTCGGCCGCCTCGCGCAGCGCCGCGGGCGGGGTCTCGAGGGTGGTGACGCCGCCGTGCTGCGGCTGGACGCGGAAGTCGCCCGCGCGCGGCCGCTTGCGCACGGCGTGCGAGAAGGCGCCGCCGAAGAAGAGCAGCGACCACTCGCCCTCCCGCTCGATCTCCGGCAGGTACGGCTGCACGAGCACCGTGCCGGCGGCGAGCGCGCGGAAGCGCGCGTCGTCGGCCGCGGCGCTCGCGCGCGCGGTGCGCCACGTCTCGTGCGCCGCGGCGGAGACGGCGGGCTTCACGACCACCGCGTCCCAGCCGGTCTCGGCGAGGAGCGCGGCGAGGTCGGCCGGCTCGCCCGGCTCGACCCAGCGCGTCGGCACCACCGCGACGCCGCGCCCGGCGAGGTCGCGGAGATAGCGCTTGTCGAGGTTCCAGCGGACGACGGGCGGCGGGTTGAGCACCGGCGTTCCCGCCGCCTCGCGGGCGTCGAGCCAGGCGCGGAAGCCGGCGGGGTCGAGGTAGTAGTCCCAGGTCGAGCGCAGGACGACGGCGTCGAACGCGTCCCAGGTCACCGCGGGATCGTTCCAGGCGGCGGCGGTCACGCCGCCGCCGCGGCGCGCGAGCGCCGCGGCGAGGCGCTCGTCGTCGGGCTGCAGCGCGGGCACGGCGGCGTAGGTGGCGAAGGCGAGATGGGGCATGGGCTACAAAGGCGCGAGTGAAGGCAAGCGGTCGACCGTCGGACGAGACGGCGGCTGCCGCCCACGCACCGAATCGGACGGAATCATAGCGAGGCGTACCGTCTTCGACGACCGCGAGCGCGGCGCGCTCCACCGTCCGCTCGCGAGTCGGCGCTTCGCGTCAGGTCGGCCCCTGAAGGGGCCGCTCGGCCTGCGAGCCCTGAAGGGCTCTCCGAGGCAGCCGTCCTCCGTGCCCACTCCGAGCGTCGTCCGCCCGGCGCGGTGCTCACGCCCGCAAAGGGCCCTTCAGGGGCCTCAGGCCGAGTGGCCCCTTCAGGGGCCGACTCGCCGAGTGGCGCCTTCAGCCGCCGACCCGCGCGACCGGCGCCGGCTTCCCGATCGTCCGCCACGCGATCCACCCCGCCGTCACCAGGTCCCAGCTCAGGCACGGCACCGTCCACCACGTCGGCGCGAAGGCGCCGCCGGGGCCGGCGTAGTGGAGTGCGACGTCCCAGACGGGGTGCAGCGCCCAGGCGGCGGCGAGCCACCACATCGAGCCGCGCAGGCTCCGGAGCGCCAGCCCGCCGTAGACCCCGACGCCCAGGAGCTCGAGCAGGAGCCACCGCGGCGATGCGCCCGCGAGTGCGGCGAAGGCGACGTAGACGAGCGCGGCCACGACGAGCACCCCGGCGAGGATCCGCCGCGTGTGGCGCGGGACGGCGTAGGCGAGGGCGACGAAGAGGCCGCCGAGGATGACGCCGGCGCGCAGCAGCGCGCCGAACTCCCGGGTCGTCAGCGGTGGGGCAAACTGGGCCGTGAGCATCGGTCACTCCTGGGTCGTGGGGGCCGCCAGCAGCGCCGCCGGCGCGGCGATCGGGCCGTCGAGGGTACGGAGGAACGCGACGAGCTGGGCGCGCTCGACGGCCGTGAGCTCGAGCGGCCGGAGCTCGCTGTGGCCCGCCGGCGCCGCGGGGGCGCGGTCGTAGTGGCGCACGACGTCGTCGAGCGTCGCGAGCTGGCCCGCGTGCATGTAGGGCGCACGGTCGGCGACGTGGCGGAGCGACGGCGTCTTGTAGGCGCGCACCAGCTCGGCGCCGCTGTCGGCGGCGAAGCGGAGCTCGCCGCACTGCTCGGGGCGCGCGTCGCTGTAGGGCCCGAGGCAGTTGAACTCGTCGGCGAGCGCCTGCCGCACGCCGCTCGCGCGGCCGTCGTCGGGCGGGAGCGCGGCGACGGCGGGCACGCCGGTGTTGTGGAAGCTCTGGTCGGTCAGGAGCGGCCCGTTGTGGCAGTTGGTGCAGTCGCCCTTGCCGATGAAGATCCGGAGCCCCGCGGCCTCGTCCGGCGTGAGCGCGCTCGCCGCGTCGGGCGCGCGGCCGTGCGTCACCGCGGCGACGTAGCGGTCGAAGCGGCCGGGCCCCGGCTCGAGCCGGCGCTCGTAGGCGGCGATCGCCTTGCCGATGTTGGCGAAGACGCGCGAGACGTCGGCGCGGCGCGGCGCGGGGAGCCGCTGCCAGGCGGTGCGCCGCACCGCATCCGCCACGGGGCCCGCGCGTCCGGGGAGCCCGGCGAGGTTCGGCAGCGGGCCGAAGAGCGCCTCGTACTCGGCCCCGTAGTGCGTGGCGACGAGGTGCGCGTACCGGGTGCGGTCGCCGCCGTGCTCGACCGGGCTCTCGAGGGGCCCGAGCGCCTGCGACCACTGGCTGTCCTTCCGCCCGTCCCAGAACATCCACGCACCGTGGGCCGTGCCGGCGATCGGCATCGTGCGCCGCGCGGTGGTGCCGACGCCGCGAGCGAGGGGGACGTCGTCCTGGAACTGTCGTGCCGGCAGGTGGCACGTGGCGCACGACACCCGGCCGTTGCTGCTGAAGCGCGTGTCGAAGAAGAGCCGGTGGCCGAGCGCGACGGCGCGCGGGTCGTCGGCGACGCGGTTCGACGGGTCGGGCGCGAGCGGCGCGAGCTCGGTGAGGGCGAGGGTGCGCAGCGTGGCGAGCTCGTCCGCCGTCCAGGCGACCGGCGCGCCCCGAGAGCCGCGGGCGCCGCGGGCGCCGCCGAGCGCGGCGAGGGCCGTCGCGGCGACGGTCGCGAGGAGCGCCGCGACGGCGGCGAGCACGCGGAAGCGGGACGAGCGCGGCATGGTTCCGGCGCCTCAGAAGACGAGGTTGAAGGCGAGGCTGTCGCGACCGGCCGCCGGCGCCGCGATGGCGAGCTTCACGTTCCACCAGCCGCCGCGCTCGAAGTCGAGCCCCTCGACCCGGTAGCGCCCGCCCCCCAGCTCGGCCGCGACGCGCGGCTGCGCGGCGGCGACCCGCTCCTCCTCGGGCATCCAGCTCTCGAGCGCGAGCGCCGCGCCCTCCACCGGCCGGCCCTGGGCGTCGCGCAGCTCGAGCGTCCACGCCTGGGGCTCGCCGAGCGCGATCGGCGCCGCGCTGGGCAGCAGCGAGGCGCGGTAACGCTCCTGGTGAGACGGGATGTCGGTGAGGCGCGTGAGCGTGGCCGTCGAGCGCGCCTTCCCTTCGGCCGTCCACAGCGCGGCGGCGGCGAGGGTGATGCCCGCGACCAGGGTGACGTCCCGCATCCACTGCACGATCGAGCGACGCATGTGATCCTCCGGTGTGCCGTTGACGTTGCCGTTGCGTGGAGGACAATGTCGTCGCGCAAGGGACGCCCGGCTTGAACGAACCGGCTGATCTTCTTGAACGTTCGGGCTGACTTTTCCGGGGCGCGCGGGCGAAGCCCCTTCGTTCAAGCCCGCCGGGGAGGCAGGCGATAGGATGACGTCGCGCTCGATGCGCCAGGACGTCACACTCTCGCCCGGAGGTCACGATGTCGAAGGTCACGCTGCTCGCTCGCCGCCCGTTCCGTCTTCCCGCGCGCCGCCTCGGCGTCGCCGGCGCGGCGCTCGGCGCCGCGGTGCTTCTCGCCACCCACCTGCACGCGATGATGCAGGCGCCCGCCGATCTCGACTACGCGCGCACCCGGCTCAGCGCGAGCGGCGCCTACCGCGCGACGATCGCGCCCGAGGCCGATCCGATTCCGGTCGGCCGCCTGCACGCGTGGACGGTGCATCTGGAGACCAGCGCCGGCCAGCCGGTGGACGGCGCGACGCTGCGGGTGTCGGGCGGGATGCCGCAGCACGGGCATGGGCTGCCCACGAAGCCCCGGGTGACCGCCGCGCTGGGAGGCGGGGACTACAAGGTGGAGGGGATGAAGTTCAACATGCGGGGGTGGTGGACGGTGACGCTCGCGCTCGCCGCGCCTGCCGGCGCCGACAGCGTCACCTTCAACCTCAAGCTCTGACGGTGCGTCGGCGCTACGCTCCGCGTGACGCGCCCGCTCAGGCGGCGGCGACGCCCCCACGAGATGCCTCGTGGAGGCGTCGCCGCATCGGGCGCCGGGCGAGGTGTTCGACGATCGCGCGCGCGTCGTTGCCGACGCCGCCGATGAGCGAGGAGCGCGGGTTGGTCTGGAAGCGGAGGCCGAGGAAGTAGAGGCCGGGCACGACGGTGACGCCGCGCCGGTGCACGGGCCGGCCGGCGGTGTCGGTGACGGGGAACGGCTCGAGCCACGGGTAGGCGTTCCCGTAGCCCGTGCACCAGACGATCGCCGCGACGTCGAGCGCCTCCACCTCGTTCCCGCCGGCGGCGCCGTCGAGCAGCGGCCGCCCGTCGCGCACGCCGGCGACGCGGCCGGTGCGGCGGATGCCGGCGCGCGCGATCTCGTCGCGCCTGATGCCGACGAGCGGGTCGCCGCCGGTCATCCGGCTCCGCATCCGGCGCCCGAGGCGGCTGTCCGCGTCGATGCGCCCGCCGATCGGCCAGAGCCAGTCGTAGATGTCGCGGCCGAGGAAGCGGCGGGGAATCGCGCCGGTGTCGCGGCCGGCGAGGAGGACGCGGGCGGTGCCGCGCCGCGCGGCGGCGAGCTCGAGCGCGATCTGCGCCCCCGAGTTCCCGGCGCCCACGACGAGCACGTCGCCGGCGGGGAGCTGCGCGGGATTGCGGTAGGCGCTCGAGTGGAGCTGCACGATCGCGGGATCGAGCGCCGCGGCGCACGCCGGGACGCGCGGCACCTGCGCCGCGCCGGTCGCCACGATCACGTTGGCGGCGCGGAACGTCTCCCCTGCGGTCTCGACGACGAAGCCGGCAGCATCGCCTGCGGCGTCGCCGGCCGCGCGCACCGCCGCCACCCGGGCCCCGGTGCGCACGGGCAGCGCGAAGTGCCGCGCGTAGCCCTCGAGGTAGTCGGCCACCTCGTCCTTCGCCGGCAGGTGATAGGGCGCGGCGGGGAAGGGGAGGCCCGGCAGCCCGCTGTAGCGCGCCGGGGTGAAGAGCCGGAGCGAGTCCCAGCGCGCGCGCCACCCGTCGCCGACCCGGGCGGCGGCTTCGAGGACGACGAAGCGCAGGTCGCGGCGCGCGAGCTCGTGGCCCGCCGCGAGGCCCGCCTGGGCGCCGCCGATCACGACGGCGTCGAGCATCTCCGACGGTGCAGGACTCATCGTCGTCTCACTCCAGCGCGAGGTTGAGGGTGACGGCGTCGGCGCCCGGCGCCGCCGCGATGCCGAGCCGCACGAGCCACCAGCCCGGCTCGGTGAAGACGAGCCCGGTGAGGCGATACCGCCCCGGCTCGGCCGCGGCCGCCACCCGCGGTGCGCCGGGGAAGCGGAGCCCGCGGCGCGGCATCCCGCCGTCCACGGCGACCGCCGCGCCCGCGAGCGGCCGCGCGTCGGGGCCCGTGAGGTCGAGCGTCCAGGCCGTCGGCACGCCGAGGGCGACGGGCCGCGCCGCGGGCGCGAGCACCGCGTGATAGAGCCCGCGCTCGCTGGTGCGCGCGGCCGAGAGGTCCAGGCAGTGCGGGACCGGGCAGCCGCATTCCGGGCCGCAGCGGCGGCAGCAGGTCGTGGGGTCCATGGCCACCGAGTCTAGCGGCCGGCGGCGGGCGGGGCTTGAACGAAGGGGCTGTCGGGGCCGGCTCAGTCGCGCCGGGCGCGCAGCAGCGCGCTCGGCGCCGCGCCGATCATGCGGCGGAAGGTGCGCGTCATGTGCGCCGCGTCGGCGAAGCCGGCGGCGAGGGCGGCGTGCGTGAGATTCTCGCGGTCGGCCGCGCTGAGGTCGCGGATGGCGCGCTGGAGCCGCTGCCAGAGCACGTAGGTGCGGAACGGCTGCCCCACCTCCTCGACGAAGAGGTGCCGCAGCCGGCTCGGTGAGACATGGAGCTCGCGGGCTACGTCGGAGAGCGTCACCCGCCCGTCGAGCCGGGCGCGGATCAGCTCGATCGCGCCGAGGACGCGCGGGTCGGTCGTGGCGCGCAGGGCCGCGGTGCCGGCGAGCTCGCGCACGACCTCGCGCGCCACCGGCTCGAGCCGGGCGCAGTCGCTCGATTCCGTCCAGGCGCCGTAGAGCCGGTCGGCCGCCGCGCGCGACTCGGCCGCGCCGAGCGCGGTGATGGCACCCGGCGTGGTGCGGGCCGCGAGCGCGCGGCCCTCGGCGGTCTCCGGATCCACGAAGATGATCGCGAAGCGTCGCTCGGCGGCGTCGATCGCGTGCGGCAGGTCGGCGGGGATGAGACTGCCCGCGTAGTCCGTCCAGGCGGCGTCGCTGCCGCGTCGGAAGCCGAGCGGCCGGTCGTCGCCGAAGGCGAGCTGGATGGCGTGGTGCGCGTGCACGCTCCCCTGGCTCCCGGCGCTGCCGATCCAGAGGATCCCGCCGGCCCAGACGCAGACCTGCCCGCGGCCGCCCGCGAGGGGACGGTCGAGCCGGCGTGCCGACGATGGATGGGGGGCGACCATGATGCAGGGAAAGATACGCCGGGCCGGCGCGGTCGGAAGCAGGTCGTACGAGGTTGCCGACTGCGCGTGGCGGCCTAGATTGGACTGTTCCGAATCGATACGAGCACAGCGACGGGCCGCGGGTCCATGACAACGGGACGGGGAGGAAGCGCGTGAGCAACGAGCTGAACGAGTCGGCCTTCGACCGATTCGCGATGCAGGTGGCACGGGGGTGGAGCCGGCGGAACATGCTGCGGCTCCTCGGCGGCGGCGTGGTCGGCGGCCTCGTCCTCGGCCTCGCCGGATGCGGCTCCGACAAGACGGGGCCGAACGACGGCGACGGCGGGGACGGGGGCGACGGCGGCGACGGCGGCGACCCGGGCGACGGGGACGATCCCTATCCGACCTTCGAGTGCGCCGACCCGGCGACCGACGTGGTCACCGCCGCCTCGCTCGCCGCGGCGCGCACGGCCATCGAGACGCAGGCACCGGTCAAGTGGAACGGCATCCTGCGCCTCGACGTCAAGCTGAGCCCGGGCGGCTGCGTGCGCTACGAGCGGCTCACGACCGGCACGCCCGGTGTCGACTTCGCCGTCGAGACGCTCTACTCGAACAACACGACGCTCGACACCTGGCAGCGGCAGAACGGCGTCACCACGAGCCAGACGTACCGCACGGGCGAGGGCTCGCGCCTGAAGCAGGAGTTCGCGACGGTCGCCGGCGGTACGAAGGTGGTGACGACCGAGGAGCCGTACTACCTGACCGACCGGCCGACGCGGCGCACGACGCGCACGCCCCTGGGGGCGGACACCGTGCGCGTCGTCGTCGAGGAGGAGACCGACGGCGGGTTCGTGACGGTGGCGCAGTACGACGAGCCGGCGATCCGCGGCAGCGGCTTCGGCGACGGCGAGGCCGCGACGGCCCAGGCCCCCTACCGCCGGGCGGGCGTCGTCACGCCGCGGCCCGCGCTGAGCATGCGCGCCGACACCTGCACCGACGCGCAGCGGCAGATGATCGCCGACCTCATGGCCGACGCCGTGATCCAGGGGACGGACTGCCTCAACAAGCTGGGCCAGCAGGCGCTCTCCGACCGCATGCTGCACGACTTCGTCCGCCGCAACCGCATCTACAACTGCGTCTCGGGCACGGACTACATCGCCGCGGTGGACACCGGGGCGGGGCCCGACACGCTCGACCTCTACATCAACATCTCGCAGCTCCCGAACGGCCAGGCCTGGGAGCAGATGAGCACCTTCTTCCACGAGCTGCTGCATCTCTCGGCGGGCGGGCACGACAAGGAGATCGAGGCGCGCTCGAAGCGCCTGCCGCACGCCGACCAGATCTACGGCTGCGAGATGGCGTGCTTCCAGCCCAATGCGAGCAAGTGCACCTGCGCGGCGTGCGTGAAGACGAACGTCTGCGACCGTCGCTGCGCCGGCTTCAAGGACTGCACCGCGCCGACCGAGGTCGGGGCGATGTGCGAGGTGAACGCGACGACGCGCACGTGGTACGAGTCCTCGGTCGAGTGCGAGGCGGGGTGCATCGGCGGTAGCTGCAAGAAGCACTCGCTCGACTGCGACCAGTGCACCTCGAACTGATCGCGCGGGTCCTGCTCGCGGCGACCTTCGCCGTCGCGGGCGGGGCCAAGCTGCGCGACCGTGCGGGCTTCCGCGCGGCGCTCGCCGGCTTCGGCGTGCCCGCGCGGCTGCTCGCCCCGCTCGCGGCGGTGCTGCCCGTCGTCGAGCTCGCGGCGGCCCTCCTCCTCCTCCTGCCGGCCACGGCGCGCGCGGGTGCGCTCGCGGGCGCCGCGCTTCTCCTCGGCTTCACCGGCGCGATCGCCTGGAACCTGGCGCGCGGGCGCCGGCCCGACTGCCGCTGCTTCGGCCAGCTCTCGGCGCGGCCCATCGGCGCCCTCACGCTCGCGCGGAACGCCGGGCTCCTCGGCCTCGCCGCGCTCGTCGCCGCGGTGGGGCCGGGCGGCGGCCCCGCGCTCGCCATGCCCGGCTCGGCGCCCACGAGCGGGTTCGAGCGGCTCGCGCTCGCCACGGCGGTCGTGGGCGGCGCGCTCCTCCTCGCGCTCGCCTGGCTCGCCATGCAGCTCCTCCGGCAGCAGGGCCGGCTGCTCGCGCGGGTCGCGCTGCTCGAGGGCCGCGTCGCGGCGCTCGCCGCGAGACCCGGCGCGCCGGCGGGCGAGCCGGGCGCGCCGGGGCCCGTGGCCGCGGGGTCCCTCGCGCCGCGCTTCGCACTGCCGACGCTCGCGGGGGGCGAGGTCTCGCTCGACGGCCTGCTCGCCGCGGGGAAGCCGGTGCTGCTCGCCTTCGTGGATCCGGCCTGCAAGCCGTGCGGCGCGCTGCTGCCGGAGCTCGTCCGCTGGCGCCGGGAGCACGCCGACCGACTCACCGTCGCCGTCGTCTCGCGCGGCCCGCTCGAGGCGAACACCGCCAAGCTGGGCGGCCACGACCTGGGCGACGTCCTCCTGCAGCGCGCCGACGAGGTGGCCGACCGCTACGGCGTGATGGCGACGCCGGGCGCGGTGCTCGTGCGCGCCGACGGCCGCATCGGTAGCGCGCCGGCGCAGGGCGACGAGATCGCGCGCCTCGTCGCGCGCGTGGCGGCCGAGCCGCGCCCGCTCGCCGTGGGCGACGCGGTGCCCGAGCTGCGCCTCGCCGACGCCGAGGGCCGCGAGGTGGCGCTCGCCGCGCTCGCCGCGCTCGCCGCGGACCGCGAGCGGCCGACGGCGCTCCTCTTCTGGAGCTCGGCGTGCGCGCACTGCCAGGCACTGCTCCCGGTGCTCGAGGGATTCGTGGCGCGGCCGCCCGCCGGCGCGCCGGCGCTCGTGCTGGTGGAGACCGCCGCGCGCGAGGCGGCCGCACGGCCCCCGGCGCTCGACGCGCCCGTGCTCTTCGACGCCTCGGGCCACGCGCTCCGGCTCTTCGGCGCGCGCGGCACGCCGTCGGCCGCGCTGATCGGCGCCGACGGACGGCTCGCCGTGCCCGTGGCGGGCGGCGGCCGCGGCGTGGCCGAGCTGCTCGGCCTGGTGCGGGGAGCGCAGTCCCCGGCCGCGTGAAGCGTCCCGCCGCCGCCGTCGTCCTCGCGCTCACCCTGACCGGCATCGCGCTCGCCGCGGTGCCGGTCGCGCGTTTCTCCCTCGACCGCTTCGGGCTCGCCAAGGAGCTCGTGCTCGTCGCGGGCGCGGCGCTCGCCGCCGCGCTGCGGCTCGGCGCGGCACGGCGGCTGCGCGCGGATGCGGCCGATGGCCTGCTCGCCGCGACGCTCGCGCTGGCGGCGGTCTCCGCCCTGGGGGCCGAGAGCCCCTGGCTCGCCGTGCGCGCGCTCGCGCTCCTGGGCGCGGGCATCGCCGCGTTCGAGGCCGCGCGCGGCGCGCGCGCGCTGCTCGCCCCCGTCGCACTCGCGGTCGTGCTCGCCGCGCTGCCGGCCGTGCTCACCGCCTGGGGCGCGCTGCCCGACTGGGCCGACGGGCGCCGCGCGCCGGCCGGCACCTTCGGCAACCGCAACTTCCTCGCGCACCTCCTCGTCGTCGGCCTGCCGGCGCTCGCCCTCGTCACGGCGCGCACCCGGCGCAGGGCGGCCGGGCTCGCGTGGAGCGCGGGACTCGCGTGCGTGAGCGCGGCCCTCGTCCTCACGCGCACGCGCGCGGCGTGGGTCGCAGGGATCGCAGCCCTCGTCGCCGCGGTGGCCGCGCTCCTCGTGCTCCGACGCGCGAACCGCGCGGGACCGGCGAGCATCGTGGCGGGCGCCGGGCGCGTGGCGCTGCCGGTGATCGCGGGCGTCGTGCTCGCGGTGGCGCTGCCGAACCGGCTCCGCTGGCACTCGCCCACGCCGTACCGCGACACGCTGCGGCGGCTGGTGGACGCGCGCGAGGGGAGCGGACGGGGGCGGGTGATCCAGGCCCGCACGACGCTGCGCCTCGTGGGCGAGCACCCGCTCCTCGGCGTGGGGCCGGGAAACTGGATGGTCGCCTATCCGCGCTACGCGGCGTCGGACGATCCGTCGTACGACCCGGGCTCGCCGGTGCCGACCAACCGCGTCGCCAACGCGGACTGGACCGGGCTCGCGGCGGAGCTGGGCGTGCCGGCGCTCGTCGCCCTGGTGGCGGCGGGGCTCGTGCTGCTGACGGGGGCGGGACGGCGGCTCAGGACCGGCGAGGGGGAGGCCGGTGCGGGGGAGGCCGGCGAGGCGGTGGTCGTGGTCGCGACCGTCGCCGCGCTCGCCGTCGCGGGCGCGCTCGACGCGGTGCTGCAGCGGCCGGGGCCGTTGCTCGTCGGCGCCGTGGTGCTCGGCGCGCTCGGTCCGCGCACCCGGGCGCGCGTCGAGTGGCGCCTGCCGCGGTCCGTGGCCGCGGTGCTCGCCGCGCTCGTGCTCGCCGCGGGACTCGGCGCGGCCTCGCTCGTCGCGCGCTCGATCGCGGCGGGCGCGATCTACGCCACCGACCGCCGCGCGCCCGCCCTCGAGCGCGCGGCCGACGTCGCGCCCGCGGAGTACCGGCTGCAGTACCTCGCCGCGCAGTACTGGACCTACCAGGGCGACTGCGCCCGCGCCGAGCGCTTCGTCGCGCGGGCGCGCGGGCTCCTGCCCTCGGCGCCGGCGCTGGGGATGCTGGAAGAGCGGTGTGCAGGGCGGCCGTGAGGCCGCCCCGTTCCTCACGTCTACGCCGCGTGGGCCATCCGCTCGCAGGTCGCCACGCACCGGCGGCAGGCCGCGACGCACGCCTGCATCGCCGGATCGTTGCCCAGCTGCTCGCAGCTCTCGGCGCAGCGCCGGCAGACCTCGGCGCAGAGGCCGCACGTCTGGTGATGCAGCTCCGAGCCGCGGAGGAGGAAGTGGGCGCAGGTCTGGCACATCTCGACGCAGTCGGCCATGAGCCGGATGTGGTCCGGCGCGGCGTGCCTGCCGCCCTGCGCGAGGCAGTAGCCGATCGTGCGGATGCAGGTGGCGTGGCAGGCGAGGCAGGCGTCGATGCACTCCTGCATCTCGGCGCTGGCGCGGTGGACGTGGGCCGTGGTCATGGGGTCACCTCGGGGAAGAAGTCGGGCCGTTCTTCTGGGAACGGACCCGGGGCCGGCGCCTCGCGCAGCGGCGCCGCGCGTGAGTCGGCTCCTGCCCGAGTCGGCGGCTGGAGGCGGCGCTCGGCGTGAGGCCGGCCCCTGAAGGGGCCACTCGGCCTGAGAGCCCTCAAGGGCTCTCCGCGGCGGCCGCGCTCCGTGCCCGCCCCGAGCGCCGCCCCCCCGCGGCGGAGCGGCGTGCCCGCCGAGAGCCCTTCAGGGGCCTCAGGCCGAGGGGCGGCTTCAGCCGCCGACTCACCGGGGCCGACTCGCAGCCGCCGAGTCTCGCCGAGGCCGCGCCAGCTACCCCAGCCGCTCCAGCGCCTGCGCGAGATCGGCGAGCAGGTCCTCCACCCGCTCCAGCCCCACGTTGAAGCGCACCAGCGACTCGCGGCGCTGCGTGGGCGTCGAGCGGGGGATGCCGAACTGCGGCACCACGAGGCTCGTCACCCCGCCCCAGCTGTAGCCGATCTCGAAGAGCTCGAGCGCGTCCGCGAAGGCGAGGAGCTGCGCCTCGGTATAACGGGGCTGGAAGACGACCGAGAAGATACTGGTCGAGCCGGTGAAGTCGCGGCACCAGAGCTCGTGGCCGGGGCAGGAGGGGAGCGCGGGATGGAGCACCCGCTCGACCTCGGGCCGCTCGGCGAGCCAGCGCGCCACGGCGAGCGTCGAGCGCTCGAGCGCGGCGAGCCGGACGGCGAGCGTCTGGAGCCCCCGCAGCGCGAGGCTGCACTCGTCGGGCGAGACGCCCATGCCGAGGAACTGGAGCGTGTCGCCGAGCCGCTCGACGAGCGCCGTGTCGCGCGCCGTGACCGAGCCCAGCAACACGTCGCTGTGCCCGCCGACGTACTTGGTGAGCGCCTGCATCGTGACGTCCACCCCGTGGGCGAAGGCGTCGAAGTAGACGCCGGCCGCATAGGTGTTGTCGAGCGCGACGAGCGCGCCGCGCGCGTGCGCCGCCGTGGCGATCGCCGGGACGTCCTGCACCTCCATCGTCACCGAGCCCGGGCTCTCGCACCAGACGAGCGTCGTGGTGTCGCGGATGAGGCCGGCGATCTCCGCGCCGATCGTCGGCGGGTAGAACTCCGCCTCGACGCCGAAGCGCGCGAGCACGCCGGTGGCGAGTCCGCGGTTCGGGCCATAGGCGCTGTCGGGGACGAGGACGTGGTCGCCCGCCTTGGTGAGGGCGAGATAGATGAGCGCGATCGCGCCCTGGCCGCCGGGGGTGAGGAAGGTGTGGCGCCCGCCCTCGAGCTCCGCGAGCCGCGCCGCGAGCTCGAGCGACGTCGGCGTGCCGAAGAGGCCGTAGGTGTAGCCGACCTCGTGCTGGCGCCAGTCGTCGGTGGCCGCGGCGGCGTTCGGGAAGAGCGTCGTCGAGCCGCGATAGACGGGGGTCGCGAGCGAGCGGTAGCCCTCGGGGACGCGGGCGTCGGTGTGGATGAGCTTCGTCTGCCAGGAGCGGTCCATCGGGGCCTCGGGCGGGGTGCGCGTCAGCTCGGATTCGGCGTCGCCGGGGCCGGGGCCGGCGTCGCGCCGGGCGGCACCACCGAGCTCGGGGTGCGCAGCTCGGGGTGGCGGATCTGGCCACCGAGCAGCGCGGCGTAGGCGAACAGGTAGAAGGCGACGATGAGGCAGACCATCACGACGAGCGGCCAGGCGCCGCGGCCCTGCGCCGCGGGCGAGGGCTCGACCACCACGGCGTCCACCGCGACGGCGTCGGGCCGGGCGTCGGGGCCGGCGACGGGGACCGTCCGGTGCTCCTCGCGCCGGCGCGTGGCCCAGAGCGCCACCAGGGCGACGGCGCCGGTGACGAGGACGAAGATGAAGCCGCGCTCGCCGCTCTCCTCGTGCTCGTGCATGAGGCGCCGCGGGGCGCTCGGGTCGAAGGCGCGCAGCTGATCCTCGGCGGGCTCGCCGGTGAGGTAGACGGGAATCGTCGCCAGCGCGAGGAGCACGGCGAGCCAGAGCCCCAGGCGCATCCCCTCGCGCGAGCGGCGCACCCAGGCCCACAGGAGCACCAGCAGAATGAAGACCGAGCCGAAGAGCGGAAGGTGGTTGAGCATCAGGTGCAGGTGCAGCGGACTGAGATCCATGCGGCCTCCGGATGCGTCGTGCCGAGAGTGGGCGGGCGCGTGTGGCCCGCCGGCGGCGCGCGCCGGCGATGCACACCGATGCAGCGAAGATATCCCGGCCCCGATATGTTGCGATAGCACCCGGGACGCGTGGGAGGACGCATGGCCGAATCGGGGCCCACCCCCGCCGACGCAGTCGCCGAGCGGGCCGCGCGCCGCGCCCGCCCGGGGCTGCTGCGCGCGCTCCGGCACCCCAACTACCGCCTCTTCTTCAGCGGGCAGCTCGTCTCGCTGATCGGCACCTGGATCACCCGCATCGCCACGAGCTGGCTCGTCTACCGGCTCACCGGCTCCGACCTCCTGCTCGGCGTCGTCGGCTTCTGCGGCCTGATCCCGACCCTCGTCCTGGGGCCCGTGGCGGGCGTCTTCGTGGACCGGTGGAACCGCCACCGGGTGCTCGTCGGGACCCAGGTGCTCTCGATGCTGCAGTCGCTGGCGCTCGCGGTGCTCACCCTCACGCACCGGATCACCGTCGCCGACATCCTCGTGCTGCAGGTCTTCCAGGGGCTCATCAACGCCTTCGACACGCCGGCCCGCCAGGCGTTCGTCGTCACCATGATCGAGGACCGGGCCGACCTGCCCAACGCCATCGCGCTCAACAGCTCGATGTTCAACGCGAGCCGCATCGCGGGCCCCGCGCTCGGCGGCGTGATCATCGCCGCGGTGGGCGAGGGGTGGTGCTTCATGATCGACGCGATCTCCTACCTGGCCGTGATCGCCTCGCTCCTCCTGATGCGGCTGCCCGACCTCACCCCCGCGCGGCGCGAGAGCCGCGTGCTCGAGGAGTTGCGCGAGGGCTACCGCTACGTGAGCGGCTTCACGCCGATCCGCTCGGTGCTCCTCCTGCTCGCGCTGGTGAGCATGGCGAGCATGCCCTACGTGACGCTCATGCCCGCGATCGCGACCGAGACGCTGCACGGCGGCGCCAACACGCTGGGCTGCCTGATGGCGGCCTCGGGCGTCGGCGCGCTCGTCGGCGCGCTCTATCTCGCCTCGCGCGCCTCGGTGCTGGGCCTCGGGCGCGCCATCGCGGTGGCGAACCTCGTCTTCGGCCTCGCCCTGGGCGCCTTCGCCCTCTCGCGCGCGCTCTGGCTCTCGCTGCTCGTCCTGCCGGTCGTGGGGGCCGGGTTCATGATCGCCACGGCCTCGACCAACACGATCGTGCAGACGATCGTGAGCGAGGAGATCCGCGGGCGGGTGATGGCCTTCTACGCCGTCGCCTTCCTCGGCACCGCCCCGATCGGCAGCCTCCTCGCCGGCGTCATCGCCGAGCGCATCGGCGCGCCGGCGACGATCTTCCTGGGCGGCGGCGTCTGCGTGGCGGGGGCGGGGTGGTTCGCGCTCCGCCTGCCGCATCTGCGGCGGCTGGTGCGGCCGATCTACGTCGAGCGCGGGATCCTGCCGGCCGCGGAGGCGGAAGCGCGTGCGGGGCTCTGAGATGTCTGCGAAAGTGCGTCGCGAGCCGCCGAACGGCGGCAGTCTCCCCTCGGCGATCAACTGGATGGGCGGCCTCGCGCTGCTCCTCTTCTGGCTGCCGGTGGCGGGGCCGTTCCTCGCCGGGCTCGTCGGCGGGCGGATCGCGGGGACGGTGACGCGCGCGGTGGTCGCGGTCTTCCTCCCCGCCATCCTCACCGGCGTGCTCGTCGCCGCGGGCGTCACCTACCTCGCCGATGCCTTCTGGGGCGTGCTCGCCGGGCTCGGTGGCGTCGCGCTCTCGCTGCTCAACGTGGGGCCGCTGTTCGTCGGCGCGGTCGTCGGCGGGCTCGTCGCCCAGGCGACGGGACGGGCGCGGTGGCGGCGACCCGGGGCGGGCTGAAGCGCGACGGCCCGGCGTGCCGCACCTGCGGCACGCCGGGCCGTCGTTCCCCCACACGGGACGGCGCGCCGGGGCTCCCCCGCGCCCTCGGCCGCGCCCGCCGCCCGCGCCGCTCGCCGGCGGCGGGCCTCGGTGGTGCCGCCCGCCGCGGCCGCGCCCGCGAGGCGCTCTGCCGTCGCGCCGGGGGAGGGCAGACGCCGTGCCAGGGCAGGGGGCGCCGCACTGTCGCCACCGGAGCGGCCCGGGCGGGCGCACGACGGCGAGTGCGGCCCCAGTGGCGGCACGCTGCCGCATGGGTGGACGCGGCCGGGCCGCGCCGCGAGCGCGCGGCTGCACGCAGCGGGCTGCGCGGCGCGGACTATCTTTCGAGCCATGACCGCCACCACCCGCCTCTACTACACCGACGCCTACTGCGCCGGCTTCGACGCCCGGCTCGTGGCCCTCGAGGACGAGGGCCGGCGCGCCTACCTCGACCACACCGCATTCTATCCCACTTCGGGCGGCCAGCCCGCCGACCGCGGCACGCTCGCCGGGGTGCCGGTGGTGGACGTCGTGGACGAGGGGGAGCGGATCGCCCACGTGCTCGCCGAGCCGCTCACGGGGCTCGCGGCGCGCACCGGGGCGGAGCTGCACGGGCTCATCGACTGGGCCCGGCGCTTCGACCACATGCAGCAGCACACCGGGCAGCACCTCCTTTCGGCGCTCTTCGCCGATCTCTACGGCATGGCGACGACCAGCGTGCACTTCGGCGCCGAGAGCTCGACGATCGACCTCGGCACGGAGCGGCTCGAGCCCGAGCAGACGCTCGCCGTCGAGACGCGGGCCAACGCGATCGTGCTCGAGCATCGCCCCGTGACGGTGAGCTTCGAGGCGGCGGACGCCGTCGAGGGACTTCGCAAGGCGTCGAGGCGCGCGGGCGAGCTGCGCATCGTGACGATCGCGGCGATCGACCGCAACGCCTGCGGCGGGACCCACGTGCGCACGACGGCGGAGATCGGCCCGGTCCTGCTGCGCGGCGTCGAGCGCGCGAAGCGGCAGGTGCGGGTCGAGTTTCTCTGCGGCTGGCGCGCGCTCCGCGCCGCGCGCGCCGATCACGAGCTGCTGCAGCGCGCGTCGCTCGCGCTGAGCGCGGCGCCGGAGGAGGTGCCGCCGCGCGTCGGCGCGCTGCTGGAGCAGCTCAGGGAGAGCCAGCGCCGCCTCGAGCGCCTCGAGCGCGAGGCGCGGGCCCGGCAGGCGCGCGAGCGCTGGGCGGCGGTGCCGCCCGATGCCGACGGTGTGCGCCGCATCCTCGAGCGGCGCGCCGCGACCGACGCCGGCGGCGCCGCCGAGCTGCGGGAGCTGGCGCAGGCGATGGCGGCGCTCGAGCGCACGGTGTTCGTCGGGATCGCGGGGGAGCCGGCGGCGATTGTCGTCGGCGCGTCGGAGGACAGCGGCGTGGAGGCGGGGAGCGCGCTGCGCGCGGCGCTGGAGGCGGCCGGCGGGCGCGGCGGCGGCTCGCCGCGCCTCGCGCAGGGAAGCGTGCCCTCGGCCGAGCGGCTGCCGCCGCTGCTCGACGCGCTCGGCCCGCGTCTCGGCTTCGTCGCACCACTCGCGCCGGACCGCATGACGAAGTCGTAATTCCGGGGTAAGGGTTCCTTCATGGGCGCGAGGGCATCGTGCGGCACGATGCCCTCGCGCCGTTTGTCTCCCCGCTCCTCCTTCGGCGTGCCGCGCCGGCTCGCGCCCGTGCTCCTGGCTGCCGGGGCGCTCGGGGCGGTGCGGCCGACCCCGGTGGCCGCGCAGGCGGCGACGCTCCAGGTCACGGCGCGCGTCGTGGCGGTGGACGCGCCGCTCGCCGCGCTCGATCCGGTCATCGTGACGCGGGACTCGAGCGCGGGCCGCTGGGACACGCTCCGGCGGGTGCTCGAGGCGGGGACGCCGCTCGACCTCCACCCCGCGACCTCGGCCGCGGTGGTGCGGATCCGGCCCGAAGCGGCGACGGGCACCGCGCCGGCGCGCCTCGTCGTGACGATCGACTACGTGCGGAACTGAGTGCAGCACCGAAGCCCCGGCCGCGTGCGGCCGGGGCTTCGGGCATTCGGACGGCCCGGGTGGCCGGCCGGCTCAGGCGACGAAGACCGGGGGCCGGGTCGCCGGCAGGTCGCGCGGGGCGGCAAGGACGAAGCCCACGCCGCGCACCGCCGTCACCGCCGGTTGCGCGCCCGCGTCGCGCAGCTTGCGGCGCAGCCGGGCGACATGGACGTCCACGACGTTAGAGCCGGGATCGAAGTGCATGTCCCAGACCTTCTCGAGCAGCGTGCTGCGGGTGACGATCTCGCCGGCATGCACCATGAGGCGCTCGAGCAGGGCGAACTCGCGCGGGGTGAGGGCGAGCTCCACCGTGTCGCAGAGCGCCCGCCGGGTGAGACGGTTGAGGACGAGGTTGGCGCAGACGAGCACCTCGCTGCGACGCGGCCCGCCGCGCCGCAGCAGCGCCCGGATCCGGGCCTTGAACTCCTCGGTGAGGAACGGCTTGACGACGTAGTCGTCGGCCCCCGCGTCGAGGGCGCGCACGATGGTGCCGGTGTCCCCGGCGCCGCTGACGACCAGGACGGGCGTCAGCCGGCCCTCGCGCCGCAGCTCCTGGAGGATGCTGAGCCCGTGCCGATCGGGCAGCGACAGGTCGAGCACGATGCCGTCGTAGTCGTGCACGAACGCCAGCGCGCCGCCCGCGCCGCCCGAGTGCTCGACGTCGACCGCGTGCCCCATCTCGGCCAGCAGCATGCGCGTCCACTGCGCCAGCGACGGCTCGTCCTCGATGACCAGTACCCGCACGGGCTCACTCCCCGGGGCCGCCGTCGCGCCGCCGCGTTCACCGGCGTCGGTGAATGCGACGGTGTCGCGAAAGCCCACGGCCCCATGTCGCGAAGATTGACGGCGCATCACAAATCTGATGGCACGGAACTCGCCCGCGTCGCAGGGTCAAGATCCATGCCTCCGAGTCGAACGGCGCGATCCAGCAAGGGAGTGCGCGGGAAAATGCCAGAGTCTGCACGGACGGAGACGGTTGTCGGTGGCGGCGGGTCGCCCGCAATCTGCGGCGGGCCCGGCTTTTCGCCGCCCGCGCTGAGCGGCGTCGAGCTCCTCGTCGTGGACGACGATGCGCAGCTGCGCGCGACGCTGGTGCGGTGTCTCCGGCACGCCGGCGCGTCGGTCCATGCGGCTGATTCCGGCGGGGCGGCGCTCGCGGTGGTGCAGCGGCGCAAGATCGCCGGCATCGTGCTGGACGTCTGCATGCCGGACGTCAGCGGGATCGACCTCGTGCCCCGGCTGCTCGAGGCGGAGCCGAACGCGGCGATCGTCATGCTCACCGGGATGGACGCGGCGGCGGCCGCCGCGCGCTCGCTCCAGCGCGGCGCGATGGAGTACCTCACCAAGCCCTTCGACCTGGACGACCTGGTGCGGGCGGTGCGCGAGGGGCTGGCCCGTCGCGCCCGCCGCATCGCCCGGCAGGAGCGCGACGCCTGGCTGCGCGACGAGCTGGTGGCGCGCGGCGTCGCGCTGCGGCGCGAGCAGGAGCAGCGCGAGCAGCTGGAGCTCGCCACGCTCGACGCGCTGGTGAACGCGCTCGAGGCCAAGCACCCGTTCTTCCGCGGCCACGCCGCCCGCGTGAGCGATCTCGCCGCCACGGTCGCCGCCGAGCTCGGCCTGGGCGACGAGATGATCGAGGCGGTCCGGGTCGCCGGCCGGCTGCACGACCTCGGCATGATCGGGGTGCGGGACGACCTGCTCGCCACCCCGCGCCGGCTCACGGCCGAGGAGCACGCGGAGGTGGCGCGGCACGTCGCCATCGGCTCGCAGATCCTGGCGCCCCTCGGCGGCCTGGCCGAGGTCGCGCGGATGGTGCGCGGCCACCACGAGCGCTGGGACGGGCAGGGCTATCCCGACCGGCTCGCGGGCGACGCCATCCCCCTCGGCGCCCGGATCCTCGCGGCGGCGGAGATCTTCGACGCGATGACGACGCCGCGCTCCTATCAGCCGACGCGCGAGCCGGCGCGCGCGCTGGCGGCGATGGCGGCGCTCGTGGACACCTCGCTCGAGCGCCGCACCTTCGAGGCGCTGCGCGCGGTCGTCGAGCGGCGGCGGGCGCTGGTGTTCGTGGACCGGGATCCCGCCGAGGTGCCGCCGGCCCTCGCGGGCGGCGGCGTGCTCTGATGACCGTCGCTCCCGCCCCGCGTCCGCCGGCGCCGCCCGAGGCGCTGCCCGAGATGCTGCCCGAGGCGCTCCGCCTGGTGCTCGGGGTTCTCCCCCACAGCCTGGTCGTCCTCGACGAGACCGGGACGATCGTCGCGGTCAACGCCCGGTGGCGGGAGCACGCGGCGCGCGCCCGCCTCATCGGGGGCGCCGGCACCGTGGGGGACAACTATCTCGGGCTGACCACCGACGACCGATCCGGTCACCGGGAGGCGGGCGAGGCGGCGGCGGCCGGGGTGCGCGAGGTGATCCTCGGGTGGCAGGAGGAGTACCGGCTGGAGTACGAGGGCGGGGAGCCCGGCCGGCTCGAGTGGTTCCTCCTGCGGGCCACGCGGGTGGCCACGGCGGGCCGGGCCTACGTGCTCGTCGCGCACGAGGACATCGGCGATCGCAAGCGCGTCGAGCTGCAGCTCCGGGCGCGCACGCAGTACCAGGGGCTCATCTCCCGGCTGGGCGGGCTCGCGCTCGCGGGCCTGCCGCTCGACCGGCTCTTCGAGGAGGCGGTGACCGTCGCCGCCCTCGGCCTGGGGGTCGAGAAGAGCGCCATCCTGGAGCTCCGTCCCGGCGAGGACGCGCCCGACGGGCGGGCGCTGGTCTGCTGCGCGCAGATCGGGTGGGCCGGATTGCCCGTGGGGCTGTCGATCCCGGCGGGGAGCGGGGCGCACGCCGAGTACGCGCTCACGACCGGCGAGCCGGTCGTGATGGAGGACGTCGCCCTCGAGCGCCGCTTCGTGCCCTGCCCGATCCTGCGCGCCGCGCGCGTGGTCAGCGGCATCGCGGTCATCATCCAGCCGGGTGGGACCGCCTTCGGCGCGCTGACCGTCCACGCCACGAAGGCGCGCCGCTTCGCGGCGGAGGACGTCGCGTTCGTGCAGGCGGTGGCCAACACGCTCGCGGCCGCGGTCCTGCAGGCGCGGGCCATCGGCGAGCTGCGGCGCAGCCGGCAGGAGTTCGCGGCGGTGGTCGAGAACAGCCCCGACCTCATCGCGCGCTTCGACCGCGCCGGCCGGCATCTCTACGTGAATCCCGCCGTGGCGGCGGTAACGGGTCGCCCGGTGACGGACTTCTTCGGCCGGACCCACGAGGAGCTCGAGCTGCCGGCGGAGCTGTGCGCGGCCTCGCGCCGGGGCCTCGCGGAGGTCTTCCGGCGGGGCGAGCCCGGGGAGCTCGAGTTCGAGCTCGCGGGCCCGAACGGGACGCGCTGGTTCCATTCCAAGATCGTCCCCGAGCGCGATGCGAACGGGGAGGTGGCCACGGTGCTGTCCATCGCGCGCGACATGACCGAGCAGCGGTGGGCCGAGGCGGCGCTGCGCGAGCGCGAGGAGCACTTCCGCTCGCTCATCGAGGACGGCTCCGACATCATCCTCGAGCTCGCGCTCGACGGCCGGCTCTGCTACGCCAGTCCCTCCGCCGCCCGCGCGACGGGATACCCGGCGCACTCGCTCCTCGGCCGGTCCATCCTCGCGATCGTGCACCCCGAGGACCAGGTCGTCGTGCGTCACGGCCTCGCCACGTGCGTCGCGGCGGCCGACCCCGTGGCGGCCGACCCCGTGGCGGCCGAGGTCCCGCCTGCGCCGGTCGAGCTCCGGGTCCGCCACGCCGACGACTCGTGGCACGTCTACGAGGCGAACTGTCGGCCCCGGCCTCAGGCCGCCGGCGAGCCGACGCTGATCGTCAACCTCCACGACCTCACCGAGCTGCGGCGCGCCGAAGGCCAGCGGCGCGAGACGGCGCTGCGCCTCGAGGCGACGCTCGAGAGCATGGGCGACGCGTTCTACATGGTGGACCGCGGCTTCCGGGTGCTCTACCTGAACCGGCAGACGGAGGTGCTCCTCGGCCGCAGCCGGACGGAGCTGCTGGGTCGCTGCATCTGGGAGCTGTACGACGGGCTGCGGGAGAGCGTCTTCGGCTGCGCGTTCGAGCGCGTGATGGCGACGGGGCAGCGGGAGGAGGTCAGCGGTTACCTCCCGGCGCTCGAGCGGTGGTTCGAGGCGCGGGTGCATCCGTCCGAGGGGGGCCTGTCGGTCTACTTCAGCGACGTCACCGCGCGCGTGCAGGCCGAGCGGGCGCTGCACGAGCGCGAAGCGCAGCTGCGGCAGGTGCAGAAGATGGAGGCGGTGGGCCAGCTCGCCGGCGGCATCGCGCACGACTTCAACAACCTGCTCACGGCGATCACGACGACCGCCGAGATGACGCTCGCCGAGCTGGGGGCCGACCCCGCCACGCGCGGCGCGATGGGCGAGATCCTCGGCTCCAGCCGGCGGGCGGCCGCGCTCACGCGCCAGCTGCTCGCCTTCAGCCGGCGCCAGGAGCTGCAGCCGCAGGTGCTCGACCTCGCGCAGGTGATCGCCGAGGCGGAGAAGATGCTGCGCCGGCTGATCGGCGAGAACATCGCCCTCGAGGCGTCCTACGCCGAAGGGAGCGGGCTCGTCAAGGCGGACCCGGGGCAGCTCGAACAGGTGCTCGTCAACCTCGTCGTCAACGCGCGCGACGCGATGTCCGGCGGTGGCCGGCTGACGATCGCCACGGCGAACGTGGAGGTGGACGCCGAGGAGGCCGCCGGGCGGCAGGCGATGCAGCCCGGCGCCTACGTGCGCCTGACGGTGACGGACACCGGCTGCGGCATGGACGCCGAGACGCAGGCGCGCATCTTCGAGCCCTTCTTCACGACCAAGGAGGTGGGCTACGGCACCGGGCTCGGCCTCGCGACGGTCTACGGCATCGTGAAGCAGAGCGAGGGCTACATCTACGTCGAGAGCGCGCCGGGGGCGGGCACCACCTTCACCATCCTGCTCCCGCGGGCGAGCGGCACCGCCGCGGCCTACCGCACGGCGGCGCGGCTGGATCCGGCCGCCCTGCCGCGCGGCACCGAGACGGTGCTCCTCGTCGAGGACGAGGATGTGGTGCGCAACTCCGTCCGCCGCATCCTTACCCGGCACGGCTACAAGGTGGTCGAGGCGGTCTCGGGCGTGGACGCGCTGCGTCTCTGCGAGGCGCGCACCGAGCCGATCGACCTCGTGATCACCGACGTGGTGATGCCGGAGATGGGCGGCGTGGAGCTGTACCGCGAGCTGGCGGCGCGCCACGCCGGGCTGAAGGTGCTCTTCCTCTCCGGGTACACGGCCGACGGCATCGCGGCGCAGCTCGGGCCGGCGACGCCGATCAGCTTCGTCGAGAAGCCGTTCGAGATGCCGGTCCTGCTGCAGCGCGTGCGGGAGCTGCTGGCGCCGACCCCGACCGGCGCCGCGGCGTAGGGCGCCGCGGCGTAGGGCGCCGCGACGGCGTGAGCCGCCGCGCGCTCAGGCCGTCCCGCCCTGCTTCGCCGCCCGCTCGAAGCGCTGCTCGGTGCGGGCGAGCTCCGATTCCATTTCCCGCTCCAGGAAATAGTTGAGGCCGGTCCGGATCACCGCAATCGCGCCGAGCTTGCCGATCTGCGTCCACGACGGCGCGATCGCCGTCGAGAGGATGTCGGCGGCGAGCTGGAACTCGAGCGCGAGGGCGAGATAGCGGGCGAGGGTGAGGCGGATCCCGGTGTAGCCCTCGCGGCGACCGCGCGAGAAGGAGCCGAGGAAGGCGACCATCGCGAAGACGGCGCCGGTGCCGATGACGACGGCACCGAGGGTCTCGACGCCGAGCCGCAGCCACTGCACCGCCGCGTTGACGGTCGCCTCGACCGTGTCGTACCACTCGGATGGCGCGGGGAGCTGCAGCACGAGGCCCGCACGCCCTCAGCGCTCGATGGCGCGCACGCGCGGGTGCGCCCGCACCGCGAGCGGCGCACCGCGGCGGCCGGGCGCGAGCTCCACGTTGCGGGGCCGGCCGCCGCGGAACTCGAAGTGCGCGTCGCTGAGGATGCGCTCGGGGAGATGCCCGACGACGCCCGCCCCGACGACGTAGAGGAAGACCCTGCGGGCGACCTCGGTGGCGGGGAGCCAGACGCTCGGGACCAGGGTGGGATAGAGTTCGGCGAACTGCGGCCTGAGACAGGCTTCGCGGACCATCTGCTGCGGCATGACACGCTCCCTGCACCAGCCCCACCCGGCCGCCCCCGCGCGATGGCGTCCGCGCGCGGAGCGGCATACCTTCGTGTCTTCCCTGCATAGGTAAGACGCTCCCGATCCCGATGCAACCTCCGCCGTCACCGACATCCGCGCCCGCGGCCCCCGCGGCGCTGCTCGATCCCGCCGCCCTCGCCGCGGCGCTCGCCGCGCGGCTGCCGGCCGCGCCGCGCACGCGCTTCGCGCCGAGTCCGACGGGCTACCTGCACCTGGGCCACGTGGCCAACGCGGTCTGGGTCTGGGGCCTTGCGCGCGCGCTCGGCGGGCGCGTGCTGCTCCGGCTGGAGGACCACGACCGCGGCCGCTGCCGCCCCGAGTACGAGGCGGCGCTCCTCGACGACCTCGACTGGCTCGGCCTCCTGCCCGACGAGCCGGCGACCGATCACTTCCGCACGGGCGCGCCCTCGCCCTATCGCCAGAGCGACAACGACGCGGTCTACGACGCGGCGCTCGCGCGGCTCGCCGGCGCGTACGCGGTGTATGCCTGCGCCTGCTCGCGACGGGAGATCGCGCGGCTGGTCCCCACCGCGGCCCACGCGGAGCCGCACTACCCGGGCACCTGCCGCACGCGCGGGCTCGCGCGCGAGGCGGGCCGCGGCGTGCGCCTCGTGCTCGCGCCGGGGGAGGAGCGGTTCGTGGACGGCGTCGTGGGCGCGCAGGCGCAGGCGCCGGCCGAGCAGTGCGGCGATCTCCTGCTGCGCGACCGGCTGGGGCAGTGGACCTATCAGTTCGCCGTCGTGGTGGACGACCTGCGGCACGGCGTGGACCTCGTCGTCCGCGGGCAGGACCTCCTCGCGTCCACCGGTCGCCAGATCCGCCTGGCCCGCATGCTGGGGCGGGACGCGCCGCCGGTGTTCGCGCACCACCCGCTCATCCTCAAGCCCTCGGGCGACAAGCTCAGCAAGGCGAGCGGCGACACCGCGCTGCGCGAGCTGCGGGCCGCCGGCGCCACGCCCGAGCGGGTGCTCGGCGAAGCGGCGTGGCGCACGGGGCTGCTCGCGGCGATGCGGCCGGTGGAGGCGGGGGAGGTGGGAGTGCTGTTCAGGGGCTAGCCCCTAGCCCCTAGCCCCTGCTCCCTCACCTTCCCCGCATGATCCCCGCACGGATCCGCACCGCCTTCGGCGATGCGCTCGGGTCGCCCGTGACGCGCTGGAGGACGTCGACGACGTAGTGCACCTTGCCCGGCAGCGTGAGCGTCTGCGCGCCGCGCCGCACGCCGATCGGGAAGGCGGTGCCCTCGGGCTGCGTGCCGTAGCGCTGGCGGTAGGCGGCGCCGAAGTCCTGGTCGGTTCCCACCCGCACGTCCCCCAGACTCACGAGCAGATCGCCCGGCTGCACGCCGGCCGCCTCGGCCATGCCGCCGGGCACGACGCCGGTGACGCGGGCGCCGGCCGAGTCGAACGCGGTCTGGATGCCGACGCGCGCGACGCGGCTGCTGTCGGCCTCGATGCGGAGCCCGGCGAGCGGGAGGAGCCGCGCGAACGGGTACGGGTCGCGGCCGTCCACGTAGCGCCGCTGGAACTCGGCGAGGTCGATCGCCGTGCGGCCGCCCGCGGCGCGGCGCACCGCCGCCCACCACTGGTCGCCGGTGAAGCCGCGGCCCTGCTTGTAGTCGGTCGCGTACAGCTCGCGCATGACGGTGTCGAGCGAACGCTGGTTGTCGCTCGCGTCACGGATCAGGATGTCGAGCAGGAAGCCGGCGAGCGCGCCCTTCGGGTAATAGAGGTAGCCGGTGCCGTCCTGCGGATGGATCCAGGTCGAGAGCGAGGCGTCCTCGAGCGCCACCGGCGGCACCTCGACGACGTTGGTGATCTTGTTCGTGAGGTTGGCGTAGAAGTAGCTCGAGTCCCCGATGCCGCCGCGCGTCATGGCGAGCGCGGCGTAGTAGTCGGTGATCCCCTCGCTCACCCAGAGCCACGGCGTCGGCATCGCGCGGTCGTACTCGTAGGGCCACATGTCGGCGGGGCGCAGCCGCTTCACGTTCCACGAGTGGAACATCTCGTGGGCGGTGACCTCGTAGAGGAGCGGCTGGCCGATGAGCTGCGGCGTGTAGACGCCGAGGTGGCTGCGGCTGTGCTCGAGCGCGCTGCCGCCCGGATACTCGTCGGGGAAGACCATCATCGTGGTGTAGTCCGGCCACGGCGTGTCGGCGAAGACCGCGCCCTCCGCCGGCGCCATCGCCGCGATCGCGCGCCACGCCTCGGCGCGCGCGGGGCCCTGCAGCCGTCCCGCGGGATAGGTCGCGAGCCGCTGCCACTTGCCCGCCACCTGCTGCGAGTCCACGTCGAAGCGGCCGACGAAGAACGGCATGTCCACGAGGTCGTGGTAGTTCGACTCGCCCCAGGTGTTCACCCCCGGGCGCGGGCGCATGCTGGTCACCACCCGCCAGCCGGGCTGCGTCTTCACCGTCACCGTCGCGGGGTAGTCGAGGCTCCGGCCCTCGGGGTAGAGGAAGACGTTCGTCCCGTTGAAGAAGGCGAAGTCGGGTCGGGCCCACGCCATCGCGTTGTCGAGCGTGTCGGCGATGTAGTCGAACGCCACCGTCACCGGGCCCGCGCCGGTGGGGCGCACGCGCCAGGTGTCGGGGTCGGTCTTGTCCCACACGAGCGGCCGCCCGGCCGCCTCGGCCGCGAAGTCCACGACCCAGTGCGCGTAGTTGCTCACCTCGTACGCCCCCGGCGTCCAGATCGGGAGCGAGAGGAGCACCGGCTCGGCCGACGCCGCGTCGAAGCTCAGCGCGACGTGCAGCCGCCGCCGGCGCGCCGTGGCGGAGTCGAAGGTGACCTCGTAGCGCACGTTCGTGACCGGCGCCGAGTGGAGGGCGGCCGGCGTGGCCGGCGCGGCCGGGCGGGTCGTCCGGGCGGGGCGCGCCGTGCCGGGTGGGGTGGTGCGCTGAGCGTGGAGGGCCGGGGCGCAGAGGAGCGCGCCCGCGAGGGCGAATCCGAGCGCCGGGAGCGGGAGCAGCGGTCGCATGGGGATCCTCGAAGGGGGAAGGGTGACGTGTCCGCACTCTCGGACGGTCGGGGACCCGAAAAAGTTGCGGGCGGTCAGGAAGCATCTCCGGACCGCCCGCACCCGCTGAACCGACCGCGACCGCCTAGTTACGCCGCACCGACTCCACCAGCGGCGCCACCGGATCGTCGCCCTTCGCCGGGGTCTCGCCGCCGTTGGCGGCGGCGGGCGCGGCGGACACCGTCGGCGCGGGCGTCTCCGGCGTCATCGTGCCCATGAAGGCGGGGAGGTCCACGCCGGCCACGTCGCGCAGCACCTGCATCATCGGGGGCATCGCGCGGGTGAGGCCCTGGACGAAGCCCGCGGTGCCGCCGACGCCGTTGAGGCTCCCGTTGCCGCCCTCCCAGACGACGACCTTGTCGAGCTTGATGTTCGAGATCGCCTTGGCCGCGGAATCCATGAGCAGGGGCATCTGCTCGACCATCTGGAGCATGAACGCCTCGCGCGCGCCGCCGGCCTGCTCGACCATCTGGCCCATCGCCTCGGCCTTCTTGGCGAGGATCTCGTACTCGCCGCGCGCCTGCGCCTCGAGGCGGGCGTAGGTGGCGCGCGCCTCCGCCTCGGCCGCGATCCGCACCCGCTCGGCCTCGGCCTCGGCCTCGACGATCTTCTTCGCCTTCTCGGCCTTGGCCGGCGCCTCGAGCGCCGCGCGCTTCTCGGCCTCGACGCGGTCGGCCTCGGCCAGCGCGGCCTTCGCCAGCGCGCGGTTCTGCGCCTCCTGCACCGCGGCCTCCGCCTCGCGCTTGCGCGTCTCGGCCGTCTGATAGGCCTCGGCCTTCTTCACCTGCAGCGTCGCCTGGGTCGCGACCACCTGCGCCTGCGACTCCGCCTCGCCCGCGATCGCCTTCGCCTCGGCCTGCGCCACGGCGACGCGCTTCAGCTGCTCGGCCTCCTTGATGTGCGCCTCCGCCTGGAAGGCGGCCGTCTGCTCGCCGATGCGCTGCTCGCGCTCGAGCTCGGCGACGCGCACCGCCTGCTCGCGCACGTTCTCACGGAGCGCGATCTCGCGGTCCTTCGCCGCCGTGGCGACCTGGACCGCCTTCTCCCGCTCGTTCTCCGCCACGCGGATCTCGCCCAGCTTCTCCTGCTCGGCCACGTCGCCGCGGGCCTGCTGCACCGCCTGGCTCGCCGCCTTGCGGCCGATCGCCTCGATGTAGCCCGAGTCGTCCTTGAGGTCGGTGATGTTCACGTTGATGAGCACCAGGCCGACCTTCTTGAGCTCCGGCTCGAGCGAGTTCTGGATCTTGTGCAGGAAGGCGTCGCGGTCGCGGTTGATCTGCTCGATCGTCATCGAGGCGATCACCTGGCGCAGCTGGCCGAAGATGATGTCCTGCGCCGTCTTCACGATCTCGTCGTGAGTGAGCCCCAGGAGCCGGACCGCCGCGTTCTGCTGCAGCTCGTGGTCGGTGCCGATCGCCACGGTGAAGACGCTGGGCACGGCGACGCGGATGTTCTCGAACGAGAGCGCGTCGCGCAGCGGGATGTTGATCTGGATCGGCACCAGGTCGAGATAGGCGAACTCCTGGATCACCGGCCACACGAAGGCGCCGCCGCCCGAGATCGTCTTCGCGGCGTTGCCGCCGCCCACCTTGCCCGAGATGACGAGCAGCTTGTTCGCCGGGCAGCGCCGGTAGCGGGAGGCGAAGAAGAGGATCATCCCGAGGACCAGCGCGACCAGCAGCGCAGCGCCCGCCACGACGGGAAGGAAGTCAGGCATCGAACAACTCGCTTTCGGTTGGAGTGGCGACGACCTCGACGACGCCGGGGCCGACGACCCCGACGACCGTCACCGGCGCGCCGGTCGCCAGCGCCGCGCCCTCGCGGGTCAGCGCCTCGTACTCGACGGTCCGGTTCTGCACCATCAGCTGCACCTTCCCGTGCCCCGCCCCCGCTGCGGGGATCGGCACGTACACCGTGGCCGGCCGCCCCACGGCGCCCTCGATGCGCACCGTGCCGTCGTCCTCGAAGCGCAGCAGCGAGCGCATGAGCACGGCGACGAGCAGCATGGCGAGGAAGCCCGCGAGGAGCGCGAGGGGGAAGGCGAGCCAGGGCGACGCGCCCGCGCGCTCCAGCCCCCAACCGGCGAGGCCGAAGAAGGCGGCCGCCGCCGTGACGCCGCGCAGCGTGACGAGCTGGAGCGCGGGACCGGCGGCGCCGTCGCCGTGGTGCCCGCCGTGCCCACCCTGCCCGGCGTCGTGGCCGTCGAGCCCGTGATGGTCGAGCCCGAGCAGCCCGAGGACGAGCTGCAGGAGGAGGAGGAAGCCGCCGGCGAGGGCCAGCAGGAGATAGAACGGCCCCATCGCGGGCGCCTGCGCCTCAGCTCTCGCTCTGCGCCGCCGCCGCGACCGCCGGGGGCACGGGGTAGGCGCCGACCTCCTCGGTCGCGGCGTCGTCGAACTCGCCCTCCCAGCGCGCCATCACGACCGAGGCGAGGCAGTTGCCGAGGAGGTTCACCGAGGTGCGGGCCATGTCCATGATCGCGTCCACGCCGAGGATGACGGCGACGCCCTCGAGCGGCAGCCCGAAGGTGGCGAGTGTGCCCGAGAGGATCACGAGCGAGGCGCGCGGCACCGCGGCCACGCCTTTGCTCGTGAGCATCAGGGTCAGCATCATCAGGAGCTGCTGCCCGATGGACATGTCGATCCCCGCGGCCTGCGCCACGAAGACCGAGGCGACGGCGAGGTAGAGCGTCGAGCCGTCGAGGTTGAAGCTGTACCCGGTGGGCAGGACGAAGGCGACGATGCGCTTGGGCACGCCGAGCTTCTCGAGGTTCTCCATCGCGAGCGGCAGCGCCGCCTCGCTCGAGGCGGTGGAGAAGGCGATGAGCCACGGCTCCTTCACCCAGCGCCAGAAGCGCTTGATCGGCACCCGGGCGAGGAGCGCCACCGGCAGGAGCGCGAAGAGCAGGAAGGCGAAGAGCGCGATGTAGAGCGTGCCGACCAGGGCGGCGAGGTTCTTGAGCACCCCGAGCCCGCTCGCGCCGATCGTCACCGCGACGGCGGCGCCGATGCCGATCGGGGCGAAGTACATGACCATCGCCGTGAACTTGAACATCACCTGCGAGAGCCCCTCGCAGAAGCCGAGCATGATCTCCTTCGGCCGTCCCGCCGGCGCCTTCGCGAGCGCCACGGCGAAGAGGATCGCGAAGAAGACGATCTGCAGCACCTCGTTCGACGCCGCCGCCTCGAAGAAGCTCTGCGGCACCGTGTGCTCGAGCACGCTGCCGAAGGTCGGCGTCTTCGTCACCAGCTGCTCGGCCACCGCGGTCGAGCCGTGCAGCGTGACGCCCGCGCCCGGCTTCGCGAGGTTCACGGCGAGGAGCCCGAAGAGGAGGGCGAGCGAGGTGACGACCTCGAAGTAGACGATCGAGCGCAGCGCGAGCCGGCCCACCTTCTTCATGTCGTCGCCGTGGCCCGCGATGCCGACCACGAGCGTGCCGAAGATCAGCGGCGCCACGATCGACTTGATCATCCGCAGGAAGACCGTCGCCAGCGGCTTGATCCAGGGGGCGAGGTCCACGGTGGTCCAGACCGCGTTGTCGAGGTAGCCGACGACGACGCCGACGACCATCGAGATCACGATCCACCAGGTGAGCGAAATGCTACGCAGGGTGCGCCACATAGATATCGGGCCGGGTTGTGGGGGGAAGGGGGGAAAGGTAAGAGGCCGGGCGGGAGGGCGGGAGGGCGGGACGGCGGGAGGTGGTTCCGATGCGAAACGAGCCTCCGGTGACCAAACACCGGAGGCTCGTCCATTCGAGGAGTTTCCTGCCCTCCCGCCTCTCCCGCCTACCTCGCCGCCAGCTCCCCCGCCTTCGCCTCGATCCCCTTGAGCAGCGAGTCGTAGCTCGCCGCGAACTTCTTCACCCCCTCGGCCTCGAGCTCGTCGGTGACGGCGGCGAGGTCGATCCCGGCGCGCGCGAGCGCGGCGAGGCGCCCGGGCGCCTCGGCCATCGCCTGCTGGATGCGCACCTCGGGGCGGCCGTGGTCCTTGTACGCCGCGAAGGTCTCGGGCGGCATCGTGTTCACGGTCTGCGGCGCCACGAGCGCCTCGACGTAGTAGATGTCGGGGAACTGCGGATCCTTCGTGCTCGTGGAGGCCCAGAGCGGCCGCTGCACGTGGGCGCCCTGCGCCGCGAGCGCCTTCCAGCGCGGGCTGGCGAGCGTCTGCTGGAAGAGGTCGTAGGCGAGCGCGGCGTTCGCGATGGCGATGGTGCCGCGGATGTGCTCCGGGTCGCCCCGCTTGTCGAGCAGGGGATCGATCTTCGTGTCCACCCGGCTCACGAAGAAGCTCGCCACCGAGTGCAGGTGGTCGATCGGCTGGCCCGCGTCGAGGCGCTGCTCGAGGCCCGCGAGCCAGGCGCCGATCACCTGCTCGTAGCGCTGCAGCGAGAAGAGCAGGGTGATGTTGACGTTGATCCCCTCGGCGAGGCAGCGGGTGATCGCCGCGAGTCCGGGCTCGGTGCCCGGGATCTTGATGAACGCGTTGGGCCGCCCGACGCTCGTCCACAGCCGCCGCGCCTCGGCGACCGTGGCCTCGGTGTCGAACGCCGCGCCCGGCGACACCTCGATCGAGACGGTGCCGTCGCCGTTGTTGAGCCGGTCGAAGGTCTCGCGGAAGTGGTCGCACGCGCCCCGCACGTCGGCCACGGCGAGCGCCTCGAAGATCTCGGCCGGCGCCTTCCCGGCGCGCACGCCCTGCACGATGTCGTCGTCGTAGAGGTCGCTCCCGCTCACCGCCTTCTCGAAGATCGTCGGGTTCGACGTCATGCCGAGGAGGTCGTCCTCGCGGATGAGCCGGTCGAGCTCGCCCGTGGTGAGGAGGTCGCGGGTGATGTAGTCGTACCAGGGGCTCTGGCCGAGCCGGCCCAGCCCGACGAGCGGATTGACGGGCATGATTACCTCCGCGTGCGCGCGAGCACGCGCTTGACGGCCGCCACCGCGTGCGCCGCGGTGAGGCCGAATTCCTCGTAGATGCGCTCGGCCGGGGCCGAGGCGCCGAAGTGGTCGATGGCGATCATCTCGCCGTCCTCCGTCACCCACTGCAGCCAGCCCATGGGGCTCGCCGCCTCGATGCCGACGCGCGCGCGGATCGCGGGCGGCAGCACCTCATCGCGGTAGCTCTGGGGCTGGGCGCGGAAGAGCTCCCACGAGGGGAGCGACACGACGCGGGCGCGGATCCCTTCGCCCGCGAGCCGGTCGGCCGCCTCCAGCGCGATCTGCACCTCGCTGCCCGTCGCGAGGAGGATCGCCTCGGGCGCGCCGTCCGCGGGGTCGCGCAGCACGTAGCCGCCGCGCGCCACCCCCTCGGCCGCCTGGAGCTTCGTGCGGTCGAGGATCGGCAGCTTCTGCCGGGTGAGGACGAGGAACGAGGGCCCCTCGGTGCGGTTGATGATCACGCGCCAGGCGGCGATGGTCTCCGTGGCGTCGGCCGGGCGGAGCGTGACGAGCCCGGGGATGGCGCGCAGCATCGCCAGGTGCTCGATCGGCTGGTGCGTCGGTCCGTCCTCGCCCAGGCCGATCGAGTCGTGCGTGCCGATGTAGATCACCGGCAGCTGCATGATCGAGGAGAGCCGGACCGCCGGCTTCATGTAGTCGCTGAAGACGAGGAAGGTGCTGCCGAACGGCCGCAGCCCGCCGTGCGCGGCGATGCCGTTCATCGTCGCGGCCATCCCGTGCTCGCGCACGCCCCAGTGGAAGATGCGGCCCGCCGACTCGGGGCCGAAGGTCCCGCCCTCCTTGATCGTCATCCCGGTGCTCTCGCCGAGGTCGGCCGAGCCGCCGATGAAGTTCGGCAGCACCCGGGCGATCACCTCGAGCGCGAGCCCCGAGGCCTGCCGGGTGGCGAGCTGGCCCTTGTGCTGGTCGGGCGTGATCGTGGGGAGATCCCGGTCCCACCCCGCGGGCGGCTGGCCGGTGAGCCACTGCCGGTACTCGGCCGCCTCGGCCGGATACTTCTCGGCGTAGCGCGCCATCAGCTCTTCCCACTCCCGCTGCCACTCGGCGCCGCGGTCCACCGCCTCGCGCCAGTGGGCGAGCGCGTCCTCGGGCACGAAGAACGCGGGCTCCTGCGGCCAGCCCATGATCTCCTTCGTGCGCCGCACCTCCTCGGCCCCCAGCGGCGCGCCGTGCGCCGCGGCGGTGTCGCGCTTGGTGGGCGCGGGGTCGCCGATGTGGGTGCGCATGACGATGAGCGTCGGGCGCTGCGTCTCCCGGCGGGCCCCTTCGAGCGCCTCGGCGATCGCCACGAGGTCGTTGCCGTCCGCGACGTGGAGCACGTGCCAGCCGTAGGCCGTGAAGCGCTCGCCCACGTCCTCGCTGAAGGCGAGCGCGGTGTCGCCGTCGATCGTGATGTGGTTGTCGTCGTAGATGAGGCAGAGATTGCCGAGCTTGAGGTGCCCGGCGAGGCTCGCCGCCTCGCTCGCCACGCCTTCCATCATGTCGCCGTCGGAGCAGAAGCCCCAGACCTTGTGGTCGACGACCGGGAAGCCCTCGCGGTCGAAGCGCGCGGCGAGGAAGCGCTCGGCGATCGCCATGCCGACGGCGTTGCCCACGCCCTGGCCGAGCGGGCCGGTGGTGGTCTCGACGCCCGGCGTGTGGGTGCGCTCGGGGTGGCCCGGCGTCTTGGAGCTCCACTGGCGGAACTGCTTGATGTCGTCGAGCGAGAGATCGTAGCCCGTCAGGTAGAGCAGCGAGTAGAGCAGCATCGACGCGTGGCCGCAGGAGAGCACGAAGCGGTCGCGGTCGGGCCAGTGCGGGTCGCGCGGGTTGTGCTTGAGGAAGCGGGTCCAGAGGACGTAGGCCGCCGGGGCGAGGGCCATCGGCGTGCCGGGGTGCCCCGAGTTGGCCTTCTGCACGGCGTCCATCGCGAGGGCGCGGATCGAGTTGATGCAGCGCCAGGCGAGGGCCTCGTCGAGCGAGGAGAGGTCGGGGCGGACGACGGGGGTGGCGGCGGTGGTCAGGGCGAACTCCTGTGGTCGAGTGCGCGAGCGATGCGGGCGCGCCGTGCCGCCGGGGCGACGCGCCGGAACGCGGGCGCCCCGGGCGCGGGCGCGACTCCGGGAACCGCCCGAAAGCTAACCGTGCCGGGGAGGGGGCCGTAGGGGCGTGATGGCCCAGAGGGGCGGCCGGGCGGGCGCCCGGGCGGGCGCCCGGGCGGGCGGCCTAGGGGACCTGGTTGACCATCAGGTGGGCGTAGGGTGTGCCGGCCCACATGATCCACGAGCCGGTGCGCTTGGGCCGGGCCGAGAGGCCGGTGACCAGGGTGTCGAACGGCCAGAGCACCATGTAGTGCGGCGGGGAGACGATCCAGCGGGTCTCCCGGCCTGGCCGGGCCCACGGGTCGGTGGCGCTGATGTCGGTGGCGCCCTGGAGCATGTAGACGATCCCGGGCGCGGTGTTGCCGGGGCGCATGTCGTGGCGCATCCACGACTCGAGCCAGCGCAGCCCCTGGGCGTCGACGCACATCGGGTCGAGCCCCGGGGTGTCGGGGCTGTCGGGGAAGCAGGTGAAGCCGTTGGTGCCGCGGCGCAGCTCCATCAGCCGGCCGAGGGAGTCGGGCGCCATGACGGTCGCGTCCTCGGTGACGTGGGGCGGACCGGCGGAGAGCGCCTGCCGGATGAGCGCCTCGAGGCCGGGGCCGAGCGACGCGGCCGTATCGTGGCGCAGCCGCGCCGTCGCGGCCGGGCGGCCGTTGGTCCGGCCCCCGCCCGCCCGGCCGTGCTGCGCCATCCCTGTCATGGGGGCCATGGGGAGCAGGCCGAGGCCCAGGGCCAGGGCGGCGCAGGGAAGGAGCGAGGGCATGCAGGGCTCGATGGTCTGGGGGATACCCGATGCGCGACGGTTCCAAGCTGGCGCGGGGTGGTCAGCGGACCGTCAAGTGGCTACGGACGCTGGCAGCGCGCCGGCCGCGCGGGCGTCAGATCGGTGCTGGATCGGCCGTAGCCGGCCCGTCAGGCTGGCGACCGCGCCCGGCGCTCCCCACATTGCAGGCGTCGGGCGAGGCGGGCAGGCATGCGGGTGCGGGACTCGAGGCGGGAGCCGAGGACGACATGAGCGCCGGGCTGGTGCTCGTCGTGGTGGTGGCCGGAGCGTATCTCGCGGCGCACCTGGTCTTCGAGTGGCTCGCCCGCCGCTTCCTGATCGTCTCGGGGGCGGAGTACCTCCTCCTCGGCATCCTGATCGGGCCGAACGTCTCGAACCTCGTTTCGGCCAGCGTCGTCTCCTCCTTCGCGCCCTTCATGGTGCTCGCCCTCGGCTGGACGGGGGCGGTGATCGGCACCCAGTTCCATCTCCCCACGCTGCTCCGGGTCCGCGCCCGCTACTCGCAGGTCGCCTTCCTCGAGGCGCTCCTCACGCTCGTCGTCGTCACCGCGGTGATGGCCGTGGGCCTCGCGGCCCAGTTCGAGCGACCGACGGCGGCGGTGCTCGAGCCGGCCGTCACCCTGGGTGCCATCGCGACCACCTCGTCGCTCTGGGGGATCGCCCTCATCACGCGGCGGCTCCGGCACCGCGCCGTCATCGTGCGCCAGCTCGAGGTGGCGGCGGCGGTGGATGCCTTCGTCGGGATCACCGCCTTCGGCCTCCTGCTCTGCTGGCGTCACGCCGCGCCGCCGGGCCTCGCGCGGGCGCCGACGACGACCGAGTGGGCCGTGATCACCGTGGCGATCGGCGCGGTGGGCGGGGCGCTGTTCCACCTCTTCCTCCACGGCGAGCGCAAGCCCGACCGGCTCTACGTCTCGCTGATCGGCGCCCTGACGCTCGCGAGCGGTGCCGCGGCCCACCTGCAGCTCTCGCCGCTGCTGCCGACGATGCTGATCGGCGCGATCCTCATCAACACCTCGCGCAATCCCGCGACGATCCGCGACGCGCTCAACACCGTACACCGGCCGCTCTACTACGTCCTGCTCGTCTTCGCCGGCGCGGCGTGGCGGCCCACCGTGGGCGCGGCGCTCCTGCCGGTGCTCCTCTTCCTCGCCATCCGCACAGCGGCGAAGATGGGCGGTGCCGACCTCGCCGCCCGCCTCGCCGGCACCCGCGGCACGCTGGGGCCGGACTGGGGGCGCGCGCTCCTGGGCCAGGGCCGGCTCGCCACGGCGATCGCACTCAACTACCTCATCCTCGACGGCGCGCCGCTCGCCGAGGTGGTGTTCACGGCCACCGTCGCCTCCGTGCTCCTCACCGATCTCGCCTCGGCGCGGCTGGTCGCGTCCGTGGTGCGGCAGTACCGCGAGCGCCGCGCCGCCCGTCCGCTGGCCGGCGCGATGGCGGGCCCGCCGGGGGCGGCGCCGACGGCGGCCGAGGCGAACGACTTGCCGGCCGAGGCCGCGGGGTAGCCGATGGGACGGGTCCTCATCCTCGCCCTGCTGCTGGGGGCGATGCGCGCCATTCTCCCGCTGGGCTCGGCGGGCGAGGGCTCGGAGACGCTCCTCGCCTTCGGCTTCCTCGTGCTCGCCGCGCACACCGTGGGCGAGATCGCCGCGGCGGTGCGGGTGCCGAAGATCATCGGCTATCTCGCGGCGGGGGTCCTCTTCGGCCCCTCGGCCTTCGGCGCGGTCAGCCACGACGCGGTCGTCGCGCTCGGGCCGATCGGGCAGCTCGCGATCGCGCTCATCGCCTTTCTGGCGGGTGCCGAGCTGCGCTGGAGCGAGGTCAGGGACCGGGGCGTCTTCCTCCTCAAGCTCACCGTGAGCGAGCTCGCCTGCAGCTTCGTCGCACTCGCGGCCGTGCTCTGGGCGCTGCACGGCGTCTCGCCCGCGCTCCGCGACTTCACGGCGGCGGAGGCGCTCGCGGTGAGCCTCCTCTTCGGCGGGATCGCCATCGTGCACTCGCCGGCAGTGACGATGGCGCTGCTGAGCGACACCGGCGCGCGCGGCCCCGTGGCGCGCACCACCCTCGGCGTCGTGCTCCTCGCCGACATCGTCGTGGTGCTCGTCTTCAGCGCCACCGCCGCGGCCGCGCGCGCGCTCGTGCCGCTCGCCGCGCCGGGCGAGGCGGTCTCGGTGGGGTCGCTCGTCTGGGAGATCGCGGGCGCGATCCTGGTGGGGGCGCTGCTGGGCGGGGCGGTGGCGCTCTACCTGCGCTTCATCGGGCGCGAGCTGTTTCTCTTCGCGCTGCTGGTGACGTTCCTGGGGAGCGAGGTGGCGCGGCTCGCGCACGTCGAGACGCTGCTCACGCTGCTCACCGCGGGCTTCCTCACCGAGAACCTCACCGACCGGCTGCCGGGACCCGCGCGCGTCGTCGCGCGCGGCGGATCGCACGGCGAGGCGCTCCGGCACGCCATGGAGCGCTCGGCCGCGCCGGTCTTCGTCGTCTTCTTCGCGCTCTCGGGCGCCAAGATCGACGTCGGCGGCGTGCTCTCGGTGCTGCTGCTGGTGGTGCCGCTCGCCCTGACGCGTATCGGGGCGATGTGGGCGGGGATCCGGCTCGGCACGCGCTGGGCCCGCCGCGACGCGCCGCCGGAGACGGTCGCGGCGGCGGCGCGCTACACCTGGCTCGGGCTCGTCTCGCAGGCCGGCGTGGCGATCGGGCTCGCGACGATCGCGGCGGAGTCGTTCCCGCGGCTGGGACCGCCGCTGCGGACGCTGCTCCTCGCGCTCATCGC
>DASTSO010000120.1:0-46882 GCA_035760645.1 Gemmatimonadales bacterium
GGAAATGGTCGCCCGGTGCACGGAAATGGTCGCTCGGTGCAGGGAAATGGTCTCACCGACTCCGGACTTCGACGCGCGGCCCGCGGACATCGACGCACCGACGAGCGACCTCGGCAGTCCGCCCGCGGAGAACGCCTCCCCGTCCCCGGAGAAGGACCGTCGGCCCCCGGAGAAGGACCGTCGGCCCGCGGAGAAGGACAGCGGCGCTCCCGAGATGGACGATCCGGGGACGGTAATCGATCGACGGTCGGCCGTGATCGGGAGAACCCCGGCCGTCCGATTATCTTCCGGCATGTCCGAGAGTCCCGCCACGGTCATCGTCGGCGCCGGCATCGCCGGCCTGTGGACCGCGTGGCGGCTGGCCAGCGAGGGCCACTCGGCGACGCTGCTCACCAAGCGCACCCTCGCCGACAGCGCGAGCGCCTGGGCCCAGGGCGGCATCGCCGTGGCGATCGGCGCCGGCGACAGCCCCGGCCAGCACGCCGCCGACACCCTCGCCGCCGGCGACGGGCTCGCCGACCCCGAGGCGGTGCGGGTCCTCACCACCGAGGGCCCCGACCGGGTGCGCGAGCTCCTCGCCCTCGGCGCCGGCTTCGACCGCGGCCCCGACGGACAGCTCCGCTTCGGGCTCGAGGCCGCGCACAGCCGCGCGCGCATCCTGCACGCCGGCGGCGACCGCACCGGCGCCGCGCTCGTCGGCTGCCTGGTCGCCATCCTGCGGGACCATCCGCGCGTGCACATCCTCGAGCGGGTCGAGGCGAAGGAGCTGCTCCTGGCGGGGGAGCGCGTCGCCGGGCTCGGCGTCGTCTTCGCCGACGGGCACGGCCGGGTGCTCCGCGCCCCCCACGTGGTGCTCGCCACCGGCGGGGTGGGGCAGCTCTACGCGATCACGACCAACCCCCTCGTCGCCACCGGCGACGGCTGGGCGCTCGCCGACCAGGTGGGGGCCGCGCTCGAGGACCTCGAGTTCCTCCAGTTCCACCCGACCGCGCTCAAGCTGCCCGGCGTGAATCCCGCGCCGCTGGTGAGCGAGGCGGTGCGCGGGGCGGGGGCGGTGCTGGTGGACGCGGCGGGGCGGCGCTTCGCGCTCGACGCGGACCCGCGCGGCGAGCTCGCCCCGCGCGACGTGCTGGCGCGCGCCGTGGCGGCGGCCGACGCGCGCGGCGGCGCCTGGCTCGACGCGCGGGCGGTCGAGGACGTGCACGCCCGCTTCCCCGGCGTCACCGCGCTGCTCGCGCCGCACGGCCTCGACCTCGCGCGCGACCTGGTGCCGGTCGCCCCGGCGCTGCACTACGCGATGGGCGGGGTGCGCACCGACCTCGACGGCCGCACCACGCGCGCGGGCCTCTGGGCGGTGGGCGAGGTCGCGCGCACCGGGGTGCACGGCGCCAACCGGCTCGCCTCCAACTCGCTCCTCGAGGGGCTCGTCTTCGCCGACCGGGTGGGCCGCGCCCTCGCCGGCGAGCTGGCCGCCGGGGCCGGCGCCCCGCCGCCCCTCGCCCACGGCCTCACCCCCGAGAGCGGTGCCGACCGCCACTACGACACGGTGCGGGCCGAGATGCGGCGGGTGATGACCGCCGAGGTCGGCGTGGTCCGCACCGAGGCCTCGCTCGCCCGTGCCGAGGCGGCGCTCGCGCGCCTGGCGGCCCAGGTGCCGCCCGACGCCTGGCGCACCCGGAACCAGTTGCGGGTGGCGGCGTTGATCACCAGGGCCGCCCGCCGCCGCCGCGAGAGCCGCGGGGGGCACCGGCGGCTGGACTATCCGCCGGTCGGTTCACCTCATCAGGAGTCCGCATCCGCATGACGCTGTCCCTGCCGGTCGTCGAGCCGACGACCCTCAGCGCCGCCGAGATCGCCGCGCTGCAGGCGGAGATCCGCACCCTCGCGCGCGCGCGCGACGCGGTGATCCTCGCGCACAACTACGAGCGGCCCGAGGTGCAGGACGTCGCCGACTTCGTCGGCGACTCGCTCGGGCTCTCGCGCCAGGCGGCCGCGACGCCGGCCGGGGTGATCGTCTTCGCCGGGGTGCACTTCATGGCGGAGACGGCGGCGATCCTCTCGCCGCAGAAGCGGGTGCTGCTGCCCGACCTGCGCGCCGGCTGCTCGCTCGCCGACACGATCACCGCCGACGAGGTGCGCGCCTGGCGCGCGAAGTTCCCCGACTACGTCGCCGTCGGCTACGTGAACACGACGGCGGAGGTGAAGGCGGAGCTCGACTACTGCTGCACCAGCGGCAACGTGCTCGCGGTGATCGACGCGATCCCCGAGGACCGCGGGATCCTCTTCCTCCCCGACTTCTTCCTCGGCAGCCACGTGCGCCGCATGCGCCCGCACCGCCGCATCGAGGTGTGGATGGGCGAGTGCCACGTGCACCGGAACATCAACGCCGACCGCCTCGCCGCGGTGCGCGCGGCGCATCCGGAGGCGGAGGTGCTGGTGCACCCCGAGTGCGGTTGCGCCGGGCAGCTCATCTACGGCGCGGGCTGCGGCGACGTCGATCCCGAGGGGCTCCACATCGCGAGCACCGAGCGGATGATCCAGCTCGTCGCCGCCCGGCCGGCGCGGACGTTCATCGTGGCGACCGAGACGGGCATCATGCACCGCATGCGGCAGCTCGCCCCCGAGAAGACCTTCCTCGCCGCCGACGAGCATGCGGTCTGTGCGTTCATGAAGACGATCACGCTCCCGGCGATCCGCGACGCGCTGCGCCTCGACCGCCATCACGTCACCGTCCCGCCCGCGATCGCCGATCGGGCCCGCGCGGCGATCGACCGGATGGTGGCGCTTGGCTGACCCGGCCGCCGACGCCGAGCGCCTCGCCGAGGTCGCGCTCGCCGAGGACGGCGCACGCGACCTCACGACCGAGGTGACCGCCGCGGCCGACGAGCGGCTGGTGGGCCGCATCGAGCTGCGCACACCGGCGGTGGTGGCGGGGCTCGCCTACGCCGAGGCGGTGGCGGCGCGCGCCGGGTGCGGGCCGATCGCCTGGCGCGTCGTCGAGGGCGAGCGCTGCGACGCGCGCACGGTGCTCGGCACCTTCGCCGGCTCCGCGCTCGCCGTGCTGCGGGCCGAGCGGCCGCTGCTCAACCTGCTGCAGCGCGCCAGCGGCATCGCCACGGCGACGCGCGCCTACGTGGACGCGGTGGCCGGCACCGGCTGCCGGGTGCTGCACACCCGCAAGACCGCGCCGGGCCTCCGCGCGCTCGACGTGCGCGCGGTGCTCGCCGGCGGCGGCGCGCTGCATCGCGTCGATCTCGCGGACACGGTGATGATCAAGGACAATCACTGGCAGGCGCTCGCGCGCGCCGGCCGCCCGCTCGCCGACGCGGTGGCCGAGGCGCGGCGGCGCGGCGCGCGCGCGGTGCAGGTCGAGGTGGAGCACCCGGCGCAGCTGCGGGAGGCGTGCGGGGCGGGGGCCGACCGGCTGCTGGTCGACAACCAGAGCGCCGCGACGCTGCGCGCCTGGGCGGCGGAGGCGCGCCGGCTCCGGCCGGGGATCGAGATCGAGGCGACCGGCGGGATCACGCTCGAGAACGTGCGGGCCTACGCCGAGGCGGGGGCGGACTACGTCTCGATCGGCGCGCTCACCCACAGCGTGCGGGCGGCGGACGTGGCGGTGGAGGTGGCGGCGGGCTGACTCAGATCGTCGGCCGCAGCTCCACCGGCGCCTCCGCGCTCTTCCGGATCCGGATGTTGAGCATCTCGACCGCCACCGAGAAGGCCATCGCGAAGTAGGTGTACCCCTTCGGGATGTGCTGCCCGAGCCCCTCGGCCACCAGGTTGGTGCCGATGAGCACGAGGAAGGCGAGCGCCAGCATCTTCACCGTCGGGTGCCGCTCGACGAAGTCGCTGATCGGGCCGCTCGCCCAGAGCATGATGACGACGGCGATGACCACCGCGATGATCATCACCGGCACCTGCTCGACCATCCCCACCGCCGTGATCACCGAGTCGAGTGAGAAGACGATGTCCACCACCATGATCTGCGCGATCACGGCGCCCAGCGAGTGCGCCGCGCGGCGGGTGGGGTCGTCGTGCGCGTCGCCCTCGAGCTTGTGGTGGATCTCGTACGTCGCCTTGCCGATGAGGAAGAGGCCGCCGAGGAGGAGGATGAGCCCGCGGCCGCTCACCTCGAACCCCGCCACGGCGAAGAGCGGCGTGGTGAGCCGCGCGAGCCAGGCGATCGAGAGGAGCAGCAGGACGCGGGTGACGAGCGCGCCGAGGAGCCCCAGCCGCCGGGCCCGCGCCTGCTCCCCGCGCGGCAGCTTCCCGGCGAGGATGGAGATGAAGATGATGTTGTCGATGCCCAGGACGATCTCGAGCACCGTCAGCGTCAGGAGCCCGATCCAGGCGTTCGGGTCGCTCAGCCACTCCATGCGGGTCGCTCCGGGTTGGGCGGGGGGTGTCGAACGGGCGAGGAGAAGATAACCGGGCGGCGCCGGGCGCCGGCTGCCGCCCGGACTGGGTGACGCATCTCACGGCCTCCCCTCCCCGCGCGGGCTCTATTGAAACGCGTCCCGGCCCCCGAGGCCGGCGCGCCGCCCTCGGCCGCCTGCGGCGAAAGCCGAGGCGGGGCAGGGATTTCCGCAGTGTGGCAGGCCGGCGCCCGGCGCCGGCCGCGCCGGGAGTGGATGGGTGGCACAGACGAAGCCGGAACCCGCGACGAAGGGTCCGGCGGGGCAGGGGGACACGCCGCGCACGAGCACGGAGCAGGGGCCCGCCGCTCCGGCCGGCCCCCGCGATGCCGATGCGCGCAAGCAGCAGATCCTGACGCACGGCACGCCGTCCACCGTCCGCACCATCGCCGACGCGCTGGTGATGAAGGACGGCGACCTCTTCCTCGTCACGGCTCCCACCGGCGCGCTGCCGGGCGCGGAGAACACCGGCTGCGGCCTCTACTACCACGACTGCCGGTACCTGCGCGCCTACGAGATCCACCTCCAGGGCCAGCCTCCCACCATCCTCGGCGCCACCGCGCGCGCCGGCTGCACCGGCCTCTTCGAGCTCACCAACCCCGACCTCACGATCGACGGCCGGCCGCTGCAGAAGGAGACGCTGGGTCTCACCTGGACCCGCGATCTCGACGGCGACGACCTCGTCCTCCACGACCGCCTCGTCGTCCGCAACTACGGCCACGCGCCCGTCCGGCTCACCCTGGGCTTCCAGTTCGACGCCTGCTTCGAGGACGTGTTCGTCATCCGCGGCCTCCTCGACGCGCACACCGGCCACCCGCGCGCGCCCGAGTGGGACGACGGCCTGCTCCGCTTCCTCTACGAGGGCGGGGACCGGACCTGGCGCAGCCTCACCGTGGCGCTCCCCACGGGCGTGGAGCAGGACGGCGACCGCGGCGCGCTGCTCACGCTCGACCTCGACGCGCGCGAGAGCCGCCAGATGGACCTCCGGCTCGCGATCGCCGAGACGCCGGACGAGTCGCGGGCGCGCCCGCACGTGCGGCGCGAGGCGCCGGGCCGGCCCGACCGCCCGCCGCGTCCGGTGCACGACGACTGGCCCGCCGCCCGCATCCGCACCGAGGGCGTACTGCTCGAGGACCTCATCCATCGCTCCTTCCGCGACCTCGCTCTGCTCCGGAGCTCGCTCGAGGGGCACGGGTTCGTCGCGGCCGGGATCCCCTGGTTCGGGACGCTCTTCGGCCGCGACAGCCTGATCGCCGCCTACCAGGTGCTCGCCTACGCGCCGGCGGTGGCGGCGAGCACGCTGCGGCTCCTCGCCCACTACCAGGGCACCAAGGTGGACGACTGGCGCGACGAGCAGCCGGGGAAGATCCTGCACGAGCTCCGCGTGGGCGAGCTCGCCCGCATGGGCGCCATCCCGCATACGCCCTACTACGGCAGCATCGACGCGACGCCGCTCTTCCTGCTGCTCCTCGCCCACCACGCCGAGTGGAGCGGGAGCCTCGAGCTCTTCCACGAGCTGCACGGGAACGTCGAGCGCGCGCTCCGGTGGATCGACGACTACGGCGACCTCGACGGCGACGGCTTCGTCGAGTACGCGAGCCGCACCACGAAGGGGCTCATCAACCAGGGGTGGAAGGACTCGGGCGACGCGATCATCGACGCCCGGGGCCGCATCGCCGAGCCGCCGATCGCGCTGGTGGAGGTGCAGGCCTACGTCTACGCGGCGAAGCGCTGCATCGCGGGGCTCTACCGCCGCGCCGGCGAGGCCGCCCGTGCCGACGCGCTCGACCGCGCGGCCGACGCGCTCCGGGAGCGCTTCGAGCAGGCGTTCTGGGTGGAGTCGCTGGGCTGCTACGCGCTGGCGCTCGACGGGAAGAAGCGCCCGCTCGACGTCGTCACGTCGAATCCCGGCCACGCCCTCTGGTGCGGCATCGCCGCCCCCGAGCGCGCGCAGCGCACCGCCGACCGGCTCTTCCGGGACGACATGTACAGCGGCTGGGGCGTGCGCACGCTCGCCGCCACCGCCTGCGGCTACAACCCGATCGCCTATCACCTGGGCACCGTGTGGCCGCACGACAACTCGCTCATCGCCGTGGGTCTCCGGCGCTACGGGCGGGACGCGGAGGCGCACCGCGTCTTCAGCGGCCTCACCGAGGCGGCGCTCCACTTCGACCAGCAGCGGCTCCCGGAGCTCTTCACCGGGCTCCCGCGCGCCGCCTTCGGCGAGCCGATCCGCTATCCGGTCGCCTGCCACCCGCAGGCGTGGGCGGCGGGCTCGGTGCCGCTGCTCATCGCCACCCTCCTCGGCCTCGAGGCCGAGGGGTTCGAGCACCGGCTCCGCGTCGTGCGGCCGATGCTGCCGGAGGCGGTGGACTGGATGGAGCTGCACGGCGTGCGGGTGGGCGGCGCGGAGGCCGACCTGCGCTTCGAGCGACGGCCGGACCGGAGCGTCGCGGTGCACACGCTCGCCGTGCGCGGCGAGCTCGAGATCACGACCGACACGGAAGCGCGCGGGCCGGCGCTGGTGTGACCGACGACGGGAGGTACGACGTGGGAGGTGCGACGTGAGCAGAAACGGAAAGTCGCGGCAGGTGGTCGTCGTCACCGGCGCCTCCGCCGGCGTGGGCCGCGCGACGGTACGCGCCTTCGCGCGCGAGGGGGCGCGCCTCGGACTGCTCGCCCGCAGCCGCCACCGGCTCGAGCAGGCGAAGGCGGAGGTCGAGGCCGAAGGCGGCGAGGCGCTCGTCCTCCCGCTCGACGTGGCCGACGCCGACGCGGTCGAGCACGCGGCAGAGCAGGTGGAGCGGCACCTCGGGCCGATCGACGTGTGGGTGAACAACGCGATGGTGACGGTCTTCTCGCCGGTGAAGGAGATGACGGCGGCCGACTACAAGCGCGTCACCGAGGTGACCTACCTGGGCTACGTCTACGGCACCCTCGCCGCGCTCCGGCGGATGCTGCCGCGCGACCGGGGCGTGATTGTGCAGGTGGGGAGCGCGCTCGCCTACCGCGCGATCCCGCTCCAGTCGGCCTACTGCGCGGCGAAGCACGCGATCCAGGGCTTCACCGAGGCGCTCCGGAGCGAGCTCTACCACGACAAGAGCCGCGTGCGGGTGCACATGGTGCAGATGCCGGCGCTCAACACGCCGCAGTTCCGCTGGAGCAAGAGCCGCATGCCCCGGAAGGCGCAGCCGGTGCCGCCGATCTTCCAGCCCGAGGTGGCCGCGGAGGCGATCCGCTGGTCGGCGCACCACGGCCGCAACGAGCTCTACGTCGGCTGGCCCACGGTGAAGGCGATCGTCGGCGACCGCGCCATCCCGCGGCTCCTCGACCACTACCTCGCGCGCTTCGGCTACACCTCGCAGATGACCGCGGAGCCCGAGGACCCCGACCGGCCGAACAATCTCTATGAGACCGTCGAGGGTGACCAGGCGGCGCACGGCGTCTTCGACCTCCGGGCGAAGGACGCGAGCGCCCAGCTCTGGGCGAGCGAGCGCAAGGGGCGGCTCGCCGTGGCCGGGCTGGCGCTCGCGGGCGTGGCGCTCGGCGCGGCGCTCTGGGGCGGCGGGGACTGAAGCAGACGGCAGCGGACGAACCGGAAGGACGTGGGAACGATGGCCAAGACGGCGAGTGATTTCCTGGTCGAGCGCGTGCACGCGTGGGGCGTGCGGCGGATCTTCGGCTACCCCGGCGACGGCATCAACGGCGTCATCGGCGCCCTGGGCCGGGCGACCGACCTGATCGACTTCGTGCAGGTGCGCCACGAGGAGATGGCGGCGTTCATGGCGGGCGCGCACGCGAAGTTCACCGGCCAGGTGGGGGTCTGCCTCGCCACCTCGGGGCCCGGCGCGATCCACCTCCTCAACGGGCTCTACGACGCGAAGATGGACCACGTCCCCGTGGTGGCGATCGTGGGCCAGTCGGCCACCATCGCGCTGGGCGCCTCGTTCCAGCAGGAGGTGGATCTCATGAGCCTCTTCAAGGACGTGGCGGGCGCCTACGTGAACATGGCGAGCACGCCGTCGCAGATCCGCCACCTGGTGGATCGCGCCTTCCGCATCGCGATCGCCGAGCGCACGGTCACCTGCATCATCCTGCCGAACGACGTGCAGGAGATGGACGCCGTCGAGTCGCCGCCCCGCCGGCACGGCGCGACGTTCTCGGGGATCGGCTACTCGGAGCCGCACTACGTGCCGACCGAGATCGACATCCGCCACGCCGCCGACGTGCTGAACGCGGGGAGCAAGGTCGCCATGCTGATCGGCGCCGGCGCCTTCGGCGCCCGCGAGGAGGTGGTGGAGGTGGCCGAGCTCCTCGGGGCGGGCGTGGCGAAGGCGCTGCTGGGCAAGGCGGTGCTCCCCGACGACCTCCCCTTCGTCACCGGCTCGATCGGGCTCCTCGGCACGAAGCCGAGCTGGGACATGATGATGGGCTGCGACACGCTCCTCATGGTGGGGACGAGCTTCCCGTACGCCGAGTTCCTGCCGAAGGAAGGCCAGGCGCGCGGGGTGCAGATCGACATCAAGGCGCGCAACCTGAGCCTGCGCTACCCGATGGAGGTGAACCTCCACGGGCAGAGCCGCGAGGTGCTGCAGCTCCTCATCCCGCAGCTCAAGCGGAAGACGGACCGCAGCTGGCGCGACGAGATCGAAAGCAACATCCGCGACTGGTGGGAGGTCGTGGAGGCGCGGGCGCACGTGGACGCCGACCCGATCAACCCGCAGCGCATCTTCTGGGAGCTCTCGCCGCGGCTGCCCGAGGGCGCGGTGCTCACCGCCGACTCGGGCTCGACGGCGAGCTGGTTCGCGCGCGACCTCAAGATCCGGCCGGGGATGATGGCCAGTCTCTCGGGCAACCTCGCCACGATGGGCCCGGGGGTGCCGTACGCGATCGCGGCGAAGTTCGCCTTCCCCGACCGCCCCGTCATCGCGCTCGTCGGTGACGGCGCGTTCCAGATGAACGGGATGAACGGGCTCATCACGATCGCGAAGTACCGCGAGCGCTGGCCCGACCAGCGGCTCATCATCCTCGTGCTCACCAACCTCGATCTCAACATGGTCACCTGGGAGCAGCGCGTCCTCGCCGGCGACCCGCGCTTCCCGGGCTCGCAGAACATCCCCTACTTCCCCTACGCCGAGTACGCGCGGCTGGCGGGGCTCGAGGGGGTGGAGATGCGCACGGTGGACGACGTCGGCCCCGGCTGGGAGCGCGCGCTCGCGGCCGACCGGCCCTGCGTCGTCGAGGCGCACGCCGACCCGAGCGTTCCGCCGCTCCCGCCGCACATCACGGTGGAGCAGGCGCGGAACTTCGCCGCCTCGATGATGAAGGGCGACGAGGACACCTGGGAGATGATCAAGCGCTCGGCCCAGGAGGTGCTGCACGGGCGGTTCTCGCGGGAGTAGGGCAGCGCGCGGAGGGGCGGAAGGAGGAGGGCGCAGGGTGAGGATCGACTTCCCGTATCCGGGATACGAGGCGATCGCGCCGGTGGAGGTGCCGGACGGGAACCTGATGGGGGTGTTCGCGCCGCGCACGTTTCCCGACGCGGACGAGTCGGCCGTGCTGCGCGAGGGGTTCGCCGCGCCGCACGGGGCGCCGCGGCTCCGCGACGCCGTCCAGGCGGCCGAGAGCGTCCTCATCCTCATCGACGACGCCACCCGCAGGACGCCGACGGCGAAGATCCTCCCCTTCGTCCTCGACGAGCTGCACGCCGCCGGGGTCCCGGATCGCGCGATCGAGTTCCTCGAGGCCCCGGGCACCCACCGGCCGATGACGGAGAGCGAGCTCAAGGAGAAGCTCGGCCCCGCCTTCGGGAAGTACCGCGTGCACCAGCACCACTGGCTCGACCGCGCCGCGCTGCACGACTTCGGCGCCACCCACGACGGCACCCCGGTCACCGCCAACCGCCTGCTGGCCGAGCGCGACTTCGTCCTCGGCGTCGGCTCGATCCTCCCGCACCGGGTCAAGGGGATGTCGGGTGGGGCGAAGATCGCGTTCCCCGGCGTCTCGGGACGCGAGATGATGGATCGCAACCAGTGGGAGGCGTCGATGTACATGTCGGAGACCGTGATGGGGATCCCCGAGAACCCCATGCGGCTCCGGATGGAGGAGGCGGCGCGGCGCGCCGGGCTCCGCTATCTCGTCAACGTCGTCTACGACGTCGAGCGGCGGGTCGTCGGCTGCTTCACCGGCGACATCGTCCGGGCCCACCGCGCCGGCTGCGTGCGGGCCCGCGAGGTCTATGCGGCGCACCTTCCCACCCGCGCCGACGTCGTCCTCATCGACTCCCACTCGGCCGACCGCGACTTCTGGCAGTCGGCCAAGGGCCCCTACGCCGCGACGATCGCCGTGAAGGACGGCGGCTCGATCATCCTCGTCGCCCCGAACCCCGAGGGGGTCGCGACGAACCACCGGAACGTCCTCGAGATCGGCTACCGCCCGCACGCCGAGCTCGTGCGGATGGTGCAGCAGGGCGGGGTGGAAGACCTCGTGGGCATCGCCGTGCTCGCCGACGTCTGCCAGATCGTGGACAAGAGCGACTGCCTCATGGTCTCGCCCGGCGTGAAGGAGGCGGACGCCGCGAAGCTCGGCTTCCGCTGGGCACCGGACGCGCAGACGGCGCTCGCGATGGCGCTCGCGACGCAGGGGCGGGACGCCACGGTCGCGGTGCTCCGCTACGGCGGGCACATCCTCCCCGTGGTGGACGACGAGCGGCGGGAGCTGGTGGCGGACGCGGTGTAAATGGGGCGCGACGCTCTGGGCGACGCACGAGTCGGCCCCTGAAGGGGCCACTCGGCCCGAGGCCCCTGAAGGGCCCTGTGCGAGCGGGAGCATCGCAGCGCAGGTGCGGCGCCTCGAGTGCGCACGGAGCGCGGCTGCCTCGAAGAGCCCTTGAGGGCTCTCAGGCCGAGTGGCGGCTTCAGCCGCCGGCCTGATGCGGCGGTCCGCAGAAGACGGAGACGACAGCACATGGCCACGACCCTGACCGAGCTCCGCGCGCTGCGCGAGCAGCCGCGCTTCGCCCGCCTCCGGCGGGACGACGCGACGACGGCGATCCCGGCCCCCGACGCGCGCGCGCTCGAGCGGGCGCTGCGGGAGCGGCTCCGCGGCGAGGTGCGCTTCGACGCCGCCTCGCGCGCGCTCTACGCGACCGACGGCTCGAACTACCGGCAGGTGCCGATCGGCGTCGTCGTTCCGCGCGACCTCGACGACGTGATCCACGCCGTGGCCTGCGCGCGGGAGCACGGGGCGCCGCTGCTCGCGCGGGGCGGGGGGACGAGCCTCGCCGGGCAGTGCTGCAACGTCGCCCTCGTGCTCGACTTCACGAAGTACATGCACCACGTGCTCGCGATCGACGTCGAGCACCGGCTCGCGCGGGTGGAGCCCGGGTGCGTGCTCGACGACCTCCGGAACGCCGCGCGGGCCCACGGACTCACCTTCGGCCCCGACCCCGCCACCCACACGCACAACACCCTGGGCGGGATGCTCGGCAACAACTCCTGCGGCTCCCACTCGCTGCTCTGCCGCAAGGAGGGCCGCGGGCTCCGGACGAGCGACAACACCCACGCGCTCTCGGTGCTCACCTACGACGGCCTGGGCCTTCGGGTCGGCGAGACGCCCGAGCACGAGCTCGAGGCGATCATCCGGGGCGGTGGGCCCCGCGGCGCGATCTACGCGGCGCTGAAGCAGCTGCGCGACCGCTACGCCGACCGGATTCGCACGGGATTCCCGAAGCTCCCGCGCCGCGTCTCCGGCTACAACCTCGACGAGCTGCTCCCCGAGAACGGCTTCCACGTCGCCCGGGCGCTGGTCGGGACCGAGTGCACCTGCGCCGTCACGCTCGAGGCCACGCTCCACCTCGTCGAGGCGCCCAAGGCGCGCTCGCTCGTCGTCTACGGCTATCCCGACATCTATCACGCCGCCGACCACCTCGAGACGATTCTCGAGTTCGAGCCCACCGCGCTCGAGGGGCTCGACCATCTCCTTTTCGAGTGGGTCAAGGCGCGCGGCCGGGAGGAGGCGGCGATCGAGCTCCTCCCGCCGGGCTACGGCTTCCTGATGGTCGAGTTCGGCGGCGAGAGCAAGGCGGACGCCGACGCCCAGGCCGAGCGCTGCATGGCGGCCCTCGAGCGGGGCGGCCACCCGCCCAGCATGAAGAGCTTCGACGACCCGCGCGAGGAGGAGCTGCTCTGGAAGGTGCGCGAGGGCGGGCTGGGCTCCACCGCGTGGGTGCCGGGCCACCCCGACACCTGGCCCGGCTGGGAGGACTCGGCCGTGCCGGTGGACAAGGTCGCCGACTACCTGCACGACCTCAAGGACCTGATGCACCGGCACGGCTACGATCCGTCGCTCTACGGCCACTTCGGCCAGGGATGCATCCACTGCCGCATCGGCTTCGACCTCTATACCGCCGAGGGAATCCGCAACTGGCGCAGCTTCATGGACCAGGCGACCGATCTCGTCGTGCGCTACGGCGGCTCCCTCTCGGGCGAGCACGGCGACGGGCAGGCGCGGGCGGAGTACCTGCCGAAGATGTTCGGCGCGGACCTGGTGCAGGCCTTCCGCGAGTTCAAGGCGATCTGGGACCCGCAGGGAAAGATGAACCCGGGCAAGGTCGTGGATCCCTATCCGATCACCGACAACCTCCGGATCAGCCCCGACTACAACCCGCCCGATCCGCCGGTGCACTTCCACTACCCCGACGACCGCCATTCGTTCGCGCGCGCGGCGCTCCGGTGCGTCGGCGTCGGCGAGTGCCGGCGCGAGGGCGGCCAGACGATGTGCCCGAGCTACATGGCCACCCGCGAGGAGATGCACTCGACGCGCGGCCGCGCGCGGCTCCTCTGGGAGATGGTGAACGGCGAGATCCTCGACCGGGGATGGCGCAGCCCCGCCGTGAAGGAGGCGCTCGACCTCTGCCTCTCGTGCAAGGGCTGCAAGCACGACTGCCCGGTGAGCGTGGACATGGCCACGTACAAGGCCGAGTTCCTCTCGCACTACTGGGCGGGACGGCTGCGGCCGCGGCACGCCTTCGCCTTCGGGTGGATCCACTACTGGGCGCGCCTCGCCTCGGCGGCGCCGGCGGTGGCCAACCTCTTCTCGCAGGCGCCGCTCCTGCGCGACGCGGCGAAGCTCGTCGCGGGCGCGGCGCGACAGCGCTCGCTTCCGCCGTTCGCGCCCCGGAGCTTCACGCGCTGGTACCGCGCCCGCGGTGCCCGCCGGCCCACGGGACCGCCGGTGCTCCTCTGGCCCGACACCTTCAACAACTACTTCCATCCCGAGACGGCGCAGGCCGCGGTCGAGGTGCTGGAGGACGCGGGCTACCGGGTGCTGATCCCCCGTGGGGACTTCTGCTGCGGCCGCCCGCTCTACGACTACGGCTTCCTCGACATGGCCAGGCGGTGGCTGGGCCAGATCCTCACCGGGCTGCAGCGCGAGATCGAGGCGGGCGTGCCGGTCGTCGTGCTGGAGCCGAGCTGCGGGGCCGTGTTCCGCGACGAGCTCACCAATCTCTTCCCGAACGTCGAGGACGCGCACCGGCTGCAGCGCCAGACCTTCCTCCTGAGCGAGTTCCTCGAGCGGAAGGCCTCGCACTACCGGCTGCCGAAGCTGCCGCGGAAAGCGCTGATGCACGGGCACTGCCATCACAAGTCGGTCATGGGTCTCGACGCCGAGCGCGCGGTGCTCGGCCGCATGGGACTCGACGTGGACGCGCCCGAGGACGGCTGCTGCGGGATGGCCGGCGCCTTCGGCTTCGAGCCGGGCGACCACTACGAGGTCTCGCTCACCTGCGGCGAGCGGGTGTTGCTGCCCGCGGTGCGCCAGGCGACGGACGAGACGCTCGTCATCGCGAACGGCTTCAGCTGCCGCGAGCAGATCCGGCAGGAGACCGACCGCTACGCGCTGCACCTCGCGCAGGTCCTCCAGCTCGCGCGCCGCGCGGGCGAGACGTCGGCGGACGCGCCGGCGGGCGGCGGGCGGCCCGAGGCGCCGGTGCTCCGGCGGGTGCGCGCCGAGCGGCGCGCGGCGAACCGGCGCGCCGCGCTCACCGCCGGCACGCTCGCCGCGGGGGTGGGGGCCGCGTGGTGGTGGGCGCAGCGCGAGCGGTGAGCGGGTCCGATGCCGGCGCTCTTCCCCCCGCGCACGACGCCGCTCGCCCGCGCGATGGCCTTCGGGCTCGGGCTCCTGGTGATCGCGCTGCCGGTGGGACTCATGTGGTGGGTGCGGCAGCCGCCGGTGACGGGGCAGGGGCGCACGGCGGCGCAGCCGGTGGCGGCGTTCAGCCACCGGCTGCACACGCGCTTCCGCATCGACTGCCGCTTCTGCCACGCCGGGGCGGAGCGCGCGGCCGATGCCGGGCTCCCGGCGACGACCATGTGCGTGCCGTGCCACGAGCCGGTGTGGCTGAGCGGGCGCGAGTTCGCGGCGGTGCGGCAGAGTCTCCGCACCGCCCGGCCGATCGCCTGGAACCGGGTGAACCGCGTGCCGGACTACGTCTTCTTCAATCACGCGATCCACGTGAACAAGGGCGTGGGGTGCGAGACGTGCCACGGGCGGGTGGACCGGATGGACCTGGCGCACCAGGCGGCGCCGCTCACGATGGGCTGGTGCCTCGACTGCCACCAGGACCCGGCGAAGCAGCTCCGCCCCGTCTCCGCCGTGACCGAGATGGGCTATCGGCCGGCGCGTCCGCAGGCGGAGCTCGGTCCCGAGCTCGCGCGCGCCTATCACGTGCGGCCGCTCACCGACTGCACCACCTGCCACCGGTGAGGCGGCGATGAGCGGCGCGCACCCGCAGGAAGACGGCCACCGGCCGCGAGGGCCGGAGTTCCCGCCCGGCGCGGACCAGCCGCCGGAGGGGATGAGCCGCCGCGCCTTCCTCGAGCTCATGGGCGCGGCGCTCGCGCTCGCCGGGGCGAGCGGCTGCTTCCGCCAGCCGCGCGAGAAGATCCTGCCCTACGTCGTCCAGCCCGAGCTCACGCCGGGCGTGCCGCGCTACTACGCGACCGCGATGGAGCTCGACGGCTACGCGACGGGGCTCCTCGTCGAGAGTCACGACGGGCGGCCGACGAAGGTCGAGGGCAACCCCGACCACCCGGCGAGCATCGGTGCCGCGGGGCTGTGGGCGCAGGCCTCGGTGCTCGGGCTCTACGACCCGATGCGCCCGCGGAGCCTCCGCCGCAACGGCCGCCGCGCGGCGTGGGGGATGCTCGCGCAGGCGCTCGCGCCCGCGGCGCTCGCCGCGCGTGCGGGGGCGCGCGGGGCGGGGCTCCACCTGCTGCTGGAGCCCACCGGCTCCCCGCTCACGGCGGCGCTCCTCGCGCGGCTCCGCGCGCGCTTTCCGGATGCGCGGGTGCACTGGGATGCGGGCGGGAACGCGGGCGGTGTCTACCACGGCACGGCGCTCGCCTTCGGCCGGCCGCTGCAGCCGCACTACGACTTCGCCGCGGCCGACGTGGTGGTCGTGCTCGATGCCGACCCGTTCGGCGCGGAGCCCAACGCGCTGCGCTGGGCGCGCGAGGCGGCGAGCCGGCGCGACCCGGAGGCGCGGACCGGGATGAGCCGGGTCTGGGTCGCCGAGCCCACGCCGACGCCGACCGGGATGTATGCCGACCACCGCCTGCGCGTGCGCGCGGGCGACGTCGGCGCGCTCGCGATGGACCTCCTGGCGGCGCTCGTGGCACTGGGGACGAGCGTCACCGCGGCGCGCGAGCTCGCGGCGGCGCTCCGCGCCCGCGCGGCGGCCGGTGGGGACGCGCCGTGGAACCCGGCCTGGGTGCGGGGCGCGGCCGCCGATCTGCACGCTGCTGCGGGGCGCGGCATCGTGATCGCCGGCACGCACCAGCCCGGCGACGTGCAGGCGGCGGCGCATCTGCTCAACCACCTGCTCGGCAACACCGGCCGCACGGTGTGGTACACCGAGCCGGTGCTGCCGGAGGTCGCGGACGCGGCGCGCGCCGCCGCGACGGCGGGTGCGCCAACTCCGCCCGGCGCGGCCACGCTCGCCCAGGCGATCGAGGCGGGGGCGGTGGACACGCTGATGATCCTGGGCGGCAATCCCGCGCTCACCGCGCCCGCCGAGCTTGGCCTGCCGCGCGCGCTCGCGCGGGTGCGGCAGGTGGTGCAGCTCGCCGCCTACCGCGACGAGACGACGGCCGCGGTCGGTGCGGGCGGCGACCACTGGTTCGTCCCCGCGGCGCACTACCTCGAGCGCTGGGGCGACGGACGGGCGTGGGACGGGACGCCCGCGCTCGTGCAGCCGCTGGTGCAGCCGCTGCACGGCGGGCACGACGCGGCCGAGCTCGTCGCGCTCCTCGCGGGCGAACGGAGCACCGTGCACGAGCTGCTCCGCGCCGAGTGGCGCGGGCGGGCGGGCGCGGCGGGCTTCGACGGGTGGTGGGACGCGGCGCTCCGGCGCGGCGTGTGCGGCACGGCGGCGCCCCGCGTCGCGCCGCCCGCCGCCCGCCTCGAGACGGTCGCGGGGATGCTCGACCGGCTCCGCCCCGCCCCCGGCGGCGCGCTGGAAGCGGTGCTCCGGCCCGACGCGAAGGTCCACGACGGCCGGTTCGCCAACAACGCCTGGCTCCAGGAGATGCCGGCGCCCCTGACCACGCTCTCCTGGGACCAGGCCGCGCTCGTGAGTCCCGCGACCGCGCGGCGCCTCGGTCTCGTCTCGGGCGACGTGGTGCGGCTCGACGTCTCCGGAGCGGCCGGGGGCCGCGCGCTCGAGGTGCCGGTGCTCGTCACGCCGGGCCAGGCGGACGACTGCCTCGCGTTGCCGCTCGGCTACGGCCGCCGCGGCGAGGACGAGCGCCTCGCGCGCGGCGTCGGGGTGGACGGCTACGCGCTCCGCACCGCGGCGACGGCGGCGTCGGGCATCGTGCCCGGCGTCGGGCTCGCGCGCACCGGGGCGCACCGCGACCTCGTGCTCACGCAGCACCACTGGTCGCTGCTCGATCGCGCGGAGGAAATCGTGCCGTCGGCGGCGGAGGCCGGGGCGCAACACGCGACGCCGCCGGCGCCGCGGCGCCAGCTCACGATCTTCCAGCCGGTGCAGCCCCAGGGCGCCGACCAGTGGGCGATGACGATCGACCTCGCGCGCTGCACCGGCTGCAGCGCCTGCGTCGTCGCCTGCCAGGCGGAGAACAACGTCCCCGTCGTGGGGCGCGAGGAGGTGGGGAAGGGGCGCGAGATGCACTGGCTCCGGATCGACCGCTACACCCGCGACGGCTCCGACGCGGCCGACGCCGCCGACGCCGCCGGCTCGCTCGACGATCCCGACTTCGCGCTCCAGCCGATGCTCTGCCAGCACTGCGAGAAGGCGCCCTGCGAGTACGTCTGCCCGGTGGCCGCGACGATGCACAGCGCCGACGGGCTCAACGAGATGATCTACAACCGCTGCGTCGGCACCCGTTTCTGCAGCAACAACTGTCCCTACAAGGTGCGCCGCTTCAACTGGTTCGACTACAACGGCGAGGTCGCGGCCACCGAGGCGCTGGCGAAGAACCCCGACGTCACGGTGCGCGGCCGCGGGGTGATGGAGAAGTGCACCTTCTGCGTGCAGCGCATCCGCGAGCACCAGATCGCGCGCGAGCTGGGCCAGGCGCCGCCGCCGGTGCTGACCGCCTGCCAGCAGGCCTGTCCCACCGAGGCGATCCGCTTCGGCTCGCTCACCGACCCCGCGTCGCCGGTCCACGGCGGGCGCGAGTCGCCGCGGGCCTTCAGCGCGCTCGCCGAGCTCGGCACCGCGCCGCGGGTGCGCTACCTGGCGCAGCGGCGGAATCCGAGCCCGCTCATGCGCCCCGCGCCCGGAGGGGCGGCGTGAGCCACGCGACCGTACTCGACGCGGCGCCGCCCCAGGCGCCGGTCCTCGCTCCCGGGCTGGACGCCGGCGCGATCGAGGAGCAGGTCCTCGCCGCCCCGCTCTGGGGCGCGACGCGCCCGCGCGGCGGGTGGTGGCTCCTCTTCCTCCTCTTCGGCTCGGGGGCGCTGCTGCTCGCCACCACCGTCACGATCACGGTGCTCAAGGGGATCGGGATGTGGGGCAACAACATCCCGGTCGCCTGGGCGTACGCGATCATCAACTTCGTCTGGTGGATCGGCATCGGGCACGCGGGGACGTTCATCTCCGCCTTCCTGCTCCTCCTCAACCAGCGCTGGCGCGCCTCGGTGAACCGCATCGCCGAGGCGATGACGATCTTCGCGCTCGTCAACGCCGGGCTCTTCCCGGTGCTGCACCTCGGGCGGCCGTGGTTCGCCTACTGGCTCCTGCCGTACCCGACCCGCATGACGCTGTGGCCCCAGTACAAGAGCGCGCTTCCGTGGGACCTCGCGGCGATCTCGACCTACTTCACGGTGTCGCTCCTCTTCTGGTACCTGGGCATGGTGCCCGACCTCGCCACCGCGCGTGACCGGGCGCCGACGCTCCTCAAACGGCGCGTCTACGGCGTGCTCGCCCTGGGCTGGCGCGGCGCCGCGTCGCACTGGCACCGCTACCGCGTCGTCTACCTCCTCCTCGCCGGCCTCGCCGCTCCGCTCGTCGTCTCGGTGCACAGCGTGGTGAGTCTCGACTTCGCCATCACCCAGCTGCCCGGCTGGCACTCGACGATCTTCCCGCCCTACTTCGTCATCGGCGCGCTCTACTCGGGGTTCGCGATGGTGCTGATCCTCCTGATCCCGGTGCGCCACACCTACCGGCTGCAGGGCGTCATCACCGAGCGGCACCTCGAGGCGCTCGGCACGATCCTGCTCGTCATGGGGTGGCTGATGGCCTACAGCTACGTCACCGAGTCGTTCATCGGCTGGTACTCGGGGAACGTCTTCGAGCGCTACGCCCTGCTCGTCGAGCGGCCGACGGGGCCGTACGCGGTCGTCTTCTGGGTGATGCTCGCCTGCAACTGCGTCACGCCGCAGCTCTTCTGGAGCCGGCGCCTGCGCCGCAGCGAGCCGGTCCTGTTCGGCGCCTCGCTCCTCATCCTCGTCGGGATGTGGCTCGAGCGCTTCACGATCATCGTCACCTCGCTCAACCGTGACTTCCTGCCGTCGAGCTGGCACCTCTACGTCCCCACCTGGGTGGACTGGAGCATCCTCGCCGGGAGCGTGGGCCTCTTCGGCACGCTCTTCCTCCTCTTCCTGCGCTACGTCCCGCTCGCCGCGGTGAGCGAGCTCAAGGAGCTGGCGCACGAGCTGCACGGCGCGCCACACGAGGCGCAGGCCGAGGAGGCCCGCCGTGCGTGAGGGGCTCCTGGCCGAGTTCATGGAGCCCGGGGCGCTCGAGCGGGCACGCGCGGCGCTCCGGGCGCGGGGCTACGAGCGGCTCGAGGCGTACTCGCCCTACCCGCTCGAGGCGGCCTCGATCGGCTTCTCGCCGGTGGGCGGGCCGGCGCCGGGGCGGCTGCGCTCGCGGCTCACCGCGGTGGTCTTCCTCGGCGGGCTTCTCGGCGCGGTGGCGGCCTACCTCGTCCAGCTCTACGCCAACGTCTGGCACTACCCGATGAACATCGGCGCGCGGCCGGTGCACGCGATCCCGGCGTTCATCGTGCCCTCGTTCGAGGGGATGGTGATCGGCGCGGCATTCGCCGGCTTCTTCGGGCTCCTGATCGCGCTCCGGCTACCCGAGCCGTGGCACCCGGTCTTCGACATCCCCGACTTCGAGCGCGCCACGCGCGACCGCTACTGGCTCGGCGTGGATCGGCGCGACCGCCACTTCGACTGGGACGCGACGGCGCGGCTCCTCGCCGAGGGCGGGCCGCTTCGCGTCGTGCGGCTGGAGGCCGAGGGATGAGGCGGGGCAGATGGCGTCCCGCGTCGCTCGGGCTCCTCGCCGCGCTGGCGGCGGCCTGCACCGTGGACAAGGGCTCCTGGGACCGCGCCCTCCAGCGGATGAACAGCCAGCCGCGGGGGCATCCGTTCGGGGCGACGCCGGTCTTTCCCGACGGGAAGGTGATGCAGCGGCCGCCGGCCGGCACCGTGGCGCGCGACGCGGCACGGCCGTCCGACACGGTGGCGCCGGCCGCCTACACCGCGGCGATGCTCGCCCGCGGGCGCTCGCGGTTCGACGTCTTCTGCGCCGCCTGCCACGGTCCGCTGGGTGACGGCGTGAGCGTGGTGGCGGCGAACATGCGGCCACCGCGGCCGCCGTCGCTGGTGACGCCGCCCATCAGCGCGCTCACGCCGGAGAGCGTCTACGCGGTGATCACGCGCGGCTTCGGCCGGATGCCGCCGCTCGCGCCGTACCTCACGCCGGCGGAGCGATGGGCGGTGATCGGCTACCTGCGGGCGCTCCGGCTGAGCCGCGAGGTGGCGCTGGATACGCTCCCGCCCGCCCTCGCGGCCGAGGCGCGGCGGGCGCTGGAACGCTGAGGCGGGGAGGACGCGATGCGAGGCGCGGGACGAACGGCGTTGATCGTGGGGGTGATCGGGGCGGGGCTGTGCGTCGTGGGCGTGCTGGTGGACCCCGCACGTCTGCTCGCCTCGTATCTCGTGGCCTACGCGGCGGTGGTGGCGCTCGTCGTCGGCGTGCTGCTCATGCGCATGATGGCCCCGCTCTGCGGGGCGACGTGGTTCGTCCCGTACCGGCGCGCGGCCGACGCGACCGCCGCGACGCTCCCGCTCCTCGCGCTGCTCTTCCTGCCGATCGCCTTCGGGCTCGGGCGGCTCTACCCGTGGGCGCATCCGCTCGCCTCGCTGCCGCCGGCGCTGCGCGCGGCGGTGGCGCCGAAGCGGGCCTACCTCAACCCCGCCGCGTTCGTCGTGCGCGCGGCGATCTACCTCGTGCTCTGGAGCGCGGTGGCGCTCTGCCTCGGGCGCTGGGCACGGCGCCGCGACGGCGCCACGGAGCTCGCGCTCGCGCGGCGGCAGCGGGTGCTGAGCGCCGTCGCGCTGCCGGCGGTGGCGTTCGCGCTGAGCTTCGCCGCGTTCGACTGGCTGATGTCGCTCGCGCCGGCCTGGTCGTCGACGATCTTCGGCGTCTACTACTTCGCCGGCGGGATGATCGCCGCGCTCGCCTGGCTCGCGCTCGCGGCGGGGGAGGCGCCGGCGCCGACCCCTGCGCAGCAGCACGCGCTCGCGACGCTGCTCTTCGCGTTCGTCGTCTTCTGGGCCTACTGCGGCTTCTCGCAGTTCCTCATCATCTGGATCGGCGACGTGCCGGGCGAGGTGGCGTGGTACGTGCCGCGGCTCGCGGGCTCGTGGGGCGTGCTCGGCGGGATTCTCCTCGTGGGCGGCTTCGTGCTGCCGTTCCTGGCGCTCCTCTTCCGGGCCGTGAAGCGCGAGCGGCGCCGGCTCGCCGCCGTCGCGGTCTGGCTCCTCGCGCTGCACTGGCTCGACGTCTACTGGATGGTGCTACCGGCCTCGCACCCGGCGGGGTGGCCGCCGCACTGGCTCGACCTCGCGGCGCTCGCGGCGGTGGGCGGGTTCACGCTCGCGCTGGCGGTGCGCCTCGGCGCGCGGCACGAGGCGCCGGCCGAGCCCGCGCGCCGGGCCGCGGGCGAGCGGCGGGAGGCGTCGTGACGGCGCCGGCTCGGGTGCGGGTCCGGTCGGCGCGCGCGCCGAGCACGGCGCTCGCCGTGCTCGCGGCCGCGGGCGTGATCGCGCTGCTCCTCCTCGCGTGGTGGCTTGCCGCGCGCCTCCTCCGCCCGGCGACCCTCGACGCCCCGGCCGCAGCCCCGTCCGCTTCCATGACCCCGGGCGCCGCGCTCACGCCGCTTCCCACCCGCCCGTCGCCCGCGGCGTGCCGGGACACCGTGCCGCCGCTGCCGCCCGTGCCCGATGCGGCCATCGCGCGGCAGACGCTCGAGGGCTACTCCTGGGTGGATCGGTCGCGCGGGGTCGTGCGCATCCCGATCGCGCGCGCGATGGAGCTCGTCGCCGCGGAGCAGCGATGACGGCGGAGCCCGCGGAGCCGGCGGGCGCGCCGCCCGGGTGGAGCTACAACCCGTCGTCGTGGCCCCAGCGGCTCCCGCTCATCGGGGTCGCGCTCGTGGGCCTCGGGATCGCCGGCTACCTCGCGCTCTACCAGTGGGGCGTCTTCGGCTCGGTGTTCGAGCCGTTCTTCGGCGACGGGAGCCGGCGCATCCTGCACTCGAGCGTCTCGCGCCTGCTGCCGATTCCCGACGCCGCGCTGGGCGCGCTGGGCTACGTGCTCGACGCGGTGAGCGGCGCCGTCGGCGGCGAGCGGCGCTGGCGCACGCTGCCCTGGGTGGTGATCGTCTTCGGCGTCGCGGTGGGCCCGCTGGGGGCGGTGAGCATCCTGCTCGTCATCCTGCAGCCGGTGGCGTTCCACGCCTGGTGCACGCTCTGCCTGGCGTCGGCGGTGATCTCGGTGCTGATGATCGGTCCCGCGATGGACGAGCTCCTCGCCTCGCTCCAATACCTCGCGCGCGTGCGGCGTGAGGGCGGCTCGACCTGGCGCGCTTTCCGGGGCGGCGGCTGAATGGCGGCCCACGCCGTGGTGGTCGCCCTCGGCCTCTGGCTGATGGCCTCGCCCGCGGTCCTCGGCCTCACGGGCGCGGCGCGCGTGGCCGCGCTCGTCGCCGGGCCGCTCATCGCCGCGCTCGGCGTGATCGCCCTGAGCGAGGTGACGCGCGGCGTGCGCTGGGCGAACGTCGTCCTCGGCGCGGCGCTCGCGCTCGCGGGGATCCTCGTCGCGCAGCCGTGGCCGGGGCACGTCAGCGCGGTCGCCGCCGGGCTCCTCACCGCGGCGCTCTCGCTCGCGCGGGGGCGGGTGACGGGGCGCTACGGGGGCGGGTGGCGCGCGGTGGTCGGGGGGGAGGAGGCGCCGCCGCGTGAGGCCGGCGGCTGAAGGCGCCACTCGGTCGGAGGCCCCTAAAGGGCCCTGTGCGGGCGTGGGGTTCCGCTGGGAGAGCTCGGGCGCCGGAGAGCGCACGGCGCGTCGCTGCCTCGGAGAGCCCTTGAGGGCTCGCAGGCCGAGTGGCCCCTTCAGGGGCCGACCGGCAGGGGCCGACCGGCAGGGGCCGGCCGACCAGGGGCCGACGCGCCCACGCGAGCCGCCCCGATCCCACCCCTCCCCGCCGCCGGGTATATTTCCGCGACTCGTTTTCCACAGCCGGAACCCCCAAGGAGCTCGCCCGTGGCCACGATTCTGCCCGTGAAGCACCAGCGGTCTCTCCCGCTCGACCAGCTCATCCTGACCGAGGCGCCCGGCGCGGAGGCGCTGGAGATGGACGTGCTCATCGTGGGCGCGGGGCCGGCCGGGCTGAGCTGCGCGATCGAGCTCGCGCGCCTCGCGCAGCGGAGCGCGGAGCAGGGCGGCTCCCTCGGCGAGCTGCAGATCGCGGTGCTCGACAAGGCGCCGGCGCTCGGCGAGGCGAGCCTCTCGGGCGCGGTGGTCAACCCGCGCGCCTTCCGCGAGCTCTTCCCCGAGCTCACGGACAAGGACTTCCCCTTCCGCCAGCCGGTCGAGGGCGAGGCCGTCTACTTCCTCACCGAAGGGCGCGCGCAGCGGATCCCGACGCCGCCCACGATGCAGAACCACGGCTACTACACCGCCTCGATCTGCGAGATCGTCCGCTGGCTCGGCGAGCGCGCCGAGGCGCTCGGCGTCAACGTCTTCCCGGGCTTCCCGGTGGACGCGCTCTTCGTCGAGGGGCAGGCGGTGAAGGGGGTGCGCACCACGCCCGCGGGCCTCTCGCGCGAGGGCCAGCCCACCGGCGACTTCACGCCGCCCACGGACGTCACCGCCCGGGTCACCCTCCTGGCCGACGGCACCCGCTCGCTCCTGGGTCAGGCGTGGCGCGAGTGGCAGGGGGTGCCGAGCGCCAATCCGCAGATCTACGCGCTCGGCGTGAAGGAGGTCTGGGAGGTGAAGCAGCCGCTCGACCGCGTGATCCACACGATGGGCTGGCCTCTGCCCAGCGACGCCTTCGGCGGCAGCTTCATGTACCCGCTGGGCCGGAACCAGGTGGCGCTCGGCCTCGTCGTCGGCCTCGACTACCGGAACGCGAAGCTCGACGTCCACCAGCTGCTGCAGCGGATGAAGCTGCATCCGGTCTTCCGGCCGCACCTCGAGGGCGGCACTCTCCTCGAGTGGGGCGCGAAGACGATCCCCGAGGGCGGCTGGTACGCCGTGCCCGAGCGGCGCTACGGCGACGGCGTCCTCCTCGCCGGCGACGCGGCGGGCTTCGTGGACGTGCCGTCGCTCAAGGGGATCCACTACGCGATGCAGAGCGGCATCTACGCCGCGCGCGCCATCTTCGCCGCGCTCGAGAAGGGCGACACGAGCGCCGGCGCGCTCGCCGAGTACGACCGGCTCGTGGACGCGAGCTTCATCCGCGAGGATCTCTGGCGCACCCGCAACATGCGGCTCGCCTTCAAGGACGGCTTCTACCTGGGCGGGCTCAAGGCGGGGCTCATGACCGTCACGGGCGGCCGCTTCCCCGGCGGCCGGATCGCGATGCACGCGGACAACGAGGCGCCGCGCACCACCGCCGAGCCGCCCGCGCCGCCGGCCTTCCAGCCGGACGGGGTGCTCACCTTCTCGAAGCTCGACGCCGTGTTCAAGTCGAACAACGAGACGCGCGACACCATCCCCTCGCACCTCCTCGTCGGGCGCGACATCACGCCCGAGGTGGCGGAGTTCTACACCCATCTCTGCCCGGCGGGGGTGTACGAGATGGAGGAGGACGGTCGGCTGCGCGTCAACGCCCCCAACTGCGTCGACTGCAAGGCGACCGACGTCGTCGGCCCGCGCTGGACGCCCCGCGAGGGCGGGAGCGGGCCGAAGTACCGGCTGATGTGAGCGCGGGCCCGTCCTGATGCCCCCCGGCGCTGCGCGCCCCTCGCTCTGGCAGCGCCTCTGGCGCCCGGCCGACCCCGTGATGGTGGACGCGGGCGCCGGCGGCGAGTTGCTCGTGGCGCGCGTGCGCCTGCTCCTCACGGGGATCCTGCTCGTGATCCCCGCGACCAACGTGCTGCTCGATCCGCGGATCGAGGAGAACTACGTCGGGCTCGGCGTCACCCTCCTGGCGCTCGCGCTCGCGCTCGTGCTCTTCCACCTCGTCAAGCGCGACGTCTTCCGGCCGTGGCTGCCGTTCCTCACGAGCGCGATGGACGTCACGCTCGTGAGCCTCGCGCTCGCGTCGTTCCTCGTGCTGGGCGCGCCGCACACGGCGGTGAACAGCAAGGTGCTGTTCGAGGTCTACTTCCTCGCCATCTTCGGGACCAGCCTGCGCTACGACGCGCGGGTGTGCGTCCTCACGGGGGCGCTCGCGATCCTCGAGTACGGGGCGATCGTCGCCTGGGCGGCGACGCACTGGCGGCTCAACGATCCGGTCTTCGCGCCCTTTCCCTACGGGATGTTCAGCTGGAACGCGCAGGGGGGCCGGCTCGTCATCCTCGCCGCGGCCGGCGTGCTGAGCACGACGATCGTGCTGCGCACGCAGCGGCTCCGGCACCTGTCGACGAGCGACCGGCTCACCGGGCTCTTCAACCGCGGCTACTTCGAGGCGCGCCTCGCCGCCGAGCTGAGCCGCGCGCGGCGCAGCGGCCAGCCGCTCTCGCTCGTCGTGGTGGACGTGGACCACTTCAAGCGCTTCAACGACCAGCACGGCCACCCCGCCGGCGACGTCGCGCTGCGGACGATCGGCACGCTGCTGCGCCACGCCGTGCGCCGCAGCGACATCGTGGCGCGCTGGGGCGGGGAGGAGTTCGTGCTCGTCTTCCCCGAGACCGAGGCCGAGGCGACCTACGAGAAGCTGGAGCAGATCCGCCGCGCCGTGGCGCAGGCGCCGATCCGGCTCCCGCGCCAGCAGGGAACGGGGACGCTCACGATCAGCGCCGGGATCGCCGCCTGGCCGCGCGATGCCGCGGGGATCGAGGAACTCCTCGCCGCCGCCGACGCGCGGCTCTTCGCCGCCAAGGCCGCCGGCCGCGACCGCGTCGTGCTGGGGTCCGTGCCGGCCGGAACGCTGTTAGCTTCCTCCTGAGGCGCCCGCGTCGTCGCGGGCGGCTCGTACCACGACCCAGGAGGACGGATGCCCGGCAAAGACCGCCAGAACGCGATCCGGCAGAACCGGAACGATCTCGATACCCACGACACGAACCCGCCCGACTACACCGCCGAGGAGCAGGTCCGCGGCCAGCGGCACCACCGCAACCTCCCGCACTCGGGGGACCGCAAGCCGAAGAACGGCTGAGCCGCGCTCCACCGGACCCGGCGGGGCTCCGATATACGGACGGGACGACCACTTCGGTGGTCGTCCCGTCCCTCGTTGCGGGGCTGGTGCGTGATCCGCGTCACGTCGTGCGATCCACAGGAGTGTCGGACCGCCGACACAGCATAGCGGCCGCGCCGGGGTGCTGGCCCCGGGGCGGAGCCCGTACGAATCTTGCGTCGGAGGCCGGCATGACCGCCGCGAGCCGCGTGCCCGCCGATCTCCCGCCGAGCGCGCGCCCGAGCGAGCGCCCGAGCGCGCTCCGCATTCCGACGCTGGACGGGGTGCGGGGGCTCGCGATCCTCCTCGTCCTCTGCGGCCACCTGCTGGTGCTCCCCGCCACGGGGCTGCTCACCACCCTCCTCGCCCACCTCGCGCGCATCGGGTGGATCGGGGTGGACCTCTTCTTCGTCCTCTCCGGCTTCCTGATCACCGGGATCCTGGTGGACACGAAGGGCGACCACGGCTACTTCCGCAGCTTCTACCTGCGCCGCGCGCTCCGGATCTTCCCGCTCTACTACGTCTTCCTCGCCGTCCTGACCGCCGTGGCGTTCTGGGCGGCACCCGCGCATGCGCCCGCGCGCGAGCTGCTCGCGCGGATCGGCTGGTACTGGACGTACACGGTGAACATTCTGGTCGCACGGGCGGGAACGTGGGACGTGGCGCCGATGAACACCCTCCACCTCTGGTCGCTCGCGGTGGAGGAGCAGTTCTACCTGGTGTGGCCGTTCCTCGTCTGGCTCACGCCGCGGCGCTGGCTGGGCCGGGTCTGCGTCGGCGCGCTCGCGCTGAGCTTCGTGCTGCGGGTGGGGCTGCGGCTCGCGGGGGCGCCGGCGGTCGCGCTCTACGCGCTCACGATCACGCACCTCGACCCGCTGGCGCTGGGCGGGCTCGCGGCGCTCGTCGTGCGCGCGCCGGGCGGGCTCGCGCGGCTCCGGCGCTGGCTGCCCGGGATGGCGGCGGGGAGCGCCGCGGGGATCGGCGCGATCGTCCTCACGGCGCGCGGCGTGGCGCCGAAGGACACCGCGGCGATGCAGACGATCGGCTATCCGGTGCTCGCCTGCTTCTGCGTGGCGCTCGTCGTCTCGGCGCTGGGTGCCGCGCTCGGCGCGCGGCGCGAGGCGCCCGCGCACGGGCGCCTCGAGCGCGGCGTGCTCGCGCTCTGGGCCTGCGCGCCGCTGCGCTACCTCGGCCGCCGCAGCTACGCGATCTATCTCCTCCACTTCCCGATCCTCTACGCCGCCACGCTCGCCGGCTTCACCGTGCCGCGCCTCGTCGGCGTGGGCGAGCCGCCGCTCGTCGCCCAGGCGATCTTCTTCGCCACGATCCTCGCCGTGACGCTGCTGGTCTCGGAGGCGTCGTGGCGCTGGCTGGAGACGCCGATGCTGCGCCTCAAGCGACGCTTCGAGACGCGGCCGCTCGAGACGCGGCCGCTCGAGACGCGGCCGCGGACCGAGGCGGCCCTCACGATCGCGCCGGCGCCCGTCCGGCCGGGCCGCCCTACGCCGCTCCCATCACCTTGATGATCACCCGCTTGCGCCGCTGCCCGTCCCACTCGCCGTAGAACACCCGCTGCCAGGGGCCGAAGTCGAGCCGGCCGTCGGTGATCGGGACGATCACCTCGTGGCCGATGGTGAGACTCCGCAGGTGCGCCGCCGCGTTGTCCTCGCCCGTCTCGTTGTGCCGGTAGCGCGCCGGGTCCCAGGGCGCGATCGTGTGCTCGAGCCAGTGCAGGATGTCGTGCCAGAGCCCGGACTCGTGGTCATTGACGAAGACCGAGGCGCTGATGTGCATCGCGCTCACGAGCACCATCCCCTCCCGCACCCCGCTCGCGTCCACCTGCGCCTGCACCTCGTCGGTGATGTCGATGATCTCCTGCCGGCGCTTCGTCTCGAACCAGAGATAGTGCGTGTGGCTCTTCATCGCAGCAGCTCCTCCAGCCGCACCGCCGTGTCCGTCTTCTCGTCCCGGTACTTCACGATCACCGGCGCGTAGAGGGCGATGCCGGCGCGCCGGCCCGCGCCCGAGGTGACGGGGCGGGTGCCGGGGACGACGACGGCGCCGGCGGGGATCTCGAGCGGGCGGTCGCCCGCGCGGCGGTAGACGCGGTCGTGGACGAGGTCGAAGACGGCGGTGCCGCCGGTGAGGAGGACGCCGGGGGCGAGCACCGCGCGCTCGCGCACGATGGTGCCCTCGTAGACGCCGCAGTTGCCGCCCACCAGCACCTCGTCCTCGATGATCACCGGCAGCGCCCCCGCCGGCTCGAGCACGCCGCCGATCTGGGCCGCGGCGGACAGGTGCACGCGGCGGCCGATCTGGGCGCAGCTGCCCACGAGGGCGTGGCTGTCGATCATCGTCCCCTCGCCGACCCAGGCGCCGACGTTGACGTACATCGGCGGCATGCACACGACGCCGGGGGCGACGTAGGCGCCGTCGCGGATCGCGGAGCCGCCCGGGACGATGCGCACGCCGTCCTCGAGCCGCACGGGGCGGAGGGGATAGGTGTCCTTGTCGTAGAACGGAAAGGGCGCGTCCTCCGCCACCGGCACGATCCGGCCCAGGCGGAAGCCCAGCAGGATGCCGCTCTTGACCCACGCGTTCGCGCGCCAGCGCCCGTCGCCGTCGCGCTCGGCGGCGCGGACCTCGCCGCGGTTGAGCGCGCTCTTGAGCGCGGCGAACGCGGCGAACGCCTCCGCCTCTTCGCCCGCCGGGACACCCGCGGCGTAGCGCTCGATGCGCGCGCGCAGCCCGTCGCGCGAGACCTCGTCGCTCATGCGCCCGCTCCCGCCGCGATCCCCGCCACCTCGAGCGCCGCCCGGAGCCGCTCGCGCGTCGCATCGCTCACCGCGACGAGCGGGAGGCGCAGGACGTCCTCGACGTGGCCCATCAGATGGAGCGCCGCCTTCACCGGGGCGGGATTCGTCTCGAGGAAGTTGGCGTCCATGAGCGGGAGCAGCCGGTAGTGCAGCGTGCGCGCCCCGGCGACGTCGCCGTCGAGCGCCAGGCGGATGAGCTCGGTCATGGCGCGCGGCGCCTCGTTCGAGGTGACCGAGACGAGCCCGTCGCCGCCCACCGCGACGACCGCGAGGGCGAGGTTGTCGTCGCCCGAGAGGAGCCGGAAGCCGGTGGGGCGGCCCCGGATGATCTTCATCATCTGCGCGAGGTCGCCGCTCGCCTCCTTGATCGCCACGATGTTGTCGTGTCCGGCGAGGCGGAGCGTCGTCTCCGCGGCGAGATTCACCGCGGTGCGGCCGGGCACGTTGTAGAGGCAGACGGGCGCGCGCGAGGCCTCGGCCACCGCGAGGAAGTGGCGGTACAGCCCCTCCTGCGTCGGCTTGTTGTAGTAGGGCGTCGCGCTCAGGATGTAGTCCGCGCCGAGCGCCGCCATGCGGCGGGCCTCGTCGGCGGCGCGGGCGGTGTCGTTGCTCGTGGCCCCCGCCATGACGGGCACGCGCCCCGCCGCCGCTTCGAGCGTCGCGACGACGACGCGCTCGCGCTCCCTGGCGTCGAGCGTCTGCGCCTCGCCCGTCGAGCCGCAGGGGACGAGGAAGTCGATCCCCTCGGCGATCTGCCACTGCACCAGCGCCTTGAGCGCGAGGAAGTCCACCGCGCCGCCCGCGGTGAACGGCGTCACGAGCGCGGTGCCGCAGCCGCGGAGACCGCTCGATGAGGTCGTCATGATTCACTCCCGGGTGCTTCGCCGCCGAACAGCATGTCTTCGAAGGTGACCACGCCGCGCCGCCCCGCCGCGCGCTGGGCCGCGAGCCACTCGGCGGCGGCGAGCGCGCCCGCGGCGAAGACGTCACGGCTGCGGGCGGTGTGCTCGAGCGAGACCGTCTCGAGCGGGGCGTCGTAGGCGAGGGTGTGGGTGCCGGGGACGTGCCCCGCGCGCACCGACGTGATGGGCACCGCGCGCGCGGGATCGCCCGCGCGGGCGGCCGCCTGAAGGGTGAGCGCGGTGCCCGACGGCGCGTCGAGCTTGGCGCGGTGGTGGACCTCGACGATGTAGGCGTCGAACTCCGGCCGCCCGCGGAAGTGGCGCGCCAGGTCCCGCGCGGCGCGGAAGCAGAGCTGCGCGCCGATGGAGAAGTTGCTGGCGTAGAGGAGGAGCCCGTCGTGCGCCGCCACCGCGGCGCGCACCTCGTCGAGGCGCGCGTGCCAGCCCGTGGTGCCGGTCACCACGGGCACGCCGGTCGCGGCGAGCGCGAGCAGGTTTCCCGCGGCCGCCTCGGGGCGGGTGAACTCGATCGCGACATCCGCCTCCCCCAGCGCGCCGCGGTCGAGCGCCGCGCTGGCGAGCACGGCGCCGGCCGCGGAACGGTCGAGCACGGCGACCACCGCATGGCCGCGCTCCAGCGCGAGCCGCTCGACGGCTCGCCCCATCCGGCCATGCCCCACCAGCGCGAGGCGGAGCGCCGTCCGTGGCTCGCTCATGCCGCGCCGCCTCCGCCGAAGAACGCCCGGTGCAGCCGCCGCACCACGTCGGCCCCCTCGCTCTCGCGCACGACGAAGGTCATGTTGATCGCCGAGGCGCCCTGGCTCGTCATCTCGACGTTGGTGGGCGCCACGGCGGCGAAGATGCGCGCGGCGATCCCCGGCGTCTCGCGGAGCCCGATGCCGACGACGCTGATGATCGCGCGGTCGTAGGCGACCTGCACCTCGCCCAGCGGGGCGAGGTCGCGCTTGAGCACGTCCACGCGGCTCGTCCCCTCGACGCTGAGCGAGACGCTCACCTCGCTCGAGGCGAGCACGTCGACCACGATCTCGTGCTTCTCGGTCACCTCGAAGAGCCGCCGCAGAAAGCCGTGGGCGCCGAGCATGCGCGGGGCGCGGACGTTGACGATCGTGACGCCGCGCTTCCAGTTGATCGAGCGCACCGGGGAGGCGCCCGCCTCGCGCAGCGCGCTCACCTGCGCGATCGTGCTCCCCGGGTGGCCGGGACAGGTCGAGTTGAGGATCGCGATCGGGATCCCGCGGTGCGCGAGCGGGAGCGCGGTCGCCGGGTGGAGCACCTTCGCGCCGAAGGTGGCGAGCTCGGCCGCCTCCTCGTAGCTCACCACCTCGAGCGGCCGCGCGTCGGGGACGATCCGCGGGTCGGCGGTCAGGAGGCCGCTCACGTCGGTCCAGATCTCGACCCGTTCGGCGTCGAGCGCGGCGCCGAGGAGCGCGGCGCTGAAGTCCGAGCCGCCGCGGCCCAGGATGGTGGGCCGGCCGTCGGGGGTGGCGCCGATGAAGCCCTGGGTGACCGGGACGAGGCCCGCCTCGAGGAGGGCGGGGAAGCGCGCCCGCGCGCGCGTGCGGAGCTCCGTCTGATCGGGGCGCGCCTGCCCGAAATGGTCGTCCGTGACGAGGAGCGGCCGGACGTCCACCCACCCGGCCGGCACGCCCGACGCCTCGAGCGCGGCGGCGACGAGTGCGGAGCTCCAGAGCTCGCCGTGGCCCAGCGCGGCGTCGCGATCGGCCGGGGGGACGGTGGTGCCGAGCGAGGGGGCGAGCAGGGCGCGGAGCGCGTCGATGCGCTCCCGGACCGCGCGCATCGCGCCCGCGCCGCCCGGCAGCTCCGCGGCGACCGCCTCGTGGCGCGCCAGGAGGGCGGCGAGCGCGTCGTCCACCGCCCGGGCGGGCTCGGGAGCGGCCGTGAGGCGCGTGAGGGCGACGAGCGCGTCGGTCACGCCGCTCAGCGCGCTCACTACGACGAGCGGCTGCTCGCCGCGGACGTGGCGCGCGCGGACGATCTCGACGAGCCGCCCGATCGCCGCGGCGTCGCCGACCGAGGTGCCGCCGAACTTGCAGACGATCATCGCACGCCCATCCGACCGCTCATCCGACCCCTCATGCGCGGCTCATCCCCGCGGCACCCAGCCCTGCGCCACGAGCAGCTCGGCGTTCTGCACCGCGGCCCCGGCGGCGCCGCGCAGGGTGTTGTGGCCGAGAAGCGCGAGCCGCAGGTCGAGGAGCCGGCAGGGGCGCACGCGGCCCACCGTCACCGTCATCCCGCGCCCGCGCTCGAGGTCGAGCCGCGGCTGGGGCCGGTCGGCGCGCTCGTCCACCTCGACCGGCCGCGCGGGCGAGGACGGCAGCCCGCGCACGCTCGCGTGGCCCGTCCAGTCGCGCAGCACCGCGACCGCCTCCTCGGGCGTCGCCCGGCGCGCGAGACCCACCGAGACGACCTCGGTGTGGCCGTCGATCACCGGGACCCGGTTCGCGTGCGCGCTCACCACCACGTCCGCCTCGGTGACGCCGGCGGCGTCGCCCTCGCCCGCGAGCGCCCCCAGGATCTTCCGCGTCTCGGTCTCGATCTTCTCCTCCTCGCCCCCGATGTGCGGGATCACGTTCCCGACGATGTCGAGCGAGGCGACGCCCGGGTAGCCCGCGCCCGACACCGCCTGCATCGTGGCGACGAACGCCCTGGTGACGCCGAACGCCTGGTGCAGCGGCGCGAGCGCGAGGACGAGCGCGGCGGTGGAGCAGTTGGGGTTCGCCACCACGCCGCCGCGCCAGCCGCGCGCGCGCTGCTGCACGTGCAGGAGCGCGAGATGGTCGGCGTTCACCTCGGGGACGAGGAGCGGGACGTCGGGGTCCATGCGCAGGTTGCGCGTGTTGGTCACGACGTAGACGCCCGCCGCGGCGAACCCCTCCTCGATCGGCCGCGCGACCGCGGCGTCGAGCGCGGAGAAGACGATCCGGACCGGCACCTCCAGCGGCGGCGTCGCGGGCCGCACGAGCATGCGCGCGACGGGCTCGGGAATCGGCGCCGGCTCGCGCCAGCGCGCCGCCTCGCCGTAGGGCCTGCCCGCGCTCGCCTCGCTCGCGCACACCGCCGCGATCTCGAACCACGGATGCTCGGCCAGGAGCCGCACGAACTTCTGCCCCACCGTGCCCGTGGCGCCCAGGATGCCGACGGGGATCTTCGCGCTCATGTGCCCTTCGAGGCCGCCGTCACGTCGCGCTCACGCCGCGCGGAGCGGCGGGTTGAGGAGATCGGTCGCGAGGCGCACGTAGAGCTCGACCGCCTCGCAGAGCTCGTCCTTGGCGATCCGCTCCTCGGTGGTGTGCGCGACGCGGATGGAGCCCGGCCCCAGCATGAAGCCCCGGCCCCAGCCGCGCGCGAGGAACGGCAGGTCGCTCGCGAAGCTCACGACGGTAGACTCCCAGCCGGGCATCGAACTCGCCCGGAGCGCCGGGATCTCGGCGCCGAAGGTCGCGGTGACGCCGGGCTCGAGGCAGCCCAGGATGGCGCGCTTGAGGCCCTCGGTCGCGGAGACGGTGCGGTAGAGGACCTGCGCGCGCGCCTCGGGCGGGATCACGTTGGGCGCCACGCCGCCGTGGAGGGTGCCGATGTTCATCGTCGTCTCGCCCAGCGTCGGGTCGAACGGCACGGGGAGCCGGCGGATCTTGCGCAGCGTCTCGAGGAGCGGGAGGATCGCCGAGGCGCCTTCGCTGGGATAGGCCGAATGGGCGGCGCGGCCGGCCGCGGCGAGGTCCACGCGCAGCGAGCCCTTCGAGCCGGTGACGAGGAGGTTGTCGGTGGGCTCGCCGTTGATGAGGAACCGCCCGCGCGGCTCGAGCTCGAGCGCCTTCTGGGCGCCGTCGGAGCCGTTCTCCTCGCCGACGAGAAAGAGGAGCCCGATGCGCCGCTCGCCGAGGGCCGCGAGCCGCTCGGCCGCGGCCACCATCGCGGCGGCGATCCCCTTGGCGTCGCACGCCCCGCGGCCGTAGAGGAAGCGCTCGTCCTCGCGGAAGGGGACGAACGGCGGCACGCAGTCGAGGTGGGTCGAGAAGACGAGCTCGGGCCGCTCGCGGAAGGCGTAGAGGTTGTCGCGCCCCGGCGTGACCGGCTGGCGGACGACGCGCCACCCCAGCTTCGTCAGCGCCCCGGCGAGGAACTCCACCACGGGCCCTTCGGCGAAGGTCGGCGATTCGATCGGAACGAGGGCGCGGGTCAGCTCGATCGGGTCCATCGGCGCGGCTGCTCGCCTCGGCGGCGGGGAGGGAATGGGAACGGGACAGGGCAAACTAGGCCGGGGCCGGGAGACCCGGCAAGGTGGCGCGGCCGGGAGACCGGCCGCGCGCGGCCTCAGCGCACCACGATTTCCGTCAGCATGCCGTGGCGGTCATGCGGCCGACCGTCACCGGTGTCGCGGACCCGGCAGAGCACGCTGTACCGGCCGGGCGGGAGATCCACGTCCAGGATGATCGTGCCCTCCGGCGGGAGGTCGGTCGTCCCGCCCGCCGGGGTGACCGGTGGCCGGCCCTGCTGGGTCTCCATCCAGCGGACGAAGTCCCGGCTCGTCCTGCCCGGATCGAGGCGCGAGAGGATGAGTTCGTGCGCCTGCGTGCCGCGATTGGTCACGGCGACCCGGTGCCGGCCGTGGGTGAGCGGGCGGGAGAAGACGAAGTCGTAGTCGCGCAGCGTGACCGTGACGTCCGCCGCCGGGAGCGGCGCGGGGGGCTCGCGCCCCGGGACCACCGTCACCGCCTTCAGCATGCCCTTGGCGAAATGGATCACCCGGTCGGGGCTCGGGATATGGCAGAAGGCGACGTAGCTGCCGGGCGTGAGCGTCACCGTGCCGACGGACTCGCCGCCCGGCGGAATCGCGTTGGGTCCGCCGACCGGGTGCATCCAGCCCGGGTGCGCGCCGCCGGCGCGGAGCGCGGCCAGGACGTCGGTCAGCGTGCGGCCCGGGTCGAGCCGGTAGAGCATCAGGTGGTGCGGCTGCGTTCCCGCGTTGCGCAGGCGGAAGGTGGTCGTTCCCGCGGGGATCGTATCGGGCATCACGAAGGCGAAGTCGTGGGCCTCGACGCGCACGACGCGGGGCGCCCGCGCGGCGGCGCGCGTCTGGGCGTGGCCGGCCCGCACGGGGAGCGCGAAGCCGAGCGTCGCGAGGGCGAGCCAGCCGAGCGCGGGGTGGAGGCGCGAAGATGGGTGTCGCATGCAGGCCCTCCCGGGCAAAAAGGCTTCGCCTTTCGGGTCGGCGGCCGAGGTCGCCGCCTCACGCGCCGACGGTCGCCGGCTCCCGCTGTTCCGCGAGCACGTCCTCCCCCGCCCGCGCCGCCCGCTGCCCCGCCGCGACGTCCACCCCCGCCAGCAGCAGCCCGCCGACGACGAAGAAGCCGATCACCGACAGGATGGAGAGCCGGCTCGAGCCCGTCCAGGCGATGACGAGCGAGAAGACCAGCGGGCCGAAGATGCCGGCGAACTTTTCGAAGACGCTGAAGAAGCCGAAGAATTCGCCCGACTTCTGCCGCGGGATCATGCTCGCGAAGAGCGAGCGCGAGAGCGCCTGGGTGCCGCCCTGCACGACGCCCACGAGCGTGGCGAGGACGAGGAAGTCGCGGCTCGTCTGCATGTAGTAGCCCAGGACGCCGATCGCGACGTAGACGAGGAGGCCCAGGAAGATCGCGCGCTTGGCGCCGATGCGGCCGGCGAGCATGCCGAAGAGGAAGGCGAACGGAATGCCGACGAACTGCACGAGCACGATCGCGGCGATCATCGCCCCCTGGCCCAGGCCGAGCTCGGTGCCGTAGATCGTCGCCATGCGGATGATGGTGCCGATGCCGTCGTTGTAGATCAGGAAGGCGACGAGCAGGAGGAGCGCCTGCCGGTAGCGCGCGAGCTCGCGCAGCGTGCGGCCCAGCTGCGCGAGGCTCGCCGCGACGGCCGAGCGGCCGGCGTCCTCGGGGCGGCGCGGCGTCGGGGCGGGCTCCCGCACCCGGCGGAACAGCGGGATCGAGAAGCCGATCCACCAGAGCCCGGTGAGGAGGAAGGAGAGCCGCGCCGGAAGCGTCGCCTGGGCGGGGGTGAGGCCGGCCCCGTGCGGCAGGCCGAAGAGCCCGGGCCGCTGGATCATGGCGAGACTCACCAGCAGCAGGAGCCCGCCGCCGACGTAGCCCAGGGCGTAGCCCGCCGTGGAGACCCGGTCCATCTCGTCCGGCCGCGCGACGTGTGGCAGGAGCGCGTCGTAGAAGACGAAGCTGCCGTTGGCGCCGACGTTGGCGAGGATGAAGAGGAAGAGGGCGAGCGCCCAGTCGCCGCGCTCGATCCAGAACATCGCCGCCGTGGCGCCGGCGCCGAGGAGGAGGAAGGCGCCGAGGAGCCGGAGCTTCGCGGCGCCGTAGTCGGCGAGCGCGCCGAGGATGGGGGCGAGCACCGCGATGACGGCGAGCCCGAGCGTCGTCGCCACGCTGAAGCGCTGGGTCGCCACCGTCGGCGGCAGCCCCGCCGCCGCGACCGAGGCGAAGTAGATGGGGAAGACGGCCGTGACGACGATGGTCATCATCGCCGAGTTCGCCCAGTCGTACATCGCCCAGGCGCGCAGCTCCGGCCGCCCGAGGCCCAGGCGGGCGAGCAGGCCGTGTGGGGTGGGAGGCATGCGGGGAATGTGCGGAGGGAGGCGGAAGGGCGGAAGGGTGGCGCCTTTCCGCCCTTCCGCCCCGGCTCACGCCGCCGCCGCGCGGGCCTCCCGCCGCAGCTTCAGCATCGAGAGCACCACCGCCGCGGTCAGCGTCCCCAGGATGACGCCGAGGGAGAGCAGGGCGGGGAGATGCACCCAGGCGCTCAGGAGCATCTTCAGGCCGACGAAGACGAGGATGAGCGCGACGCCGGGCTTGAGGTAGACGAACTTGTCCACCAGCCCCGCCAGCACGAAGAAGAGCGCCCGGAGCCCCAGGATGGCGAAGATGTTGGAGCTGTATACCAGGAACGGATCGCGCGTCACCGCGAAGACCGCGGGAATCGAGTCCACCGCGAAGACGAGGTCGGTCCACTCGATGACGAGCAGCACCAGCAGGAGCGGCGTCGCGACCCGCCGCACGCCGGCGTGCCGCTCGGCCCGCGTGGGGTGGGTGAAGAAGTGCTGCCCGTCGTAGCGGTCGCTGAAGGGCAGGAGCCGCCGCGCCGCGCGCACGACGATGTTGCGCTCCAGCTCGACGACCTCGCCCTGCTCGCCCCGGAACATCTTCCAGCCGGCGAAGATCAGGATCGCGCCGAAGACGTAGACGATCCAGTCGAAGCGGCTCAGCAGCAGCGCGCCGAGGAGGATCATGACGAGGCGCATGACGATCGCGCCCAGGATCCCCCACTTGAGCACCCGCGGCTGCAGCGCCGCGGGCACGCCGAAGTACTGGAAGACCAGAATGAAGACGAAGAGGTTGTCGACGCTGAGACTCAGCTCGATCAGGTACCCCGTGTAGAACTCGAGCGCGTGCTGCGGCCCCTCGCGCCAGTACATGAACAGGCCGAAGAGGATCGCCACGACCACCAGGCTGCCGCTCCACGTGAGCGCCTCGCGGAAGCCGAGGACGTGGGAGCGGCGGTTGAGCACGCCGAGGTCGAGGATCAGCAGCAGCACGACCAGCCCGGAGAAGCCGAGCCAGATCGACAGCGGGTGTACGCCCAGGTCCATGTGCCGTTACCGGTCCTCGCCCGCGTGCGCGCGCGGCGTGTTCGTGCTCGGGTGCTTCACCGCGTGGCCATGGCGCGCACGCCGGCCAGCGCCTCGAGCCGCGCGATGCGCTCGGCCATCGGCGGGTGGGTGCTGAAGAGGTTCGCGAGCCCGCCCTGCGAGGCGCTGAACGGGTTCACCTGCGCGAGCGGCGCGGCCGCGGGGGCCACGTCCATCGGGATCCGGTGCGCCAGCGCGTCGAGCTGCCGGAGCGCGTTGGCGAGCGGCAGCGGCCGGCCCAGGATCTCGGCGCCGGTGCGGTCGGCCTCGTACTCGCGCTGGCGGCTCACCGCCATCTGGATCAGCATCGCGCCGATCGGCGCGAGCAGCAGCAGCGCGAGTTCGGCCATCGGGTTGCGGTCGCCGTCGCGGTCGCCGCCGCCGAACATCAGCAGGTAGGGCAGGTTGGAGATCGCCGCCGCCACGCCGGCCGCCACGGTGGTGATCAGCATGTCGCGGTTCTTGACGTGCGCGAGCTCGTGGGCGATGACCCCCTCGAGCTCCTCGCTCCCGACGGGCATCGCCTGGAGGAGTCCCGCCGTCACCGCCACCACCGCGTGCGACGGGCTCCGCCCGGTGGCGAAGGCGTTCGGCTGCGTCTGGTGCGCGATGGCCACCTTGGGCATCGGCAGCCCGGCGCGCCGGCGCAGCCGGTCGATCGTCGCCACCAGCTCGGGCGCCTCCGCCGCCGTCACGACCTGCGCGCCGTACATCTTCAGCACGATGCGGTCGGAGAAGAAGTACATCACGAAGTTGAAGAGGCTGCCCATGACCAGGGCGACGACCAGCCCCTGCGTCCCGCCGACCAGCTGGCCCAGCAGGAGGAAGAGTCCCAGCAGCCCCGCCAGCAATACCGCCGTCTTCAGGTTGTACATGTTCGTCCCTCGGCTCCTCACCGGAAGTCCGCGTCCAGGGTCCAAAACGAAAACGAGCGAGACCTTCGTCCCCGCCCGGCAGTCGGGCGTCTGGACGAAGGTCTCGCTCTGATCACGGGGTGGCGCGATCGCCTGGATCGCCCCGCCCACCGTCTCCCGACCGGACCGTGCCCGCCGGCGTCGCATCGGGGCGCGCGGCGAACAGTCTTGACGATCCGGCCGTCCACCCGGCGGCGCACCGCCGGCGGACGAGCTACTCCCCTTCTACGGCCTGAAGTATAGACGGGCGCGGGGGCGCGGTCAATCGCTGCGGGCGCGGAAGCCGGGCCACGACGGCCGGCCCCGGTCGTGGGCCGGCGTCGGCCCCAGGAGCTCGCGCACCACGGTGTAGAGCCGCTCCGGGAGCACCGGCTTCTCGAGCCGGCGCAGCCGGTCGCCCGGCGGGAGCGGGTCGACGAGCGGCAGGCCCGAGATCAGCACGACGGCGAGATCGGGCCACTCGGCGCGGAGCTCGTCGAGGAGCCGCCGGCCGGACATGCCCGGCATCAGGTTGTCGGTGATCACGAGGTCGAAGGGCGGCGCCGCCGCGCGCGCGGCCGCGAGGGCGCGAGGCGCGTCGGACACCTCCGTGACGTCGTACCCCTCCTCCTCGAGCAGGCGGGCGATGATCGCCCGCACGATCGGCTCGTCGTCCACGATGAGAATGCGTCGCCTCACCCGTGCTCCTCCGCTCCTCTCCCGGGGCTTCGAACTTTCCGGCCGGACCGGGCGCTCAATCTGCGGATTTCGAGCGGCCGCGCCGGGACCTGCGTCACAGCGGCGGCGCGCCCCTCAGAACGAGAAGCCGCCCCGCACGTACACGCTCGTGCGCTCGGCGCCGTCGGCCACGGTGACGCTGAGCTGGCCCGCGTGCGGCACCTCGAGGAAGCCGCCGGTGCCCCAGGCGGTGTGCCAGTCGTCGGCCGCGGGGCCCGTCTCGCCGGCGAGCCAGACGCGGCCCGCGTCGGCGAGCCCGAGCGCGCCCAGGCGCAGCGAGAGCGCGCGGATCGTGAGGAGCCGCACCCGCAGCTCGGCGTTGCCGAACGCGGCGGCGTCGCCGGCGAAGCGCTGCTCGTCCCAGCCGCGCAGGTCCGCGTGGCCGCCGAGGAAGGCGAGGGCGAAGTAGGGCGCCGTCCCCCACACCTTGCGGCCGCCGGCGCGGAGCGCGAGCACCGGATCGAGCGGGACGGGGAAGGCGAAGGCCGTCGTGGCCACGGCGTGCGCCTCGCCCCAGGCCCGGTCGGCGTCCCAGAGCGCGGGGAACCAGCCGCCGCCCGCCTCGAGGCGCACCGGCCGGACGACGCCCGCGCGGCCGCCCGGCGCGAGGTCCCAGCCCAGCGTGCCGCGCAGCCCCGCGATGCCGAAGTCGCCGCTGCCATAGGGCCGCAGCCGCGCGGCGAAGGTCGTGAGCGTCGTGTCGGTCCGGTGCAGCTCGACCACCGGCCCCAGGGCGAGGTCGCCCCGCTCCCCCAGGGCGAGGCCGAGCGTCGGGGCGAGGCGGTAGACGGTGTGCTCGAGCGCGTAGGCGTCGTTCGGCAGGGCGCGCGCCGTGGCGTTCCCTGCGCCGTAGAAGCGGGTGAGCTCGAGTCCCGAGGCCTCCGCCCGGAGCGACCAGTGCAGCGGACTCGCCTCGGGACGCCAGTCAGCCGTGAGCGCGAGCGCGCCCTCGCCCGGGCCGGTCGCGTAGCGGCCCTCCAGCGCCACGCGTCGCGCGTAGGGATAGCGGCGGAAGCCGTAGCTGGTGAGCGCGACCCCGCCGCCCACCACGAGGCCGAGGTCGGTGGCGCCCCACGCTCCGCCGCGCGGCGCGAAGGCGCCGCCCGCGTCGGGCCGCAGCGCGCGGTGCTCGCCCCGCTCGCCGAAGGGGACCGTGCCGCGCGGGAGCACGGGGCGGCGGTCGAGGAGCGCGTCCGTCACGGCCGAGTCGGGGTAGACGACGCCGCGCGTCGGGCCGACGTCGTAGAGATGCGTCGGCCGCGCCCGCCCGCCGACGCGCGAGCTGTCCACGAGCGCGTTCGTGCCGTTGCCGCCGATGACGCGCACCGCGATGCTGCGCGGCGCGTCGCCGCGCACCACGGCGCGGTCGTCGCCGCCGTGGAGGTAGATCCGGATCTCGCGCGTCTCGGCCGGCACGAAGCGGCGCTCGTAGTAGACGTCGCCGTCGCCCGCGCCTTCGGCGAGCCGCACGCGCACCGCGCCGTCGGCCTCGCGCACGACCTCCGCGGCGTCGGGCGCGTCGGTGCCGTGCACGTCCACCACGCGGGCGAGCTCGCGATACCAGCGCGCGGCGAGCCCGGGGAGAGCCGCGCGGCGGGCCTCGAGGAGCCCGCGCAGCTCGGCGCCGATCCGCGCGCGCCACGCCGCGGGCAGGCGCCCGATGCCCGCCTCGATCACGGCGTCCGTGAGCCGCGTCGTCGCCGCCTGCGCGACCGAGTCGACCGTCGCGCGCTCGAGCGGGGCGAGCATGCGCCGGTCGAGCGGACGGCTGTTGATCGTGAGCCCGCGCAGGTCGGGCTCGCGCGTCAGCGCGACGAACTTCGGCGCCGCCGCGCGGCCGAGGTCGGGCAGGAGGCCGTCGGTCGCGAAGAGGACCTGGTCCATGTCGCGCGGCACGGGATGCCAGACGTCGGGGCCCGTCGCCTTCTCGCGCGCCCAGCGCCACTGGCCGGCGTGGCGGTCCCAGTTGTTGAGGAGGAAGTCCACCAGCCGTGCGGCGAGGAACTCGCGCGCGTCCACCCGCCCCTTCGCCTCCGCGTTGAGCTCGGCCATGAGCTCCTCGGTGTCCACCACCTTCTTCGAGCCGGCGAACCCCCGGGCGCCGTCGGGCCCGTCGTCGGGGAACTCCTCGATCGTGCCGAGCATGCCGGCGAACGCCGCGCGATGCTCGCCGAGCCGCGGGTCGTCGGGCATCACGGCCAGGCGGGGATTGATGTGCAGCACGCCCACGGCGTCGTAGAACGGGGGCGTGAGGGCGCCCGCGCCCGGGAAGCTCGCGCTGATCTGGTCGCGCAGCACCGCGGCGGCGGGCCCGGCCCGCAGCTCCTTCGGGAGCGCGGCGGAGGGGTCCTTGCCGACCGAGCGGAAGGCCCACTCGCGCCCGTCGGGGCTCTCGAGCCGGAGCGACTGCGTCTGCTGGCCGCCCCCCTCCTTCGTGGGCCGGAGCCCGCCGGCGAAGCGCCCGAGGTCGAGCACGGGCACGCGGATCGGCGTCGTCCACAGCGGGCGGTAGGTGCCGCCGAAGAGGAAGCGATGGAACCCGCCCGCGGCGTACTGGGCGCCCGCCACGACCGTGACGGATTCCGCCCCGACCGGCGGCGGCAGCGGCTCGCGCAGGCCGTCCTGCGCGGCGAGCGGCGCCGCGCCGACGAGCGCGGCGGCCACCGCGCTGGCCAGCGCGGCCAGGAGCGCGGGGATGGCCCTCGACGCGCGCGTCACTTCAGCTCCATGGAGAAGTCCTCCGTGGGCACGCCGTGCTCGTCCACGACGATGACGCCCAGGCGCGCGCGGCCGTCCCGGCGGAAGTCGATCCGCATGTAGCCCGACTTCTCCGCGGCGTAGCGCGTGTTCGCCCGGTAGGCGACGCGGGAGACGTGGCCGTAGATCCCCGCGCCGCTGACCAGGATGTGGCGCACCGTGCGGCCGTCGAACACCTGCATCTCGTGGTCGTGGCCCGCGGCATAGACGAGCGGCTTGCGGCGCTCGAAGACCACCTCGAAGGCCCGGCGCATCGCCTGGTTCTTCGGGCCGGCGAGGTCCTGGTTCGAGGCGCCCTGCTGGCGGTTGAGCGCGTAGTAGCTGCCCGCGATCGGGAGCGGGATCCACAGGCTCGACGAGAGCATCCGCAGCGGGAACAGATGGTCGGTCAGCGTGAGATTGCCGCCGTGCTCGCCGCCGCTCGCGAGCGGATGGTGGCCGACGACGACGATCTGCCGGCCGCCGGCCGAGAGCATCTGGCGGTTCATCGCGTTGACGATCTCGCCCGGCGCGTCGTAGGGGCAGTCGCTGTCGGGGTGCACCGGGCGCGCGTAGTCGTGCAGCCACCACTGCGTGTCGAGCATGATGAGCCGGACGTGCGGGCTCAGGTCGGCGTAGACCGGGCCGGGGCAGCCGCCGGTGGGCTGCATCTGCGCGTACGGCGCGCCGTGCTCCTGGATGTAGGCCACCTGCCGCTTGATCGCGTCCCAGCCGGCGGCCGTCATGTAGGCCCAGTCGTGGTTGCCGGGGATGAACCACGTCGGCGTGCGGGTCCGGAGCGCGACGTCGATCTGCGCCTGCAGCCGCCGCTCCGCCTCGGGGCGCGTCGGCAGCGTCAGCGCCCCGGTATCGGGCAGGCCGCGCGGATAGACGTTGTCGCCGAGGAAGACGATGGCCGGCTTCACCCCGCCGGCCTGCGCCGCCTCGACCTGCCGCGTGAGCGCGGCGAGCACCGGCTCGTCCTTGGCCGGCGCGCCCGCGTCCCCGATCAGGAAGAGCGAGAGCTCGATGTCGCGCGGCGCGATCGGCGCCGCCTTCGGCGTGACGAGCTGCGGCGTGGAATAGGTGTGGGTGCAGCCCGCGAGCGGCGCCGCCGCAAGGGCGACGAGGAGCGCGAGCCGGGGCGGGCGGAGGAAGCGTGCGGACATCAGCGCGGATACGGGTAGAGGGTCACGACGGCGGCGCCGTTCTTCGCCTCGTCGGCGACGAGGAGAGCGGGGTCGGCGGTGAGGGCGACGCCTTCGGGCTGCGCGTGCGCGCCCGGCAGCGGTCCCGCCCGCACCAGCGCGCCGGCGGGCGTCACCTCGACCAGCGTGCCCTCGATCCCGGCGACGAGCACGTAGGTCCCGCGCACGGGATGGACCTCGACGGCGGAGGGATGGAATCCCTTCCACGCCGCCGGCAGGTGCGCGGGATCGAGCGCCACGCGCTCGGCCTGCGCCGCGCCGCCGGTGGCGGCGGTGCCCGGGCCGAAGGGGACGCGGAAGAGCAGGGTGCCGCGCCCCTCGAGGGCGGCGCCGGGCTGCTTGCAGCCGAGCAGGAGCGCGCGGCGGGTCGCATCGTAGGCCAGGCCCTCGAGCTCGCAGGCGTGGCCGAGGCCGGTGTCCAGCGTGCGGTAGCCGACGTGCGCGCCGTCGGCGCCCTCGGCGAAGACGTAGAGCACGCCGGCGCTCGTGGCGAGCACCAGCGAGTCGCCGACCACGGCGATCCCTTCGAAGTCACCGGTCACGGCGGGGTCGCCGACGGTGAAGCTCCGGGTGATGAGCCCGCGCCGGTAATCGAGCTCGTAGACCACGGCGCGCTCGTCGCCGTGGGCGAGGAGGCGGCCGTCGCGCGTGAGGGCGAGGCCCGAGATCTCGTTCAGCGCCTCCGGCAGGAGCCAGCGCGCGATCGGCGCGGAGTCGGCGCGGGCCGAGCCGAGCCGAGTCGAGTCGAGCCGCGCCGTGGTGCGCGCGAGGCGGGTGGCGAGGAGCTGCGCCTGCGCGGAGTCCGCGGCCGCGTCCCCCGGCGTGCCCGTGCCGCGGCAGGCGAGGCCGACCCCGCCGAGGGCCGCCACCGCCGCCACCGCGAGCATCACCGGACGAGTGCGGGCGCGGGCCCCACCCCTCATGCGGTCTTCGCGAGGCCGGGGCCGAGCTCGATCTCGGCGCCGAGGATCGAGTCGCGCCCGTGGGCGAGGAGAGCGCCGATCACGTCGTCCTGCGTCTTCTTGCGGAAGCGGACGAGATAGTAGAGCTCGGCCTTGCCGTCGTCCGCCGGGCGCGACTCGTCGAGCGTCCAGCGCTTCGTCATCGAGCGCAGCACCTCCTCCGTGCGCCGCTGCCCGAGGAGCGCGTCGCTCGCCGTCACCTTGAGGAGGGCATTGTAGCGCGGCTTCTTCCCCTTGCCGCCGCCGCCGACGAGGAGGTCGCGGACGCGCGTGAAGCGCTCGGCGAGGGTGTCGGCCTTCTCGGGGGTGAGCGAGAGGAGGAGCTCGCGGTCGGGCACCGGGCTCCCGCCGTTCGGCTCGGCGAGCGCGCCGAGGGTGCTGCCCCATTCGACCGCGGGCGCGAGCGTGAGCGGGCTGCGGCCGTAGTCGGAGCGCCACACGGTGAGCACCACGAAGTTGAAGATCACCGAGATCAGCGCCGCCACCGTGAGCGCCTGCACGCCGGCGGCGAGCCCGACGCCGATGGCGAGGAAGATGAACACCGTGTCGCGCGCGTCCTTGAGCCCGGTGCGGAAGCGCACCCCCGCCATGATCCCCGCGAGACTGAAGGCGAGCGCGAGGCTGTTGCGCACGATGAGGACGATCCCCGCCACCACGATCGGCAAGATGAGCATCGTGTGCACGATCGACTGGCTGTAGCCGGTCGTGCGGCGCACCGACATGAAGACCCACGAGACGGGGAGCATGAGGAGGAGCGCGCCGAGGGAGACGCAGGCGGTGACGACCACCATCTCGAGCCGCGGCGGCAGCCGCCCCGCGGCGCCCGCCACGGCGGTGAGCGGGAGGTCGGCCTTGGCCGCCGACTTCGAGAGCCCGTCCTGCAGGAGCCGCGGCGTCGCGGCGATCTCCTCGAGGCGCTCGCCGCTGAAGACCACCTCGGTGGCGGGCACCAGCCAGAGCACGGCCATGGTGATGGCGGTGAGGAAGACGTAGTAGACGATGAGCCGGCGGACCGGTGACTCGCTCCCGCCGGAGCCCAGGTCCATCAATCGGGAGATGAAGCTCATGGTCGTCCCCACCTATCCGCATGTCGGCCAACGAATTGGGCCGCAAGCCGGGCCCCGGTGCTCCATTATGGGCCGCGGGGTGGGGGGCGTCTGTGATTCAGGAAGGTGATGCGGGTCACGCGAAGGCGGGAAAGCGAAACGGCCCGCCGGGGGAGCGGGCCGTTCCTGGTGCTACTCTCGTGCTGCGGGGAGGGGCCGCTTACAGCCCCAGCGCGCGGGCGACGTCGATGCGGCCCTTGCCGTAGATCGGGTCGGTGCCCGGCTGGCCCAGGTCGAGCGCGCTCTGGAGGATCGCGGCCTTGAGCTGCGCCGGGCTGCGGATACCCTTCTCCGCGACGAGCAGCGCGGCGAGGCCGGCGACGTGCGGCGACGCCTGGCTCGTGCCGATGTAGCCCGTCAGGCGGTTGCCCGCGGTGCACGCGGTGAGGATGGGCACTCCGGTCTCGGTGTAGCCGACGATCCGGGTCTTCGAGCAGTAGGACCAGACCCACGACGCGATGTCCACGCCCCACGGCCAGGCGCTGAGCGTGAAGCCGTTCGCCGCATCGGCGTTGCCGCCGGGTGCCGCGACCTCGATGGCCGAGCGGCCGAAGTTGGTGTAGTAGCTCGGCGCGTTCTGGTCACCGGTCGCGACGGCGGGCCCGATCGAGGACACGCAGACGACGTGCTGCTGGTTGCAGTAGGTGGAGAGGAAGTTGCCGTTGTGGTCGAGGTCGGCCTCGTCGTTGCCGGCGGAGACCACGATCAGCATGCCCTTGGCGTTCGCATAGTTGAACGCGCGATTGATCGTCGCGACGTACTGGCCGTTCCCCGCCTTGGTGAAGCCGCCGCCGAGGCTCATGTTGGCGACGTTGGCACCGTGGTCCGCGGCCCAGAGCACGCCCGAGAGCACCGCGCCCAGGCTGCCGCGCCCGTTGGCCGCGAGCACCTTGACGCCGATGAGCGTGGTCCTGGAGGTGACGCCGGCGAGCGCCGCCGCCTTGCTGCTCACCTGCGTGGCGACGTTGGTGCCGTGGCCGTGGTAGTCGGAGATGGCATGGCGGGTCTTGAAGTACGTGGTCGTCAGGGCATCGTCGCTCTCGATGAACGAGGCCGAGCGGCTCAGGTCCACGAGCCCGTTGAGGTCCGGCGCGTCGTAGTCGATGCCGGTGTCGAGGATCGCCACCGTCACGTCGGGCGACCCGAGCTTGCCGGCGGCCCACGCCTTGTCGGCGCCGATGAGGCGCATGTTCCACTGGAAGTTGTAGCGC
>DASTSO010000121.1:0-4716 GCA_035760645.1 Gemmatimonadales bacterium
ACACCGCGGCCCCCAGCCGCCGGGCGGCGCTCATGGCGCCCCGCCCGGCAGGAGCTGCCCCGCGGCGGCGCGCGCCAGGCGCACGGCCGGCTCGACGGCGAGCCCCAGGCCCAGGGTGCACGCCGCGAGGAGCGTGACGGCACAGGCCATCGCGGGCGGAATGCGGCGCGCGCCGGCCGCGGCCGCCCGCCGCGGCGGCCGCCAGAACGCCTGGGTCCGCAGCGTGCTCATCGAGTAGAGCGTGAGGAAGCCCGCGACCAGCGCGACGAGGGCGAGCCCCGCCGCCGGCGCGCCGCCGGTGCGGAACGCGGCGTCGAGCACCAGCGCCTTGGCCCAGAAGCCCGAGAGCGGCGGGATGCCCGAGATCGAGAGCGCCAGCGCGGCGAACGCCGCCGAGAAGTACGGATGCGCGCGCGCCAGCCCGCCGATGACGCGCAGGTCGTAGCCGCCGCCCGCCCGCGCGATCGCGCCGGCGCCGAGGAAGAGCCCGGTCTGCACCAGCATGGTGTGCACGGTGTAGAAGACCGCCGCCGCGACGCCGAGGCGCGAGGCGAGCGCCAGCCCCATCACCAGGTAGCCCACCTGGCCCATCACGTGGAACGCCAGCAGCCGCCGCACGTCGGTCTGCGCGATCGCCGCGAGGACGCTGACGAGCATCGTCAGCGCCGCGAGGAGCGCGAAGAGCGGCGCGAGCCCCGGCACGGCCGCCGTGGCGGTGCCGACGCCGAACACGAGCACGGCGATCCGCAGCGCCGCGTAGAAGGCGACCTTCGTCAGCAGCCCCGCCATCGCCGCGGCCACGCCGGTCGGCGCCGTGTGATAGGAGGCCGGCAGCCAGAAGAAGAGCGGGAAGAGCCCGGCCTTGAGCGCGAGCCCGGCGAGCAGCAGGTACGCCGCCACGCTGCGCGCCGCCGACGGCGCGGGGTCCGCGGCGAGGGTCGCCGCGAGGTCGCGCAGGTCGAGCGTGCCCGCGACGCCGTAGAGGAGGCCGATGCCGACGAGCATGAAGGTCGCGCCCATCATGCTCAGCGCCGCGTAGCGCAGCGCGCCGTCCACCTGCGCGCGCCGCCGGTCGAGCGTGACGAGCCCGAGCGCGGTGACGAGCATGAGCTCGAACCAGACGTAGAGGTTGAAGAGGTCGCCAGTGAGGAAGGCGCCGTTCACGGCGGCGAGCATGCCGAGGAAGAGCGGGTCGAAGCCGGCCCGGCGCCGCCGCGCCCGCACGTCCGCGCGCGCGTAGAGGGCGACGGCGAGCGCCACGACGCCGGTGGTCGCGCACAGGAGCGCGCTCGTCACGTCGGCGACGAAGGTGATGCCGACCGGCGCGCCCCACCCGCCGAACGCCATGCCGACGGTCGCGCCCCGGGCGGTGCGCAGGAGCAGGCCGACGGCCGCGACGAGCCCGAGCGCGACCGCCGCCTCCATCACCGCCCGCTGCAGCCCGGGCCGCCCGCGCGCGAGCGCCGCGAGCGCCGCCCCGGCGAGCGGGACGACGACGGGCCACACGGCGAGGCCGCGCCCGAGCACGCCCCCGCTCATCGCTCCCCGCCCGGCGCCGGGGTGAAGGGATCGCCCAGCGCCTGTGCCGCGCGGATCGCGTCGCTCCGCAGCGTGCGCTCGCCGCGCCAGACGCGCAGCGCGAGCGCCGCGAGCACCAGCGTGAGCGCGAAGCCGATGACGATGGCCGTGAGCACGAGCGCCTGCGGCACCGGGTCCGCCGCCGCGCCCAGCCGCTCGGCCCCCGCCGGAATGATCGGCGGCTGATCCGAGCCGATGCGCCCGGTCTGGAAGAGGACGAGGTTCACCGCCGTGGTGAGCAGCGAGAGCCCCAGGATCATCCGCATCAGGTGGCGCGAGAGCACCAGGTAGACGCCGCAGCCGAAGAGCCCCGCGGCGACGGCGGCGTAGAGGACGCTCATCGCTCCGCCTCCCGCGAGAAGCCGAAGAGGAAGGCGAGCACCGTGCCGAGGACGGCGAGATAGACGCCGAGATCGAAGAGGAGCGTCGTCCCCTGCTGCACGTGCAGCCCGAGCACGTCGACCTCGAGCCAGACGTGCTGCAGGTAGGCGCCGTGCGCGACCAGCCCCGGCAGGCCGCTCGCCACCGCGAGCAGCAGACCGCCCGCCGCCAGCACCAGCGGAGACCGGCGCAGCCGGGCGCGCGCCAGCTCGACGTCGCGCGCGAGCGCCAGGATCGCGAAGGCGAGCGCCGCCATCAGCCCGCCGACGAAGCCGCCGCCGACCGCGTTGTGCCCGCGCAGCAGCACGACGAGCGAGAGGGCGAGCAGGAGCCAGAAGAAGAGCGGGCTCGTGACGACGAGGATGAACGGCGCGCGGCGCGGCGCCGCGCTCCCCGGGCGCACCCGGCCCCGGGGCCCCAGCAGCGACCACGCGATCAGCGCCGAGAGCGCGATCACCGTCGTCTCGCCCAGCGTGTCGAAGCCGCGGAAGTCCACCAGGATGACGTTGACGACGTTGCGGCCGAACGCGGCCACATAGCTGTGCGCCCCGAAGAACTCGGCGAGGTCGGTCCGCGCCGGCGCGGCGCTCAGGTCCACGAGTGCGACGAAGAGGAGCGCGGCGAGGCCGGCGGCGAGCGCCGCGTCCAGGCGCCGCGCGCGCGGCGCGCGGGTGGCGGGCGCGCGCAGCGGCAGGACGAGCAGCACCGCCGTGAGCAGGACGACGACGAGCGACTCCACCGCGAACTGCGTGAGCGCGAGGTCGGGCGCGCCGTTCAGGAGGAAGGTGAGCGCGACGACGAGCCCGGTGAGCCCGGTCGCGATCATCGCCGTCAGGAGCGAGCGCGCCCGCGTCGCGGCGAGGCCGCCGGCGAGACCCACCACGGCGAGCGCCGCGGGCCCCGGGCGCAGCCCGCCCCAGTCGGCCGGCAGCCGCGGCGCGGCGCCCGCCGCGGCGAGCCCCCACACGCCGCCCGCGAGCACCGCGGCCATGACGATCGCGAGCTGCGCGCGCAGGTCGAGCCGCTGCAGGCGGCCGGCGACGCCCGCGGCGGCGGCGTCGATGCCCCGCAGCAGCGCCTCGTACGCGTGCTCCGCCTCGTAGTGGTCCAGCCGCGAGGGGCGGCGCAGCCGCCGGTGCAGCGGGCCCCAGTAGACGATGAGCAGGAGGCCGATGCCGACGACCACGCCGCTGAGCAGCAGCATCGGCGTCACGCCGTGCCACAGCGCGACCCGCACCTCGACCGGCTGTCCGTAGACCGCCGCGACCGCCGGGTGCAGCACGTGGCGGCTGATCCAGTCCGGCTGCAGGCTGAGCACGAGCCCCAGCAGCGCCAGCACCACCGGGCCGGCGAGCAGCCCCGGCACCTCCCGGTGCCGCACCTCGAGCACCCGCCCCGCGTCGAGGAAGAACGGCCGCAGCGTCACGACGCCCGCGACGCCGACGATCACCGCGTTGGTGAGCACGGCGACGGCCATCGGCGCCAGCTCCCACGAGCTCTGGATCTGCGCGTCGAAGAGGAACTCCTTCGAGATGAAGCCCAGGAACGGCGGCAGCCCCGCCATCGAGAGGCTGGCGAGGATCGACGCCATGGCGGTGACCGGCAGGACGCGCCCGAGCCCGCCGAGCTGGCGCAGCTTGGTGAGGCCGGTCGCGTGGATGACGGTGCCGGCGCAGAAGAAGAGCGTCGCCTTGTAGAGCGCGTGCGCGAGGAGGAAGCCGACCATGGCGACGGTGGCCATCGGCCCGTCGAGTCCGACGAGCATGACGAGGATGCCGAGCGAGGCGACGGTGGAGTAGGCGAGCACCGCCTTGTAGTTCTCGGCGCGCACCGCCTGGTACGCCCCGACGAGCATCGTCGCGAGCGCCACCGCGATCACCGCATCGCGCGCGCGGGGCACGGCGCCGATCACCGGCTCGAAGCGCGCGAGCAGGTAGATCCCCAGCTTCACCATCGTCGCCGAGTGCAGGTAGGCGGAGGCGGGCGTCGGCGCCTGCATCGCGTTCGGCAGCCAGAAGTGGAAGGGGAACTGCGCCGACTTGGTGAACGCGCCGAGGAGCACGCCGGCCAGGATCGGCCCGATCCACGGGCTCCGCGCGAGCTCGGGCGCGCGCGCCACGGCGCCGCTCAGCGAGTAGCTGCCGAGCGTGGCGCCGATGAGCAGCACGGCCGCCAGCAGCGCGAGCCCGCCGCCCGCCGTCACCCGCAGCGACATCAGCGCCGAGCGCCGCGCCGAGGGACTGTCGACGTCGAAGCCGATCAGCAGGAACGACACCAGGCTCGTCGCCTCCCAGAAGCCGAAGAGGACGAGCAGGTCGTCGGCCAGCACGGCGCCGAGCATCGCGGTCATGAAGAGGAGGATGAGCGCGAAGAAGCGCGCCCGGTCCCGCGCCGGCCGCTCGGCGAAGTAGGCGCCGGCGTAGATCACCACCAGCGCCCCGACGCCGGTGACGAGCAGGCAGAAGAGGTAGGCGAAGCCGTCCAGCCGCAGCGCGAAGTCGACGCCGAGGGACGGGGCCCAGGCCAGCCGCTCGGTGACGGTGCGGCCCGCGCCGATCGGGCCGCTGTAGCGCAGGAAGCCGGCGAAGAGCGCCGCCGGCACCAGCGCGAGGAGCCACCCGGCGCTCCGCCGCCCCAGGAGGCGGCCGAGCGGCCAGGCGGCCCCGGCGCCGAGGAGCGAGAGGGCGAGCAGGGCGGCGAGCGGCATGTCGGGACGATACCCCCGACCCGCCGGTGCGGCCAGCCGCCCGCCCGCCT
>DASTSO010000122.1:0-2222 GCA_035760645.1 Gemmatimonadales bacterium
CGCGAGCGGCTACCTCGAGGGCGCGGGCGATCTCCTCGGCCGCGCCGAGCGGGCGCTGCTCCTCGAGGCGGCGCGGGTGATCACGTACGAGCAGGCGCTCCGGTTCCTGACGGATCATCTCGAGGGGGACGTCTACTATCCGGTCGCCCGCGCGGGGCACAACCTCGCGCGGGCACGGGCGCAAATGGCGTTGCTCGCCGGGTTGATGTGAAGCGCCCCTAGGCGCTCGCGCGCGAGCCGGCCCCTGAAGGGGCCACTCGGCCTGAGAGCCCTCAAGGGCTCTCCGAGGCAGCGGCGCGCCGTGCCCGTGCGGAGTCCCGCCGCCCCGGCGCGATGCTCGCGCCGCCAGAGGGCCCTTCAGGGGCCTCAGGCCGAGCGGCGGCTTCAGCCGCCGACTCGCAGCCGCCGACTCGCAGCCGCCGACTCGCAGCCGCCGACTCGCAGCCGCCGACTCGCAGCCGCCGACTCGCAGCCGCCGACTCGACGAGGCGGGGCGCCGCTCTCTCGCCGAGCGCTGCCTTCGAATAGGGGGCTGTCGATTTCCCCCACCCCCGTTCGACTACAGGCACACCCGCAGCATCCACCCATGTCCCGTGACCGGAGCCCCGCGATGCGCTATCTCTGCCTGATCTACGACGCCGAGTCCCAGCTCGCCGCCATGTCCGACGCCGAGGGGAAGGCGTTCATGGACGAGTACTTCGCCTTCACCGAGGACATCCGCCGCAGCGGCCACTTCGTCGCGGGCGAGGCGCTGCAGCCCGTGCGGTCCGCCACCACGCTCCGCAGCCGCGCCGGCAAGCTCTCCACCACCGACGGCCCCTTCGCCGAGACCCGCGAGCAGCTCGGCGGGTTCTATCTCATCGAGGCCCGCGACCTCGACGAGGCGCTCCGGATCGCCGGGCGGATCCCCTCGGTGCGCACCGGCAGCATCGAGGTGCGGCCGGTCGTGGACTTCTCCGACGCCGAAGCCGGGGGCTGCCTCCCCGATTCGTCGGCCGCGTGAGCCCGGGCGTAGGCGAGGCGCGCGACGCGACCCGCGACGCGATCGCCGCCGTCTGGCGCGCCGAGTCGCGCCGCGTCCTCGCCACGCTCATCCGCCTCCTCGGCGACTTCGACCTCGCCGAGGACGCGCTGCACGACGCCTTCGCCGCGGCGGTGGAGCGCTGGCCGCGCGAGGGCCTGCCGCGGAATCCCCGCACCTGGCTCGTCTCCACCCGCCGCTTCAAGGCGATCGACGCGCTGCGCCGCCGCGCGCGGTTCGACGCGTCGCTCGGCGCGCTCGCGCACCGGCTGGAGACCGACGCCGCCGGCTGGGAGCCGCCCGACGGCGACGCGCTCGAGGACGACCGCCTGCGGCTCGTCTTCACCTGCTGCCACCCCGCGCTCGCTCCCGACGCGCAGGTCGCGCTCACCCTGCGCGAGGTGGGCGGGCTCACCACCGAGGAGATCGCGCGCGCCTTCTTCACGAGCGCCTCCACGATCGCCCAGCGCATCGTGCGCGCGAAGGCCAAGATCCGCGACGCGCGGATCCCCTACGAGGTGCCGTCGCGCGCCGAGCTCCCCGCGCGGCTCGACGCGGTGCTGCACGTCCTCTATCTCGTCTTCAACGAGGGCTACTACGCGACGAGCGGCGCCACGCTCACCCGCGGCGACCTCTCGGCCGAGGCGATCCGGCTCGCCCGCCTGCTGGTCGAGCTGCTGCCGGCGCCCGAGCCCGAGGCGCTCGGCCTCCTCGCGCTCATGCTGCTGCACGAGGCGCGGCGCGCGGCGCGCACGACGGACGCCGGCGAGCTCGTGCTGCTCGACGAGCAGGACCGCACGCGCTGGGACCCGGCGCTGATCGCCGAGGGCGCCGCGCTCGTCGAGCGCGCGCTCCGCACCCGCCGGGTCGGCCCCTACGCGCTCCAGGCCGCGATCGCCGCGGTGCACGCCGAGTCGCCCACGGCGGCGGCCACCGACTGGGCGCAGATCGTCGGGCTCTACGACGTGCTGCTCCGGGTCGAGCCCTCGCCGGTCGTCGAGCTCAACCGCGCCGCCGCCGTCGCGATGCGCGACGGCCCCGCCACGGGCCTCGCGCTCGTCGACGCCATCCTCCAGCGCGGCGAGCTCGCCGACTACCACTTCGCCCACGCCGCCCGCGCGGACCTGTGCCGAAGATTGGGACGCACCGCCGAGGCGCGCGCGTCCTACCAGCGCGCCCTCGCACTCGCGCGCCAGGAGCC
>DASTSO010000123.1:0-1113 GCA_035760645.1 Gemmatimonadales bacterium
GTCGGCGGGCGCGCTGCTCGACGCCATCGACGAAGCGACCGAGGGCCGGTCCGCGCGCCGGCGGCGCGCGCGCGGCCTCGCCGCGACCATCGCCGTCGGCCTGTTCGCCGCGGCGCTCCTCGCCGTGCACGCGTGGAGCGCTCGTCCTCCCGCGCGCGCCGAGCTCGTGGTGAGGCCGAGGCAGCCGTTCCCGGGCGTTTCGGTCGCGCCGGTGGGGCTCGAGTCGCCGCTGCGGGCTCTCGCCGGTGGGTCGACGGCGCCCCCGGCGCCCGTGGAGCGGGGCCCAGTGCCGGCCGTCGTGGCCGCGCCTGTCGCCGCCGTCCCTCCCGCCGCGCAACGGCGCACGAGCCCGAAGGCACCGTCGCCAGCGAGCACGAGCCCGGCGCCGTCGTCGAGCGCCGCCGAGCCCGCCGCCACGCAAGGAGTCACGGCGCTCGCGCCGCCCGCGTCCGTGCTGCCGCCGAAAAAAGCGCCCGACTGGGAGAATCCTTTTGCGGCGCCGGCCGAGGTCGCGGCCGGCGCCAAGCCGCAGCCCTGAGTGAAGCTCCGCTTCAGGCCCGCGCTTCGGCGGCGGAAGCGCCAAGGGTGCGTGCCATCAGTCGATCGAGCGTCTGGCCGTGCCCCGACACGCCGAGCTTGCGGAAGGCGGTGCCGACCTGGTTCGCGACGGTACGCGTGGAGGTGCGGCGCGCGCAGGCGATCTCCACGTAACTCTTACCGTCGAGCAGCTGGAGCAGGACGCTGCGTTCGGCGGCGGAGAGCCCGTCGAGCAGGCTCAGATCAGGGCAAACCACGCTCACGACCCACGCGATCCGCTCCGGGTCCGGCACGAGCGCGATGCGCGCGTGCAAGCGGCGGCTCTGCGGCAGGCGCGCGGCCCGGGCCGCCATCACGATGATGTGCGGCACCCCGCGCACCCGGCAGCGAAGCCCCATCATCCCGAGGTGCAGCTTGATGGCGAGCGCGACCGCGGAATCGGAGACCTGGCGTTCGATCGCGACCGCCTTGGCGCTCTGGCCGAGCAGCACCTGTTCGGTCATGGCCGCCCCGCGCGTCCCGCGCCGGCGGGGAGCGCGCTCGCTCTGCTCCACCACGGCGAACAGGCGAGCACCG
>DASTSO010000124.1:0-5596 GCA_035760645.1 Gemmatimonadales bacterium
GTCTCGTCGGTGTGCACCGCGTGCTCGTTGCTCGCGATCGCGTCGCCGTAGCGGCCGACGCGGATGTAGATGTGCGCCGGCATGTGCACCATGTGGCCGGCCCCGGGCATCAGCCCCGCCAGCCGCTCGGCGCAGGGCACGGCGAGCTCGGGCCGCACCGCCTCCACCGCGTGGATGTAGTAATGGCAGGCGCCGGGGTGGTTCGGGTTCGCCCGGATCACGCGCTCCAGGTCGGCGACCAGCTCGCGGGTGCCGGGGTACGGCGTCCCGTCGGGCCGCCAGTAGTTCCAGGGCCGCAGGTCCATTCGCGCCTCGGCGGCGAGCGTCACCGCGTCGAGATCGCCGGGGGTGCGGCGCGCCAGCGCGGTCATCGCCGCGGCGTAGGCGGAATCGAGCCGCGCCCGCTCCGCCGGCGGCGGCGAGGCGTAGCGGCGCGCGAGCGCCGCGATGTAGGCGCGCTCGGCGGGACTCGCCTTCGGCGCGAGGGCCTCGGCCTTCCGCAGCGCCTCCCACGCCGCCGCCCCGCCCGCCGAGTCCATGGGCGCGTTCACGTGGGGGCCGTGCGCGAGCGCCACGCCCCACCAGCAGATCGCGCAGCCGGGGTCGAGCCGGGCGGCCTCGGTGAACGAGCGGATCGCCTCGCCGTGGTTGAAGGCGAAGACGAGTCGCAGCCCCTGGTCGAAGTACCGTTGCGCCAGGGGCACGGTGGTGCTGATCCGGTGCGTGTGGCTGCCGAGATCGGCATAGAGCGGAACGGTGTCGGCCGGCGCCGCCTGCAGGGCGACGGCACCCAGGATACCCAGCAGCAGCATGCTCATCGCGTGACCTCCTCGTCGCGGGTCCGGGACGGCGGGCGGCCGCGCCACGCCGGGTGCGGCGCCCTCCCATTGAACGGCCGCCGGCCGGCGGCCGGCGGGTCGCCGCGGGGAGCGCTGCGGGGGATTACGGCTGGCGGGTGTGGTCCGACGGCTGCCGGGAGTGGTCGAGCGGCAGGAGGAAGTGGAGCACCGCCACGAGGAGCAGCGTCGCCCCGGTGGCGAGGCCGTAGGCCTCCATGCCGACCGCGGCGCCGACCGCGGCGGTGGCCCAGATGGAGGCGGCGGTGGTGGCGCCGTGGATCCGGTCGGCGCCCTGCGAGACGAAGATGATCCCGCCGCCCAGGAAGCCGATCCCGGTGGCGATGGCGTCGATGGCGCGGGTGAAGTCGAAGCGCACCTCGCTGCCGTAGTGCGCGTAGCGCTCGGCGCCGATGTCCACCAGGCTCACGTAGAGCGCGGCCGCGAGCCCCACGATGATGTGGGTGCGCAGCCCCGCCTGCTTCCCGGCGCGCTCGCGCTCCCAGCCGACGATGCCGGCCAGGACCGCCGCGACCAGCAGCCGGATGACCGGCGAGAGATCGTGCTCCACCCAGGACGCACTCGGCATCGGCTCGCCCTCGCCGTCGGGACCGGAAGAGAAAGGGACACGACCGTACGCGCCGAAAGATACAGGCGTTCGGGCACTCTTGCGCCCCGCCCGGGGACGTGCCAAGGTAGAATCACCCGATCCGATCCGACCCGACCAGAGGAGGCGCCATGTCACCTTCGCGTCGACGCCGTCTGCTCCCCGCGGTGCGCGTGGCCGCGGTGCGCGTGGCGGCGGTCCTGCTGCTCGCCGCCTGCGGCGGCCGCGACGTCCTGCAGCCCGACGATCCCGGGAGCCCCGGCACGCCCAGCACGCCGGGCGCGCCGGGCGCCACGCCGCACGCCGCCGGCGCGATGGCGGCGCGCATCGACGGCCACGACTACGTGGCGCGGAGCGCGGTGGGCTTCGAGGGGCTGCTGGTGCGGGTGAACAAGGGCGGCGTCCGTCTCGCCGTCGCCCCGCCGCCCGTGGCGCGCGACTCGCGCGACCCGGCGGTGCGCGCCGACTACGAGCTCACCGTCGCCGGCACCCCCGACGGCGGCCCGCTGCCCGACAGCGTGACGTTCACCCGCTTCGACGGCTACAGCGGCGCGCTCTACTGGATCGCCCCGGGCGAGACGATCCGCGTCTGGCTCGGCCTCTACCACCGCTCGGGCGGGCACTACGACGCGGGGCCGTTCGCGGTGGACATCATGCGCCTGCCGCACCCGCGGACGCCGGAGTAGCCGCGCCGCCGCCGTCGCGCGGCGTTACATTCCTCCACCGCGCCCGCGCCCGGATGGCCGGGCGCGGGCGGACTCCCCGTCTTCCCTCTCATTCACCCGACGGTGCAGCATGGCGCGCTCCAGCCCGGCCACCCTTCGTCGCGCCCTGCTCGGCGCGCTCGTCCTCGCGCTCCTGTGCGGCGTGCTGCAGTACGTCGTCGGCATTCCGAGCCGGGAGGCGGGTCCCCCGCTCGCGCGGCTCTCCGTCGCCACGGTGGCGACGGGCGCCACCATCGTCTCGGTGGGCCGGCCGCTGCTGGGCGGGCCCGACCTCTTCGGCGGCGCGCCGGGCCGGATGGAGCGGGCCGCCATCGGCGGCGCCGCCTTCCGCCCCTCCCTCGGCGCGCTGCTGCTCATCGCCCTCGGCAACACGGTGCTCTTCTTCCCGCTGCTCTGGCTCGGCCTCGGCGCGGTGGAGCACGTCCAGCGGGCACGCGCGCGGCCCGCGACGCCGCGCGACTAGCGGGGCCGGCGGCGGCCGGCGGCGGCCGGCCCGGAACGTCGAAGGGGCGCCCTCGCGGGCGCCCCTTCGCGTACTGCCGGCGCGTCGGTCAGCTCTTCGCGTTCGCGAGGTTGCCGACGGCGGTGGCCAGCGCGTGCACCTTGGCCTGGTCGCCCGCGCTCGTCGCCTCGCCGTGGAGCTGCGTGGCGAGCTGCGTCAGCGCCGTCTTGCGCGCCGCGCCCGCGCTCTTCTCGGCGCCGTCGAGCGCCTGGCGCACGGCGGCGATGCGGTCGGCGGCGAGCCCGTTCGACCGCTCGAGCTGGTCGAGGTAGGCGCGCGCCACGGCGAACGAGGCGGGCCAGGTGTACTTCGGCTGGTCCTGCACGTTGAGGTACGGCAGCTGCGCCGACTTCGCCGCGTCGATCTCGTTCTGCGTCAGCAGCGCGTTCGGCTGGAGCGTGAAGACGTCGAGCCCGCGCGAGATCTCCGAGCTGTAGATCGCGCCGTTGTACCAGTAGGCCGACCACGAACCGCCGCTGCCCATGCGGGTCGAGTCCACCGGCCCGCGGTCGAAGAAGGCGATCTCCTTCGGGTGCGCCGGGTCGGTCCAGTCGAAGACCGACACGCCGCCCTGGTACCACGCCTGCACCATGAGGTCGCGGCCCGGCACCGGGATCAGCGAGCCGTTGTGCGCCACGCAGTTCTCGAACGGCGTCTGCGCCGCCGGCATCTTGTAGTAGCCCTGGAACGTCAGCTGCTTGTCGGCCGAGATCGTGAAGATCGCGTCGGCGCCCCACTCCTTCTTGTCGGTGGCGCGGCACTTCGGCTGGCCGCCGCCGCCCCACTCGTCGGAGAAGAGGATCTTGGTGCCGTCGTTGTTGAACGTCGCCGAGTGCCAGTAGCTGAAGTTCGAGTCGGACACCGCGGCGATGCGCTTCGGGTTCACCGGATCGCGGATGTCGAGCAGCAGGCCGTAGCCCTCGCAGGCGCCGCCCGCGAGCCCGATCGCCGGATAGACGGTGATGTCGTGGCACTGCGTCGGGCCCGGGCGCTGGCCGTTGGGACCCGACGGCTGCTCGCCGATCATCTTGTCGATGATCCCCTGCAGCGAGGCGCGCAGCGCGGCGCTGTCGGCCTTGGTCGGCGCGCCGGTGCCGCCGCGCGCCTTCACGATGCTGTCGAGGAGCGGGTCGATGAACCGCTTCGGCGCCGGCATCTCGTCACCCATGACGTTGATCACGTAGCCGCCGGCGGCGCGCACCGAGTCGGCCATCCGCTTCTGCGCGGCCTTGTCCTCGGGCGCGGCGCCGTGGCGCGGCGGGGCGACGAGGTTCTCGAAGATGCGCGGCGAGCTCACGATCTTCGCCTGCTCGGGGTGCGCGAGCGGGACCTTGATGACCTCGATGCGGAAGAGCGCCGAGTTCGGGTCCTGCGACGGCTGCAGCTTGGAGCAGCCCGGCAGCTCGCTGGGCGAGCGCACGCCGGCCGAGCCCGAGATGTAGACGTAGACGTTGTCCTTGTCGTTCGGGTCGGTCAGCACCGTGTGCGTGTGCGACCCGCGGCAGGTCTGCACGTTCGCGATGTACTTCGGGTTGCGGATGTCGCTGATGTCGTAGATGCGGAGCCCGCGGATCCGCTCCTTGCTCACCGTGTCCTGCACGCCCTCGGCGCCGCAGTCCAGGCGCGCCGACGGCGCCTCGGCCGACACGAAGAGCAGGTTGCGGTAGACCGACACGTCGCTCTGCGAGGCGGGGCAGAAGTTGCCCAGCGTCAGGCTCGGGCTCGCCGGGTTGGAGACGTCCCAGACCTGGTAGCCGTTGTAGTTGCCCTGGATGACGTAGTTGCCGAGGAAGGCGAGGTCGGAGTTGGTCGAGCCGGCGAACTTCGCCGAGGCGGGGGTGTTCGAGACGAGCGTCATGTTCCAGCTCGCGCTCGCCGCCGTATTGCCCTCGCCGGCGCGCAGGCCGACGCGCGGATCCGGGTTCGGCGTCTCGGCCCCCGTGAGGGTGACGCTCCCGTGGCTCGGGGTGTGGGCCGCGGCGGCGGCCGGGGCCGTGGTCGCGGTGGCCGAGGTCGCGGGTGTCGCGTTCATCGAGGACGACGTGGTCGACCGGGCGCAGCCCGCGACGGTCGCCGCACTCGCGACGAGCGTCAGGGCGTGCCGGAGCTTCGGTTGCAATGCCATGGGCGGATCCTCTAGTGGGACGGAGAAGGAAGTGCGTCGAGCATCTTCTGCATGCGGCCGATCTCGGTGGACTGGTCGGCGTAGACGTTCGAGGCGAGGCGGAAGACGTCCTCGTCCTGGCCGCCGCCCTGCGAGCCGAAGAGCTGGTCCACCATGACCAGCGCGCCCTTGTGGTGCTTGATCATGTCCTCCAGGAAGAGCCGGTCGAAGGCCGGCCCGCGCGCCGCGTCGAGCGCCTTGAGCTCCGCCGCGCTCAGCATGCCGGGCATCTGCGAGTGGTCCATCGCGCCCGGGCCCATCGCGCCGTGATTCATCCCGGCGTGGCTCGTCGCCCCCAGCATCATGGCGGTGTCGGGCGCCGGCACCGGCAGGCCGTGATCCTCGAGCCAGCGCGAGAGCAGGTCGATCTCGTCGCCCTGCCCCACCACGATGCGCTCGCAGAGGCGCTGGATCGCCTCGCTCGCCCCGTGACTCGGCGCCCACCCGGCGATGAGCACCGCCTGGCGGTGGTGGTGGATCATCCCGCTCATGAAGGCGACGTCGGCGGGATTCGCCGCCGGGCGGTTCGCCGCCGCGGGGCTCGCCGTCGCGGCGGGCGTCGCGGCCGGGGCCGGGGCGGCCTGGACCGGGGTCCGGCTCCCGCTGCAGCCGGCGAGCCCCACGGCCAACGACAGGCCGGCGAGCACGCCGGCACTCGTACGTCTCATCCTCTGGCTTCTCCTCGTGGACCGGCGGACCGGGGGACGTCCGCCGTTGGTACCCCCATGGATTCTACGGCCTTCCGCGGCCGGCGCAACGCGG
>DASTSO010000125.1:0-1452 GCA_035760645.1 Gemmatimonadales bacterium
GTCTTGAGCTCGGGCGTGACGTAGCGCTCGCAATTGGCGAGCGTCTGGCGGCGCTCGTAGTCGGCGGGCACCCGCGCGGCGTGCGAGTTGGTCACTTCGAGATAGTACCCGAAGACCTTGTTGAAGCCCACCTTGAGCGACGGGATGCCGGTGCGGTCCCGCTCGCGCTGCTGCAAGGTGGCAATGTACTGCTTGCCGCCGTCGCGCAGGTCGCGCAGCTCGTCGAGCTCCGAGTCGAAGCCGGCCCGGATGACGCCGCCGTCGGCGAGAGTGGCGGGTGGGCGGTCCTCGAGCGCGGCACCCAACTCACTGCTCAGCTCGCCGAGGAGATCGAACTCGCGCTCCACCTCGGCGAGCGCGGCGCTCCGCTCCCGCTCCGCCAGGCTGGCGAGCGCCTCGAGCACGTCGGGGAGCCGGCGGAAGGAGTCGCGCAGCGCGCCCAACTCGCGCGGGGTGGCGCGGCCCGCGGCAGCGCGGCCGGCGAGCCGCTCGAGATCGCGCACCCCGTCGAGCGCTTCGCGCAGTCGGGCGCGGCCCCGTCCGTCGCGGACGCAGACCTCCACCGCGTCGAGCCGGCGCGCGATGGCCGCCGGCACGCGGAGCGGCGAGAGGAGCCACTGCCGCAGGAGCCGGCTGCCCATCGGCGTGAGCGTCGTATCGATGGTCTCGAGCAGCGTGGCGTTCCGCGCGCCGGCGCGGAGCGGCTCGACCAACTCCAGGTTGCGCCGGGTCATGTCGTCGAGCCAGAGATGCTGGCCGGTGCGGCGCACCGTGGGCCGCGCGAGATGCGGGAGCCCGGACGGCTGGAGGTCGGCGAGATAGCGGAGCAGGGCGCCGGCAGCGCCGACGGCCGGCGCGTCGCCCAGCTCGAGGCCGAGGCCGTCGAGCGAGGCGAGCCCAAAGCGGCGGGCGAGCTCTTCGCCCGCGAGCGCGGCGTCGAATTCCCAGCGCTCCCGCGGGGTGCGCAGCACGCCATCGGAGGTGGCGTGCGCGATGGCGGCCGACGCCGCGGCCGCGCCGCCGGCTGCATCTGCCGTGGCGAGATCGCTGGCGTCCGCGGGCACCACCAACTCCGCTGGCGCGAGGCGCGCCAGTGCCTCGGGCAGCGCCGCAGGCTCGAGCGTCTCGAGCAGGAACTCGCCAGTGCTCAGATCGATGGCGGCAAGGCCAAGCCGAGCGTCCACCGGAGCCACCGCCACCAGCCAGTTGTTGCGCCCTCCGGGGATCCAGCCATCCACCAACAGCGCGCCCGGCGTGACGGTCTCGACCACCTCGCGGCGCACGATGCCCTTGGCCAGCTTGGGATCTTCCACCTGCTCGCAGATGGCGACGCGGTAGCCGCTGCCGACGAGCTGCCGGAGGTACTCGGCCGCGGCCTTCACCGGCACGCCGGCGAGCGGCACGCCGTCGCCGCGGGAGGTGAGCGTGATGTTCAGGACCCGCGCGCCGAGC
>DASTSO010000126.1:0-18026 GCA_035760645.1 Gemmatimonadales bacterium
GCCGGGTCGGCGAGCAGCAGGTTCGCGATGCTGCCGTGCAGGCTCTTCCGGAGCGACTTCGGCGTCGCGGTGTAGACCTGCCCCCGCACCAGCTCGTTCACGAACTCCAGCCCGTGCGCCCCGTCGCGCAGGAGCCGCAGATCCGTGAGCCGCGCCAGGCTCGCCATCGTCTGACCCATCGTGAGGTCGAGCAGCGCGTACTTGCTCACGTCGTTCAGGCGGCTGCCGAGGATCGAGGCCAGGCTCAGGACGTTGCGCGTGGTGGGGTCGAGCGAGCGCATGACCCGGTCCACGATCGCGTGATAGGCCGCGGCCGAGCCGGCCTGCGGCGCCAGCTCGGTCGTCATCGCCGTCACCGAGAGCGCCAGGCACCGATCCCCGTGCTCGAGCCAGTCCTGCACCAGCAGCTCCGCCACCATCGGATAGCCGGCCGAGCCCTGCAGCAGGCGCCGCCGCACCGTCGGTCCCGGCTGCGGGCCCTCGGCGGGCACGAGCGAGCGGATCAGCTCCTCCGTCTCATCTTCGGTGAGCGGCGGCACCTCGAGCACGGCGAAGCCCAGCGCCGTGGCATTCTCGCGCAGGCGCGCGGCGCTCGGCGACTTCAGCAGCTCCTCCGACCGCGTGAGGAGGACGACCTGCAGCGGCTGCCGCCGCGACTTGCGCAGCACCAGGTGCAGCACCGCGAGGCTCGCGTCGTCGGTGAAATGCAGATCGTCGATGATGAGGATGACCGGATGCTCCTCCGCCACGGCCGTCAGGAGCTCGTGGAAGGCCTCCGTCAGCCGGATCCGCGACGCCTCGCCCTCGCTCTCGACGGCCGGCGGGATGGAGGGAAAGCGCCGCCGCACCTCCGGCACCGTGCGGCTCAGCTCGGCGAGGGCTTCGGGCGGGGTGGCCGAGGCACCCGGGCGATCGAGCAGCTGCAGGATCAGACTCGTCACCGCCGCGTACGGGATGCCCTGCTCGGGCTCGTAGCACTGCACGCGCGCCGCCGACGCCCCCTCGAGTCCCGCCGCCGTCGTGAGCCGCTCCGCCAGCGTGCTCTTGCCGATTCCCGACTCGCCGAGCAGCAGGACGTGCCGCGGCTCGCCGCGCTGGGTCGCCTCCCACCCCTCGTAGAGCACCCGGTACTCGTTGCGGCGGCCGATGAACGGCCGGTTCTTCCACCGGTCGGTCGGCACCGAGGCGATCGGGTCCGCCACCGGCCGCTCCCAGCCGCGCCGCCGGAGCCGCATCGCCATCCCCGCGACGAGCGCGGAGGGCTCCGCCTGGAGCTCCGCGAGGAGCCGCCTCTGCCAGGTCTCGAACACCCGCAGCGCGGTGAGCCGGTCGCCGGCGAAGGCGCGCGCCTCCATCTTGGCGCGGATCCCCGCCTCGCTCAGCTCGTCGAGCACGAGCATGCGGTCGGCGAGGACCTCGATCTGGCGGCTGTCGCCGGTGCGGCGGCAGCGGTCCATGAGCTGGATCAGCGCCGCGTGGATCTCGGGCAGCCAGCGCGCGTGCTGCCCCTCCTTCCAGAGCATGAACTCCGCGGCGTCGGCGACCTCCAGGCCGTCGAGAAACCCGGCGACCTCGAGCATCGGCCGGTCCTCGGACGCGAAGAGATCCCCGGCGGCGAGCCGGTCGAGGTCGGTGGTGAGGTGCGGGTGGGTGAAGCGGACGGTGTCGCGGGTGGTCTCGAGCGCCGCGCGGCCCAGCTTGCCGCGAATGGCCGAGAGGGCGGTGGCGAGCGAGTGGCGCGCCTCCCCGGGCGGCGCGCTCCCCCACAACAGCTCGGCCAGCTGCTCGCGGCGCTGCGCCGTGCGGCCGTGGATCGCCAGATAGATGAGCAGCGCGAAGTGCTTCCGGACCCGGAACTTCACCGGCTGGCCGTCGGGGCCGAGGAGGGTCGGCTCGCTCAGGCACCGCAGGTAATAGCGCGGCTCCATGCACGGCTCCTGTGGGCGCGGGGCGGTGTCATGCGGGACGGCCCCACGGTGCCGTGCCCGCGACAACCGATCGTCAACGCTGTGAGAAATGGGAGGTTGGAGGCCGTTCGGAAGATGCGGCCCACGCCGCCGGCCGTCCAGGCGACGGCCCCGCACCGCGGCACGCGGGTTGCCCACTCCCCGAGGCGCCCACCCGGCCCGGGCCGGGACGGCGGTCGGTCGTCGGATCCCAAGTCATTGCCGGAACGATGGATGCGCAGGAGCGACGCGGCTCGCGCGCGGGACCCCGAGTGTCCTCGATCCGGCTGCAATTGTCCTCACACGTGGAGCGTACCCGATGGCATTCCCCTCGATCCCGCTGCGCCGCCTGACCGTGGCGGCGGGCCTCGCGCTGGCGCTGGCCGCCTGCGGCGAGAGCGCGCCCAGCACCTTCGACGCGTCCGCGACGGCGGCCGACCTCGACGCCGCCATGGCCGCCTTCGAGAACCCGGTCGTGATGAGCTTCTCCGCCTTCAGCGGCGGGATGGACGCGGCGACCGGCGGCTCGAGCGCCGCGCTCGGCTCGCTGGCGCTCCACCGCGCGCCCGGCGCGCCCTTCGCGGGCGCGAAGGCGTTCGCCGCCGCGGCGCGCACCTTCGCCGCCGGGGGCGGCACGGCGACGCCCGCCGCGGGCCTCAGCGCGTCGAGCGCGGCGATCCCGCCGGCGGTGCTCGGCAAGACCTTCGTCTACGACGAGGCGCAGGCGCAGTACGTCGTCTCCGATCGCACGGGCGGGCCGGGCAACGGCGTGCGCTTCGTGCTCTACGCGGTGAATCCCGCGACCGGGCAGATCGTCTCGCCGCTCAACGAGATCGGCTATGCCGACCTCGTGGATCTGAGCTCGGGCTCGACGACCTCTGCGCGGCTCAGCATCGTCTCCGACGGCACGACGTACCTCGAGTACACCGCCTCGGGCTCGACCACCAGCACGAGCGCCAGCGTGCGCGTCGACGGCTTCGTCACCAACGGCACCACGCGCGCCAACTTCGACCTCGACACGAAGCTCGTGGGCAGCCCGACGGGCGGCTCGACCACTCTCGACTACAGCCTCGACGTGCCGCAGCGGAAGCTCGCGCTCGACTACCAGTTGAGCTTCACGACCGCGAGCGGCGCCGATCAGCTCTCGCTCGACCTCTCGCTCAAGGGGCCGAACGGCTGGGTGAACATCACCGGCAAGGCGCAGCCGGCCGACGGCGCGCAGTTCGACGTCAAGGTCAACGGCGAGGGCTTCGCGAAGCTCACGTCGGACGGGACCACGGTCACGTTCACCGACGAGAATGGCCAGCCGCTCACCGAGGCCGATCGCACCGCGCTCGCGAAGATCTGGGACTGGGTGGACGCGGGCTTCGGCATCTTCATCGTGCTGCTCTCGCCCCTCGGGAGCCTGTTCGGGGGCTGAGTCGGCCGCAGCCGCGGTGACGGAAACGGGGAAGCCCTCCAGCGTAATTGCTTTTGCGCTGGAGGGCTTCCCCGTTTCCGTCGGGCGATCCGCGTCAGCCGCCCAGCCAGGCGCTCCCGCTCACCAGCTCGGCGACCACGTCGGCGCTGGTCCGGTCGGCGGCTTCGGCGGCGAAGTTGGTGACGACGCGGTGGCGCAGGACCGCGGCCGCCACGGCGCGCACGTCGTCGAGGTCGGCCATCGGGCGGCCGGCCATCGCGGCGCGGGCCTTGGCGCCGAGGACGAGGTACTGCGAGGCGCGGGGCCCGGCGCCCCAGTCCACGTATTCGCGCACCACCGCCGGTGCATCCGCCTCGCGCGGCCGGGTGAGGCGCGCGAGGGTCACGGCCGAGCGGATGAGTCCGCGCGAGACCGGGATCCGCCGCACCAGCTCCTGCATCGCCCGCAGCGCGTCGGCGTCGAGCACCGGACGCAGGGGTGCGCGCGCGGCGCCCGTCGTCTGCTCGACGATCGCCTCTTCCTCGGCCTGTGTCGGATAGCCCACCCGCAGCTCGAGCATGAAGCGGTCGAGCTGCGCCTCGGGCAGCGGGTACGTCCCTTCCTGCTCGATCGGGTTCTGGGTGGCGAGGACGAAGAAGGGGTCGGGGAGCCGGTAGGTCTGCCCGCCCACCGTCACCTGGTGCTCCTGCATCGCCTGCAGCAGCGCCGCCTGCGTCTTCGGCGGGGTGCGGTTGATCTCGTCTGCGAGCACCACGTGGGCGAAGACCGGGCCCTGCACGAAACGGAAGGCGCGCCGGCCGGTGGTGAGGTCCTCCTCGATGATCTCGGTGCCGGTGATGTCGCTCGGCATGAGGTCGGGGGTGAACTGCACCCGGTTGAACGAGAGCGCGAGCGCCTCCGCCACCGTCTGCACCATGAGCGTCTTGGCGAGCCCCGGGACGCCGATCAGCAGCGCGTGTCCCCCGGCGAGGATCGCGGTGAGGATCCCGTCCACCACCTCCTGCTGCCCCACGATCCGCTGCCCCACCTGGGCGCGCAGGTCGGCCACGGCGGCGGTGAGCCGCTGGAGCTGCTGGACGTCGTCGGGCGGCGTCGGAGAGGCGGGGGCGGAGCGCGGCGAGGCCGTCATGGGCACCTGGAGCGAAAGTCGAGGGTGAAATGGTGGAGCTTACCGCGGTCCGTCGGGCGGCACCAGCCGGAGCCGGCGAGGGGCCCGACGAAGGGGCTCCCGGCCCGGTTTCGGGTCGGCTCCGGGACCGGGTCTCGGGGGGACGCGTTTGCTTGCGAAATATTTCACAAGCGACTAGGTTTGCGCCGTGTCGGACACCCCCCCAGGCCCGCCGGATGGCAAGGATCAGGGTCCGAGCCCGATGGCGTTCGCGGGGCTCGGGGTGCAGCTCGCCGCGAGCATCCTGATCTTCGTGCTGGGCGGCCAGTGGCTCGACCGGAAGCTGGGGACCGGGTCGCTCCTGACCATCCTCGGCGCCTTTCTGGGCTTCGGCGGGACGATGTACTCGCTGGTCCGCACCCTGAGCCGCGGCAACCGCCGCGACCCGGGGGACCGGCGGTGAGCTCCGCGCCGAGGACCGGGCCGCCCCGCGCCGCCGCGGGCCGGCGCTACCTCGCCGGGCTGGCGCTGATCGGCGGGGCCGCCGGGGTGGCGGGGGCGCTGCTGCCGGGGCCGCAGGCCGCCGGGCTCCGCCTGGCGCTCCTCGTGGCGCTCGCGGTGCAGGCCCCGCTCGGCTGGTGGCTCGTTCGCAGCGTGGGGACGCCGCGCTTCCTGGCGGCGTGGATGGCGGGGATGGGGGCGCGGCTCGGGCTGGTGGGGCTCACGGCCTTCGTGCTGGTGCCCCAAACGGGCCGGCCGGCCGCTCCGACGCTGGTGTCGCTCGTGGCGCTCCTGTTCGCCTTTCTGGCACTCGAAAGCATCGTGGTGATGCTCGAACATTCGCAGGCAGAGGGACGATGAGTCGTTTCGCGAAGTGGATCGGTCTCGGTGCGGCCTTCGTGCTCGCCACGGCGCCGCTCGCCGCGCAGCACCAGCAGACGCAGGTGACCCCGCGCGCCGCCGAGGGCGTCGCCGCCGGGGAGATCCACCCGGGCGCGCCGGCCGCCGCGCCGGCGCCGCACGGCGAGAGCCAGGTGGACATCCTCCACCACATCGGCAACTCGCACGAGATCGAGGTCCCCTTCATCGGCGCCGTGGCGCTGCCGCGCTGGGAGCCGCTGCCCTTCACGATCCTGGGCCAGCCGGTGGACCTCTCGCCCACCAAGCACACCGTCTTCCTGGTGCTCGCGGCGCTCCTCGTCGGCCTCTGCTTCGTCCTGAGCGGCCGCGCGGTGGCGCGGGCGCAGCGCGGGGGCCGGCCGCCGAAGGGCTTCGCCGGCGCGATGGAGGCGATGGCGCTCTACATCCGGCAGGAAGTGATCCTGCCGAACGTCGGGCACCACGGCGAGGGCTTCGTGCCCTATCTGCTGACGCTCTTCTTCTTCATCCTCGTGATGAACCTGCTGGGCCTCGTCCCCTGGGGCGCGACGGCCACGGGCAACATCTCGGTCACCGCGGCCCTGGCCATGATCTCGTTCCTCGTCATCGAGGTGGCGGGCATGCGCGCGCTGGGCGTCAAGGGCTACATGAACACGATCTTCTTCCTGCCGCCGGGGCTTCCCGGCTTCATGAAGCCGGTCATGCTCGTGATCATGACGCCGGTCGAGATCATCGGGAAGCTGGCGAAGCCGTTCGCGCTCGCCGTGCGGCTCTTCGCCAACATGACGGCAGGCCACGTGCTGGTGCTGGCGCTCCTCGGCCTGACCTTCCTCTTCCAGAGCTACACGGTCGGCATCGCCTCGTCGGTGCTGGCCACGGGCATCATGATGCTCGAGGTGTTCGTCGCCTTCCTGCAGGCCTACGTGTTCACGCTGCTGACGAGCGTGTTCATCGGCCTGATGCGGGCCGAGCACTAGACGACTGGGCAGGACCGGCGCCGGGGCGCGCTCTCCCCGGGGCCGCTGCGTACGCCGCCGAACGGCGGCCGAACCCCGCTGCCCGCCGCCTGAGTCGGCGGGCGAGGGCGGGGGACCGCGAGGCGGCCGATCCGGAGAATCGGCCCCCGGTGCGGCGAGCGCGACCGGATCTCGATTCTCCGCCACCGACTTGGAGCACGACATGCTGAACCTGCTCGCCCTCCTTCAGGACGTCGCCGCCGCCTCCGCCGCCAGCGGCCGGGGCCTCGGCCTCATCGGCGCCGCCATCGCCGCCGGTCTCGCGGTCATCGGCGCCAGCATCGGCATCGGCCGCATCGGCGGCTCGGCCGTCGAGGGCATGGCCCGCCAGCCCGAGAACAGCGCCCGCATCCAGACGGCGATGATCATCTCGGCCGCGCTCATCGAGGGCGTCGCCCTCTTCGTCGCGGTCATCGCATTCCTGATGCAGGGCAAGATCAACTACTGAGTGGTACGGGGCGGGGGCGCGGCGGGTGCCGTGTCCCCCACTCCTCTCTTTCATCTATCCCGCTGTGGAGATGGCATGACGAAGTCGCTCTGGCTCGCGCTCCTCGCCCTGACGGCGGCGACGCCGGCGTTCGCGCAGGAGGGTGCTGAGCACGCCGCGCCGAACCCGCTCACGCCCGAGTTCGGGCTGATGTTCTGGACGATCGTCGTCTTCGTCCTGCTGCTGGTCATCCTCGGCAAGTTCGCCTGGCCGCAGATCCTCGGCGCCGTCGAGGCGCGCGAGCAGGCGCTCGAGGCGCAGCTCGCCCAGGCGCAGAAGGACCGCGAAGAGGCGGCCGCCCTCCTGGCCGAGCACAAGAAGCTGGTCGCCGACGCCCGCGGGCAGGCGCACCAGATCGTCGCCGACGCGCACGCGCTCGCCGAGCGCGAGCGGGCGGTGGCGATGGAGAAGCTCAAGGAGGAGCAGGAGGCCTACCTCGCGCGCGCCCGGAGCGAGATCCAGGCCGAGCGCGAGCGCGCGGTCCAGGAGCTGCGGCGCGAGGCCGTGGAGCTCTCGCTCGCCGCGGCCACCAAGCTCGTCGGCGCACGGCTCGACGGCGACGCCGACCGCCGCATTGTGACCGACTACCTCGCCTCGCTCGAGGGCCAGCACTGATGGCGAGCGCGGCCACCATCGCCCGCAACTACGCCGAGGCGCTCTTCGAGCTGGGCGAGCAGCACGGCCAGGCGGAGCTCTACGGCGAGCTGCTCGACGCCGTTGCCGCCGCGGTCGAGCAGTCGCCCGAGGCGCAGGCGGTGCTCATGTCGCCGCGCGTGCCGAAGGCGGAGAAGAACCGGATCCTGAGCCAGGCGCTCGCCGAGACGCCGCGGGAGTTCGTCCTCTTCCTGCAGGCCGTGGTGAAGCGGGGCCGGCAGGTGCTGCTGCGCGAGATCGCGACCGCGTACGTCGGCCTGCTCGACGTGAAGTTCAACCGGGTGCGCGCCGGCGTCACCGTGGCGCGGGAGCCCGACGCGGCACTCCGCCGCGACATCGAGGCCGGCCTCAGCCGCGCCCTCGGCAAGGAAGTGATCGCCAACTTCCACGTCGACCCCGAGATCCTCGGCGGCACCATCGTGCGCGTCGGCGAGCGGGTCTACGACGGCTCGCTGCGGCGCCGCATGGCGCGACTGCGGCGCCAGCTCCTGGCGCGGTAACGCGATCCGCACCCCGAATGCGCGACGGCCCGACCGGATGGTCGGGCCGTTGCGTTTGCGGGTATCGGGGCGACGACCGGGCCTCTCGAAGAGCCCGGGTTGACACCCGGGCCTACAACACGTGCCACCCCGCCAAAGGCGGGGTTGGCCTCCGTCGACCGATCGAGCGCCGTGCACCGGCCCCACGGGGCCGACACACGGCGCTCCCCATTCACACGGCACCATCCACCCCGCAGGGGTGGACCAGCTGGTAGGCCCGGGTGTCAACCCGGGCTCTTCGATAGCCCGGCACCACACGAGCTCATTCCAACGCCCCGTGGATGTTGTATTCGATCCCATGTCGGTCGAGGAGTTCCAGGTACTCGTCGAGAAACCCGCGTTCCCGATGGTGGATCTCCTGTGTTCGGATGTACTCCCGCAGGCGCCGATCGTCTATGGGATCCACGCTGAATGCCGCGTACCCCGCTTGCCACTCGAAGCTCCGGTGCTCGGGGTAGCTCGTGCGAATCCATCGGGAGCTGTTGGCCTTGATGGCCCGGACCATCTCCGAGATGGGGAGCGTCGTCGGGCAGTCGACATATAGGTGCACGTGGTCGGCAACTCCTCCCGCGCACAGGAGACGTCCACCCTTACGTTCCGAGATCGTCGAGATCGTTCCGTAAAGCCGAGGCCTCCACCGCGGATCGAGCCACGGTTGGCGTCGTTTGGTGGTCCACACGAAATGGACGCGCACGCAGGTGTATCGCCCCGACATGGACTCATAGTGCCACGCCGTCACCCGCCCCCTGCATCCATTCATCGCCCCCCGTATCCCCCCGCCGCGGGCGCCATTACCTTCTTTCCCGTCCCCGTCCATGCCGGCCGGCTCCGCCGTCGACGCGTTCGATGCGGCGGGCCCGTGCCGGCCGACCCCGACTCGAGCCCGACCGCCCATGTCGATGTCGCTTCCGTCCGCGCTCCTCCTCCTGCTCGGCCTCGGCGCGAGCGCCGCCGCCGCCGGCGGCTTCGCGGCTCCCGCCGCCGCGCAGGCGCCCGACAGCGGCGCCGCCGGCTCCCGCACGGCCGGGCCGAAGGCGCCCTACTGGCAGCAGCAGGTCAGCTACGACATCACCGCGCGGCTCGACGAGCGCGCCGGCACGCTCGCGGGCGAGGAGCGGATCCGCTACGTCAACCGCTCGCCCGACACGCTCGAGACCTTCGCGCTGCACCTCTACCTCAACGCCTTCCGCCCCGGCTCGCGCTGGGCCGACGCGGACAGCGCCGAGGGCCGCCGGCGCTTCAACGACCTCAAGGACCCCGATTACGGCTTCAACCACGTCCGCCGCGTCCGGATCATGGGCCAGGCGGTCGAGCCGACCTATCCCTTCGCGCCCGACAGCACCGTGGTGCGCTTCGCCCTGCCGCGCCCGCTCGCGCCGGGCGACTCGCTGACGGTGGAGATGGATTGGGACGCGCGCCCCTCGACGGTGCCGCGCCGCCAGGGCCGCCAGGGCCGCCGCTTCGACTTCGCGCAGTGGTACCCGAAGGTCGTCGTCTACGACAAGCACGGCTGGGCCGAGCACCCGCTCTACCCGGCGGGCGAGTTCTACGGCGAGTTCGCCGAGTTCCGCGTCCGGCTCGACGTGCCCGAGGACCAGGTGGTGGGCTCCACCGGCGTGGCGCTTTGCGGCGATCCGGGCTGGGAGCGGGCGAATCGCGGCCCCGCCCCGATCGACTACCAGCGCGACTGGTACGGCGCCGACGTCGCGGGTGCCGCCGACTGCACCGGCGCGGAGCCCGGCTACAAGCGGATGGTCTGGTACGCGCGCGACGTGCACCATTTCGCCATGTCGCTCAACCCCGCATACCGCTACGAGGGCGGCCGCTGGGGCGACGTGGCCGTGCACGTCCTCTACCAGCCGGGCGACGAGCGCACCTGGGGCAACGGCGTCGCCGTCAAACGGACCGAGATCGCGCTCGGCTGGCTCGACTCGCTCTACGGGAAGTTCGCCTGGCCGCAGATCACCAACGTGCACCGCATCGAGGGCGGCGGCACCGAGTTCCCGATGATGATCCACGACGGCTCGGCCGACCAGGGGCTCATCGTCCACGAGCTCGGGCACAACTACACGATGGGCATCCTCGCCAACAACGAGTGGCGCGAGGGCTTCCTCGACGAGGGCTTCACGAGCTTCCAGACCGACTGGTTCTGGGAGCAGCACGGCCGCCCGGGCGGCTACGAGCGCACCGAGGCGGGCATGCTCCAGCTCGACCTCGAGGGCTACTCCGAGCCGACCAGCCTGGTGAGCGAGGCGTACCGCGACTTCGTCACCTACAACGTCATGATCTACAACCGCGGAGCGCTCTTCTTCCATCAGCTCCGCTACATCGTCGGCGACGACGTGATGCGCCGGATCCTGCGCACCTACTACGACCGCTGGAAGCTCAAGCACGTCGACGAGGCGGCGTTCAAGGCGGTGGCGGAGGAGGTCTCGGGGCGCGACCTCTCGACCTTCTTCGGCCAGTGGCTGCACGCGGTCGAGCTCTACGACTACGGCGTCGGCCGCGTCCAGCGTCGCCCGATCGGGGACGGCCGCTGGCGCACGCGCGTCGAGGTGGTGCGCCACGCGGCCGGGCGCATCCCGGTCGAGGTCGCGGTGCTCAGCAAGACCGACACGGCGCTCGTCCGCGCCGAGGGGCTCGCCGAGCGCGAGTGGGTCGAGCTCGTCACCGAGGGCAAGCCGACGCGCGTCCTGGTGGACCCCCGCGTGCGCACGCACGACTGGAACATGCTCAACAACCGGCGGGACTTCGGCTTCAAGTGGGGCGAGCTCGTCGGCATCGAGCCCGGGACGGAGCTCTACGTCCACCCCTACTTCAAGACCCGCTCGGCCCGCGACCACTACACGCTGGGGTTCCAGCCGCTCGCCTGGTACAACGACGCGGGTGGCCTCACCTTCGGCGGCCGGGTGCGCGGCGACTATCTTGGCCGCTACGACCAGAACGACCTCTGGATCTCCGCGAGCACCGGGCTCGCGAACCCCGGTGCCGAAGCCGACGCGAAGGACGTGGACTTCCTCGCGCGCGTGCGGAACCCGCGCTTCCTGCGCGCGCCGAACCTGTCGCAGAGCTTCGAAGCGTTCTCGTTCGAGGGCCGCTACGGCGCCCGCATCGCGGTGGACTGGAGCCGCCGCCCGCACCTGGGCTTCGGGCCCGCCTACTCGACGGGCCTCTCGCTCCAGTGGGTGCGAACCGACGACCTCCGCTACCTCGACCCGGGCCGCTGGGAGCCCGCCGGCACCGTCGAGCTGCAGTGGGCGAGCGGCGTGACGAAGAGCACGGAGACGTGGGACCTCGCCTTCCGCGAGTCCGTCGGCGGCGGCCTCGCCTACGGCCGCACCGGCATCGTCCCGCCACCGACCGGCGACGCCACGGGAAGCGAGCTCTACTTCCGCGGTACCCTCGAGGCCACCGCCAAGGGGAGCCTGGGCGCGGGCTTCGACCTGGGCGTGCGCGGCTTCGGCGGCCTGGTGCAGATGAAGGACGACGCGGTCCGGCAGCGGCGCATCTATCTCGGCGGCTCCGACCCGTATGCGACGCTGTACAACCCCTTCCTCCGCTCGCGCGGCGCGCTGTTCAACCGCAACAACGTCTTCTACCACGATCCGGGCGACGCGAACCTGCGCGGCTTCGCCCCGAGCGTGAGCGGGACCTACGCCGTCGCCCTGAACGCCGAGCTCGCGAAGACGCTCCTCGCCCGCCCGCGGGCCACGCTCTTCCGCAGCGTCGCCCTCGCGCTCTTCGGCGACGTGGCCGTCTCCGATGCGGACGTGGCCGTGCCCGGGGGCCTCGGCGACGACGCGAACCTCTTCGGCGACGCCGGCGTCGGCCTCCGCGCCGAGCACCGCATCGGCAACACCGTGTTCACGACCCGGGTGGACTTCCCGCTCTACGTGAGCCGCGCCATCCTCGCGCGGGACGGCCACCCGGACGAGTCGGCCGGCTTCCGCTGGCAGTTCAGCTTCCAGCCGGCGTTCTAGGCGGGAGGGCGGCAGAGGCGGGACGGCGGGAGGTCCCGCCGTTCCGCCTGGTCCGTTATACTCCCCGCGATGCCTTCCTTGTACGATCAGGGCGACCGGCGCGGCTTTCTGCGAGCGGGGCTCGACCGGTGGGTGAAGAAGCTGGTCGAGCAGACCGAGGAGCGGGTGACGCTGCGCCGCTACTACCGGCCCCCGGGCGCGCTGCCCGAGGTCGGCTTCCTCGCGGCCTGCACCCGCTGCGGCAAGTGCGAGGAGGCGTGCCCGAGCGACGCGATCCGCCTGGTGCCGAAGTCGGGCGGGCTCGCGCAGGGCACGCCCTACCTCGATCCGCGGCTCCAGCCGTGCACCGTTTGCGCCGACATGCCGTGCGTCGAGGTCTGTCCGACCGGGGCGCTCACGCCGCCCGCGGACGGCTGGGCGGGCGTCCGGCTCGGGGACGTCACCTTCCTCCCCGAGCGGTGCGTCACCTTCCGGGGCGTCGCCTGCGGCGTCTGCGCGGCCGCCTGTCCCGTGGGCGAGGCCGCGCTCGCGATCGACGAGGGCGGCCACCCCGTGCTGCGGCGCGAGGGATGCGTGGGCTGCGGCCTCTGCGTCCGGTCATGCATCACGGCGCCGTCCTCCTTCGAACTCTCTCTTGTGGAACGCTAGATGTCCTCGACTTCGTCGCCGTCCCCCGCGCCCTCGGGCTCGCTCTACTCGCAGCCCGTCCCGTTCCGGGTCGACAAGCCGTGGGGCTACGAGCTCGTCTGGGCCCGCACCGATCGCTACGTCGGCAAGCTGCTGCACGTGAAGGCGGGCCACGTCCTGAGTCTGCAGTACCACAACCGCAAGGACGAGACGATGCACGTGCTCGCGGGCGAGCTGATCCTGCGCACCCAGCCGGGCGACGTGCTCGAGGCCCGGGCGTTCCGCGCGGGGGAGAGCGTGCACATCCCCGCCGGGCTCATCCACCAGATCGAGGCGGTCGTCGACAGCGACGTGCTCGAGGCCTCCACCCCCGAGCTCGACGACCTCGTCCGCCTCACCGATCGCTACGGGAGACGCTGATCGTGCAAGTGATCATCCCGCTCGCGGGGAAGGGGACCCGCCTCCGGCCGCACACGCACCTCACGCCGAAGCCGCTGCTCAAGGTGGCGGGCCGGCCCGTCATGGACTGGGTGATGGACCGGCTCGAGGGGCTCGACATCGAGGAGCTGATCTTCATCACCGGCCACCTCAAGGAGGCGGTCGAGCAGTACGCCACGTCGCGCTATCCGATTCCGTCGCGCTACGTCGAGCAGAAGGTCCAGGACGGCACGGCGGGCGCCGTGAACCTCGCGCGGCCCTACGTGCGCGGCCCGGTGCTGATCATCTTCGTGGACACGGTCTTCGAGGCCGATCTCACGCTGATCAACCGCACCGACGCCGACGGGATCATCTGGGCCAAGGAGGTCGAGGACTACCAGCGCTTCGGCGTGGTCGTCACCGACGCCGCGGGCTACATGACGCGGATCGTCGAGAAGCCGACGGAGCCGATCTCGAAGCTCGCCAACATCGGCCTCTACTACATCCGCGACGTCGAGGCGCTGTGGCGGGGGATCGACTGGACGCTCTCCCAGCCGACGAACAAGGGCGAGTATTACCTGACGGACGCCTTCCAGCACATGATCGAGCACGGGAAGCGGATCCTCGCGGCCGAGGTCGGCGGCTGGTACGACTGCGGCGAGATGGGGACGTTCCTCGAGTCGAACGAGATCCTGCTGAAGCAGGGCGCGGCGCGCTGCCCCGCCGTCGGGCCCGACGTCACGGTGCGCGAGCCGGTGCTGATCGAGGACGGCGTCGTCCTCGAGCGCTGCACGGTGGGGCCCAACGTGACGATCGAGACCGGTACCCGCATCGCCGACAGCACGGTCGAGCACGCCCTCGTCGGCCGCAACTGCCGGATCACCAACGCCACGCTCCGCCAGGCGATGCTCGGCCAGCACGTGACGATCGACCGCTTCCAGGGCGGGGCCACGCTGGGGGACCACAGCGAGGTGCGCGGGGCCTGAGTCGCACGGCGTCCGGTCCCGGATCCCGGCCACGGCGTCGGGCGCGTCACGAGCGCGCTTGACGCCGTTTCCGAACCGGGCATTACTTGGATCATGACCGCCCCCGACCTCGTCTACGACTGGAACCGCCGCGGCACCGCGTTCGACTACCGCACCGCGCGCGTCCAGCTGCACGACGATACGCTGCGCGACGGGCTCCAGAGCCCCTCGGCGGTGGATCCGCCGATGGACACGAAGCGGCGCCTGCTCCACCTCATGGCCGAGCTCGGGATCGAGTCGGCCAACCTCGGCTTCCCGGCCGCGGGGCCGCACATGACGGAGCAGGTCGAGGCGCTCGCCCGCGAGATCGTCGCCGCGCGCCTCCCGCTCCAGGCCGGCGCCGTCGCCCGCCTGCGGGTGGAGGACGTGGAGGCGATCGCCCTCCTCGCGGAGGCGACGGGGTGCGTGCTCGAGGTGGCGGCCTTCGCCGGCGCCTCCGACGTCCGGATGGAGGCCGAGGGGTGGACGCTCGACGAGCTCCTCCGGATGAGCGAGGCGGCGATCGGCGCCGCGGCGCGGCTGGGGCTGCCGGTGATGTTCGTCGTCGAGGACGCGAGCCGCGCCCGCCCCGAGACGCTCGCCGCGCTCTACGGGCACGCCATCGCCCACGGCGCGCGGCGGCTCTGTCTCACCGACACCGCCGGCGCCGCCACGCCCGGCGGCGTGGACCGCCTCGTGCGCTTCGTGCGCGACGAGGTGATCCGCCCCTCGGGCCAGGCGATCCTTCTCGACTGGCACGGCCACCGCGACCGCGGGCTGGCCATCGCCAACTGCCTCGCCGCCGTCGAGGCGGGCGTGGACCGGGTGCACGCCACCGCGCTGGGCGTCGGCGAGCGCGCCGGCAACGCCGAGATGGACATCCTCCTCGCCAACCTGGCCGTCCTCGGCGCGCCGCGCGGCGACCTCACCCGGCTCATCGATTACTGCCACCTCGTCGCCGAGGCGCTGGGGCTGCCGATCGCCTACAACTACCCCGTCGTCGGCGCGGACGCCTTCACCACCGCGGCCGGCGTGCACGCCGCGGCGGTCGTCAAGGCGCTCGAGAAGGGCGGCGAGGCGCTCGCCGACCGCGTCTACTCGAGCCTGCCGGCGGCGGAGTTCGGCCTGGTGCAGCGGATCGTGATCTCGCCGGTGTCGGGCCACGCCAACGTGCGCTACTGGCTCCAGCAGCACGGCTACGATCCCACCGACCACGTGCTCGTCGAGGCGCTCCTCGCCGAGGCGAAGCGCCACGACCGCGTGCTCTCGATCAACGAGTGCTACCGCGTCGTGACCGAGGCCCTCTACCGGCGCGAGACGGACAGCCCCGCGCTGGCGCTGCCGGTCGCCCCCTCCGCCCTGGAGTCCGATGAGCAGCCCTGACGAGCTGTGTCGGTCCTATCTCGATCTCAAGTGGCACTTCGACCCCGCCGCGGCGAGCGCGGCGGGCGCGACGGCGCAGGACCACCGCCTCGGCGACTTCGGCGTCGAGGCCGTCCGCGAGCACGTCGCCGCCTTCCGCTCGGTCGCGACCGCGATCGAGGACCTCGACGTGGAGGCGCTCCCCGACGAGATCGACCGCACCGCGCTGCTCAACGACGTGCGCGCGACGCTCGCCACGCTCGAGGACGAGCGGCCGCACGAGCGGAACCCCGAGTTCTGGCTCTCGCATCTCTTTCTCGGGCTCTATTCGCTGCTGACGCGCCGGGACGGCGCCGCCGCCGCGCGCGCCCCCGCCGCGCTCGACCGGCTCAAGGCGACGCCCGCCTTCCTCGACGCCGCCCGCGCCACGCTCGACGCGCCGCCCTCGGTCTTCGTCGACACCGCGCTCGGCATGCTGGGCGGCGGCGGCGAGCTGCTGGTGCAGGTGAACCGCGTCTTCGGCGCCGCCGCCCCCGAGCTCGCCGAGGAGCTCACCGTCGCGACGGGCGAGGCGCTCCAGGCGCTCACGGCGTTCGGCCGCGCGCTCCGCGACGAGATCGCCCCGGCGGAGGATCCGCTGGCCTTCGCGCTCGGGGCGGAGGCGTTCAACCGCCGGCTCCACGTGGCGCACGCGATCGGCGAGAGCGCGGCCGAGCTGTGGCGCTACGGCCAGCGGCTGCAGCAGGAGGTGACGGCGGCGGTGGAGGCGGAGGCGCGCGCGATCGACCCCACGCGCTCCTGGCGCGACGTGGTGGCGAGCCTGCGCGAGGAGACCGCCCCGGCCGGCGGCCTCCTCGACCACTACCGCGGCGAGGTGGCGCGCTCGCGCGCCTTCGTGCTGGAGCGCGACCTCGCGCCGATCCCCGAGGGGCCGCTCGAGGTGGTGCCGACGCCGGCGTTCCTCACGGCGCTCATCCCCTTCGCCGCGTACGATCCGCCGCCGACGTTGCTGCCCGACAAGACCGGCCGCTTCTACGTCACCGAGCCCGATCCGGCGGCCGGCGCCGAACAGCGCGCGCGGCTGCTGCGCGAGCACTGCGTGCACGATCTGGTCTGGACGGTGGTGCACGAGGGCTACCCGGGCCACCACCTCCAGCTCGTCACCGCGCAGGGGCTCCCCTCCGAGGTGCGGCGCCATCTCTGGACGCCGGTGCTCGTCGAGGGGTGGGCGCTCTACGTCGAGAACCTGATGGCCGACGAGGGCTACGCGCGCGGCCCCGCCGAGCGGCTCTTCCGCCTCGTCAACCTCCTCTGGCGCGCCGTGCGCATCGTGCTCGACACCGGGCTCCACACGCGCGGGATGACGCCGGCCCAGGCGGTGGATTACATGGTCGCGCACCTGCCGATGGAGCGCGCGAGCGCGGAGGCGGAGGTACGCCGCTACTGCGCCAATCCCACCTACCAGCTCTGCTACGCCGTCGGCTGGCGCGACCTGCGCGCGCTGCGCGACGCCTACGCCGCACGCGCGGGCGACGCGTTCACGCTGCGCCGCTTCCACGACGAGCTGCTCGCCTACGGCGGGCTCCCCGTCTCGCTCGTCCGCTGGGGCATGGGCCTCTGAGAATCACCGTCCTCGCCTCGGTCGAGACCGCCCGGCCGACGGCGGGCGACTTCGACGTCGTCGTCGGCCAGGTGGCCCGAGCGCTCCGCGCCCGCGGCCACCGCGTCTCGGTGCTCGGCGTCTACGACGACGTGAACCGGCTGCGCACCGGGCTCGCGCGGCGGAGGCCCGATCTCGTCTTCAACCTCGCCGAGTGGTTCGGCGACGACGTGCGCGGCGACATGCTCGTCGCGGCGGCGCTCGACCTGCTGGGCTACCGCTACACCGGCTCCGGTCCCGGCGCGCTCTATCTCAGCCAGGACAAGGCGCTCACCAAGAAGCTCCTCGCCTTCGACGAGCTCCCGTTCCCGCGCTTCGCCGTCTTCCGTCCCGACGCCGACTTCGAGGCGGGCGGGCGGCTGCGCATGCCGCTGTTCGTCAAGCCGCTGCGGGCCGACGCCTCGATCGGGATCGGCAAGCAGAGTCTCGTCACCGACGCGAAGGCGCTGATGCGCCGGGTGCTCGCGATTCAGGAGGAGGTGGGCGACGCGGCGCTCGCCGAGGAGTACATCGAGGGGCGCGAGCTCTATGTCGGCGTGCTGGGGAACGCCGGCAACGGCCAGCCGCTCGCGCTGCCGCCCGTGGAGGTGGACTTCACCGGCTTCCCCGAGGGCGCACCGAAGGTGGTCGGCGCGCGCGCGAAGTGGGAGGAGGACACCCCCGAGTACAAGGGGACGCGCTCGGTGATCGCCGAGCTGCCCGACGAGCTGCGCGCGCGGGTGCAGAAGGTGGCGGTGGAAGCCTACCGCGCGCTCCAGGTCTGCGATTACGGCCGCGTGGACCTCCGGCTCACCGAGACCGGCGAGCTCTACGTCCTCGAGGTCAACGCGAGCTGCTACCTCGAGCGCGGCGGCGAGTTCGCGATGGCGGCGGCCGCGGCGGGGATCCCGTACGAGGAGCTCATCGAGCGGATCGTCGAGCTCGCGA
>DASTSO010000127.1:0-2072 GCA_035760645.1 Gemmatimonadales bacterium
TCGCCCGACTCCGCCTCGCCCGACTCCGCCTCGCCCGAACCCACCGCCCACGCCTCCGACGGCAGCGCCGGTCTCGCAAGTACCACCCTCATCTCACCGCCGCACCCGCAAGCCACCTCACCAGCCAGCCGTCTCACCCCCTTTCTGGGTCGCGGTGTCGCTGCCTCGGCCTGCCGCCATCTCGCTGCTCACCGGCTCGATGCGTCACCGGCTCGGTGCGCTCTCGCGTCGCCGTCTGGCGCACCCGACCGGTCGGCGACGCTCCTCTGCCTGCCGGCTGCCCCTCGCTCTGCCCTCGCTCTGCCTTCGCTCTGCCCTCGCTCTGCCTTCGCTCTGCCTTCGATCTGCCCTCGGCCTTCGATCTGCCTGCAGCCTGCCCTCAGCATGCCTTCACCGGCCCGCAGCCGTCCCGCACGCTCCCGGCCGCCTCCCCCTCCCCGTCCCGCAAACTTCCTCCGCCGTCCCCGAGCCCTCCCGCGCCGTCCTCAGGCGCGCTCAGGCACGCTCAGGCGTTCTCAGGCACGCTCAGGCGTCCTTGAGGCGTTCTCAGGCGTCCTTGAGGCGTCCTGCTGACTGCCTTGGCTCGCCTCAGGCGTTCCTCCGCCTCCCTCGCGCGCCACCGCGGACGCCGCGGACGCCGCGGACGCCGCGGACGCCGCCGCGGGTGCGGCCAGCAGGCGGCGGAGCGGTCCCTGCCAGAGCACCGCCTCCAGGAAGCGATGCCAGCCCCAGTAGCGCAGCAGGTACTTCGTCGCCACCCCGCGGAAGCGACCGAGCCACGCCCGCCACCGCCCCACCTGCCCCAGCACACCCCCCAGATGCTCGCCCGCACCCGGCCCGGACGCTGCGCGCCGCGACCCGCTCGGCCCCGACCCGAGCACCGCCGACCCGAGCACCGCCGACCCGCTCGGCCCCGACCCGAGCACTGCCGACCCGAGCACTGCCGACCCGGGCGCTCCCGACCCGGGCGCTCCCGACCCGGGCACGCCCGGTGCGGGCACGCCCTGCCCCGGTGCTCCCCGCCCGGCTCCTCCCCGCCCGGCTGCTCCTGCTCCGGCGTGCTCGCCGTGGAGCGGCACCCGCTCGTGCGCGAGGCGCCCGCCCGTGTGCCGGGCGTAGCGCGCGGCCGCGCTGAGGCGGCCGCGCCGGCTGAGCAGGCGCGAGAGCGCGCCCGCCGGCTCCAGCAGCCGCGCCACGTCGCCGGGCAGGGGTGGGCCCCGCTGCCCGAGCAGCACCGCCCGGCTCTGCCCCCGGCGGTCACGCACCACGAGCAGCGTCGCCGCTTCCGCTCCCGGCAGAAGCGACCCTCCGGCGGCCGCACCCGGGTCCGGCTTGCTCGCCACGAGCCCCGGCGCAAAGCGGCCGCGCCGGCCGCGCCGCAGCGCCGGGCGGCCGAGCTGGCGCTCGCCCTTGCGGCAGACGAGCAGGCGCACCTCGAGCAGCTCCGCCGTACCCGAGAGCGGCGGGGCGGGAGCCGCGAGCAGCCGCTCGAGCAGGCGGTGGCGCCAGCGCCAGGCCGTGTCCTTGTGGATGCCGAGCCGGCGCGCGCTCTCGCGGCAGGAGAGGCCCTGGAGCAGGTGGCCGCCGAAGGTGCCCCAGAGGGGCAGGCGCTTGGTGTAGGCGAGCGCGGTGCCGGTGAGCGCGCTCGAGGTGCGCCGGCACGGCTTGCAGCGCCAGCGCGGGCGGCCGGAGAAGTTGCCCCAGCCGATCAGCGCGCGGGCGCCGCAGTGGGGGCAACGGGGCGGCCGGCAGCCACGGGCCGCGGCGAGCAGCTGCAGCGGCTCGGCCGGCGGCGCGGGAAGCGGCGCGGCCGGCGGTGCGGCCGGCGGTGCGGCCGGCGGTACGGCCGGCGGGGCGGGAAGCGGTGCGCGAGGCGGGCTCGCGAGCGGGGGCATGCACATGCGGAGAAGAAGGGGGCGGCGGCGGGGCGGAGCCATGGCGGGGGCGGCCACCAACAACTCCCGCGGACAGAGCCCGAGCGGTTGGGGGCGAGGTGAGGGTCGGCCGGCGGGACGGCCGCCGGTGCGGGTCCGGGCGCGCGGCAGGCGCGCGGCAGGCGCGCGGCGGGGGCG
>DASTSO010000128.1:0-3894 GCA_035760645.1 Gemmatimonadales bacterium
GAGGAACAGGTGCTGCGCCTCTGGCGGGAACGGGTGGGGCTGCTGGACGCGCTCGTGGACGTCCACCTCACCCGCGCCAGCAACGTGGGGCTGTGAGCCCCGGGAGCACGACGTGAAGACCGAGCATCGGTGGTACGAGCGATGGTACGAGCGGTGGGGCGGGCGGCTCGGGACGCGAGTCGGGCTCGCGGCGCTGGCCGCGCTGCTGGCCGCGCCGCTGGCGGCGCCGCTCCCGCTCCTCGCGCAGGATTCGGGCGGCGCGCGCACGCGCGTCTGGCGCCAGGGGGACAGGGTGCCCGCGACGCGGGAGTACCTGAGCATCGTCATGGGCCGGCGCGCGCGGCTCGGCATCCAGGTCAGTCTCCAGGCGCGCGCGAGCGACTCGCTCGGCGCGTACGTGGATGCCGTCACCCCCGGCGGCCCCGCCGCCAAGGCCGGCATCCGCTCGGGGGACGTGATCACCCGGCTCGACGGCACGCCGCTCGTCCAGCGGGAGGGCCGGGGCGACGCGGCCGGGCGCTCGCTGCCGGGGCTCAAGCTCGTCGAGCTCGCCGCGCAGCTCGCGCCGAACGACACCGTGACCGTCGAGCTGCGGCGCGGACAGGGGTGGAAGGACCGCAAGACGGTGCGGGTCGTGACGGAGAGCGAGCCCGGGACGTTCGCGATGCGGGGCGGGCCCGACCGGCCGTTCCTGTTCCGCTTCGGCCCCGACGACGAGCCCGGCTTCCCGCCGGCGTACTTCTTCGGCTCCGCGCTCGGCCAGCTCGAGCTGGCGCCGATGAACCCCGACCTGGGCCAGTACTTCGGCACCGACGACGGCGTCCTGGTCGTGAGCGCGCCGAAGAACGGCAAGCTCAACCTCAAGGGCGGCGACGTCATCCTCGCGGTGGACGGCCGCAAGGTGGCGAGCCCCTCGCACCTGCTGCGCATCCTGCGCAGCTACGAGCCGGGCGAGACGTTCCGCCTCGACATCCAGCGCAACCGCCACCGCGAGACCGTCACCGGCAGCCTCGACGACACGGGCCCCCGCGGCGACCTGCCCCGGCGCAGCCCGGCCCCGGGCGGCAGCCCGATGTGATGCGCCTCCCCCTGTGCGCCTCGTCACAGCCGTCCCCGCAGGGGCCCGCGATTATCGGGGCACGGACAGGCTGCATCTCGCACCTGGGGGAGGAGACACATGGGATTCCTGTGGACCTTGATCATCGGCTTGATCGTCGGGGCGATCGCCAAGTTTCTCATGCCCGGCCGCGACCCGGGCGGGATTATCGTGACGATGCTGCTGGGCGTGGCCGGCGCCTTCCTGGCCGGGTTCCTCGGTCGGAGTCTCGGGTGGTATCGCAACCCCGGTGAAGGCCCGGGCATCATCGCCTCGATCATCGGCGCCCTGATCCTGCTGTTCCTGTACCGGCTCTTCGTCGGCCGGCGCTCGACCACGACGCCATAGCGCGAGCGTCTCGGGCTCGACGAGACGCGTGCGTGACGGGGCGGGATGCCTGAGCATCCCGCCCCGTCCGCGTCGCGGGTCCGCCGTGATAGATTGTGCGCGTGCTCCGCGCGCGCCACCTCGCCGCCCTCCTCGCCACCCTCGTCGCGACGTCCGCCGTCGCGGTCCGCCCGGGCCGCGCGCAGACGCCGGGCGGGCTCCCCGCCTACGCGCCGATCAACCCGGTCGTCGCCTCGCGCAGCGGGCTCTACTTCCAGCCGTTCGAGACGCCATCGGCGCGCCGCTGGCGCACCACGCTCACCCTCGACTACGCGAGCACCATCGAGTACAACCAGCGCGCGACGTCGAGCGTGCTGCTCGACAGCGAGCTGCTGCGCCTCGGCGTCGGCGTCGTGCACCCGCTCTCGCCGCGCGTCTTCGTGCGGGCCGACGCGACGCTCGACGGCGCGTACGCCGGCTTCCTCGACGGCTTCCTCGACTGGTACCACCACCTCATCGGCGTCCGGATGCCCGAGCGCGAGGCGCGCCCGCACGACCGCTTCGCCTACCGCCTCGCGCTGCCGGACGGTCCCGTCGTGGACCGGCGGCCCTCGACGCTCCATCTCGGCGACCTGCGACTCGGCGTCGGCCTCCGCCACGGGACGCAGCTGCAGTCGCTCCTCTCCGTCACGCTGCCGAGCGCGACCGGGCCGGCGGGCTACGGCCGCGGCGTCCCGTCGGCGAATCTGCTCGAGACGGCCCGGTTCCCGCTGGGCTCGCGCTTCGTCTACGAGGGGAGCGTCGGCGTCGGGGTCACGCCGAAGCACGGCCCGCTCGCGCCGTGGCAGCGCGCCGTCTTCGCCTCGGCGAGCTCGGGCCTGCGGGCGCGGCTCTGGGGTCGGCAGACGGTGTTCGCCAACGTCTGGTACGGCTCGCCCGTCTACGAGCGGACCGGCCTGCCCGCGCTCGACCGGCGCGAGCTCTCGCTCGATTTCGGCTGGATCCATCAGGGCCGCGACGGCCGCGAATGGAAGATCGGCATGACCGAAGACCTCGAGCCCTCGGGGCCCGGCGTGGACCTGGTGTTCCGGGTGGGGGGGACGTTCTAGGCGGGAAGGGCGGGACGGCGGGAAGGCCCGATGGATGACGAGCCTCCGGTGTCAGCACCGGAGGCTCGTTTCACGTCAGAGTCGCCACGCGCCGTGCCGCCTCATCCCTCCGGTCGTGCATCACCGTCCGCGAACAGGAACTGCGCCATGTTGCGGAAGAGGAACTCCTTGGCCTGCGCCTCGCGCAGGTTGAGGCCGTAGTGGTTGATGAGCTGTTGCTGGAACTTGAGCCATTCGCTCCAGCAGACGGCGCAGATCTCGTCGTAGGCGCGGCGGCCCAGCTCGTTCTGGAAGGGCTGGAACGCCATGCGGTCGCGGGTCTCGCCGCAGCGGGTGCAGGTGACGGTCGCCATGAGGGCCAAACATAGCCGCCGTCCGTCGCATTCTCCAGCGAGCGGAGGCGGGATGATGCCGGCGGGGCGCCGCCGTGTCGCTGACGGCGCACGCCGGCGTCTCCCGGGTGGCTGCGGCTGTGATTTGCGCCTATTGCGCGCGCGGCGGCATCGCCTACTGTGGGGATCCGCGCTTGAGGGCCTTCACGCCGCTGGCGGTGCCGAAGCCGGTGCCGATGCCGAAGAGCACCGCGGTCTTCACGGCGATGAGCGGCAGCAGCGCAGCCGGCAGGGCGACGAGCGTCGCGCCCAGGCCCGCCACGAGCGGCGCCAGCGGCGAGCGAACCGCGTCGACGAAGCGCAGGCGCCGGCGCACGAAGTTCCGAGCCAGAACGAAGCCGCCGATTCCGGCGGTCAGTGTGAGCGCAAATACCAGAGTGCCATACATACGCGGGTCCGGGTTGGGGGTCTCGATGTTGTTACATTACGAAACACGTCCCCGAAAGATTCATCACCCGATGGGTCGGGCGGGGCGTGAGGAGGCGAATCGAGGCCACTAGCGCCGGCACCGGGAAGGAGCCACCGATGCCGAAGCATCCGACGGTGCTCGTGCCGAACATCGGCCCCATGGATCACGCGTGGGACCTGTTGGGCGAGTGGAAGACCGAGGTGGAGTCGCCGGAGAGCGAGACGCCCCTGCACGGGACCGTCACCTTCCGGTCGTGGACCGAGGCGGAGCTGAAGTTCGATCCCGTGGAGGCGCTGCTCGTGGGGATGCCGCCCACGGTACCGCTGGAGCGGGCGAGCGAGATCTACCAGACCGACGCCGGCGGGGGCGCGCTGCAGTGGGTGCTCTACGCGCCCACCTGCAACTGGTCGCTCCAGGTCACCCTCTGGCCCGGCTCGCTGCACCTCTTCTTCCACGACATGGACGACGAGGAAGAGCAGCTCTACCGCGCGCGCGCCACGCGGACGAGCGAGTACTATCTCCGGAAGTATCCGCTGGAGACGGTGTAGCAGGCGGGGGGGG
>DASTSO010000129.1:0-3978 GCA_035760645.1 Gemmatimonadales bacterium
GGCTCACCGAGACCGGCGAGCTCTACGTCCTCGAGGTCAACGCGAGCTGCTACCTCGAGCGCGGCGGCGAGTTCGCGATGGCGGCGGCCGCGGCGGGGATCCCGTACGAGGAGCTCATCGAGCGGATCGTCGAGCTCGCGATGGCGCGGTACGGGGGCTGACGCTCCGCCCCCCGTAAACACATCGGAGTCCACGGAGCGTCGGTTCGAGCACGACGTCCCGTGGACTCCGTTCGCATGCCGGGGGATTGCGTCGGGCGCTGCGCACCCTCGCAATGACTGCGGGGGGGCTAGTAGGTCCGCGGCCCGTACGGGTTCATGTCCATCCGCCGCGTGATCGCCCGATCGGCCGACCAGAGGCCGCTGCCGCGGATGAGGATCGCGAGGCAGAGGGCGGCGGCGAGGATGTGGAACTCGAAGCCCTCGCCCTGCTGCTGGCCCGACCAGTTCATGAAGAAGCCGTTCGGGAGGTGGGTGGTCAGGACGGCGCCGATCATGACGAACAGGATCCCGAGCGCGCCGAGGCGGCCGAGGAGGCCGATGAAGAGGAGGATGGGACCCAGGAACTCGATCGCGACCACCAGCCAGGCGATCGGGAGCGGGAGCCCGGCGGGGCCGTGCAGGAAGCCGATCGCGCCCTGGAGGCCGGGACCGCCCCACCAGCCGAGCGCCTTCTGGGCCCCGTGGGGGAAGATCACGAGGGCCAGCGCGAGGCGAAGCAAGAGCGCCACGGGGTCGTCGGTCGTCCTCACCAGCCAGCGCATGGGGCTCTCCTCGGGTTAGGCCGCTCGGGGGGGGGCGGGGTTCGGGGCAATCGTAGGCGGGACCGGGGGGCGAGTCAAGAAAGTGCAAGCAGGTACTTGCATGTTTGGCTTAACGCTGTTAACCTGTCGCCCCTATGGAAATCCGGGACCGTCTTCTCGATGCCGCCGTGCGCCTCTACGCCGAGTCGGGGTTTCGTGGCGCCACGACACGGCGCATCGCCCTGGCGGCGGGGGTCAACGAGATCACCCTCTTCCGCCACTTCGGCTCCAAGGCGGCGCTGATCCAGGAGGCGATCCAGCGGGCGGGGCTCCTGGGCCGCGACGTCCCGCTCCCCGACGAGCCGGGCGAGCCGCGCGAGGAGCTCCTCGCCTGGAGCCGCGAGCACCTCGCCCGGCTGCGGGAGCGGCGGACCCTGGTCCGCACCTGCATGGCCGAGGTCGAGGAGCACCCGGAGATGGTGCCGCCGGAGGGGAGCAGCCCGGCGCGCGCGGCTCAGGCGCTCTGCCGCTACGTCGAGCGGCTGCGGGCCCAGGGGCGCGCCGCCGCCGACTTCGACCCCGCGGCCGCCGCGGCGATGCTCATGGGGGCCCTCTTCGCCGACGCCATGGGCCGCGACCTGATGCCCGACATGTATCGCAACGCCGAGGACGAGGCCCTCGGCCAGTACGTCCACCTCTTTCTCCGCGCGATCGGAACGTCCGAGGCAAGCGAGGCATGACACAGTTGCGCGCTCTTCGACTCTCGACCCTGGCCCTCCTCGCCGCGCTCGCCTGGCCCCCGGCGCGTGCCGCGGCCCAGGCGCCGGTGCCGCCGGCGCCGACGGGCCGCGCCCTCTCGCTCGAGGAGGCGCTCCAGCGCGCCCAGGGGGCGAGCGAGGCGGTGGGCATTGCGCGGGCCGGGGTGCTGCGCGCCCGCGGCGACCTCCAGCGCGCCCGGAGCGAGTTCTTCCCGCAGCTCACCGGCACCGGCACCTACACCCGTACGCTGCGCTCGCAGTTCAGCGCGCTCGAGTCGAGCGACTCGACGCCGGCCGACACGACGAGCGCGCCGGCGAGCTGCACCGCGTTCGCCCCGCCCGCGGGGCTGCCGATCGAGCAGCGGGTCGACTCGCTCGAGCAGGCGGTGAAGTGCCTGTCGTCGGTGAACCCGTTCGCGTCGTTCTCGCGCCTGCCGTTCGGGCAGAAGAACACCTGGAACTTCGGCCTCCAGGCGTCGCAGACGCTCTTCGCCGGCGGGCGCATCGTGGCGCAGAGCAACGCGGCGAAGGCGCTGCTGCGGAGCGCCGAGATCGGGCTCACGAGCCAGCAGGCGCAGCTCGTGCTCGACGTCACGCAGGCCTACTACGACGCCGCGCTGAGCGACCGGCTGGTGGGGATCGCCGAGGCCGCGCTCGAGCAGGCCGAGCGCACGCTCTCGGAGACGCGCCTCGCGCGCGAGGTCGGCAACCAGCCCGAGTTCGAGCTGCTGCGCGCGCAGGTGCAGCGCGACAACCAGCGCCCGGTCGTCATCCAGCGCCGCGCGCAGCGCGACGTGGCCTATCTGCGGCTCAAGCAGCTGCTCAACCTCCCGCTGGGGGAGGCGGTGGCGCTCACCACCTCGCTCGAGGACAGCACCGGCGCGCCGCCCGCGCTCGTCCTGCCGGCGGGCTACGGCGAGCCGGCGCGCGCCGACACCGCGACCGCGGCGCGCGCCCCGGTGCGCCAGGCGGGCGAGGGCGTGGCGGCGGCGGAGGGGCAGTACCGCGTCTCGCGCGCGCAGAACCTGCCGTCGCTCGTCCTCTCGACGGCGTTCGCGGAGATCGCCTTCCCGTCGTCGCTCTTCCCGGGCGGCAACGACTTCGTCTCCGACTGGAATGTGTCGCTGGCGCTGCGGTGGCCGCTCTTCACCGGCGGGCGGATCGGGGGCGAGAAGCTCGCGGCGCGCGCCGGCATCGAGGAGGCGCGGCTCCGGCTGCGGCAGACGCAGGAGCTGGCCGAGCTGGACGCGCGCAACACGGCGGCGCAGCTCGCGGCGGCGGAGGCGGCCTGGGAGGCGAGCGCGGGCACGGTGGAGCAGGCGACGCGCGCCTACGGGATCGCCGAGATCCGCTACCGCGAGGGGATCTCGACGCAGACCGAGCTGAGCGACGCGCGGCTCCTCCTGCAGCAGGCGCAGGCGAACCGCGCCCAGGCGGCGCGCGACCTCCAGGTGGCGCGCGTGCGCACCGCCCTCCTCCGCGATCTCCCGCTCGGCGGCACCCCGACCGGGTCGGCCGCGGCGGGCGCCGCGGCGCAGACGCCGGCGCTGCCGACGACTCCCGCTCCCGCGCCGGCGCCCGCGCCCGGCGGCGTGCCGACGACCGGCGCCACCGCGCAGACCGCGGCGGGAGGGCTCCGGTGAGCGCGACTTCTTTTCACCCTCGAGGACATCGGGTCATGAACGGTCTCAACCTCCCCCGCGCCACCTTCGGCGTCGCGCTCGCCGCGGCGCTCGCCGCGCCGCTCGCGCTCGCCGGCTGCAAGGGGAACGACGACGCCAAGGCCGAGACGGCCGCGCCGGTGCCGCCGATGACGGTCGGCCCCGAGAACATCGCGGTCGCCGACTCGACGCTGCTCGAGGCGGGCCCGGTCGTCTCCGGCACGCTGGCGCCCGCGCAGCAGGCGACGCTGCGGGCGGAGGTGGGCGGCACGGTGCTGCGGACCTTCGCCGAGCAGGGCCAGAAGGTGAAGCGGGGCCAGGTGCTCGCGCGCATCGAGGCGCAGGCGCAGCAGGACGCGCTCCTCAGCGCGCGCGCCGCGGTGCGCACGGCGGAATCCCAGGCCGTGCTCGCGCGGCGCAACGCCGAGCGCTCGGCCACGCTCGCCAAGGCGGGGGCGATCGCCGACCGCGACCTCGAGACGGCGCAGCAGCAGGCCGCCGTCGCGGAAGCCGCCGTGGCCGACGCGCGCGCCCGGCTCGCCTCGGCGCAGAAGCAGGTGGCCAACGCCACCGTGGAGGCGCCCTTCGACGGCATCGTGAGCGAGCGCCAGGTGGACGCGGGCGACGTGGTGCAGCCCGGCGCGGCGCTCTTCACCGTCGTGGACAACGCCAGGCTCCAGCTCGAGGCGAGCGTGCCGGCGGAGCAGCTCGCCGATCTGAAGGTGGGCACGACCGTGCGCTTCACCGTCAACGGGCTGCCCGACACGACGTTCACGGGGAAGATCGAGCGCATCAACCCCACGGCCGACCCGGCGAC
>DASTSO010000130.1:0-94613 GCA_035760645.1 Gemmatimonadales bacterium
CAGAGCGGGCTCCTCGCGCGCCTGGGGCACGCCGCGGGGCTCGTCGCGACGCCGGCCGACATGCCGCCGCTGGTATATGATCGCTGGGGCATCGGCCTCGTCCTCACGCTGGCGTGGAAGGAGACGCCCTTCCTCGCGCTCCTCGCCGTGTCGGTGCTCGCCACCCGCGGCCGCGCCCTCGAGGAGGCCGCGCGCGGGCTGGGCGCCGGCACCGCGGCGCGGCTCCGCCGGGTGACGCTGCCGCTCCTCTGGCGCGGGCTGCTGCCGGGGGTGATCGCGGTGTTCGTCTTCGCGGCGGGCTCGTTCGAGACCGCGCTCCTCCTCGCGCCGAGCGATCCGCTCGCGCTGCCGCTCCTCACGGCGGAGCGCGCCGAGAACCTCGGGCTCGACGCGCGGGCCGACGCGTTCGTCCTCGCCCTGCTCGCCTTCGCCGTAGCCGCGCTCGCCGTCGCCGCGCACGAGTGGGCCCGCGCGCGGTGGGAGGGCCTCGAGCAGTGACGCGCAACGGCCTCCTGCGCGCAGGTCTCCTCTGCGTGCTCGCCCTCTCGGCCGCGGCGCCGCTCGTCCTGCTCGTCGCCGCGTCCGTGGGGCGTGCCTGGTTCTTCCCTGCCCTCCTGCCCACCGAGCTCGGCCTCGAGAGCTGGCGCGACGCGTTCGCGCCCGATGCACGCCTCGCCGGCGCCGCGGCCACGAGCCTCGTCCTGGCGCTCGGCGTAGGCGCCGTCGCGCTCGGAGTGGCGGTGCCGGTGGGGCGCGCGCTCGCCGGTCTTGCCGGCTGGCCCCGCCGCCTCGCGGCCGCGCTCGTCTTCCTGCCGGTCGCCGTGCCGCCGATCGCGCTCGCCACCGGGCTGCAGGTGACGCTCCTCCGCCTCGGCCTCGGCGGCACGCTCGTCGGCGTCCTCCTCGCCCATGCGGTGCCCGCCGCGGGCTACGCCACGCTCTACGCGCTCGGCGTCTTCACCGCCTATGACCGGCGGCTCGACGAGCAGGCGCGCACGCTGGGCGCCCCGCCGCTCGAGGTGCTGCGGCGGGTGACGCTGCCGGTGCTCCGGCGTCCGCTGCTCGAGATCTTCGCGCTCGCCGCGCTCGTCTCCTGGGCCCAGGTGCCGCTCACCCTCGTGATCGGCGGCGGCACGGTGCGCACCCTGCCCGTCGAGGTCCTGGCCTATGTGCGCGCCGGCCAGGACCGCTGGGCCGCGACGGGCGCCCTGCTCCTCGTGCTCCCGGCGCTCCTCGCACTCGGCCCCGTGGTTCTCGGGGCCCGCCGCACCGAGGCGGTGGCGCTGTGAGCCCCCGCGAGGTGGACGCGCTCCAGTTGGAGACGCTCGCGGTCTCCTTCGGCGCCGATCCGGGGCTCGCGGACATCTCCTTCGCGCTCGCCGCCGGCGAGCGGCTCGTGCTGCTCGGCCCCTCGGGCGCGGGCAAGACCACGCTCCTCCGCGCGATCGCGGGGCTCGCCCCGGTGGCGAGCGGCCGCGTGCGCGTCGCCGGCGCCGACGTGACGACGACGCCGGCCGAGCGACGGGGCGCGGTCTACACGCACCAGGCGCCGCTCCTCTTCCCGCACCTCACCGTGGCGGAGAACGTCGCCTTCCCGCTCCGGGTGCGCGGGGTGGCGCGCGACACGATCGCGGCGCGGGTGGACGAGGCGCTCGCCGCGGTCCGGCTCGCGGGCTTCGGGCGGCGCGCGCCGCGGACGCTGAGCGGCGGCCAGCGTCAGCGCGTCGCGCTCGCCCGCGCGGTGGTGGCGGGGCCGCCCGTGCTCCTCCTCGACGAGCCGCTCAGCGCACTCGATCCGTCGCTGCGCGAGGAGATGCGCGCACTGCTGCTCGACCTGCAGGGGCGCTACCGTCCGGCGCTCGTCGTCGCCACGCACGACCTCGCCGACGCCGCGCGCCTCGGCGACCGCGTCGGCGTCCTCCTCGAGGGGCGTCTGCAGCAGCTCGCCCCGCCCGCGGTCCTCTTCCGGCATCCGGCGTCGCTCGCGGTCGCCCGCTTCCTGGGCATCCCGAACGAGGTGCGCGGCCACTGGGACGGTGCGTGCTTCGATTCGCCGCTCGGTGCGCTGCCGCTCCCCGGCGCGGTCGTCGGTGGGACGATCGGTGCGAACGCCACGCCGGCGCGTCCCGGTCCGGTGGTGGCAGTGTTCCGCGCCGACGCCGTGCGGCTCACCCGGAGCGCCGCGGCACCCGCCGGCCAGGTGGTCGAGATTCTTCTGCACGTCGACCGCGCCTCGGTCCGTGTCCGTCTCGGAACGGTGACGCTCGAGGCGGCTGTCCCGGCCGCCGAGGCGCCGGCGATCGGTGCGGTCGTGCACGTCGCGATCGACCCGCGCCTCGTGACCCTCTTCCCCCCAGACTGACGCCTCCGGCCCCCGCACGCGCGGAGCGTACGGGCTCAGCGTGCGACGACCGACAGCCGGTAGCCCGCGAGCGGCTGCGGCTGCAGGCTCACGCTCGAGGCGACCTGCTCGAGCGTGAGCCGGTAGCGCGTCCACCGCCCGACGTCCGGCACCTGCAGCGTGGCCACCGGCCCGGCGGCGAGCGGTCCGGTGAGGATGACGCGCGTCCGCATCGAATCGAGCGCCGCCTGGTAGACGGCGGCGCCGGCGAGCTCGGGCGCCGCCGCGACGGCGTGCACCGGCCCGCCCGTGACGACCAGCATCAGCGCGCCGTCGTCGGTGCGCGGCGTCGCGAGCACGACGGTGAGCGTGCCGGCGGCCGGGGCCGGGGGCACGGGCCCCGACGGCCCGGTCGTTTCCCCGCCGCACCCGCCGGCGACGAGCGCGGCCGCGGCGACCATGGCGGGCGCCGTGCCCAGAGCTCCGGCCAGGGCCCGCCGACTCATCGCCGCCCTCGCCGGGTCGAGGGCGCGTCCGGTACCGCACGGGTCAGGGCGAGGAAGTCGCCGAGGTCGTAGACGCCGTTCCGATTGCCGGCGGCGTCGAGCCGGGCCGCCTGATCGGCGGTGAGCGCGGCGCGGCCGAGCAGGGCGGCGGCCGCCTGTGCCACGGTGAGCACGTCCACCACCGCGTAGCGGGCGACGAGCGTGTCGGGACGCTCGCCCGCCGTGAGCCGCTGCACGCGCGACCCGCCATTGCTCCACGCCGCGAAGTGCACCACCGCCCGCCCGTCCGCGCTCGTGACGAGCGAATCCGCCTCGATCGTCAGCGTGTCGCCCGGCGCGAGCACGTCGCCCCACTGCGGCCACGCCGTGCCGCGCACCCGCACCGTCGCCCCGGCGCCGGCGCCGACCGGGTCGGGGGTGACGACCGAGCGCGGCCGGCGGAGGAAGCGGAAGACGATCGGCCCCGCGCTCCCCGGTGCCACCTCGCGAATCGAGTCGATGGCGAAGCCGGCGAAGTCGCCGCCGCTCAGGAGCGCCGCCGGCACCGTCGTCGCGGCGAGCCTGTCGTTGCGCGCGGCGCCCGGGAATGGATCCCCGGTGTCCCCGCGGCTCGACGCACCGGCCCGGTCGAGCTGCGCGAGGCCGTCCGCCTGCAGCAGCGTGAGCCCGTGCACCGGTCCGGTGTTCACCGCGTTGTCGGCGTCGAAGCCGTGCAGTGCGAGCTGGCGCGGGCTCACCCGCCAGACGAGGAGTCCCGGGCCGAGGGACCGTGGGCCCCGCGCGGGGCTCATCGCGGCGGTGTCGCTCTCCTCCGCCTGGCGGTTCTCGAGGAGGAAGTACTCGTCGCGCTCCGGCAGCGGCACGAGGAGGACCGTGTCGGCGCTCGCCACCGGCGCCAGGCGTACCGTGCGGCTCGCGCGCAGGGTGTCGACCGCCACCCAGCCCAACTCGGCGAGCGACCACGCCTCGAGCCGCGCGGGACTCGCCGGGGTCGCGTAGTTGCCGCTGCCCATGAGCCCCCAGGCGCCGATGCCCTGCGTGCGCGTGCGGGGATCGCCGGTGTCGTAGAGGTCCGGGAGCCCGAGGACGTGACCGGTCTCGTGCGCCAGCGTCCCGATCGGCAGCATCGCCCCGGCGGAGCAGGCGTCGTCGCCGCCGACGGCGCTCTGCAGGGTGTAGTCGTCGATGGTGAGGAAGCGACCCGGATGGCCCGCCCAGGGCGTGCGCGTCACGTAGGATGTCGCGCCGGTCAGCGCGCTCAGGGTGTAGCGATGGGCCCAGAGGTTGCTCGTGCCGCAGGCGCCATCGAGCTCGGGCTGCAGGAAGGCGGCGACGTCCACCACGCCGTCGTCGTCGCCGCTGTTCGGACGTCCGTCGGGGCCGTCGTCGTCGAAGGCGGCCCAGAGGGTATCGGCGCCGGGCCCGGCGTCGAGGCGCCGCAGCGCGTGGAGTAGGAGCTCGCCGAGCCGCCGGCCACCGTGCGGGCAGGGCGCGACGACGCCGATGCCGTGACAGCCGTCCTCATAGTAGGTATCGGGCTCGGGCGCCCGCACCCAGTCGAAGACCGTGCCGTCGAGATGGAGCGCGTCGTTCGAGGCCTCGTCGAACCAGGTCGTGAGACTGTAGCCGCCGCCCACGCCGGGGCCATGGAAGAGGGCCGTGCGATACGCGGAGGGCGGAAAGGGCATCGGCGTCGGGCCCGCCGGCCCGCCGAGCGGGAAGGTGACGGGCACCACGGGGATCCCGAGCCGGCCCCCCAGGCGCAGGGCGCTTCCGGCCGCAGCGCGCGCGTTGAGGGCCGCTGCCGCGCCCTGCTGGAGCAGTCGCCGCCGCAACTCGCGCACGGCGCGGCCCCGTCCGCGCCATCCGCCGGTGGGGCGGAGATCGAGTCCCCGCACCTCGAAGCGGCCCGGCTCGCCGCGCGGATACTGCGCCGCGAGCGCGGGGGCGAGGGGGCCCAGGGCGGCGAGCGCTGCGAGGGGCGCCGCGAGGGAGGCGGCACGGAGGGCCACGTTGAGCATGGGCGGGAGCGCCACCGCGGGTGGCGCGCGGAACCGGATCGGCGGGCGGCGGGTTCGCAGCACGATGACCTCGCGGGACCAGGCGGCGTGGGACCAGGGAGAAACGGAGCCGACCGGCCCAACGTAGGAGACGGCGCGCGGGCCACGGCACCGGTTTCCCCCGCATGAGGCCATTTGCGCGCAACGCTGCGCGTGGCGCGCCCCTTGCACCGTCGGACGTCTCGACACTGCCGCCGGGAGGCGGCCGCGGGGACCGGGCCGTTCGGCTTGTGCCACCGGGCTCCGGACGCTAGTTTAAGCCATTCTGTTACAATGTGATGTGAGGCGTTCCCTCACACTCTTCGAGGCCGAGGTCACGTGGAAACCCAGACCCTTCAACACGTCGCGCTGTTCGACAAATGCAAGCAGTTCACGGCAGCGCGAGAGATCCAGGCGGCGGGGCTCTACCCTTACTTCAAGCCGATCTCCGAGTCCGAGGACACGGTGGTCGTCATCGAGGGCAAGGACCGCATCATGCTGGGGTCGAACAACTACCTCGGCCTGACGCACCATCCCAAGGTCCTCGAAGCGGCGCAGCGGGCGCTGCACCGCTACGGCTCCGGCTGCACCGGCAGCCGGTTCCTGAACGGCACCCTCGACCTGCACGGGCAGCTCGAGCGGGCGCTGGCCGAGTTCCTCGGTAAGGAGGACTGCCTCGTCTTCTCGACCGGCTACCAGGCCAACCTGGGCGCCGTCTCGGGCCTCGTGGGCCGCGGCGACATCGTCTACCTCGACAAGCTCGACCACGCCTCGATCGTCGACGGCGCGAAGATGTCCTACGGCGAGACCGAGCGTTTCAACCACGGCGACCTGGGCCAGCTCGAGCGCAAGCTGGAGCGGCGCGGGGCGGCCCGGGGGGCGCTCGTCGTCGTGGACGGCGTCTACTCGATGGAGGGCAACATCGCCGACGTGCCGAACCTCCTGCAGGTCTGCAACCGGCAGGGCGCGGCGCTCATGGTGGACGACGCCCACGCCCTCGGCGTCATCGGGCCCAACGGCGACGGCACCGCGGCGCACTTCGGCCTCACCGACGAGGTGGACCTCATCTCGGGCACCTTCTCGAAGTCGCTCGCCTCGATCGGCGGCTTCGTCGCGGGCGACGAAAGCGTCATCCACTACCTCCGGCACCACAGCCGGCCGATGATCTTCACCGCCTCGCTCCCGCCGGCCAACACCGCGGGCGTCCTCGCCGCCCTCCAGGTGCTCCAGCAGGAGCCGGAGCGGCGCGAGCGGCTCTGGGCCAACACCCGGCGGCTGCACGAGGGCTTCCGGCGCCTCGGCTTCGACATCGGCCCCACCACCACGCCGATCGCGCCGGTGCTCATCGGGCCCATCGACAAGACCTTCCTCTTCTGGCGGAAGCTCTACGAGGCCGGGGTCTTCACCAACCCGGTCGCGCCGCCGGCGGTGCCGCCCAGCCAGTGCCGCCTGCGCACCAGCGTGATGGCGACGCACACGTTCGAGCAGATCGATTACGCCCTGGAGATCTTCGAGACGGTCGGCCGCGAGCTGGGGGTCATCTGACGACGGCGGTGGCCGCGGGGGTCGCCGTGCGGCCGGTGCACGGGCGCGGCGACCTCCGGAAGTTCATCGACCTGCCCTATCGACTCCACGCGCGGGACCCTCTCTGGGTCCCGCCGTTGCGTCGGGACGTGGCGACGCTCCTCGATCGCCGGAAGAATCCCTTCTTCGAGCACGCCGAGGCGGAGTATTTCCTCGCCGAGCGCGGGGGCCGCGTCGTCGGCCGCATCGCCGCGATCCACAACCGGCTCCACAACGAGACGCACGAGGACCGGGTCGGCTTTTTCGGCTTCTTCGAGGCCGAGAACGACCAGGCCGTGGCGGACGCGCTCCTGGACGAGGCGAGCCGCTGGGTGCGCGCCCGCGGGCTCGACGTCCTGCGCGGTCCGGCGAGCTTCTCGGTCAACGACGAGTGCGCGCTCCTCGTCGAGGGCTTCGACACCCCGCCCACGCTCATGATGCCGTACAACCCGCCCTACTACGTCGAGCTGATCGAGGGCGCGGGCTTCGCCACGGCGAAGAACATGTACTGCTACGAGGGCACCGAGCCCACGGGCGAGCTGGCCGAGCGGCTGACGCGCGGCATCGAGCTCATCAAGAAGCGCTTCGGCGTCGAGCTCCGGGCGATCGACATGCGGGACTTCGCGGGCGAGGTCGAGCGCGTCAAGGCGATCTACAACGCGGCCTGGGAAAAGAACTGGGGCTTCGTGCCGATGACCGAGCACGAGATCGACCACCTCGCCGAGCAGTTCAGGCCCGTCGTGGTGCCCGATCTCGTGCCGTTCATCGTGAAGGACGGGAAGCCGATCGCCTTCGCCCTCGCGATGCCGGACCTCAACGTCGCCTTCAAAAGGAATCCGAACGGCGGCTTCCTGCGCGGGCTCGTCACCGTGCTCTACATGTTGAAGACGCGGAAGATCCACCGCCTCCGCGTCCTGCTCCTCGGCATCCTGCCCGAGTACCGCGGCAAGGGGCTCGATGCCGCGCTCTATCACTGGATCTGGCACCACGGCCTGGCGCACGGGATCACCTGGGGCGAGGCGGGCTGGATCCTCGAGGACAACGCGGCGATGAACCTGGGCATGGAGAAGATCGGCTGGCGCCGGTACAAGACCTACCGGCTGTACGACCGCGTGGCATGAAGGCGCTCGTCACCGGCGCCACCGGCTTCCTCGGCAGCCATCTCGTCGACGCCCTCGTCGCCCGCGGCGACGACGTGACCGCCCTGATCCGCTCGCCCGGCAAGGCGCAGGGCCTCGCGCGCCAGGGGGTACGGCTCGTCCGCGGCGACCTGCACGCGACCGAGGCGCTGGCCGAGGCGGTGGCCGACCAGGACGTGATCTACCACGTGGCCGGCGCCGTCGCCGCGCGCAACGAGGCCGAGTACCTGCACGCCAACCGCGACGGCACCGCGAACCTGCTCCGGGCGGCCGAGGGTGCGGCGCAGCGCGGCGGCCGCGCCCCGCGCTTCGTCCTCGTCAGCTCGATGGCCGCCGGCGGCCCCGCCCGTCCCGGCCGTCCCCGCACCGCCGACGAGCCCTCGGCGCCGGTGACGATGTACGGCCGCAGCAAGCTCGCCGGTGAGGAGGTCGTCCGCCGGAGCCCGCTGCCGTGGGCCATCCTCCGCCCGCCGACGATCTACGGCCCGCGCGACCGCGACAATCTCATCAAGATCTTCAAGATCGCGCGCACGGGCGTGGTGCCGGTCTTCGGCAGCGGCTCGCAGGAGATCTCGGCCGTCTACGCCCCCGACCTCGCCGAGGCGCTCGTCGCCGCGGGCTCGAGCGATGCGGTGCTCGGCGGCACCTACTACGTGAACCACCCCGAGGTGCTCACGAGCGCCGGGCTCGTTCAGGCCGTCGCGCGCCTCATGGGCCGCTCGCGCGCGCGGCTCGTGCCGATCCCCGAGTGGGCCGGCCGCCTCGCGCTCCACGTCACCGGCACGGCCGCCGCCGCCGCCAGGCGTGCGACGATCCTCAACGCCGACAAGGCGAACGAGTTCTTCGAGGCCGCCTGGACCGGCGATCCCACGCCCTTCATGCGCGCCACCGGCTGGCACGCGGCGCACGACCTCGCCGCCGGGCTCGCCGAGACCTACGCCTGGTACCGCTCGGCTCGATGGCTCTAGCCGGCCCCCGCGCCGCGCCCTCCCATTCGGTTCCGGGGGCGTGGCGCCGGCTCCGCCCGGTGGAGTACCTCCTCCTCGGCTACGTCGCGATCATCTCGGTCGTCGCGCTCGTGCGCGCACCGCGCTGGCCCGGCTGCTGGTGGCTTCTCGGCGCGCACCTCCTGATCGTGCTCCTCATCTACCTCGTGCGCCGGCCGGGGCTCGGCGCGGTGGGGCGCGCGCTGCGGGAGCTCTACCCGCTCATCCTCCTCGTCGCCCTCTACGCCGCGCTCGACGTGCTGAACGGCGCGGGCGCCGCGGCGACCCACGACGCGCTCGTCCAGGGCTGGGAGGAGGCGCTCTTCGGCATGCAGGTGAGCCGGGTCTGGTGGCAGCGCTACCCGAGCACCTTCTGGTCCACCGTGCTGCACGGGGCGTATCTCGCGTACTACCTCATTCTCTCCGTCCCCGCGCTCTGGTTCGCGTGGCGGCGCGACTTCCAGGCACTGCGCCGCTTCATCTTCATGGTGATGGCGACGTTCTTCGTCTGCTATCTCTTCTTCGTCTTCCTGCCGGTGGCGGGGCCGTACTACGCCTTCCCGCGACCGGACGGCGCGTTCATGGACAACACGATGGCACGGCTCGTCTACGACGCGCTGGCGAGCGGCAGCTCGTACGGGGCGGCGTTCCCCTCGTCGCACGTTGCCGCCACCGTCGCCGCGGCCATCGCCGCGACGATCGGCTCCCGCCGCCTCGACCTCCTCCTCCTCGTGCCGACGATCCTGCTCACCGTCGCGGTCGTCTACTGCCAGATGCATTACGCGGTGGACGCCCTCGCCGGCCTCGCCGTCGGCTTCGGAGTGGCGGCCGTCGCGACGGCGCTCGAGCGGCGGGGGATGCGGTGGGGGTAACGCGAAACCCTCCGGTGCTCGCCGTGAGCACCGGAGGGTTTTTCGAGGGCGGTGCGGGTGACCGCCTGACCGCCCTCGACCGCCAGACCGCCTGCTTACTTCTTGACCTTCATCTCGCCCTTCATGCCCATGGCGAGGTGGGGCAGGCAGTAGAACTTGTACTCACCCTCGGGCGCCGCGGCAGGAATGGTGATCGTGTAGGTCGCGCCGTTCTCGACGAGGAGCGGGCCGTGGAGCGGCTCGGTCTGGTCGGGCATGCCGCTCTGGAGCGCCTGCGCGGCGCCCGACGGGATGCTGTCACCCCAGAACGAGACGTTGTGCGGGCCGCCCTCGCCGTTCTTGAAGACGATCTGGTCGCCCGGCTTGACCTCGATCTCCGCCGGGACGTAGCGGGGCTGGCCGTTGACCATCGTCATCTCGACGTTGTGCGTCGCGCCCGTCGCGGCCGGAGCCGCCGCGTTCTCGCCACCCGCCGCCGGAGCCGCGGCCGTCGTGTCGGTCGTGGCCGTGCCCTCCGTGCCCTTCTTCTCGCCGCCGCAGGCCGCCAGTACCAGGGCCAGCGCCGCCACAGTCGCAGTCACACGCATCGCTGTTCCGCCTCCAAGCCGAGTTGAGATTGCCGCTTCACGCGATCTTGTGAACAACTTCACAAGGCGCGTGGACAATCATAGTCGGTTCGGCTGCAAAGTGAAGGGGCGGTGGCGCGCCCCCCGCTGGCTCCCCCGGGCACGCCCGCGTATACTCCCCCCTGTCTTGCGCGGGCCGTCCCGCGTCCGTTCCCCTCTCCCGAGCATCGAGCACGCATGGCGCCGCGCGCCCGTCGATCCGCCCCTCCGGTTCCCACCGTCCCCCCCTGCCAGCGGCTCGGCTCCCAGTGTCACTCGGTGCGCGTGACGCTCCGGATCGGGACGCTCGAGGAGGGCAAGACCTCCCTCGACCACGAGGCGACCTGGCTCCTTGGCCATACGCAGCACATCACCTTTACCGACCTCTGGGCGGGCGAAGGCGACCTCTACGCCGACGCCGTCCTGCACGTCCCCTGCAAGTTCCTCCGCACCGAGGGCGGCGAGGCGACCTGTGGCGCCTACGGATTCCGCGGCCGCGCGCCGCGTCCGCGCCGCATCCCGCAGCCACGGCAGCTCGGCGGCAACCGCTTCCGCGTCGTGGACGACATGCGCCTCGCCACGCGCCGGCTCCCGCCGTCGGCTCCCGCCCCGCGCTCGCTCCCGGTGCTCGCACCGACCGAGGACGGCGGCAATCCCTGCGCGGGCGCGCCCTGCGCCACCGCCGACCACAAGCGCGGCGCGGCCTGTTGCCGCGACCTCCAGATCGAGATCATGTGCACGCGCGCGCAGCGCCGACTCGAGGCCCTGGTGCGGAGCCGCCGCTCGCCGTATCTCTGCAAAATCTCCCGGCCCGGCGAGTTCTCGATCGAGGCCGAGATGATCTCGGCGTGCGCCTACCTGGAGCCGGGCGGCGTCAACTGCACCCTGCACGGGCGCGACCGGGCGGACGGACGGCCGGCCAAGCCGGATCTCTGCAGCGCGTGGCCGGAGAAGAAGACGGGCCTCCACCCGGGGTGCGTCTTCATGCGCCGCCGCCGGACGAGCGTGCCGGCCCCGACACCCCTGCCCGCCGCGCCGGCGGGCCCGGCGGTCAGGGCCTGAGTCGCAGGCCCCTCGCGCGGGCCCGCCCCAACGGCGCCCGGCCGCCGGGCGTCGGCAGGCAGGCAGGCAGGCACCGCGCGGCGGGCCGCGACGCGGGAATGTGCGATCGGGGACGCCCGGCTCGTCTCCGAAGCACTGGCGGCGACGGGTAGCCTCCCCCGGATCCTGGAGTGAGCGTGGCCGACGAGCTCGAGGAACTCTATCAGACGACCTACACGGCCGTCGTGCGCTTCCTGTACCGCAAGGTCTGGGACGCCGATCGCGCGGAGGACCTCGCGCAGGAGGTCTTCATGCGCGCGCTCGCCCACCGGCCGGAGAAGCCGCGTGCCTGGGTCTTCGCCGTGGCGGCCAACCTCGCGCGCGACGAGGCGCGGGCGGCGATCCGCCGCAAGCGCCACCTGACCCTGCTGAAGACCGAGCCGCTCGTGCAGCCGGCGCGCACCCCGACGGCCGATGAGGAGGTGGAGCACGACGAGCAGATGGCCCAGGTCCAGGGCGCGCTCGACGTCCTCACCCCGCGCGACCGCGAGGTGCTGCTGCTGTGGGACGCCGGCCTCTCGTATCCCGAGATCGCCGAGCGGACGGGCCTCGCGGTGGGGGCGATCGGTACCACCCTGGCCCGCGCCCGCAAGCGGCTCCTCGACGCCTACGAACGCCAACACCCGAACGACCAGAGTCATGCGGCACATTCCTGAGGAGGAGCTTCACGCGTATCTCGACCAGGCCCTGAGCCGTTCGCAGTGCGTGGAGATCGAGAGCCATCTCGCGGGCTGCGACGCCTGCCGCGAGGCGCGTGACGGGATCGCCGCCCTGCGCGACCGCACGACCGCCCTGCTCGCCACGCTGGCCCCGCCGCGCCGCATCCCGCCGGCGTTCGACACGCTGCGCGCGCGGCACGCCGAGCGGCAGGCGCTCCGGCGGCACCGGCTGCAGCTCGCGGCCTGGGCCGCGAGTCTCGTCGCCGCGCTGGGCCTCGGCTGGGGCCTGAGCATCCTGCAGCAGCACGAGGCCGCGGCGCGCCGCGCGCCGCTCGCCGCCGGCGTGCGCGAGCGACCGGCCGTGGCGACGCAGCCGCCCGCGCCGCTCGGGCACCCCCTCGGGGTGCCCGCCGGGAGCCCGGCGGTGGCGCAGCGGCCCGCGGCCGCACCGGTGCGGCCCGCGCCCGCGCTGCCGGCGGCCCACGCCGCCCGCCCGGCCGCGCCCGACGAGTCCCTCCGCCCGGGCGCGCTCGAGGAGCGGGAGGAGCGCAATCACGTGAGCGGCGGCGACCGGTCGTCCGAGGGACGCCGCCCCGCCGCGCTGCAGATCAGCTCGAGCCGGCTCCCGGAGGACGGCGACCTGCAGATGAACGGAATGTGGCAGACCCTGCCGTTCGAGGGCGCGCGCGACTCGGACGGCCAGCTCCCGCCGCGGATCGAGGGCCTCCCCGTCATGCAGGTCCAGGTGCAGCGGGGCGACGCGGGCCAGCGGCCGCTCATGGTGGTGGCCCAGCAGCTCCAGTCGGGCGAGGTGATCCGCACCATCGAGGGACCGGCGGCCGACGTCTCCAGCCTGCTCGGCCGCTCGAGCGGCGGTGCGCCGTCCCCCTGGCCGACACTGCAGGACGACGCCAACGCCTCGAGCATCCAGGGGCGTGACGGCGCCATGGCCATGCGCGTCGGCGACCGGATCCTGGCGATCACCGCCCCGCTCCCCTCGGACTCGCTCCTGGCCATGATTCGGCGCCTCAACGCCGAGATCCGGAGCGGATCGCCGGCGCCGGTGGCGCCGCTGCCGAAGAAGAAGTAGGGCGGTCGACGGCGGTCGACGACGGTCGGCGGCGGTCGGGCACTGCGCGCAAACAGAAACCCTCCGGGGCTCGCGATGAGCCCCGGAGGGTTTTCACTGGCGGGGCGGCGTGACCGTCCTCGACCGCCTGCGCCCGCCTGCGACCGCCGGCCCGTCAGGCCAGATCCTTCTCCACGTCCGCTTCGTGGATGTAGTCCTTCGCGGCCTCGTCGTGCTCGTACATCGCGGTGTCGACGTGGCCGTGGCCGAGCTCGCGCTGGAGGGTGATGTCCGCGAGCCGGGGCGAGAGCATCGGGAAGGTCCGCGCGAACAGGGCGTAGGTCAGCAGGAAGAGACCCGCCATGAGCGCCGTGGGGCCGACCTCGGCGATCGTGAAGCGCGGCCCGTTGGCGGTGGTGACCGACGGCATCACCAGCAGGTAGCGCTCGAGCCAGAGGGCGACGAGGCTCACCGCGGCGAAGAAGCTGAGCGTGACCGGCGACTTCTTCGGCGCGACGCCGAGGAGGCCGATGAAGGGGATCACGAACATGCCGAGGAAGACCCAGCGGCCGATCGGCAGCCAGTTGCCCCAGAGCCGGGCGAAGACGAAGCCCGTCTCCTCGGGCATGTTGCCGTACCAGATGATGAGGAACTGCGCCCACATCAGGTAGGCCCAGAAGACCGTGAAGCCGAAGATGAGCTTGCCGAGGTCGTGGCGCTGCTTCGGGCTCAGCAGGTCGCGCACACCCAGGTGCTTCGTGCCGTAGAGCATCGTGAGCGCGAGCAGCGTGAAGCCGCCGAGGAACGCGCCCATGAAGAACCAGCCGCCGAGCAGGTTGGAGAACCAGTGCGGCTGGAGCGCCATGATCCCGTCGAAGCCGACCCAGGTGAAGACGATCGCGTAGAGCACGGCGTAGATCGGCGCGAGCCGCGCGATCTTGGCCTCCTGCCACGCCAGCGCGTGGGGCGAGCCGTCGAAGCCGTCACGCTCGGCCCAGCGCTCGAACATGCGCCGGCGCGTGCCGGTCGCCGCCTGGCGCGCCTCGAGCATGTCGGGCACGAGGTCGGCGCGCACGAGCTTCCAGCCCACCCAGTAGAGGACGCAGAGGCCGACGAGGAGCCGCCCGAACATGAAGTCGTGCGACAGCCACACCGCCTTGTTGTGCCCGAGCGAGTGGAGCTGCTCGGTCATCGGCCCGTAGATGTGCGGGTAGCCGACGGTGAAGATCAGGATGAGCCCGAGGATCGACAGCGGGAAGAACGCCACCGCGGCCTCGGCGAAGCGGATGATGAGCCCCGACCACTTCGCCTTCGTGATCTTCTGCGCCGCCACCACCGCGATGCTGCCGCCGGCGAGGCTGGTGAAGAAGAGCCAGTTGACGTGGAACACCTGCCAGGCCCGCCCCGCGTCGGCGCCCTGCAGCCCCCAGAAGAGGCAGAGGATGAGCCCGAGGAGGAAGAGCCCGCCGCCGATGCCGAGGAAGGCGCCGTAGCGCCCGGCGACGGCGTGCTGGGCCAGGCGCGTGCGGATCTCGCTCTCGCGAATCACTGCTGTCCTCCCGGAGTCTTCGCGGCCGGCGCGGCCGGGGCGGCCGGGGCCGCCGCGCTGTCGGCGCCGCCCTGGCCCTGGAGCTTGCGGACGTGGTTGACGACGGCCCAGCGGTCGGCCGGCTCGTAGACCTTGTCGCCGTAGCGCGGCATCACGCCGCGGCCGTAGCGGATGATGCTGTAGAGATAGCCGTCGGTGTAGCCGCGCGCGCGGGGCGTGAGGAGCGACGGGGCGCCGACCTTGGGGCCGACCGGGCCCTTGCCGTCGCCGGCCTGGCCGTGGCAGACCTCGCAGAAGATGCCGTAGAGCGTGTCGCCGCGGGCCGCGATCGTGCCCGGGATGACCGGGATCGCGGGGCCGGTGTGGCGCGACGCGGCGGCGAGCGCGGCCATCGGGCTCGCCGCCGCGCGCATGGAGGTGTCGGCGGTGGCCGCGGCGCGCGCCCCGGTGGCGGGGCCCATGCCGGTGGCCTCGCCCGGCAGCAGGCCGGTGCCCTGGCGCAGCGTCGGCCAGGCGACCTCCTGCATGAGCGTCTTGCCGCGGGTCGGATTGACGAGCTTGTCGGCGGTCGTCGCGTTGCCCGTCGCCCACTCGGCCGACCAGTCGGGCTCGCCGCCGGTGACCGGCACGGTCCCGTCCACGGTGAAGCGCGGGATGTCGGCGCGCGAGTACGGGTGCACGTTGCGCTGGGTGATCATGTGATCGAACCAGGGCACCGCGTGCATCAGGTCGTCCGGGGAGGGGACCCGGTCGTACCACCAGTCGCAGGCGCCGAGGCCCAGCGTGGCGGCGAGCAGGAGGACCACGCGGGGATCACGCCGCATGCTGCACCTCCACGGCGCCGGCGCGCCGGAGCATCTCCTCGACCGCGCCGGTCTGCGCGCCGCCGACGGGGACGAAGACGCCGATGCGGTCGTCGCTGAAGCTCGGGTCGTAGGCGATGCCGCGCCGGCCGAAGAGCACCGAGAGGCCGCCGACGGCGAAGAGCGTCACGAGCGCGCCGATGAGCACCATCATCTCGAAGCCGATGACGACGAACGCGGGAATCGCGACGATCGCCTTGCCGCCGACGAGCACCGGCCAGTCGAGGTTCATCCAGATCTGCATGCCGAAGCCGGCGCAGACGCCGACGATGCCGCCCAGCAGGGTGAACATGCGCACCGGGCTCACCCCGTGCTCGAGCGCCTCCTCGAGCTCGTGGTTCGGGTGCGAGGAGTAGACGGTCAGCCGGCGATAGCCCTTCGCGCGCAGGGCGCGGATGGCGTCGGTCGCCGCGTCGATGTGCGCGAAGCTGGCGAGCAGGCCGGGCACCGGCTTGGCCTTCGAGAACGGCAGCGGGAGGGCCATCAGTGGTGCCCTCCCCCGGCCCGCAGACGCGGCATCGGGATCATCTCCTTGATCTCCTGGATCGCCACGATCGGGAAGGTGCGGGCGAAGAGGAGGAAGTACATGCCGAACCAGCCGAACGAGCCGGCGAGGATGCCCCAGTCGGCCCAGGTCGGGCTCATCGTGGCCCAGGCCCAGGGGATGTAGTCGTTCGACAGCGAGCTGGCGATGATCACGTAGCGCTCGAACCACATCCCGATGTTGATGAAGATCGAGATGACGAAGAGCGACGTGAGGTTGGTCCGGATCTTCCGGAACCACAGCAGCTGCGAGACGAACGCGTTGCAGATGACCATCGTCCAGCCGGCCCACCACATCGGGCCGAAGACGCGGCGGAAGAAGGTCGTCTGCTCGAAGGCGTTGCCCGAGTACCAGGCGACGAAGTACTCCATGCCGTAGGCGTAGAACAGGATCGAGCCCGTCAGCAGGGTCAGCTTCGCCAGGTTGTCGAAGTGGTAGTCGGTGATCATGTGCTCGATCTTCAGCGCCTTGCGGAGCGGAATGACGAGCGTGAACACCATGCCGATGCCCGAGTAGATGGCGCCGGCGACGAAGTACGGGGCGAAGATCGTCCCGTGCCAGCCGGGGATGATCGAGCTGGCGAAGTCCCAGGAGACGACCGAGTGCACCGAGAGCACCAGCGGCGTGGCGAGCGCGGCGAGATAGAGGTAGGCGCGCGAGTAGTGCCGCCACTGCACGTCGGTGCCGCGCCACCCGAGGGCGAGCTGGCCGTAGATGAACTTCCGCCAGCCCGACACCTTGTCCCGCACCGCCGAGACGTCGGGGATGAGGCCGAAGATGAGGAAGCAGGTCGACACCGTGAGGTACGTCGAGATGGCGAAGACGTCCCACAGCAGCGGCGACTTGAAGTTCGGCCAGAGGTAGCGCTGGTTCGGGTACGGCAGCAGCCAGTAGAAGACCCACTGGCGCCCGATGTGGATGATCGGGAAGAGGCCGGCCGTCATGACGGCGAAGACCGTCATCGCCTCCGTCGCCCGGTAGACCGCGGTCCGCCAGGGCGAGCGGAAGAGGAAGAGGATCGCCGAGATGAGCGTGCCGGCGTGGCCGATGCCGACCCAGAAGACGAAGGTCGTGATGTAGACCGACCAGAAGATCGGCGGGTTGTAGCCGGCGAGCCCGAGCCCGTCCTTCAGCAGCATGATGAAGGTGAAGGCGCCCACCAGGAACAGCCCCACCGCGCCGAAGAGCAGCATGTAGTAGCCGCGGCTCGGCGTGGTGAGCGTCGCGACGACGTCGCGGGTGACGTCGGCGTGCGTCTGGGTGAGCTGGAGCTCGGGCGCCGCCGGCGGCAGCGTGGGAGCGGTGATGACGGCCATCGCTTACGCCTCCGCCCGCTGGTGCACCTTGGCCAGATACGTCACGGCCGGGCGCGTGTTGATGTCCTCCAGGACGTGGTAGCCGCGCGGATCCTGCTTGCTCCGGTGCACGCGGCTCGCCGGGTCCTTCACGTTGCCGAAGACGATGGCCGCGCTGGGGCACGCCTGGGCGCACGCCGTCACGACGTCGCCGTCCATCAGCGGCCGGTCCTCCACCCGCGCCTGGTTCTGCGCGTAGCGGATGCGCTGGATGCAGAAGGTGCACTTCTCCATCACGCCGCGCCCGCGCACCGTCACGTCGGGGTTGAGCCCGAGGTTGAGCGGCTCGGGGAAGGCCCGCTTGTTGTACGCCGACCAGTTGAAGTAGCGCACCTTGTACGGGCAGTTGTTGGCGCAGTAGCGCGTGCCGACGCAGCGGTTGTAGACCTGGCCGTTCAGCCCGTCGGGCGTGTGGTACGCGGCGTAGACCGGACAGACCGGCTCGCACGGCGCGTTGGCGCAGTGCTGGCACGGCATCGGGATGAACCGGGCCTCGAGCGCGCTGTCGGGCGTCTCGCCGCCCTCCCAGTAGCGCTCGATGCGGATCCACGTCATCTCGCGGCCGCGATAGATCGACTCCTCGCCGACCCAGGGGATGTTGTTCTCCGCGTAGCACGCGGTGACGCACGCCTGGCAGCCCGTGCACTTGGAGAGGTCGATGGTCATCCCCCACTGGGGGTTGTCCACCGCGTAGTTGCCGTAGCGGATCCCCTCGACCTGGCGCTCGCGCCAGCCGAGCATCGCCTCGACCTCGGTCTCGGTGTTGATCTCGTGCTCGGCGTGGCCTTCCTGCGTGAGCGCCTGCTTGAGCGTGAGCCCCTGGGACGCCGCGGCGAGCGGCATCGCCTCGGCGATCCCGCGGCCCAGCTGGCGCGGCACGCCCTCCACCGAGGCGAGGCGCTTGTAGCCGTGGGTGCGCTCGACCTTCACCTTGGTGGCCAGGTACGGCAGGAACGTCCCCTGCGGCTGGCCGCCGAGGAGGTCGAGCGCGTTCACGCCACGGTCCTTGGCGAAGTCGCCGTACGCGGTGTGGCCCAGGCCCAGCGGCACGGCCACCACGTCGGGGTGCAGCCCGGCGTACAGATAGGCCGGGGCCTCGATCGTGCCGTGCGGGCTCGTGAGCCGCAGGATCTCGCCGTCGCGCACGTCGAGCCGCTTGGCCACGGCCGGGTGCAGCTCGATCCAGCTGTGCCAGGTGATCTTGGTGACCGGGTCGGCGTTCTCGAGCAGCCACGGCTTGTTGGCGCCGCGGCCGTCGTAGAGCATCGAGTGCGGGTAGGCGAGGAAGACGAACTCGCCGTCGCCCTCGAAGGCCGGCTTGGTGTAGGTGAGCGCCGTGGCGGCGAGCGCCGGCGTCGCGGCCGCCTTCGGGGCCGTGAAGACGCCGCCGCGCGCGAGCGCCGCGCGCCAGAAGTCGTCGAAGCTCCCGCCGCCCTGCGCGCCGCCCACGGTGCCCTGCAGCGCGCCCCAGGCGCGCTGCAGGTGCGCCTCGAAGGAGGGCGCGGTGAACTTGGCGAGCGGGCCGCCCACGCTCTTCGCCGTCTTGAGGAGCACGTCGCCGGTGTGCATCCCCTGGAAGACCGGCTCCATCGTCGGCTGCATGAGGCTGTAGACGCCGGCGCGCGGGTTGGCGTCGTCCCAGCGCTCGAGCCCGTGCAGGTTCGGCAGCAGGAGGTCGCTCGCGGCCGCGGTCTCGTCCAGGTAGGGCGAGGTCGAGACGCGGAAGCCCGCCTTCTGCATCGCCGCGGCGAAGCCGGCGGCCTTCGGCGTCGCGTAGACCGGGTTGGCCTCGTGCACGACGAGGAGCCCGACCTGGCCGCCGTTCAGCGCGCCGACGAGCTGCGCCAGGCCGGCGTAGCCGTCGCTCGCGGCGACGTCGCCGTTGAGGTGCACCGTCTGCCCGATGTTGCCGGCGACGCTGTTGAGGACGTTGACCGCCGCGCAGGTCTCGAGCGCGTTCCTGTGCTGCACCGCGACCCCGCCCGCCAGCGCGAGGCTCGGCTGCGCCTCGGCGAACTCCCGGGCGACGCGGCGGATCACCGCCGCCTTGACGCCCGTCTCCCGCTCGGCCATCTCCGGCGTGTACTGCGCGAGCCCCGCGGCCACCCCCGCCCCGCCCCGCACGCCGGCGACGAGGTTCGCGATCGCGAGCGCGAGCACCGCCTCGGTGCCCGGCTTGATCGTGTACCACTCGTCGGCGTTGAGGCCGGTGAGGTCCATGCGCGGCGCGAAGTAGACGTGCTTCGCCGTCGGGCGGCCGCGCTCGAAGCCGTGTGCCTCGGCGTAGCCGCGCTGGTTCTCCATCGACCCGTGCCAGGTGTCGAGGAAGTCGGCGCCGAAGGAGAGGATGTAGCGCGCGCGGGCGAAGTCGTGCATCGGCAGCGCGTCGGTGCCGAAGGTGCGCTGGTTCGCCTCGCGCAGCACCTCGTGCGCGAACGGCTCGTAGCGCACGACCGTGCCGCCCAGCGTCGTCGTCCAGTCGGTCAGGAGATCGCTGAAGGTGCCGCGCCCCGCGCCCGAGACCACCGCGATGCGGTTGCCCGCCTTCTGCACCTCCTGGGCGAAGCGCGCGAGCGCCTGCTCCCAGGTGACCGGCTTGAACTCGCTCCCCTGGCGCAGCATCGGGCCGGCGAGGCGGCCGGGGTTGTAGAGCCCCTGCAGCTCGGCCTGGCCGCGCGAGCAGAGGCGGCCGCGGTTCACCGGGTGCTCGGGATTGCCCTCGAGCTTCACCGCGCGGCCCTCGCGCACCTTCACGTGCAGGCCGCACGCCTCGGCGCAGCCCGTGCAGGTGCTCGCGTAGTAGGTCGGCACGCCCGGCACCTGGTCCTCGGACTGCACCAGGTAGGGGATCAGCTTCTCGACGCGCTGCGTCGAACAGCCGGAGAGCGCGGCGGCCCCGGCGCTCGTGGCGCCGAGAACGGTCAGGAAGCGCCGCCGGTCCATGCCGTTGCGCTCGCTCTCGTCGGACATCCTCTCGTCGGACATCAGTGCTCCTGGGGACGTTCGGCCGCTGGCCTCAGTAATGGCACACCGAGCAGTCACGCGAGACCTTGCGCTCGATGTGACAGCTGATGCAGAACCCCATGTTGTTCACGTTCTGGACCTTGAAGACCCGCGGCATGCGCTGCACGTCGCCGTGGCAGCTGGCGCAGGCGTTCGGGCCGAGGGCCTTGATGTGGCGCTGGTGCGGGAAGTGCGCGTGCCGCGCGAGGTAGTGGACGCGGACCCACTCGACCGGCTTCTTCTCGGTCCACGCCTGGCGCAGCTTCTTGATCTCGACCTTGTGGCTGCTGTCGGTGCCGCCCACGACGAGGTGGCAGCCCATGCAGGTCTGCATCGCCGGGATGCCCGGCTCGGTCGAGACGTTGGCCGTATAGTGGCAGTACTGGCACTGGATCTTGTACTGCCCGGCGTGAATGTCGTGACGGAAGAAGATCGGCTGGACCGGGCCCTTGAGCCCGGCGGTGTCGCCGGCGGCGAGGACGGGCGCCTGGACGGAATCCGCCGCGGCGGGTCCCCGCTGCTGCGCGCGGATGCCGCCCCCGACGGTCAGGACCAGTGCGAGGACGAGTAGACCCGCCCCTCCCACGACGATGGCCAGCTTACGCATCATCTCGACCCATCAGGTTGTGTGAAAAAATTCACTAGCGCGCACCGCAAACGGCGGCTCCCGGGCCCGCAGCGCGCAGAAACATAAACACGACCATTCATTCCACAACCCGAAGCCGCGTCAGTATTTCCGACTCATTCACTCGGATTCGGGCGCGGCCGTTCCGGCGCCCGGTTCGGCGGCCGGCGCATCGCTTTCGGACGGGCCGCGCGCGTGGATCGGCGCGCCGACGCGCTCGAGGTAGCGCACCACCTCGATCCCCATCGCGCGCAGCAGCGTCGCCTCCCGGCCGTCGAGCCCCGCGCGGTAGATCAGCTCCCGGAACGAGCGCATCACCGCGCCGGCGCGGCGGGTCTTGAAGAAGTCGATCGCCCAGAGGGCGCGCTCCCAGTCGCCGAAGACGAACTCGAGCTGCTCGCCGGTCGCCGGGCCCGCCTCGCGCCGCGGCGGCTTGGGCACGATCGCCGCCTCGCCGCCCCGCGCGCGCCAGCACTCGTAGCTCATGATGGCGATCGCCTGCGCCAGGTTGAGCGAGCGGTAGGCGGGGCTGGTGGGGATGGCCACGAGCGCCTGGCAGCGGTCGGTCTCCTCGTTCGAGAGCCCCTTGTCCTCGCGCCCGAACACGAGGGCCACCGGGCCCTCGGCGGCGCGCCGGACCACCTCGGCCGCGGCCTCCTCGGGGCGGCGGAAGCTCTGGCGCTTGGCCGTGCGCTCGCGCGCCGAGAGCGCGAGGCTCCAGACGCAGTCGGCGAGCGCCTGGTCGAGGGTGTCCACGATCTCGATCCGCTCGACGAGGTCGGCGGTGTTGTGGGCGATCCCCTCGATGCGATAGGGATCGAACACCTCCGGCGCGACGAGCCGCAGGCGGTCGATGCCGAAGTTCTTCGCGATGCGCACGGCGCTCGCGATGTTGACGATGTCCTGCGGCGCGACCAGCACGAGGATCGGCGCCGTCTCCCGCCGTCCCGCCGTCCCGCCGCTCCCGCCGTCCGTCATGCCTCGCCGAGGAACGACGTGTCGAAGCGCTTCGCCTTGAGCGCCGCGACGATCCCCGACTTCTCCACCGACTTCATGTAGGCCTCCTGCGGCTCGACGAGCCCCTTGTCGACCAGCTCCATCAGGGCGTCGTTGAGCGTGATCATGCCGGCCTTCTTGTTGGTCTGCATGATCGAGGGGATCTGGAACGTCTTCCCCTCGCGGATCAGGTTCGAGATCGCGGGGATGGCGAGCAGGATCTCGCGCGCCGCCACGCGGCCGCCGCCGATCTTCTTGCAGAGCGTCTGGGCGATGACGCCCTTGAGCGACTCGGAGAGCATGACGCGCACCTGCGACTGCCGGTCCGCGGGGAACTGGTCGATGATGCGGTCCACGGTCGAGGCCGCGGTCGTCGTGTGCAGCGTGCCGAAGACGAGGTGGCCCGTCTCGGCGGTCTCGATCGCGATGCTCACCGTCTCGAGGTCGCGCATCTCGCCGACGAGGATCACGTCCGGATCCTCGCGCAGCGCGGCGCGGAGCGCCTGCTTGAACCCCTTCGTGTGCACGCCCACCTGCCGCTGGGTGACGAGGCACTTGCGGCTCTGATGCACGAACTCGATCGGGTCCTCGATGGTCAGGATGTGGTCCGTGCGGGTGCGGTTGATGAGGTCCACCATCGCCGCGAGCGTGGTGCTCTTGCCCGAGCCGGTCGGGCCGGTGACGACGACGAGGCCCTTCGTCAGGTAGCAGAGCTGCTGCACCTGCGGGCTCAGCCCCATCTCCTCGGCCGACATCACCTTCGTCGGGATGATGCGGAAGACGGCGAACGGCCCGAAGCGGTCGCGCCCGGCGTTGCAGCGGAAGCGCGCCTCGTCGCCCAGCTCGTAGGCCCAGTCGGCGTCGCCCATCTCGGCGAACTCGTGGATGACGCGCTCGTCCATGATGGCGAGCAGCAGGGCCTCGAGCCGCTCGGCGGGGATCGGCGGCGCGTCCTGCCGCACCAGCTCGCCGTGGCGCCGGATGATCGGCGGCTCCCCCGAGCGCAGGTGCAGGTCGGAGCCGCCGCTCGCCACCAGCTGCGTGAAGAGCTGCTCCATCGCGGCGCGCGCGCCGGCGTCGGCCGCGCGGCCCTGAACGGTGGCGCCCTGGCCGTTGCCCGCCGCCGGCACGGCGGACGTCGGCGCCGCCGCGGCCGAGGCGGCCCCCGCGGTGACCCCCGCGGCGCCCGCTCCCGCCGGTCGCAGGTGCGCGGTGAGGCCCTCGCCCGTGGGCTGGAGCTCGACGGCGACGGCGCCGCCGGGCGCGTGGTAGACGAAGCTCACCAGCGCGCTCGGCGAGACCAGCGGCGCCACCTCGGACGGCGCGAGCTCGCGCACGATGCCGAGGATCTGCCCCTCGGTGAGCGCCGTCTTGCTCGCGGGCTGCACCGCGCCCCGCGCCGTGAGCGAGATCGGGCGGCCGGCGACCATCTGCAGGCCGTCGGCGCGGCGCTCGAACATGAGGTTGATGAACGGATCGAGTTGGGCCACGGGTCGCTCAGTCGAGAGGGCGGACGAGCCGCACATGGGCGCGGTGGACGTACCGCGTCGCGTCGTCCGTCCCGATCTGAAAGAACCGGTCCGGACCGTTGAGGAAGTCCAGCGTGCGCGCGCGGGTGGGCGGGAGCTCGATCGCCGCCCAGCCGGTGTACTCCTCGCCCCCGGCCACGGTGACGGCGAGTCCGATGCGCTTCGCCGCGCCCAGCCGCGCGGGATCGTCGAGCGGGCTCGTGGCCTCGCTGCTCACGATCGCCACCTGCGCCTTGGAGACGAAGGTGACGCCGTCGTCGGCCGTCAGCGCGAAGAAGGGCTCGGGCCGATTGAGGAGCTCGAGCAGCGTCTCGGGCCCGGCCCGGTGCGCCACCCGCATCTGCACGTACACTTCGCCACGGAGGCTCTGGCCGTCGGCGAGTTGCACCTCGGCGCTCACCCGCTCGGTCGCACCCCAATCACTCATCTCGCCTCGCTCGTCAGGACGCCGCCCGCGACCCGCGGGCGGTCCGATGATCGGAAGAAGGAGGAAGCTCGCCCGCCGGACGGGACGCGGCAAGCAGGAATCGGCCGGGCCGAGGACGCCCCCGACGGCCGCCCCTCACGTGCCGAACGCCCCGAGGGCGTCGCCGTCGAGCCGCCAGGTCCGCCACTCCTCGAGCGGGCGCGCGCCCAGCCGCTCGTAGAAGTCGATGGCGAGCCGGTTCCACGTGAGCACGGTCCACTCCATCCGACCGCATTCGCGCGCCACCGCCTCGCGCGCCACGGCGCGGATCAGCGCGAGCCCCGCCCCGCGCCCCCGCGCCTCGGGCCGCACGAAGAGGTCTTCGAGGTACATCGTCGGGCGCGCGAGAAAGGAGCTGTAGGTCTCGAAGAAGAAGGCGTAGCCCGCCGGCGCCCCGTCCACGAGCGCGAGCAGGACGCGGAAGCGCGGCTGCGGCCCGAACCCGTCCCGCACGAGCCGCTCGCGCGCCGCGGCGTCCGGCCGCGCCAGTTGCTCGTAGTCGGCGAGCGCATCCACGAGGTCCAGGAAGACGGGGACGTCGGCCGGCGTCGCCGCGCGGAGCTCGACGCCCTCCCCCGCCCCACCGCTCATCCGCGCACCTCGACGCCCGCCTGCGCCTCGACCACCTTGATCATCTCGAGATAGTCGGCCTCCTCGCCCAGCGTCGCCCGCGTCTGGCGGAAGTGCTCGCTCACGAGCGCGAGCACGGGCACGTCCACGCCCGCCGCCTCCGCCACGCCGAGCGCGATGCGCGCGTCCTTGTCGAGGAGCGCGAGACGGAAGGTGACCGGGAAGTCCCCCGTGAGCACCCGCTCCGGCACGAGTGCCTCGCTCACGAACGAGCGCCCGCTCCCCGCGTTGAGCACCTCCACCGCCGTGCGCGCGGGCACGCCCGCCTTCACGAGCGTCACGAGGCCCTCGGCCAGCGAGCGGATGTTGGCGGCGAGGAGCGCGTTGTTCACCGCCTTCATCGTGTCGCCCGCGCCGACCGGACCGAGGTGCTCGATCTTCTTCGCGAACGCCTCGAGCACCGGCCGCGCGCGCGCGAAGGTGGCGGCGTCGGCGCCCACCATCACGGTGAGCGTGCCCGCCTCGGCGCCGTTGGTCCCGCCGCTCACCGGCGCGTCGGCGAAGGCGACGCCGCGCGCCGCGAGCCGCTCGGCGATGCGGCGGCTCGTGGCCGGGTCGCCCGAGGTGCAGTCGAGGAAGAGCGCGCCGCGCTGGAGCCCCGCCTCGAGGCCGTCGGGCCCGTCGAGCAGCGCCTCCACCTCGCGCGAGGTCGGCAGACAGGTGAGCACCACCTCGCTCCGCTCCGCCACCTCGCGCGGCGTCGCCGCGACGTGCGCCCGGTGGCGCGCAGCGAAGTCGCGCGCGCGCTGGGCGGTGCGGTTCCAGACGGTGAGCTCGTGCTCGCGGGCGAAGTGCGAGGCCATCGGGGCGCCGATCGCGCCCAGCCCCAGGAAACCGACGCGCATGGGGATCTCTCTCTCCGGATCGGACCGAGGTGCGTGGGGCCGTGCGGCCCCGGAAGCGACGGGCAAATTACCATCGCTCCCGGCGCCGGCGCACCTCGCCGGGCCGGACGAACCGGAGCTGTCGCTGACAGTGGGGCCGCGTCACGCTAGCGCCCGAACCCGAGCGGCACAATTCCCCAGAAACCGTACAGCGTCCAAAAAACGGACGGCGGGGCCCCTCGGGGCCCCGCCGTCGTTCGCCGCCCGCCGTCGCGAGCTCACTGCGGCGACGGCAGCGTGCTCCCCGTGACGGCGCGGTAGGAGTTCAGGCGACCGTTGCCGAACTGCGTATCGTAGCCCGCCGCGCCCTTGTCGTCGGCCGTGCTCTCGAGACGGCTCCGCAGCGCGCTCCCGCGGAGCCCGGCCTTCGAGGCGACGATGGCGGCCGTGCCCGTCACCTGCGGCGCGGCCATCGAGGTGCCCTGGAGCCACGCGTACGCACCGCCCTTGTAGGCGCTGTAGATGCACCCCTCGGCCGAGGTGTTCGAGTAGCAGCTGCCGCCCGGCGCGGCGATGTCGAGTCCGCTGCCCCAGTTCGAGTACGAGGCGAGCTCGTCGCGCCAGGTGGTCGCGGCGACCGAGATGGCGTTCGGGTCGCAGGCGGGGCAGCTCACCGTGCCGGTGCCGTCGTTGCCGGCCGAGGCGATGACCAGGACGTTCTTGCCCGTCGCGTAGGCGATCGCGTCCTTCTCCGCCTGCGACTCGGTCGAGCCGCCCAGGGAGAGATTCATCGCGACCATGCCGGGGTAGTCGGCCGCCGCGCGAATCGCGCTCACGATGGCCGAGGTCGGGCAGCCGCGCCGGCCGCAGACCTTCTGCACGTAGACCTTCACGTGCGGCGCCGCGCCCGAGACGCCCGCGACGCCCACCGTCGAGCCGGCCATGGTGCCCGTCGTGTGCGAGCCGTGGCCGTCGTCGTCGGTCGGGTCGTTGTCGTTGTTGTACCAGTCCTTCCCCGCGATCAGCCGGCCGGTGAACTCGGGGTGAGCCAGGTCGACGCCGGTGTCGATGCTGCCGATCACGACGTCGCTGCCGCCCGCCGCGTAGCCCTCGACGTTGTCCTCGTCGGCGTCGGCCACCGAGGCGTAGCTCGCGGGCAGCGGCTGCCCCTTCGACTTGCCGCTCGTGAACTTCATGTTCAGCCCGCCCGGGTTGTAGAACGCCCACAGGTTCGGGTTGATCGCGGTCGTGTGCCGGAGATAGTTCGGCTCGGCGTACACGACGCGCCGGTCGGCGGCGACGGCGCGCGCGTTCGCGTGCTCGGCGCCCGTGGCGCCCTTCAGGACGACGAACGCGTCCTGGTAGCCGCGCCCCGCCACCGCGAGGCCGTGCCCGCGCGCGAGGTCGGCGACGTCGGTACCGGCGCGCACCTTCACGAGCACCTCGCCGGGCATGACCTCCTCGCGGGCGCTGCCGGCGGCGGCAGCGGCGACGGCAGGTGCGGCGGCGGTGGCTTCGGTGGGCTGATTGGAGTTCGAGTCGCTGCAGGCCGCCAGGGTGAGCGTGGCGGCGCCGGCCAGAGCCAGCAGGGGGAGACGGGCCATCGGCAGAGCCCTCCGGAGAGGAGAGAGGGTGGATGCACGCGGCCGCCGTCGGCCATGAGGGCCGGACGAGTCGTGGGCGCATGAGCGTAGGCGCATGAGCGTACCGGCCGAGTGCCGACTACGGACCTGCGGAATCGACGAGACCGCGGCCGGGGCCGCGGTGCCTGCACCTGCGTAGAACCGAGCGTACAGCGGAGATGACGGCGCCGGGCGGAACGGGTCCACCGGCGCCGGAATCACACTACGGTCCGGGACCGAAGTCGGCAATAGGCGCTACTCCCGATGACCGGCCGTGGTGCGTCGCCCGCCCCGGCGCGGTATCATTCGGGACCGACCCATGACGCCCCGTCCCCGCCCCGCCGCGATCGTCCCGGCGACGCTCGGCGCCCTCCTGGTGCTGTTCGTCGTCGGGCCCCTGCTCCGGCTGCTCTTGGCCGCTCCGTCCGGACTCGGCGCCGCCGCGGCCGACCCGGCGCTCCGCCGGGCGATCGCGCTCACCGTCCTCACGGCCCTCGCGGCGACCGGACTCGGGCTCCTCCTCGGTCTGCCCCTCGCCTGGCTCCTCGCACGCCGCCGCTTCCGTGGGCGCGGTCTGCTCCTGGGCCTTCTCGACCTGCCGATCGTCGTGCCGCATCCGGTGGCCGGGATCGCCCTCCTCCTCTTCCTCGGTCGGCGCACGGCGGTGGGCGAGACCCTCGCGGCGCTGGGGCTCGAGGTCGTCGGCCGGCCGGCGGGGATCGTGGCGGCGATGCTCTTCGTCTCGGTGCCCTTCCTCGTCGGCGGCGCGCGCGAGGCGTTCGAGGCGGTGGACCCGCGGCTCGAGCGCGTCGCCCGCTCGCTCGGCGACGGCCCGTGGGATGCGTTCCGGCACGTCACGCTGCCGCTCGCCGGGCGCGGGATCCTCGCCGCGTCGGCCCTGGCGTGGGCGCGCGCGGTGAGCGAGTTCGGCGCGATCGTCATCCTCACCTATCACCCGTCGGTGGCGAGCGTGCTCATCTACGACCGCTTCACCACCGAGGGCCTCCCGGGCGCGATCCCCGCCGCCGTGCTCCTCCTCGCCGTGGCGCTCGCCGTGCTCGTCCTCGTGCACCTGCTGCGCGGCGCCCGCCCGGGGCCGGCGGACGCCCCGCGGTGATTCACCTCGACGGGGTCCGGGTCGCGGTCGGTCCCGCGGGCGAGCACGGCTTCGCGCTGCACGACGTCACGCTCGACGTCCCCGCAGGTGCCTATGCCTACCTCGTCGGCCCGAGCGGCGCCGGGAAGACGACGCTCCTCGAGGCGATCGCCGGGCACCTCCCGCTCGCCGCGGGCCGCGTCGCGCTCGCGGGCGCGGACGTCACCGCGGCGCCGCCGGAGGCGCGCGGCGTCGGCGTGGTCTACCAGGCCTACCACCTCTTCCCGCACCTGAGCGTGCGCGAGAACATCGGCTATGGGCTGCGGCGGCGCCCCGTGGCCGAGCGCGCGGCACGGGTCGAAGCGCTCGCGCAGCGCGTCGGCCTGGAGCACCTCCTCGCGCGCCGCACCGCGGGGCTGAGCGGCGGCGAGCAGCAGCGCGTGGCGCTCGCGCGGGCGCTCGCGCCGGGCCCGCGCGTTCTGCTCCTCGACGAGCCGTTCGCGGCGGTGGACCCCGTCACCCGGCGGCAGCTCCGGCGCGAGCTGCGCGCGCTGCACCGGAGCGAGGGGCTCACGACGCTGCACGTCACCCACGACGTCGGCGAGGCGCTCCGCCTGGGCGACCGGCTCGCGGTGCTCGTGGGCGGACGCCTCCTGCAGGCGGGCGCGCCCGACGCGGTGCGGTGCCACCCGGCGACGGCCGAGGTCGCGGCGCTGCTCGAGCCCGAGCCGTAGATTGCCCCGCATGGACACGCCGTCCCCGCCGCCCGCCGTCCCGCCCGCCGTCCCGCCCGCCGCACCCGCCGCGCCCGCTGCCCCCGCCGGCCCGGCGCGGCGCATCCTCTACGCCGACGCGGACAGCATGTTCGTCCACGCCGCGCGGCTCGTGGGCGACCCGCCCGGAGTGGCCACGGCGGAGCTCCTCATCGTCGGCGGGCGTGCGGAGAGCCGCGGCGTGGTCACCTCGGCGTCCTACGCGGCACGCGCCTACGGCGTGCGCGCCGGGATGCCGATCGCGCAGGCCGCGCGGCTCTGCCCGCGGGCGATGTTCGTGCCGGTGCCGCGCGAGATGGTGGGGCGGAAGAGCCGGGAGATGGCGGAGGTGCTGCGGCGCTGGGCGCCGGTCGTCAGCGCGCGCAGCGTGGACGAGTTCGCCCTCGACCTGAGCGGGACCGAGGGCGTCTACCGCGGCGAGCCGCTCGCCGAGACGGCGCGGCGGATCCGCGCGGACGTGCTCGCGCGGACCGGGATGCCGATGTCGATCGGCGGCGGCACCAACGTGCTCGTCGCCAAGCTCGCGGTGGATCTCGCCAAGCCGCGCGCGGGCGGCCCGACCCCGGGCGTGCACGTCGTCGCGCCGGGCGAGGAGGCGGCGTTCCTCGCCACCCTCGAGCTCGCGGCGATCCCGGGGATCGGGCCCAAGTTCCAGGCGCGCCTCCGGCAGGTGGGCCTGACGACGGTGCGGCAGGCGCTCCGCTACGACCGGGCCGCCCTCGTCGCGATGTTCGGCGAGGGCACGGGCGAGTGGCTGCACGACCGCCTCCGCGGGATCGACCCGACGCCGGTCACCGACGGCCCCGAGGCGCCGAAGCAGGTCTCGCGCGAGGAGACCTTCCCCCGCGATCTCGTCGAGGCGGCAGACCTCGAGCGCGAGCTCCTGCGGCTCGCCATGCGCGTCTCGGCCGACCTCCGCGCCGACGGGCTCGAGGCGCGCACCGTCACCGTGCGGCTGCGCGACCACGACTTCACGACCCGCCAGGCGGGCCGCACCCTCGCGGAGACGATCACCTCGGACCGCGCCGTCTTCCTCGTCGCGCGCGAGCTGCTCGCGAAGCTGCGCGCCGACCGCTGGGCGCCGGCGCGCCTGCTCGGCATCACCCTCTCGGGCTTCGAAGCGCCCGCGGCGGTGCAGCTCGCGCTGTTCGACGAGGCGGCCGACGCGCCGCCGGTCGAGACGGCGCGCGACCGGACGCTCGCGTCGGTGCTCGACACGATCGCCGCGCGGCACGGACGCCGCGCGATCGTGCGGGGCACGCTGATCGAGCCGACGGACGACTCCGACAGCGAGCCATCCGCCTAGCACGCCTCCGTCGGCGGGCGCTCAGCGGTGAGGGAAGATCCCGCGGAGCGGATCGTCCGCGGGGCGCGTGCGAATGGGGAGCGTATCCGGCATGGCCGTCGTGTCGCTCGGGCCGGCGGAATCGGCGACCAGCGAGGTATCGGCGGGCGCCGCGGGCGCGGGCGGGCGGACCCGCGCCCGCTCGGCGCTCGGCCGCGCGGCGGCGCCCGCCGATTGTGCCAGGTGTACCGGCGCGGGAGCGCGCAGGTGCGTCGAGTCGACGGCGAGCGTGACGAGGCCGTTCTCGACCGTGGCCGTGGCGGCGAGCCCGTCGAAGCGGGCGGTGCGATCGGCGGTGTCGCGCACGACCACGGCGCTCTGGGGCAGCAGCGGATAGTAGCCGAGGTGCGCCCGCGTGGCGCCGGGGGCCACCGTGCAGTCGCAGTCGGGCGCATCGGCCGGGCCCGCGAGGACGCGCACCCGGAGCGGGACGCCGCTGTGGTTCGCGACCACCGGCGCGAAGTAGCGCGCGTCGAGCGTCGCGAGATCGATGTAGCGCCGCGCCCCGCCGTCTACGCGCGGGATCCGGATGCGCCCGCCCAGCTCCTCGCCCAGCGGACGCCCGCCCGCATCCACCGGGCGGACCAGCCGCCACTCCGCCGCGAATCCCTCCCCGCGGCGGATCGTCACCCGCACGCTGTCGCCGGGCGCGAGCGCCGTCGCCGCGGCGCCCGCCACGCTCACCCGCACCGGCTCGGCCAGCCGGTTCTCGATCGTGACCACCGGCCGCGGCCGGCTCGCCACCGCGGTGCCGATCCCGACCACGGTGAGGGCGGTCGCCACGCCGAGGAAGCGCTCCACCCGCCGGCGCGCGGGGGAGCGGCGCGGCCGCGCGGCGGGCGCGGCACCGTCGGTGTGCGCCGCCGCCCCCTCGGGCATCGCGGCGGCCACGGCGAGCGGCTCGGTGCGAGCGCCCACGGCGGCGCCGGCCCGGAGCGCTTCGGCGACGGCGGCGGCCGACGGGTAGCGGTCGTCGGGCCGCTTCGCCATGCAGCGCTGCACCACGTCCGAGAGCCAGCGCGGCACCCGCGGGTCGCGCAGCGAGGGCGCGGGGGCGGGCTCGGTGAGGTGCCGGGAGACGATCTCCTGCGACGTCGCCCCCTCGAACGGCGGCGCGCCGGTGAGCATCTGGTAGAGCACCGCGCCGAAGGCGTAGAGGTCGCTGCGCGCGTCGACGCCGCGCTGCCCGAGCGCCTGCTCCGGGCTCATGTACAGCGGCGTGCCGACGACGTAGCCGGTGAGCGTCTGGTGGCCGCCGTCGCCGTCGAGGCACTTGGCGATGCCGAAGTCGAGGAGGAGCGGCCGCCCGGTGCGCTCCTCGACCATCACGTTGTCGGGCTTGAGGTCGCGGTGCACGAGCCCGTGCCGGTGCGCGTGCTCCAGCGCGTCGAGGAGCGGCAGCGCGAGCGCCACGGCCCGCTCGACGGCGAGCGCGCCATGCTCGTGCAGCAGCTCGCCCAGGGTGCGGCCTTCGATGTAGGGCATCGCGTAGAAGACGAGCCCCTCGCCCTCGCCGACGAAGTGGATCGGCACCGTGTGCGGATGGCTCAGCCGCGCGATCGAGCGCGCCTCCTGCTTGAAGCGCGCGAGCATCCCCGAGGTCCACGCCAGGCCGGGCCGCAGGACCTTCACCGCGAGCCGCCGCTGCAGCGCGGTGTCGTGCACTTCGTAGACCTCGGCGAACCCGCCCCGCCCGAGGAGCCGCGCCACCGCGTACTCCCGCCCGAGCGCCCGCGCCAGCTGAACCGCCACGTCCGGATCCGCCCCGGCGCCCGCTGGCGCGCCGGCCGGAGCCGGGCCGAAGGCCTCGGTCTCCTCGCTCACGATGAGCGTGAGACTCTGCGGCCCGCAGCGCGGACAGTGCGGCGCGTCGGGCGGAATCGAGGCCTGGCAGGTCGAGCAGACGGAACGGGTCATGTGCCGGAAATCCTCCCTCGCGGACCGCTCAGGTCAAGGACCATCCGGCCGTGCGGTGCAGGGCGAGGGCCGAAGCCACTTGTATCACTCCCATTGACACAAATCCGAATTCTTGTACAGTAGAAATGATACAATACGCGGCCCACCAGCCGCCGCCACCCTCGTCGCGGGAGCGCCATGCTCGCACCAGCCGCCTCGCCCACCCTCCGCACCGCCCTCGAGCAGGCCCGCCGGGACGCGCTCCGGCGTGGGCACGACCGGATCGCGACGCGGCACCTCGCGCTCGCGGTGCTGGCGATCGACGAGGGGCCGCTGCTGCAGGCGCTGCAGGGGCTCGGGCTCGACGCGGCCACGCTGCGGCTGCGGCTCGAGAGCTCCCTCCCGCGGGCGCGCCGCCCGCGGCCGGAGAGCGAGGATCTCCCCTTCAGTGCCAACGCCCAGCGCGCGCTGGGCCTCGCCGCGCGTCTCGCCGGCGCCCGCGGGGAGACCGAGGCTGCGGCCTCGCCCGAGCACCTGCTGGTCGCGCTCCTCGCCCTCGACGGGGACGTGGCGCGCCTCCTCCGCACGGCGGGGCTCCGCGAGCCGGCGCTCCGCGCGCACCTCGCCCGCCTGGGCGGGCCGGGCCCGAGCCTCGCGTTTCTCGCGCTGCAGCCCAGCTCGGGCGTGCCGGTCTACCAGCAGATCGTCGCGCAGCTGCGCGAGGCGGTGGCGCTGGGCCGGCTGCAGGCCGACGACCGGCTGCCCACCGTGCGGCAGCTCGCCGCGCACCTCGGCGTGGCGCCGGGCACCACGGCGCGCGCCTACCAGGAGCTCGAGCAGCTGGGCGTCGTCGTGACCGACGGGGCGCGCGGCACCCGTGTCGCGCGGCGCCGGCCCTCGGACGTCTCGGCCGGGGAGCGCGCGGCCACGCTCGTCGACCTCCTGCGCCCCGTCGCGGTGGCCGCGTCCTACCTGGGCGCCTCGGCCGACGAGGTGCGCGCCGCCCTCGAGGACGCGCTCGAGGGCATCCTCCACCGCGGCGAGCCCGCCGCGGTCGCCTCCGCCTCACCCTCTGCCCTGTGACGCCGCCATGACCGACGTACTCGAGCCCCGCGCCGCGGCGCCGACGCCCCCGCCGTCCCCGACGTCCCTCGCCACCGAGCAGGAGGCGCGCGAGGTCGCCGAGGCGGCGCGCGAGAAGGACTGGGAAGCGCCCAGCTTCGTCCGCGAGCTCTTCGAGGGGAACTTCCGCCTCGATCTCGTGCACCCCTACCCCGAGCTCGCCGAGGCGGAGCGCGAGCGCGCGCGGCCGTTCATGGAGCGGCTCGCGGCGTTCATGCGCGACGAGGTGGACAGCGATGCCATCGACCGCGAGGGCGTCGTCCCCGAGCGCCTCGTCGAGCGCCTGCGCGAGCTCGGCGCCTTCGGGATCAAGATCCCGACCGAGTACGGCGGCCTCGGCCTGAGCCAGACGAGCTACACGCACGCCATCGGGCTCGTGACGAGCCTCGACGGCAACCTCACAGCGCTGCTCTCGGCCCACCAGTCGATCGGCCTGCCGCAGCCGCTCAAGATGTTCGGCACCCCGGAGCAGAAGCAGAAGTACCTGCCCCGGCTCGCCAAGGGTGCGATCTCCGCCTTCGCGCTCACCGAGCCCGACGTGGGCTCCGACCCCGCCGGCGTCGCGACCACGGCCGAGCAGAGCGCGGACGGCACCCACTGGATCCTCAACGGCGAGAAGCTCTGGTGCACCAACGGGACCCGGGCCGAGCTCTTCGTCGTCATGGCGCGCACGGGACCGAAGAAGATCACCGCCTTCATCGTCGAGAAGGACTATCCCGGCGTCGAGGTGGTGACGAAGTGCCACTTCATGGGCCTCAAGGCGCTCGAGAACGGCGTGATCCGCTTCACCAACGTGAAGGTGCCGGCGGAGAACGTCCTCTGGGGCGAGGGCAAGGGGCTGAAGCTCGCGCTCATCACCCTCAACACCGGGCGCCTCACGCTGCCCGCCTCGTGCGTCGCGGCGGGGAAGCGCTGCCTCGAGATCGCGCGGCGCTGGGCGGCGGAGCGGGTGCAGTGGGGCGCGCCGGTGGGCAAGCACGACATGATCGCCCAGAAGCTCGGGCGCATGGCGGCCGACGTCTTCGCGATGGAGGCGGTGAGCGACCTCGCGAGCGGCATGGCCGACCGCGGCGGCTACGACATCCGCCTCGAGGCCGCGATGGCCAAGATGTGGAACACCGAGACCGGCTGGCGCATCGTGGACGACACGCTCCAGATCAAGGGCGGGCGCGGCTACGAGACGGCCGACAGCCTCCGCAACCGCGGCGAGCGGCCCGACCCGATCGAGCGCATCATGCGCGACATGCGCATCAATCTGATCTTCGAGGGCTCGTCGGAGATCATGCGCCTCTTCATCGCCCGCGAGGCGGTGGACACGCACCTCAAGCTCGCCGGCGACCTGATCGACCCGAAGGCGCCGATGGGCAAGAAGATCAACGCCCTCGTCAAGAGCGGCGCCTACTACGCCCACTGGTACCCGAAGCTCTGGCTCGCGGCCGGGCTCACGCCGACCTACGGCGAGTTCGGCCCGCTCGCGAAGCACCTGCGCTACGCGCACCGCACGTCGCGCCGGCTCGCCCGCACGCTCTTCCACTGCATGGTGCGCTTCGGGCCCAAGCTCGAGAAGCGCCAGGTGGTGCTGGCGCGCCTCGTCGAGATCGGCGCCGAGCTGCTGGCGATCAGCGCGACCTGCAGCCGGGCGCTCCTCCTCGTCCGCCGGGATCCGAAGAACACCGGCCCGCTCCGCCTCGCCGACGTCTTCTGCCGCCAGGCGCGCCGGCGCATCGAGGAGCGGTTCGACCAGGTCTTCGACAACGACGACGTGCCGACCTATGCCGTCGCGCAGCAGGTGCTCAAGGGCGAGCACGCCTGGCTCGAGCAGGGCATCGTGGAGCTGCCGGCGGAGATGGCGCAGCCGGGGGTGAACGTGATGTGAGGCGGGAGGGCGGGACGCGGCGGGGCCTCCCGCCGTCCCGCCCGTGGGCTTATGATCTCCGCGGGCGCCGGGAACCTCCCGTCGTCCCGCCCCGTTCAGCTCCGGACCTCAACAGGACGCACGACCAGCATGGCCATTGCGGAAGGCAGGACGATCCCGTTCGTGGGCCCCGAGGCGATCGACGCCGCGGTGCTCGAGACGTTCGAGTACGACGGCCCCCGGCAGGAGATCGTCACCGAGACGAAGGAGTTCAGTGCCGTCTGCCCCTACAGCGGGCTGCCGGACTACGCGACGCTGACGATCCGGTACGTCCCGTCGGACCGGTGCATCGAGCTCAAGAGTCTCAAGTACTACGTGACGAGCTTCCGCAACGTCGGGATCTTCCAGGAGCATGCGACGGCCCGGATCGCCGAGGACCTCTTCCGGGTGCTCGAGCCGCAGGCGCTCACGGTCACCACGGTCTACAACGTGCGCGGCGGCTTCGACACGACCTGCAGCGTGAGCCTGCCCGCGGCGGACTGAGCTCCCGGCGCGTCGCCGAACGACGAACGGGCGGGCCTCCGATCGGAGGCCCGCCCGTTCCGCATGCGACACTCCCCGACGCCCAGCGCCTCAGCGCGTCGGCGCCGCCGCCTTGCTCGCCGCCTTCGACGACGCCTTCGCGGCGGGCGCCGCCTTCTCCGCGGGCGCCGCCTTCCCGGCCACGACGCCCGGCGAGGGCTTCATCGGGGTCATCGGCCACGGCAGCTCGGCCGACTTCGCCCGGCGCGGCAGGAGCGCCGGCAGGTTGGCGAGCTGGAGCGCGGTCGCCGCCATGACGGCGGAGGCCTGCTTCAGGTCGCCCGGAACGGCGTGGTCGTAGGTGTCCACCTGCGAGTGGTGGGTGTGGTTGTAGCCCCGGGTCTCCTGGTCGAAGTTGAACCCCGGGACGCCGTAGGGGAGGAACGCCAGGTGGTCGGTGCCGCCCTTGTTCGCGTCGCGCACGCTGTCGGCGCCGAGCGGGGCGAGGGGCGCGAGCATGTCCTTCCAGAGCTGCTGGAGCTCGCGCTGGCCCTGCAGCGCCTGCGCCGTGATGCGTCCGGTGCCGTTGTCGAGCACCAGCACGGCCTGGATCTTGTCCGCCTCGTTCTGGTGCGCCCGCGCGTAGGCGCGCGAGCCCAGGAGCCCCTGCTCCTCGCCCGAGAAGAGGATGAAGCGGATCGAGCGCTTGGGCTTCACCCCCGCCTGCTGGATGGCGCGCGCGGCCTCGAGCACCACCATCGAGCCGGTGCCGTTGTCGGTCGTCCCCTGCCCGAGGTCCCAACTGTCGAGGTGCGCGCCGAGGATGACGACCTCGTCGGGCTTCTCGCTCCCCTTGATCTCCGCGACCGTGTTCCACTGCTCGACGGCCGTGGTGCCGAGGGTGTTGGCGACCCGGCCCGCGAGGCGCGGCGTGACGCCGGCCTTGAGCTGGCGATCGAGCATGAGGTAGTCCTCGTGCCCGATGACGAGGTTCGGCAGCGGCGAGACCGAGTTGGGCGAGCCGCTCATGGTGAGCAGGTCGAAGTCCTTGGCGCCGTCGGTGAGGATGCCGAGCGCGCCGGCGGCCTTGAGGCGGTAGGCGCGGTCGAAGTTGAACTGCTGCAGCTCGCGCTGGAGCCGGCCGGTGGTGTCGGCGGCGATCCGGCGGAACTGGGCGGCGCGCCGCTCCTGGGCCTGGCGGAACTCGGCGCTGTCCATCGCCGTCATCGGCGGCCCGTCGGGATTCCACAGCATCTGCGGCTCGGCGAGCATGACCCAGGCGCCCTTCACCCGGGCGAGGTTCGCCGCGAGCAAGTCCTGCGAGCCGTCGATGCGCACCACGGGGCCGGTGAGGGTGCGGCCGTCGGTGCCGGCCGTCCAGGCCCAGCTCTCCGCGGTGATCGTGCGCGGGAAGGGGGCGAGCAGCTTGAGCGAGGCGTCGCCGCGGGTCCACGTGACGCCGAAGGGCCACGCCTCGAGGTGCGCCGGGATGCCGTAGGCCCGGAAGCGCTCGGCCGTCCACTCGTTGGAGCGGCGCATCGCCGGCGAGCCGGTGAGGCGGGGACCGATCTGGTCGCTCAGGTACTGCAGGTTCTGCATCACCTCCGAGTGCTCCGTCGCCTGCCGGACGACGGCGCCGACGCCGCTGCTGTCGACGGCGACCCGCCACTGGGCGACCGGCGCCGCGGGCATGGTGCCCGAGACCTGGGCCGCGAGCGGCCTGCCCGCGAGCGGCGCGCCCGCGAGCGAGACGAGGATGAGCGCGGCGGCGGATGAGAGTCGTTGCATGATGGGCTCGACCTCCCTGGAGAGCTGGGGAAACGAACAGGGGACGACTGTGAGCGACTGCCGGGCGACTTCGGTGTGCTCGGTCTACGGCGCGCCGGCGCGCGCGGTTTCGGCGTGGAGCTGGTCCACGCGCGCGAGATGGTCGGCGAGGCGGCGCAGGTGGTCGGGATCGGGGAGCGCCGCGATCCAGCGCGCGGGGATCGCGCCGACGCCGTCGCGCGCGCCCATGAGCCCGCCGGCGACCGCCGCGTTGGTGTCGGTGTCGCCCCCGGCGTTGGCGAGCCAGACGAGCCCGCGCTCGAGGTCGGGCTCGTGGCGCGCGAACCAGAGGGCGATCTCGACGCAGCGCACCGCGTCGGCCGCGCCGGGCCCCTCGACGGCGAGATCCTCGCGCCGCTCGAGCGGGACGCGGCGCACCGCCGCGAGCAGCTCGGCGGGCGCGTCGTTGTTGCGGAGCGCCTCGATGACCTCGGGGATGAAGTCCGGCCGGTCGCGCAGGAAGCAGGCGGCGGCGACGTTCACCGCCACGGCGCCCCACGCCGCCCGCGGCTCGGGGTGCGTGAGCCAGGCGGTGTGGAAGGTCCCGCTCACCAGATTGCGCGGCGAGTCGAAGGTGGCCAGGGCGACGGGGAGGCAGCGCGAGACGGCGCCGTTCGTGGCCCGCCCACCCGTCTCCTGCGGCGGCGAATCGTGGAGGGCGATGTGGCGGAGCGCCGTGCGCGTCCACTCGCCGAGGCCGCGGCCGTCGGTGTCGGCCCAGCGGGCCCAGCGGTGCGCGAGGCGGCCGAGGTCCACCTCGGGCTCGAGCAGCTCCTCGCCGAGGATGACGGCGAGCGCCACGTCGTCGTCCCAGGGCGAGGTGGGCGTGTCCCGGCGATGGACGTCGCGGAGGCCGCCCGGGAAGGCGGCGGCGATGGCCCCGGCGGTCCCGAGCTCCTGGGCGGGGAGGCCCAGGGTGTTGCCGGCGGCGTGCCCCAGCAGGGCGCCGCGGGCGCGGTCGGCGAAGGTGGGCGCGGGTCTCGGCATGGGGGAAGTATAGCGGCGCGGCGCCCCTACGTCTTGCGGCGGGACCCCACTATTATTGGCCCCACATACACCCGTCCTCACGCGCACTGGATCCAAGGACTCACGCCGTGGCCAACGACACCCTGACCGTCACCGACAACCGCACCGGCAAGAGCTACGACCTGCCGATCACCGACGGCACCATTCGCGCCATCGACCTGCGGCAGGTCAAGACGTCCGACGACGATTTCGGGCTGATGACCTACGACCCCGCCTTCATGAACACGGCGGCGTGTCGCAGCAGCATCACCTTCATCGACGGCGACAAGGGGATCCTGCGCTACCGCGGCTATCCGATCGAGCAGGTGGCCGAGCAGGCGTCCTTCCTCGAGGTGGCCTACCTGCTGATGGAAGGCGCGCTGCCGACGAAGGAGCAGCTCGCGACGTTCGAGAACGACGTGCGGTACCACACCTACGTTCACACGAACATCGCGAAGTTCCTCGAGGGCTTCCGCTACGACGCCCACCCGATGGGCATGCTCCTCGGCACGATCGGCGCGCTCTCCACGTTCTACCCCGACGCGAAGAACATCCAGGACCCCGCCAACCGCTACCTGCAGCGGGTGCGCCTCCTGGCGAAGATGCCGACGATCGCCGCGTTCATCTACCGCCACTCGCGCGGCCTCCCGCTGGTCTATCCGCAGAACGATCTCGACTACATCGGCAACTACGTCAACATGACCTTCAGCATCGGGGGCGAGCACAAGCGCAACCCGGTGCTCCAGCGCGCCCTCGAGATCCTGCTGATCCTGCACGCCGACCACGAGCAGAACTGCTCGACGAGCGCCGTGCGCGCCGTGGGGAGCTCGGGCGTCGATCCGTTCTCGGCCGTCTCGGCCGGCATCGCGGCCCTCTACGGCCCGCTGCACGGCGGCGCCAACGAGGCGGTGCTCCTCATGCTCGACGAGATCGGCGACAAGAAGAACATCCCGGCCTTCATCGAGAGCGTGAAGGCCGGCAAGGGCCGGCTCATGGGCTTCGGCCACCGCGTCTACAAGAGCTACGACCCGCGCGCCAAGCTGATCAAGCGCGTCGCCGACGACGTGTTCAAGGAGACCGGGCTCAACCCGAAGCTCGAGATCGCCATGGAGCTCGAGCGGATCGCGCTCGAGGACGAGTACTTCATCAAGCGCAAGCTCTACCCGAACGTCGACTTCTACTCCGGCCTCATCTACCAGGCGATGGGCTACCCGACCGAGTACTTCACCGTCCTCTTCGCCCTCGGCCGCCTGCCCGGCTGGCTGGCGCAGTGGGAGGAGATGCTCGAGGACAAGGAGCAGAAGATCGCCCGCCCGCGCCAGATCTACACCGGTGCGGGGGAGCGGCCGTACGTGCCGATCGGGGAGCGGAAGTAGGGCGGGACGGCGGCAGAGGCGGGACGGCGGGAGGTCCCGCTGACGAACGAGCCTCCGGTGACCACACCGGAGGCTCGTTCGTTTGCGACGTCTCCAGCCGTCCCGTCCCCTAGTGCTCCCCGTGCACCACCCCGCCGGTCGCGATCGCGGGCACGGGGCCGGGGCCGTAGGCGGCGGGGAGATCGCCCTCGAGGTAGGTGTAGCCCTCGAGGCCCGCGACGAAGTCGGCGATGAAGGTGTTGGCCTCGTGGCGCGAGAGCGAGCGGGCGGCGCTCACCTTGCGGCGGAAGGTGGCGAGGAGGTCCGAGGCGGTGAACTGCACGTAGTTGAGCACCTCGGTCACCGTGTCGCCGTGGACGAGGTCGGTGATCTCGTACCCCTGCTCCTTCAGGCGCACGTGCACGGCGTTGGTGTCGCCGAAGAGGTTGTGCAGGTCGCCCAGGATCTCCTGGTAGGCGCCGGTGAGGAAGATGCCGAGGATGTAGGGCTCGTCCTCGCGCACCGGGTGCAGCTCGAGCGACGGCTTCCCCGCCCGCCCGCCGACGAAGCGGTCGATCACGCCGTCGGAGTCGCAGGTCATGTCCTGGATCGTCCCGCGGCGCGTGGGCTGCTCGTCGAGCCGGTGGATCGGCACCACCGGGAAGAGCTGGTCGATCGCCCAGTTGTCGGGGAGCGACTGGAAGACGGAGAAGTTGCAGAAGTAGCGGTCCACCAGTGCCGCCTCGAGATGGGCGGCGACCTCGGGATAGAACTGCCGCTCGCCGCCGATGGCGCGGTCGAGCGCATTCAGCGTGGCGAGGTAGTAGAGCTCGGCGTCGGCCCGGTCGCGCAGGCTGAAGATCCCGCTGGCGAACAGCTCCTGCGCGCGCTCCTTGGCGAAGAGGGCGTCGTGGAAGACCTCCTGGATCCGGTCGGGGGAGATCGATTCCAGGTTCTCGGCCATGTCGACGAGCACCGGGTGCAGCCCCTCGCGCCGGCGCGGCAGCTCGCCCGTGGCGTGCGACTCGACGTCGATCACGTTGACGAGCAGGAGCGAGTGGTGCGCCGTGAGCGCGCGGCCCGACTCCGAGATGAGGTTCGGCATCGGCAGCCCCTTGGCGCGGCAGACCGAGCCCAGGGTGTAGACGATGTCGTTGGCGTACTCGCGGATGGAGTAGTTCATGCTCGCCGGCCGGGTCGAGCGCGAGCCGTCGTAGTCCACGCCCAGCCCGCCGCCGACGTCCACGTACTCCACGCCGAAGCCCATCTGCCGCAGCTCGACGTAGTAGCGGCCGATCTCCTCGAGCCCTGCCTTGATGTAGCGGATGTCGGTGATCTGGCTGCCGAGATGGAAGTGGACCAGCTTGAGCCAGTCCTTGTGCCCCGCCGCCTCGAGGCCGTCGAGGAGCTTGATCAGCTCGACCGCGCTGAGGCCGAACTTCGAGTGCTCGCCGCCGCTCTTCGCCCACCGGCCCGAGCCCTCGGTGGCGAGCTTGATGCGCACGCCGATCGTCGGCGTGACGTCCATCTCGGCCGCCACCCGCAGGAGCACGTCGAGCTCGTTGAGCTGCTCGACGACGATCGCCACGGTGTGGCCGAGCTTCTGGCCCATCAGGGCCAGCCGCATGAACTCCTCGTCCTTGTACCCGTTGCAGACGATCAGGTGGTCGGTGCGCTCGTTGAGCCCGAGCACCGCCTGGAGCTCGGGCTTGCTGCCGCACTCGAGGCCGACGCCGAACGGGGAGCCGAACTCGACGATCTCCTGCACCACGTGCCGCTGCTGGTTGACCTTGATCGGATAGACCGTGGTGTAGGCTCCCTCGTAGCCGAACTCCTGGATCGCCGCGCGGAAGTTGGTCGCGAGCGCCTCGATGCGGGTCTTCAGGATGTCGCTGAAGCGCAGGAGGAGCGGCAGCCCCACGCCCTGGGCGCTGAGGTCCATCGCCAGGTGGTAGAGGTCGAGCCCCCGCTCGGGGTCGAGGTCGGGGTGCACGGAGACGTGGCCGTCCGCGTTGATGCGGAAGAAGCCGAGCCCCCACCCGTTGAGGTTGTAGAGCCTTTCGGAGTCCTTGGTGCTCCAGGACGACTTGACGATGGCGGCGCTCCTGCTGGGGACCGAACGAGGGTCAACTGCCGTAACGGGCCAATCTTAACGGGCACGGCGGGGTGGGAAAAGCCGGCGGGCGAGCGCGGGCCGGCGGGACGGCGGTCGGCTGCGGCGACAGTGCCGGGAACGGGCGTCAGCAGGAGGGCGGGCGCGGCGGAAATGCGGCGCGGGCTCAGTTGCGCGCGCGCCACATCGGGGGCGCGGGTGCGGCGCTTTGTGCCCCCCGGCGGCGGCCGGTCATGCGTCACAATTGACAATGGGTTGGACACACGGCACTTACGTCCGACCGGCCAGAAACTTTCCACACACGCTTTCGCGACGCCTGCGGCACGAGGTTCGCGCAGGGTGCCGCCAGCAGCACGCACTCCCTGGCATTCGTGCTCCCGTGGTTTCCCGCTCGCAGGCGGACGCGTGGCCTCCGCCGCCGACGCCCAGGACATCGTGACGAAGGGGGTTTCCGATGGTTGCTCCCAGTCTGATCAATAGCCGCCGCTTCCCACCGGCGCTCCGCCCCCGGCTCCAGGTCGCCTATGCGCGCGCCTGGGAGGCGCTCGCCGAGACCCACTGCGCCGAGGCGGTGCGGTTCGTCCGCCTCGTCGCCGCGCACCTGCCGGCCGACGAGGCACTCCAGCGCTACTTCCGCGAGGTCGGCGTCCCGTCGCCGATGCAGGAATCGGTGCGGGCCCGCGCGGTCATCGCGCTCGAGGAGGAGCTCGAGGCCGCGGCCGAGCGCGCCGCGTCGAGCCCCGCCGCGACGGCCGCGCCGGTACTCGACGCCTGGGCCCTGCTGCGGCCCGAGCAGCTGGTCGAGGCCGTCAAGCGCCGCGCCCAGCTGGTCGAGGAGACCAATCTCGCCTGCCAGCTCGCCGCCTCGCTCGCCGACGAGGCCGTCTGCGTGGCGCACGTGCGCAACGCGATCGCGGTGGCGCGGGCGCTGAGCGAGGCGCTCCCGCTCAACGAGGCGATCATGCACTACATCCGCGCCTTCGACCTCCCGATGGTCGAGTCGCAGCTCGTCTTCCAGCGCGCCCTCGCGCAGCTGGCCGAGCGGCACCCGATCCTCGCGCCCCCGCGCCGCGCCGCCGAGCGCGCCACGGAGCGCGCCGTCGAGGCGATCCTCGAGCCCACCCCCCGCTCCCGGCCGACGCCGCTGCCCACGCCGGCCTACGGACTCCGGGCGATCGGCTGACCGATCGATCCGGTGTTCCCCCGCACGAGCCCCGGGCAACCGGGGCTCGTGTCGTTAGGTTACCTTGGAACCTTCGTCCCGTCCGGGAGGCGGCATGAGCTGGAGCTACCGGATTGCCCGGGTGGCGGGCACCGACGTCAAGCTGCACGTCACCTTCCTGGCCTTTCTCGCCTGGCTGGGCTGGGTGGCCTACCTCGAGGGCGGCGCGGGCGCGGCGCTGGGGACGGTGGGCTTCCTCCTCGCGCTCTTCTTCTGCGTCCTGCTGCACGAGTTCGGGCACATCCTGATGGCGCGCCGCTTCGACGTGCGCACGCCGGACGTGATCCTCCTGCCGATCGGCGGCATCGCGCGGCTCGAGCGGATCCCCGAGCGGCCGCGCGAGGAGCTGCTGGTGGCGCTCGCCGGCCCCGCCGTGACGCTCGCGATCGCCGCGGGGCTCTACCTCACCGCCCTCGCGCAGGGCCACCGGCCCGCGCTCCTGCCGCTCAGCCTCGAGGCGCCGCCGGTCGTGCGGCTCTGCCAGTTCAACGTGCTGCTCCTGCTCTTCAATCTCCTCCCCGCGTTCCCGATGGACGGCGGCCGCGTGCTGCGCGCCCTGCTCGCGATGCGGATGGGGCTGCCGCGTGCCACCCGCTCGGCGGCGGCCATCGGCCAGTTCCTCGCCTTCGCGATGGGCTTCTACGCGATCTTCAGCCAGTCGTGGCTGCTCGCGGTGATCGCCTTCTTCATCTTCCTCGGCGCCGGGGCCGAGGCGAGCGCGGTGCAGGAGCGGGTCGTCGGCCACGGCCTCGGCGCGACGCAGATGATGGTGACGCAGTTCCGCACCCTCCCGATCCACGCCACGCTCACCGACGCCGTCGAGCTCCTCCTCGCGGGCGAGCAGCGGGAGTTTCCCGTGCTCGACAACGAGGGCCGCGTCGAGGGACTGCTCACGCGCGACCACCTCATCCACGGCCTCTCGCGCTACGGCCCCGGGGGCGCCGTGCGCGACGTGATGCACCAGCGCCCGCCGCACGTCGCCCCCGGGGCGTCCTTCGAGGAGGCCCTCGGCCGCCTGCGCGCGAGCGGCCTCCCCGCCCTGCCCGTCATCGACGCCGGCGGCCGGCTCGTCGGCCTCATCACGGTGGACAACATCTCCGACCTGCTGCTCGTGCGCCGCGCGGTGGGACAGGCGTGAACGAGCCGCCCGGCGGCGCCGCTCAGCGCGGCCAGCGGTTGTTGGACCGGTCCGCGTCGGGCAGCGCCTCGCGCGGGTCCACGACGACGCGCGTGACGCTCTTGCCGCGGACGCGGTAGTCGAAGCGCGGGCCCTGCAGCCAGGCTTCGACCGGGAGCCGCACGCGGGCGGTCGAGCCGTCGCCGTAGGTGAGCTCGAGCTCGACCGGCATCACCATCGCGCCGAGGCTCGCGAGGTGGACGATCGCGCCGTCCTTCCCGTTGTCCACGCCCTCGACCGCCTGGTCGAGCCGGTCGGTGTCGACGACCCAGCTCCGCCAGAACCAGTCGAGGTCCATCCCCGCCACGTCCCGCATGTGGCGGATGAAGTCGGCCGGCGTCGGGTGCTTGAACGCCCAGGTACGGATATAGGAGCGGAAGGCCTGGTCGAAGCGCTCGGGCCCCAGCACCTCGTTGCGGAGCAGCGTCAGCATGAGCGCGGGCTTCTGGTAGCCGACCCAGAAGAGATCGCGCACCGCGGTCGGCTGGGTCAGCAGCGGCTGCTCGCGCCCCTGCAGCGCGTGCTGGGGATAGAGATGCAGCGGGATCGCCTCGACGGTGTCGCCGTAGCGCTGGCCGCGGAAGTAGCGCGCCGCGTTGCCGTAGTCGATGAAGGTGTTGAACCCCTCGTCCATCCACGGGTAGAGCCGCTCGTTGCTGCCGACGATCATCGGGAACCAGGTGTGGCCGAGCTCGTGGGCCAGCACCCACTGGAGCTCGGTGCGCGAGGGGCCCGCGGGGTCGAAGGTGATCATCGGGTACTCCATCCCCTCGATCGGCCCCTCGACGCTCGTGATGTGCGGGTAGGGGTAGCGCAGCCACTGCTCGCTGTAGTACTTGAGCGCCTCGCGCGTCATCCGGTTGGCCTCGGTCCAGCGCGTGGCCGAGGGCCGGTAGAGCGTGTGGACGAGGATGCGGTCGTAGGCGCTGGCGTCCCAGCGGAAGTTGGGCGCCGCGGCCCAGGCGAAGTCGCGCACGCTGTCGGCGCTGAAGCGCCAGGTGAGCGTGCCGTCGGTCTTCGGGCGCGTCACCGGGCGGCCCGCTTCGCCCGCCGCGATGATCGCCACGACGGTGTCCGAGGTGCGGGCGCGCTCGAGCCGGGCCCGCTGCGTGGGGGTGAGCACCTCCGCGGGGTTGAGGAGCGTGCCGGTGGCGCCCACGACGTAGCTCGCCGGCACCGTGAGCGACACGTCGAAGCGGCCGTACTCGAGGTAGAACTCCCCGGCGCCGATGTAGGGCTCGTGGTTCCAGCCGCGCACGTCGTCGTAGACGGCGACGCGCGGATACCACTGGCCCAGCTCGTAGAGCGGGCCGTCGTGGCCCATGCGGCCCGCCCCGTAGGGCGGCACCTTGAAGCGCCAGGCGTAGTCGAGGTCGAGCACGGCGCCGGGGGCGAGCGGCTTCGGCAGGTCCACCCGCATCGTGGTGCCGTAGACGGTGCGCGCGAGATCGCGCCCGCCGCTCTGGAGCCGCTCGAGCACCAGCCCGCCGCGGAAGCCCTGGCAGGAGAAGTCGAAGGCGGAGCTCAGGAAGACGAGCGGCGGCTGGTCGAGCTGCGCCGTGACGCTGTTGGGCGCGCAGATGTTCTGCTCGATGTGCATCCAGAGATAGAAGAGCGAGTCGGGCGAGTTGTTCGTGTACCGGAGCAGCGCGTGTCCGTGCAGCTCGTTCGTCGCGGGGTCGAGGGTGGCGTCGATCCGGTAGTCGGCGCGCTGCTGCCAGTAGTGCGGGCCGGGCCGGCCGCCGCCGGTGCGGTAGACGTTGGGCGCGGGGAGTTCGAGCGGCCGGAACGGCGAGCGCGCCGTGGCTCCCGTATCCGTGGTCGCCGAACCGGACGGCGTGCCGGCGACGTCCGGCGTCTGCGCCCCGAGCCCGGGCGCACCGCAGAGGAGGATCGCACCGGCGGCGAGGAGGCGTCCGGCGCGGAACCGCCGCGAACGCCCGGGGGTACGAAGGGAGCACAGGGCCATGCTGGACTCCGGCGATGGGGACGAACGTGGCGCGGGCGAGCGGAACCGGCGGACGGGTTCCGACGTGTTCCAACGTGCGCGCCGCCGGCGAGACCCGCAAGACGCCCCGCACGACGCGGGCCCCTACCGGACGCGGCCGGTCGGGGCGATTCTCGTGTCATGACGCTGCACGTGGTCGAGCACACCACGCCCCTGCCCGCCGACGCGGACACGGTGTTCGCGTGGCACCTGCGCCCCGGCGCGCTCGAGCGGCTCACGCCGCCCTGGGAGCGCGTCCGCGTCGCGGCGCGCGATCCGCGCGGAATCGTCGAGGGGGCCCGCGTGGAACTGCGCGTGGGTCCCGGGCCGTTCGCACTCCCCTGGGCGGTGCGGCACGAGGGCATCGTCCCCGGCCGTGGCTTCCGCGACGTCCAGGTCGCGGGCCCGTTCGCGCGGTGGGTGCACCACCACGTCATCACTCCCGAGGGCGACGGCGCGCGGCTCACCGAGCGCATCGAGTTCGCCCCGCCCCTGGGCGCGGCGGGTGATCTCGCGGCGCCCCTCATCCGGCGACGGCTCGAGCGGATGCTCGCCTATCGGGGCGCGACGCTCCGGGCCGATCTCGCCGCGCATGCGCGCGCCGCCCGGCAGCGCGGCGACGAGCGGCCGCTCCACCTCGTCGTGACCGGTGCGAGCGGGCTGGTCGGCTCCGTGCTGGTCCCCTTCCTCACCACGGGAGGTCACCGGGTCACCCGGCTCGTGCGCCGGACGCCGGGCCCCGGCGAGGCGCGCTGGGACCCCGCGCGAGGCACGATCGACGCCGCCGCACTCGAGGGCGTGGACGCCGTGATCCACCTCGCCGGCGAGAACCTCGCGGGTGGCCGCTGGACCGAGGCGCGGAAGCGGCGCCTCGTCGAGAGCCGCACCCGGAGCACCCGGCTGCTCGCCGAGGCGCTCGCGCGCCTCGCGCAGCCGCCGGCCGCCCTCGTGTCGGTCTCCGCCGTCGGCATCTACGGCGACCGCGGTGACGAGCCCCTCGACGAGACGAGCGCCCCGGGCGCCGATTTCCTCGCCCGGCTCGCGCTGGCGTGGGAAGCGGCGGCCGCGCCGGCGGCGGAGGCGGGGATCCGCGTCGTGCACCCGCGCCTCGGCGTCGTGCTGACACCCGCGGGCGGCGCGCTGGCGAAGTTGCTCCTCCCCTTCCGGCTCGGCGCGGGCGGCCGCCTCGGCGACGGCCGGCAGTGGATGAGCTGTCTCTCGATCGACGACGCGATCGGCATCCTCTACGAGGCGGCCGCCGGCGCGGCGCTCGCGGGGCCGGTCTGCGCCGTCGCCCCCGCGCCGCTCACCAACGCCGAGTTCACCCGCGCGCTGGCCCGCACGCTGCACCGCCCCGCGCTCCTGCCCGTGCCGGCGACCGCGCTCCGCCTCGCCCTGGGCGAGCTGGCCGACGCCGCCCTGCTCGCGAGCCAGCGCGTCCTGCCCCACGCCCTCGCGGCCGCCGGCTATCCGTTCCGCCACCCGACCGTCCCGGCGGCGCTCGCCCACGTGCTGGGGACCCGGACCGACTGACAGCGCCGGTCCCGGCGTCTATCTTCCGGGGCCATGGCGTCTCCCAGGACCACACCCCCTCCCGCGCTGCACCCGCCCGCCCGGCCGCGGGCCGTGCTCCTCCTCTCGGGCGGCCTCGACAGCGCCACCACGGGCGCGATCGCGCGCGCGGAGGGCTACCAGCTCTACGCGATGAGCTTCCGCTACGGCCAGCGCCACGCCGTGGAGCTCGAGCGCGCGACCGCCGTCGCCGCGTGGCTCGGCGTCGCGCGGCACCAGGTGGTGACGATCGACCTCCGCGCCTTCGGCGGCTCCGCGCTCACCGACGGCATCGCCGTGCCGAAGGACCGCGACGCGGCGGCGATCGCCGCGGCGACGGGCGCCGGCGCGGTCCCCGTCACCTACGTCCCCGCGCGCAACACGATCTTCCTGAGCTACGCTCTGGGCTGGGCCGAGGTGCTGGGCGCGCGCGACGTCTTCGTCGGCGCCAATGCGCTCGACTACAGCGGCTATCCCGACTGCCGGCCCGCGTTCCTCCAGGCCTTCGAGCGGACGGCGAACCTCGGCACGAAGGCGGGCGCCGAGGCGCTCGCCGCGACCGGCGAGCCGTGGTTCCGCATCCGCGCGCCGCTCGTCGACCTGTCGAAGGCCGAGATCATCCGCCGCGGGACCGCGCTCGGCCTCGACTACGCCCTCACCCTCTCCTGCTACGACCCCGCGCCCGACGGCGCCGCCTGCGGCGCGTGCGACAGCTGCCGGCTGCGCGCCCGCGGCTTCCGCGAGGCGGGCGTGGCCGATCCGACGCCCTACCAGGCCGGCGCGGTGCGCGCATGAGCTACGCGGTCAAGGAGCTCTTCTACACCCTGCAGGGCGAGGGCGCGAACGCCGGCCGCGCCGCCGTCTTCTGCCGCTTCGCCGGATGCAATCTCTGGACGGGGCGCGAGGCGGACCGCGCGAGGGCCGTGTGCACCTTCTGCGACACCGACTTCGTCGGCACCGACGGCCCGGGCGGCGGGCGGTTCGCCACCGCGGCCGGGCTCGCGGCCGCGGTGCGGCGGACGTGGGATGCGGGAGCGGTGGGAACGTCGGACGCCGTGAGCCGCCCCGCCGCGGCCGACGACGTCCGCCCGCTCGTCGTCTGCACGGGCGGCGAGCCGCTCCTGCAGGTGGACGCGGCGCTCATCGACGCCCTCCACGCCGAGGGGTTCGCGATCGCCGTCGAGACCAACGGCACCCGGCGCGCGCCCGCGGGGCTCGACTGGATCTGCGTGAGCCCCAAGGCCGGCGCCCCGCTCGTGCAGACCTCGGGCGACGAGCTCAAGCTCGTCTTCCCGCAGCGCGAGCCGACGGCGCAGCCCGAGCGCTTCGCCGGGCTCGCCTTCACGCACTTCTTCCTGCAGCCGATGGACGTCGCCGACCCGGTGGAGCGCGAGCGGCACCGCCAGGCGGCGGTCGCCTACTGCCTCGCGCACCCGCGCTGGCGGCTCAGTCTGCAGACGCATAAGCTACTGGGCATTCCCTGACGTCCTTCCGCCTCTCCGCCCCCAGGTCCATGCACGGCTACTCCGACCGGATCAATCACGCCCTGGCCTTCGCCGCCAAGCACTACGGCGCGAAGGCGCCCACGGGGCTCGCCTTCGGCTACATGGTGCACCCCGCCGGCATGGCGCTCTATCTCACGCGCCACGAGTGCGAGGAGGCGACGATCGTGGCGGGCATCGTCCACCACGTGCTCGAGGAGGCGGACGGCCGGCGCCGCCGGGAGCTGGAGGAGAAGGTCGGGGAGAAGTTCGGTCCCGTCGTGCTCGCGATCGCGCGGGACGCGATCGAGCCGCGCTACGACGAGCGTGGAGCCGAGCGGCCCTGGCGCGTCTACAAGCAGGATTACCTGCTCAACCTCGCCGTGGCCGAGCCGCGCGCGCTCGACATCTGCGTGGCGGACGAGATCCAGGTGGCGGGCACGACGCTCACCGCCCTCCGGCGACTCGGCACCGAGTACCTCTCGACCGTCGCGCGCGCCTCGTCGGAGCAGACGATCTGGTGGTACCGCTCGCTGCTGGAGATCCTGGCCGCGCGGGCGGAGTGGCCGCACCGCGCCATGCTCGACGACCTGCGGCACATGAGCGCCGAGCTCGTGCGCCGGCTGCGCCAGAACGAAGAGGAGGTGTGATGCGTCGTCTTCCCGCGCTCGCCGCGCTCGGCCTGATGGCGGCGACCGCCTGCGCCCCGCTGCCGAAGCCCCAGCCGGCCAACCCGGTCCGGTTCGTCCTCGTCAACGACGTCTACGTCGCCGACACCCTCGCCGACGGCACCGGCGGGCTGGCGCGGGTCGCGACGCTGCGCGACCGGATCGCCCTCACCGGCCCGACGCTCTTCGTCCTCGCGGGCGACGTGCTCTCGCCGAGCCTGCTGAGCAAGTACTACGGCGGCCGGCAGATGGTCGAGGCGTTCAATGCGGCGAAGCTCGACTACGCTACCTTCGGCAACCACGAGTTCGAGCTCCCGCGCGACACGCTCGTGGCGCGGATCGCCGCGTCGAAGTTCAAGTGGCTCTCGAGCAACTGCACGGAGGCGAACGGCCGGCCGTTTCCGGGCGCCCGCTCGTGGGACACGGTGCGCGTGGCCGGCCGCACGGTCGGCCTCTTCGGCCTCACGCTCCAGGGCGACTACCGCAGCTACGTGCGGTGCAGCGACCCCGACAGCGCGGCGCACCGGGTGGTGGACAGCCTGAGCGCGATGGGCGTGACGACGATCGTCGCCCTCACGCATCAGACGGTCGAGGCCGACGTCGCGCTGCTGCGGCGGGAGCCAAGGGTGGCGCTCGTCCTCGGCGGGCACGAGCACGAGCACTACGACGTGACCGTGGGCGCGCGCCACGTGGTCAAGGCCGACGCGGACGCCCGCAGCGCGCAGTTCGTCACGCTCTGGGGCGACACGACGGCGTGGCAGGAGGCGGTCTCGCTGGTGCCGATCACCGACCGGCTCCCGCCCGACACCGCGGTCCGGCGCGTCGTGGACCGCTGGCAGGACTCGCTCCGCGCGAAGCTCGGCCCCGAGCGCGTCGTCGGCACCATCACCGCGCCGGTCGAGGCGCGCGACGCGATCCAGCGCCGCGCCGAGACCGGCCTCGGCGACCTCGTCACCGACGCGATGCGCTGGGGCACGAAGGCCGACGTTGCGCTGCTCAACTCGGGCACCCTGCGCTTCGACGACGTGCTCCGCCCGGGTCCGCTCACGAACTACCAGCTCGAGTCGATCTTCCTCTTCGCCGACGGCACGCGGGTGCTCACCTTCCCGCTCACCGGCGCCCGCCTGCGCGAGCTGCTCGAGCACGGCGTCGCCTCGGGCAGCTACGGCAAGGGGCCGTTCCTGCAGGTCTCGGGCGTGGAGTTCGCCTTCGACACCGCCCGCGCCACGGGCGAGCGCATCGTCGGCGCCGTCCACCGCGCCGGCGGGGCACCGATCCGCTCCACCGACACGCTGACCGTGGCGCTCCCGGTCTACCCCGCTTGCGAGGGGGGCGACGGCTACCGCGTGCCCGAGGCGAAGCCGGCCTGCGCCACCTGGGAGCAGGCGCCCCGCGCGGCCGACCTCCTGATCCGCTATGTCGAGGGCCCGCTGGGCGGCCAGGTGGCGCCGCCGCCAGCCGGCCGGCTGCGCGGCGGCGCCCCGTCGCCGGCGGCAGCCGGCAGCCACTGACGACCGCGGGGGTCCCGGGCCGGCGTGCCCCGGGTCCCCGCGGTCCGGGGCGGCCCGGACCGCCTCGCCCCGGAGCGACTTCCGCGCTATCTTTGCCTCCCATGGGCTCGTCCCCCAGCACCTCCACCCTCGCCACCCTTCCCAGTGCCTTCGCGGCCGCCTGCCGACTCTCCCGGACCGAGGGGGAGCTGTTCGAGCGCTGCCGCGCGGCCCTCGTGCGCCGCTTCGGCAGCGAGCGCATCTGGCTCACGGTGAACACCCCGACCGGGGCCATGCCGCGCGTCGGCCCCGCCGAGGGCTTCGAGACGGCGGGCGAAGTGGCCCGCCTGGCGAGCGGCGACACCGAGGTGGTGGTCAGCGCCGACGGCGCGGCGGCCGGCGAGATGCGCGCGGTGGCCATGCCGCTCGCCCTCGGCCTCGGCATGGTGATCGAGCTGCGGAGCGTGCTGCTCGAGCGCCAGGCGGCGCTCGACGACGGCGTCTTCCAGCTCCGCGCGCTGCGGCAGGTGGCGCGCCTGCTCTCCTCCGTGCACTCGACCGACGAGACCGAGCAGCTGGTGCTCGACTTCATGGCCGAGGTCTTCTTCGCCTGGTGGGCCTGCCTCTACCGGCCCGAGGGCGACGGGTACGCGCCGAAGGTGTACCGCTCGCTCAACGACCGCCTCGAGCCGGCGCCGATCGCGCGCGGGCCGCTCGACGAGGCGCTCCCGCTGGGCAGCGCGGCCGCCGGGGTCGAGGACCTGGCGCTCACGGCGCTCGTGGCGCCGGGCGCCCAGCTCGCCGTGCCGCTCGACGCGGGCACCGAGCGCATGGCCGTGCTGGTGCTCGGCCCGCGCATCAGCGAGAAGCCCTACGGCCGCGCCGAGCTCGAGCTCGCCGGCACGCTCAGCTTCGCCGCGGCGATCGCGCTGAAGAACGCCGAGCTGGTCGAGCAGCTCCACAGCGCGGCGACGACCGACGCGCTCACCGGGCTCTACAACCGGCGCGCGCTCGAGGAGCGGCTGGCCGCCGAGATTTCGCGCAGCCAGCGCCACCAGCTCCACACCAGCATTCTCCTGCTCGACCTCGACCACTTCAAGCTCATCAACGACACGCTGGGCCACGCCGCGGGCGACCGGCTCCTCGTGCTCGTCGCCAACGTGCTGCGCCAGCAGTGCCGCACGCTCGACGTCGTCGGGCGGCTCGGCGGCGACGAGTTCATCGTGATCCTGCCGATGACGCGCCCCGACGAGGCGCAGGTCTTCGTCGATCGCGTGCGCGTCAGCCTGCTCGACCTCGAGCGGCTGCATCCGGAGTTCGGCCACTGCACGGTGAGCATCGGCATCGCCGAGTCGCCGCGCCACGGCACGACGGTGAGCCGGCTGCTCGCCGCGGCCGACGCCGCGCTCTACCGGGCGAAGCGGGGCGGGCGCGACCTCGCCGAGGTGGCCCGCGCGGCCGACGTCGCGGACGTCGACGATTCCATCGGCGACCCCGTCGCCGACGACGCCCGCTGACGATGTCCGCGCGCGTGTCGGGTCCGGTGAGCGTCGCCAAGGAGGCGCACTACTTCGCGCGCACCGAGGCGGTGCTGGGCGCGCGCTACCGGCTCGAGCGCCTCGTGGCCGCGTCGGCCGAGCGGGTGCTCTTCCAGGCCTACGACCCGATCCTCCGGCGGCGCGTCGCCGTGCGCGTCAACTTCTACACCGACGCCCCGACGCGCGGCTGGTTCATGCGCGAGGTCGAGGCGCTGGGCCAGCTCGACCATCCGTCGATCCGGCACGCCTACGACGCCGGCGTCGTCGGCGACCTCGCCTTCCGCGTCGGCAACTGGATCGAGGGCGAGGGGCTGCACGAGGCGGTGCAGCGCGGCCCCCGGCTCATCCCCAGCGTCCACACCCTCGCGCGCGATCTCCTCAGCGCGCTCGAGCACGCGCACACGCACGGCGTCATCGTGCGCCGCGTCGTGCCCGCCTCGCTCCTCATCGGCCCCACCGGCCGCGCCACCGTCACCGACCTCCGGCACTGCAGCTACGTGCTGCCGGCGATTCCGGCGGGTACCGTGCCGACGGGCCTGCAGTTCATGGCGCCCGAGGTGCGCGGCGGCGAGACCGGCGATCCGACGAGCGACGTCTACACCGTGGGCGCGATCCTCTACTTCGCCATCACCGGCCAGGAGCCGCCGCTCGACCCGCACGGGGTGCGCCGCCCCGGCGAGCTGCGCCCCACCTGCCCGCGCACCGTGGACCGGATCGTGATGCGCGCGCTCCGGCCGGCCCCCGACGACCGCTACCTCTCGGCCTCCGAGATGCTGGAGGACTTCGCCTCCGACGCCGGCACCTTCGAGACGCCGGCCGTGTCGGTGGGCTTCGCGCCGGTGCCCGAGAGCGAGGACCGGAGCCACTACGAGAAGCGCCTCCGCCGCGCCCTGGGCGACGACTACGAGCTGCTGGGCCTGATGGGCACCGGCGGCTTCGGCCGGGTCTACCGGGTGCGCGACCTGCATCTCGAGCGCGAGGTCGCGCTCAAGGTGCTGCACCCGACGCTCACGCAGGATCCGGCCACGGTGGAGCGGTTCCGGCGCGAGGCCCAGCTCGCCGCCCGGCTGCACCACCTCAGCATCGTGAACATCTACGACATCGCCGGGCGCTCGGGGCTGCTGTGGTACACGATGGAGCTGATCAACGGGCCGAGCCTGGCGCAGCTCGTCGAGCGCGAGGGGCCGCTGCCGCTCGACCGCGTGCTGCGGCTGCTGCGCGAAGCGCTCTCGGCGCTCGCGCACGCGCACGGCCAGGGGCTGGTGCACCGCGACATCAAGCCGGAGAACATGCTCATCGCCCCCGACGGCGGGCTCCGGATCACCGACTTCGGGCTCGCGCTCGCGCTTCGGGGCCAGGGGAAGTTCGGCGGGGCGACGAGCCAGAGCGGCACGCCCCAGTTCGCGAGCCCCGAGCAGCTGCTGGGCGAGCGGGTGGACCAGCGCACCGACCTCTACAGCCTGGCCGCGGTGGCCTGCTACGCGCTGCTCGGGCGGTCGCCCTTCCCGGGGCTCACCCCCGAGCAGGTCCTCGCGCGTCAGACGACCAACCGGTTCCCCTCGTTCGAGGACCGGCCCGACGTGCCCGACGCGCTGCGCGAGGTGCTCGAGCGGGCGCTCGACAGCGATGTCGAGGCGCGCTTCCCTTCGGCGGCGGAGTTCCTGCAGGCGCTCAACCGCGCCGTCCGCAGCGGGCTCCGGGGCCGCGGGACCGACTGGGCCCGGGCCGCCACGCGCTGGTTCAAGATTTGACACCCCTCTTGACGAAATCGCGCCCGCGTGCAGATTTAACGGCGCGAAACCGCCCCGGTCCCGTACACTCCCGCACTCAGCAGCGCGTGACCTCCGTACCGGCCGGCTCCCGTGGGACCTCCAAGACCCGTGGCGCTTCGCCCAGGGTCTTTTCGTTTTTCATGACGCGGGACTGGCTCGCGCTCATGAAGACTCGGCGCACCGCGCACCCCCGCTCGTCGGGGGCATCCTCGTGGACGCCGACGCAGGCAAACAACAACGGAGTGGTCGCATGGCTCGCATGACCGGTACGGTGAAGTGGTTCAACGACGCGAAGGGCTTCGGCTTCATCACGCCCGAGAACGGGGAAAAGGACTGCTTCGTCCACCACAGCGCCATCAAGATGGACGGCTTCCGCAGCCTCGCCGAGGGTGAGCGGGTGGAGTTCGACATCGTCCAGGGCGCCAAGGGCCCCGCGGCCGAGAACGTCACGAAGGCCAAGTAAGCGTCCGGCAGCCGAGCCGAACGACAGACGGGGCCGCTCCCTGAGGAGCGGCCCCGTCGCTTTGGGCAGCCTGGCAGGCCTACTTGTGGCGGTAGATGACCCGGCCCCGGGTGAGATCGTAAGGGGAGAGGACCACGCTGACGCGGTCGCCCTCGAGCACGCGGATCTTGAACTTGCTCATCTTCCCGGCCGCGTAGGCCAGGACCTCGTGACCGTTCTCGAGCATCACCCGGTAGTTGCGGTCGGGCAGCACCTCGGTCACGACCCCCTCCATCTCGATACCTTCTTCTTTCGCCATCCAGTCGCCCCCAAGTGGGTCCATGGTGGTCGGCCGGGACGCCCTGCCCCGGCCGACGAAATCCGCGCGCGTGGCAATCTGCCCTGCGGAGGCCCGACTGGCAAGGTACGCGCCCTGCCGGCCGCTCAGTCGGGCTGCGGGATGCGCGGCGCGGCCGGCGGGGGCTCGTCGCCCTGGAGCCCGCCCGGGAGCCGGGCCCAGAGCTGCTCGATGTGCTCCATGACGAGAGCCACCAGCGGCCCGATGTCGCGCGCATCGAAGGTGAGCTTGGCGCCCGCCGCCCGGAAGATCTCCGGCAGCGGCACCGTCGCCCCGAGCGCGAGCGCCTCGCGGTAGCGCGCCACGGCGCCCGCGGGGTCGGTGAGACTGTTCCGCCACACCTGCAGCGCCCCGATCTGGGCGATGCCGTACTCGATGTAGTAGAACGGGTAGAGGAAGATGTGGAGCTGGCGGTACCAGCGCGCCACCCGCTCGCGGTCGAGCCCGGTCCAGTCCACCCCGCGCTCGAAGTCGCGCCGGATCCGGAGCCACGCCGCGTCGCGCGCGGCACGGTCGCCGCCCTCGCCGCTGGTGTAGATCCAGGTCTGGAACGCGTCCACCGACGCGATGTGCGAGAGGCTCGAGAGGATGTCCTCGAAGTGCTCGAGCCGGGCCCGCAGCAGGTCCCCCTCGCTGAACATCCCGCCCGCCTGCGCGAGATGCGGCGCGGCGAGGAGCTCCATCGACATCGACGCGAGCTCGGCCGCCTCGGAGCCGGGATGCCGCTGCCAGATGAGCGGCTGCGCGTGCGCGGCGAAGGTGTGGAAGGCGTGCCCCGCCTCGTGCAGCAGCGTGTTCACGTCGTCCACGATCCCGACGGCGTTCATGAAGATGAAGGGCCGGCCGCGATGATGCAGGGTGTCGCAGTAGCCGCCCGGCGCCTTCCCCTTGCGGCTGTCGAGGTCGAGCAGCCGCTCGTCCACCATCGTGCGGAACGCGCGCCCGAGCGCGGGGTCCACCCGCTCGAAGACGCCCAGCGCCTTCTCGCCGAGCTCGCGGCCGTGCTGGAAGGGGCGCAGCACGCCGGTGCCATAGGGGTCCACCTGCAGGTCCCAGGGACGCAGGATGTCGAGATCGAGCCGCGTGCGCCGGTGCGCGAGCACCCGCTCGAGCGCCGGTGTCACGACCGTCTTCACGGCCTCGTGGAAGCGCTCGACGTCCGCCGGGGTGTAGTCGAAGCGGTACTTCGCCGGGAAGACGTAGTCGCGGAAATTCGCGAAGCCGGCGTGCCGCGCGGCCCGCTGGCGCAGAGCGTACATCCGGTCGAAGAGCCCGGCCAGCTCGTCCTGGTGCGCGAGGTAGGGCTCGTTGATCGCGTGGAAGGCGTGCTCGCGGATGGCGCGGTCGGGGCTCTTGAGGAAGGGCGCGAGCTGCGGCACCGGCCGCTCCTCGCCCTCCCAGAAGACGGTCATCGCGCCGGTGATGCGCTGGTATCTCGCGCCGAGCTCCTCGAGCTCGGCGAAGATCGGCACGTTCGCCTCGCGGAAGATCGCGATCGAGGTGCGGAAGCGCTCGAGCATGGTGCGGAGCTCGGGCCGCTCGAACCCGCTCTCCACCAGCCGCCGCGCGAGCGCGACGCTGCGCTCCTCGACCTTCGGCATGATCTCGGTCGAGAAGCGCAGGTGCGCCGCCTCCTTCGCCAGGTCGCCCGTGTCGCAGGTATAGGCGATCATCGCCAGCGAGGCCGCCTCGGTCAGCAGCTCCTCGAGCCGGGACCAGTCGCGGAGCCACCCCTCCGCCGTCTCCGCCGTCAGGGGCCGCTCGGCGAGCTCGTCGTAGTAGGGCGCCACGTCCTCCCACGCCGCCGTGGCGAACGCATCGGGCGACGAGGGCAACACCGAAGCCGTCACAACCACTCCTGGTGCATCTGGTGCATCGTGCACCGGTTCACGAAGGCCACCACGTCCGGTCGCTCACAGGCCGGGCGGACGGCGGCGATGGAAGTCGGTCTGCGCCTGGAAGCGCATGCCGATGGCGAGCAGCGGGCCCTCGCCCAGCGCGCGGCCGGTGAGCTGCAGACTGGTCGGCAGCCCCTCCTCGCCGAAGCCGTTGGGGAGAAAGAGCCCCGGCGCGCCGGCCAGGTTGGCCGCCCCGCCGATGCTCGCGCCGCCCGGATACTCGGGATAGACCCGGTCGAACGGCACGTCCGCGGGCCACGCCACCGTCGGCAGCGTGGGGCCCACGATCCCATCAAACTGGCGGAGGACGCCGTCGAGGGCCAGCGCCGCGGGCCGCCGGGCGCGCATGGCGCGCAGATAGTCCTTCGCGAGCAGCACCTGCCCCGAATACCCGCCGAGCCGGTCCTCGGGCGCCGTGAGCTCGGCCACCCGCCCGCTCGCCACGAGATCCTCGAAGGCGCTCGCCCCCTCGGCGTCGATGATCGTCCCCGCGAGGGCATCGTAAGGATAGTCGGGGAGGGTGACGTCCTCCACGAGCTCGCAAAAGCCGCGCAGCACCGCGAGCGAGTGCTCGAAGCTGGCGAGCACGCCCGGCTGGAGCCGCTCGCGCGCGCCGGCCAGGATGCCGAGCCGGAAGCGGCGACCCGCCGGCGGCCGCTGCGGCGGGGCGAAGCGGTGCGGGAGCGCGGTCGGGTCGCGCGGGTCGGGCCCGGCGATCGCCTGGAGCACGGTGGCGCAGTCGGCCGCCGTGCGCGCGAGCGGACCCAGCTTGTCCATCGTCCAGCTCAGCGCCATCGCGCCGTGGCGGCTGACGCGCCCGTACGTGGGCCGCAGCCCGGTCACGCCGCAGAAGGCCGCCGGGAACTGGATCGAGCCCCACGTCTCCGAGCCGATCGCGAAGGGGACGAGCCCCGCCGCGACCGCCGCGCCCGAGCCGCTGGAGGAGCCGCCCGACCAGCGGTCGCGGGCCGCGGCCCAGGGGGTGAGCCCGGGGCCGGTGAAGCTCGCATTCGGCTGGTTGTAGCCCATCCCGCCGGCGAGCTCCACCATGGCGAGCTTGGCGCAGAGCACGGCGCCCGCGGCGCGGAGCCGGGTGACGACGGTGGCATCCTCGTCGAAGACCTGCTCGCGGAACGGCGCCGCCCCCCAGGTGGTCGGCGCCCCGACCGCGGCAACGAGGTCCTTCGCGCCGTAGGGAATGCCGTGGAGCGGACCGCGCAGCTTCCCCGCCGCGAGCTCCGCGTCGCGCTCGCGCGCCTCGGCGAGCGCGCGCTCGCGCAGCACGGTGACGACGGCGTTGAATGCGGGGCCGAGCCGCTCGAGGCGATCGAGGAAGAAACCGACGAGCTCGACGGACGACGTTCGGCGGGCCCGGAGCATGGCGCCGAGCTCGGCGACACTGAGAAAGGCGAAATCGGTCATCAGGGCTCGAGCATCGCGATGCCGAGAGGCTCGTCGCCGTTCGTGAGGGGGAGGCGCCGCACCTGCTCGGCGCGGCGGAGGTTGGCTTCGATGGCCGCGGCGACCGTCGCCAGATCGGCGGCCGAGAGACGCTCGCCGTAGGTGGCGCGCACCGCGTCGGTGAGCGCGCGGGCGAGCGCCGAGGGGTCGGCGACCGGGCGCGCGGCGTCGGGGCCGTCGCGGCGCACGGGACGGCCGCCGAGCGCGGGCAGGCCGCGGCCGATGAACGGCAGGACCGCCGCCGCGGCGATCGCCTCGGTGAACTCGCGGCGCGAATAGCTGGTGCTCATGGCCCCCTCCTCATGACCGCTCCGGCGTGAGCCCGTCCGGCGCGGGCGGCTGCAGCCGCGCGCGGCGGTGGTAGAGGTACGCGAGCGCGAGGAAGACGACGCCCAGGATCAGCACCGACGCGATCCGGTAGAGCGCGTCGAGCGAGGCGAGGTCGTGGAAGACCACCTTCGCCGCGGCGAGCGCCGCGACGCCGAGCCCAGCGCGCCGCACCGTGGGCAGATCGCGGCCGAAGCCCAGCACGACGAGCAGCGCGGCGAAGAGGAGCCACCACGCGCTGATCGAGAGCCCCGCCTGGAGCGCCACCTCACCCGCCGGGCCCGCCAGCGCGAGCTGCGCGAAGTGCCGGGAGAGCTCGGCGGTGACGCCGGCGAAGACGATGAGCCCGGTGAACGACCAGAGCCCGCCGCGGACCAGACGGTCCACGTCGGGGCGGGCCTCGTCGCGCCAGAGCCACCGCGCCAGCAGCGCGGCGACCCCCGCCGTCGCCCAGAGCACGAGCGCCCAGTCGCCGGTGAACGCGGGCTCGGCGAGGGGCCGACGCATCGCGTCCACCCCGTAGAGGTGGAGACAGGCGGCCGCGAAGGTGCCGAGCGCGAGATAGCGCCGCCCGAGCGCCGCCCACGCGAGCGTGACGGCGAGGAGCGCCGCCGTAGCGGCGAGTCCCGGCCACTGCGCCCATGCCGCCACGACGAGCGCCGCCGCGGCGACGAGGGAGAACACCGGGCGCGGCCGGAGCTGGCCCGCGACGAAATAGGGGAGTGCCACGAGCGCCGGCGCGACCCCCGCGTGCGCATCGAACCAGGCCGGCGCCTGCCGCCGGACCGCCCAGGCGAGCATGAACGGCGTCGCGAAGAAGTAGAGCGCCTCGCCGAGCACGTCCTCCGCCCGCATCTCCGGCGTTCCGCGCGCCGGCTCGCTCCCCGGCGCCCCGCGCAGCGGCCACCAGGGCCCCGCCACCCGCAGCGCGTGGCGCCAGACCGGCACCGCGAGCGCCGCGGCGGCGAGGAGCAGCAGCCACTCGGGCTCGAGCCGCTCGCTCGCGGCGCCGACGAGCCCCCAGCCGCCCCAGAAGGCGAGGAAGCGCGTCTCCCACCACCCCGCGGCAAGGCCGAGCGCCAGGCCCGCCGTGCCGGCGACGGTGCCGTAGGCGAGGAGCGCGATCGCGTTCGCGTCGTCGGCGCTGCCGAAGAAGGCGAGGACGAAGACGCTCGCGGCGACGACGAGCGTGGCGACGCGCCAGCGCTTCCGCGCGGCGACGGTGCCGAGTCCCGCGCCCATGCAGGCGAGGTAGAGGAGGAGGACGTCGCCGTGCCCGCGACCGGTGCCGAGGAGCACGGGGGCGATGAGCGCGCCGAAGGCGGCGGTGGCGCCCAGCGCCTCGACGTCGATCGCCCAGGCGATGGCGGCGAGCGAGAGGGAGACGAGCGCGAGGCCCGCGATCCCGGGCGCGGGCGGCAGCAGGGTGTAGAGGCGGCACGCCGCCCACACCGAGAGATACATGATCGCCGCGCCGCCGCCGATGAGCGACGCGCCATAGACCCGGTAGCGCGGGTGCAGCCGCCAGCCGAGCGCCCCGACCGCGGCGCCCGCGACCACGCCGCCCACGCAGCGCATGAGCGGCGAGATCCACTCGCGCTCGAACGAGAGCTTGAGCAGGTAGCCCATCGCGACGACGAGCGCGCCGACGCCGATGGCGAGCAGGAACCTCTGCCCGAGCCACTCCTCGGTCCCGAGCCGCTCGGCGAGCGCGCGGGCGTCCGGCAGCCCGCGGCGACGCGTCGCCGCGGGCGGCGGCGGCGCGGGCCGCGGCAGCGGGCTCGGCGGCAGCGGGCTCGGCGGCGGCGGCGGTCGGACGGCGGCCGCAGCCGGCGCGGAGCCGGCGGGGCGCTGCGCGGCGAGCTCGCGCACGAGGCGCTCGAGCACGGCGAGACGCTGCTCGATCCGGTCGAGCCGTTCGTCTGGGCTCATGCGGTCCTGTGGGTCATGGTCGGGGGTGGGGACATGGCGGTCACGGCACGGCATGTCCACTCGAAATGTGCGGGCGCGGGGCAGTCGCCGCCACCCGTCCGCGAGCGCGACCAGTCGGGATCAACGCGACGGCACCGCGGCGCATAGACATCCACAGGTGACAGTACGACGGCAGTACCCGACAGTCCGAGGAGGTCCCCATGCGCATCCAACCGCACCGCCCCACCCTGCCCCGCCTCGCCGGGGCGGCGCTCATGCTGCTGCTCCCGCTCTTCCCGGTGCTTCTCCGCGCCCAGACGGCGCCCGCCCGGCCCGCGAAGCCCGCCCCGCCCGTGGTCCTGGAGCACACCTTCAACCAGCACGTGGACGACCGGGTCCGCATCCACCTCGACAGTAACACCACCTACCGGCTCGAGGTGGACGACGCGCGCGCCCGGCTGCGGATCACGCCCGTGAGCCCCGGCCTCGAGCCGCCGCTCGTGATGCCGCTCCTCCCGGGGCGAGGGGTCTCCGGGACCCGGCTCTACACCATCCAGACCCGCGACGCCGGCGAGTACGAGGTGCGGGTCACCGGCGGCGACCCCGCGCGCCCGGTGCCCGTGACGTTGTCCGTGGCACCGTCACCGCTGGTGAAGCCGAAGACGACGGCGCGGGCGAAGTGAGGGGGTAAGGCCGAGTCGTTGCGAGGGGGCGTGAGCCCCCGAAGCAATCTCCCGCCACGCGAGCGGAGCCCACGGCGGACCGTCTGTGCACGGCGCTCCGTGGACTCCGGTGTGTTTCCTGGGGGATTGCCACGCCCGCTGCGCGGGCTCGCAATGACGGTGGGAGGCGTACTACCACCGGTCGCACTCGGCTCCCGTTCCCCCTCACCCCGCCTCCCCGATCCGCCCCATCCGCCGCAGCGCCGGCACCCGCCACGCCGTGGCGGCCACGACAGCGAGGGTGAGCATCCCGCCGATCACGACCGCGGGCACGGTGCCGAGCAGCCGCGCGGCGACGCCCGATTCGAAGGCGCCGATCTCGTTCGAGCTGCCGATGAAGATGCTGTTGACCGCCGAGACGCGGCCCAGGAGGGACTCCGGGGTGACGACCTGGATGAGCGTCGAGCGGATCACGACGCTCACCTGGTCCACCATGCCGCTCGCGGCGAGGAGCGCCAGCGAGAGGAGGAAGGAGCGCGAGAGCCCGAAGCCGATGATGCACGCGCCGAACGCCGCGACCGCCCAGAGCATCGCCCGCCCGGCGCGGTGCATCGGGGCGCGGTGGGCGAGGACGACCGACATGAGCACCGCCCCCACCGCCGGCGCCGCCCGGAGCGCGCCGAGCCCCTGGGGGCCCACGTGCAGGATCGCATCGGCGAAGATCGGCAGGAGCGCCACCGCGCCGCCGAAGAGCACGGCGAAGAGATCCACCGTCAGCGCGCCGAGGATCACCGGCGTGCCGAAGACGAACCGGAGCCCGGTAGCGATGCTCTCCCGGAGCGACTCGCGCGCTTCGGGCGGCGGCGCGGGGCGACCCGCGTAGCGGATCGCGGCGAGGGCGGCGAGGGCGGCGAGCACGAGCCCGCCCGCGACGCCGTAGGCCGCGCCGGCGCTGGTCCAGCCGTAAAGGAGCCCGCCCAGCGCGGGCCCCGCCACCGCCGCGAACTGCCACGCCGAGCTGCGCCAGGCGACGGCATTGGGATAGAGGGGGCGCGGCACCAGCTCGGCGCCGAGCCCGGTGTTGACCGGGCCCAGGAAGCTGCGCGCGACTCCGCTCGCCGCGATGACGAGATAGACGATCCAGACCCGCCGCGGCGTGAGGAGGCCCGGCACCTCGGAAAAGGTGAGAAACGCCGCGGAGCAGAGGACGAGCACGCCGAGGCTCGCGAGCCCCACCGTGCGGCGGTTCCGCCGGTCGGCGACGTGGCCCGCGAAGAGCGCCACCGTGATGAACGGCAGCGCCTCGGCGAGCCCGATGAACCCGAGCGCGAGCGGGTCCTTCGTGAGCGCGTAGAGCTGCCAGCCGATCACCACCTCCTGCACCTGCGTGCCCATCGTGTAGGCGAGGACGCTCAGGATCAGGAGCCGGAAGTCGCGCAGCCGGAGCGAGGCGTACGGGTCGTGCCGCGCGGGCTCCGGCGGCAGGGTTGCCGGGGCCGCGCTCATGCCGCGGCCCTCGTGTGCTCGACCGCCCTCATGCGCTCGTCTGCGGCTGGCGCGCCGGCACCGTCACGGGGATCTGCATGGCCATGAGCGCCGCCACCGCGACGAACGCCGCCGCCACGTAGAAGGGCCACGCGTGCCCCACGTGCTGGAAGACGAACGTCGCGATGAGCGGGGCGGCCACCCGCGCGAGGCCGCCGAAGGTCTGGGCGACGCCCATCATCGTCCCGTACTCGGCCCGGCTCGAGGCGTGCGAGAGGAGCGCGGTGGTGGACGGGAAGAGGAGCGCGGTGCCGATCGGCACGAAGGGCATGACGGCCACGAAGAGCAGGATCGTGTGCGGCTGCGGATAGAGCACGAGGCCGAGGATGAGCACCAGCGTGCCGAGGCGCACGGTGCGCGGCTCGCCCAGGCGCTCGACGATGGGGCCCAGGAGCAGCGAGCGCATCACGAGCGAGAGCGCGCCGGTGAAGGTGTAGAAGTAGCCGATGTTGGTTTCGTTCGCCTGGAATTCGGCCTTGAGATAGAGCGCGAGCACCGCGGTGATCGAGGTGAAGGCGAGCATGCCGACGCCGTAGATCCAGATGAGGCGCGACGAGAGCTGCCCCGGGCTCCGCACCACCTGCCAGGCCGCGTGCCACACCGGGCGGCGTGCCTGCGGCGGCGCGTCGGCACCGGGCCGCGCGTGCGACTCGGGGAGCCACTTCCAGGCGAAGCCCGCGTTGATGAGGCAGAGCGCCGCGGCGACGAACCCGGGCGCCGCGTGCCCGAATTTGGCGTAGGCGAACGAGCCGATCGAGGGCCCCAGCATGACGCCCGCGGAGGTCGCCGCGCTGAGCCAGCCCAGCGCCTTGGCGCGCTCGTGCGGCTCGATCGTGTCGGCGACGTAGGCCTGCGCGACGCCCGTCGTGCCGCCGCCTGCGCCCTGGATGAGGCGCATCGCGAAGTAGAGCCAGAGCGTGTCGGCCAGGCCGAAGACGACGTAGGCGGCCGCCGACGCCAGGAGCCCGATGAGGAGCGCGGGCCGGCGGCCGTAGAGGTCGGAGACCCGGCCCCAGAGCGGCGCCGAGAGGATCTGCGCCACCGAGTAGCAGGCGAGGATCATGCCGACGCCGAAGTCGGAGGCGTGCAGCTTGAGCGCGTAGAACGGCAGCAGCGGGAGCACGATCGCGAAGCCGATCATGTCCACGAAGTTGATCGCGATGAGCACCGAGAGGCGCTTGAGCGAGCTCGGCGTCGTCATCAGCCGCCGCTCCCCCGCTCCGCCCCGAGCGCGAAGACCACGGCGCTCACCAGCATGAGCACAACGCCGTAGGCCGCGGCGACGCCGACGTCCGACTGGCGGAGGCTCCCCAGGATCTCGAGCGAGATCGGCCGCGTGTCGTAGGTGTAGAGCATGATCGAGGTGACGAAGTCGCCGAAGGCCGTCACGAAGGCGAGCGTGGCGCCCGCGACGAGCGCGGGCCGGAGCAGCGGGAGCGTCACCCGCCGCAGCGTGCGCCAGCGGCCCGCCCCCAGCGTCGCCGCGGCCTCGTCGAGCGTGGGATCGAGCTGCCGGAAGCCCGCCAGGATCGCGCGGCCCGTGAGCGGCAGGTTCCGGACGACGTAGGCGAGCGGCAGGATCCAGAGCGTCCCCACCAGCACCACGCGCCCGACCCAGGGCCGGTGCACGCTGAACGCCGCGGCGAGCGCGATCGCGAAAACCGTCCCCGGCACGGCCCAGGGGAGCGCCACGAGCGCCTCGATGAGCCGCCGCCCCGGCATCCGCCGCCGCACGGCGAGGGTCCCCGCCCACACGGCGAGCGCCACGGCGGCCACGGTGGCGAGCGAGGCCATCCACAGGCTGTTGACGAGCGGCCGCACCCGCACCGGATCGGCGACGAGGGTGACGTAGTTCTCGAGCGTGTAGGCGGGCGGGAACGCCTGGGTCGTCCAGGTGCCCAGCGGCACGAAGGAGACGAGGAGCAGCGTGAGGTGCGGCAGCAGGAGCACCACGGCGAGCACCCAGCCCAGCGCCGCGACGACCCAGCGCGCCCAGCGGCGCCGCACCCGCACCGGCGCGGGCGCCGCGCCCTTGCTCCCGCCCCGGAGCGCCTCGCCCTCGCCCCGGCCGAAGAGCCAGAGCGCGGCGAGGGCGAGGAGGGTGAGCGCCGTGGTCTCCACCATCGCGAGCTGCACGTCGCCGTTGAGCCGCGTGGCGACGATCTGGGTGGTCATGACCCGGAAGCCGCCGCCGAAGATGTACGGCGCGGTGAAGGAAGCGAGCGAGGTCATGAAGGTCAGGAGCGCGGCACCGCTCAGCGCGGGCGCGAGGAGCGGGAGCGTGACACGCCGCAGCGTGCGCCAGCGCCCCGCTCCGAGCGTCGCCGCGGCCTCCAGCACCGAGGCGTCGAGCGAGAGGAGCGAGGCGCGCACGAAGAGATAGAAGTAGACGTACATCGAGTAGGCGTGCACCAGCAGCACCGCCCCCGCCCCCGCGAGCTGCCACGGGGCGCGCTCGAGCCCGAAGACCCGCATGACGAGGTGGGCGACGAAGCCGGTCTCGCCGAAGAGGAAGAGGAAGGCGAGCACGCCGACGAGCGGCGGCAGCACCGCCGGCATCGCGACGAAGCCCGCCAGGAGACGGCGGCCCGGGAAGTCGTAGCGGGTGAAGAGAAAGGCCAGCGGCACCCCGATGAGCGCGGCGAGCGCGACGCTCGCCACCGAGAGCCAGAGACTCGCCCAGAGCGCCTGCCACTCGCTCCGCCGCGCCAGGAACTCGCGCACGTACGCGAAGGTCCAGCCGGCCCGGTCGCGCAGCCCCTCGAGGAGGACGAGCACGAGCGGGTAGGCGACGAGCCAGAGGAGCAGGAGCACCAGCGCGGCCGCCGCGACGACCGCCAGGCGACGCCCCCTCACTCGGCCCCCGCCGGGAAGAGGTGCAGCCCGCCGCCCGCCCGCCGGCTCGGCATGATCCCGACCGGCTCGCCGACGCTCACCATCCGCGGCGGCCCGCTCACCTCGACCGCCGTGCCGCCGTCGGTCGTGACGATGTAGAGCGAGCTCGCGCCGAGGAAGCGCCGCTCGGCGACCACGCCGGCGAGCGCGCCGGCCGCCGGGGGGGTGAGCCGCAGCCCCTCGGGCCGGGCGAGGAGCGCCGCGGCCGCGCCCGGCTCGAACCGCGCACCGTCCGCCGGCGGCTCGACGTCCCACTCCACCCCCTCGAGCCGCACGCGCACCCCGCGCTCGCTCGGCCCCACCACGCGCACCGGCAGCGTGCTCGAGCGGCCCACGAAGCGCGCGACGAACGCCGTCCGCGGCTCGGCGTAGAGCTCCTCGGGCGGCCCGGCCTGCTCGAGGCGCCCGTCGCGCAGCACCGCCACGCGGTCGCCGAGGTCGAAGGCCTCCTCCTGCTCGTGCGTGACGAGCACCGTCGTGATGCCCACCCGCCGGATCACCGCGCGGAGCTCGCGGCGGGTGCGCTCGCGGAGCGCGGGGTCGAGGTTCGAGAGCGGCTCGTCGAGGAGCAGCACCTTCGGCTCCGGCGCGAGCGCGCGCGCGAGCGCGACCCGCTGCTGCTGCCCGCCCGAGAGCTGCGTCACCTTCCGCCGCTCGTACCCCGCGAGGTCCACCAGCGCGAGTGCTTCGGTCACGCGCCGCGCGAGCTCCGCCCCGCGCACGCCGAGCGACTCGAGCCCGAAGGCCACGTTCGCGCCGACGTCGAGGTGCGGGAAGAGGGCGTAGTGCTGGAAGACCATCCCCATCCGCCGCCGCACCGGGTCGAGCCGGGTGACGTCCTCGCCACCCACGACGACGCGCCCGGCGTCGGGCGCCTCGAAGCCCGCGAGCATGCGGAGCGTCGTCGTCTTCCCGCTCCCGCTCGGGCCCAGCAGGGCGAGAATCCGGCCGCGCTCGAGCGCGAGCGTGACGTCATCGACCGCCGTCACGCCGTCGAAGCGCTTCGTCAGGTGGTCGAGCAGCAGGAAGGGCGCGGGCGCGGGCGAGGGCATCGGGCGCGTCATCGAGAGTCCGGGGTGCTCAGTGTCCGCCGTTTCGTACATGCTGGTCCCAGTAGCGCATCCATTCGGCCCCGCGCTGTGCGAGGAGGCCCCAATCCACGTCCGCGATCGTCATTTCGCGCTCCACCTCGGCGACCCACGCGGGCACCGAGTCGGCCGGCAGGTCGAGGCGCGCCGGGAGGCGGTAGACCTTCCGCGCCGTGAGGATCTGGGCCTCGGGGCTTCCGACGAAGTCGATGAACGCCTTCGCCGCGTCCGCGTGCCGCGCCCCGCGCACCAGGCCGATCGCGTCGTCGATGACCACGGTGCCGCTCCGCGGGAAGACGTACCCGAACGGCATCCCCTTGCTCCGGCTGATGAGGATGTCGGGCAGGTCCCAGAGCGTGACGAGCCCTTCCTGGCGCGCGAGCTTCTCGTCGAGCACCGCGGGGTTGAGCGCGTAGGTCTTCGTCTGCGCGTCGAGCCGGCGGAGCCAGGCCCAGCCGGCCGCGGTGTCGCCCGTCTCGCGGAGACTCCGCTCGATGATGAGGCCCCAGATGGCCCGCATGGTGCCGCTCGCGACGGGATCGCGGATGAGCACCTTCCCCTTCCACTCGGGCTCGAGCACCGCGTCCCAGTCCTGCGGCGCCTGCTCGCGCGTGAGCGCGGCGCTGTTGTAGGCGATGATCGCCGGGGTGCGGTAGGCCGGGTAGTAAAGATCGTTCGGCCCGACGCCGCGCCGGTCCACGTGCGCGGCCCACGCGGGGCGGTAGGGCGCGAGCACCGAATCGGCGATCCCGCGGTCGAAGATCGTCGTCGGCCCGCCGAACCAGACGTCGGCCTGCGGGTTCACCTGCTCGAAGCGGAGCCGGTCGAGGATCTCCTGGCTCCCCATGTCGAGCCAGCGCACGTCCACGTCGGGCCGCCGCTGCTCGAACGCCCGTTCGAGCAGCACGAGCTGGTCGCGCCCGTGGGGCGAGTAGACCACCACCGGCGTGCGGCCATCGCCGCGGCACGCGGCGAGAAGCAGAGCGGCGAGGAGCAGGCCGGCGCGCGCCCGCCCGATCCCTCCCCTCACGGCACCGGCGCCCGCGCCGGCGCGAGGAGGTTGAGGAAGAGCCGGAACGCCCCCGGCACGCCGGCCGGCAGCTCGCGGAAGAAGGCGAGCCCGGTGTAGACGTACGTCCCCGTGCCCAGCGGCGCGACGAGCAGCCCGCCCTCCTTCGGCGCCTCGCCGGGGTCGTGCATCGAGAGGAGCGGCCGGTAGGCCGGATCCCAGGTGTGCGCGAAGTACAGGCCCCGCTCCTGGATCCAGCCCGCCCAGTCGGCGGGGCCGATCGGGTTCGGGGTCGTGAGCGCCGGGGCGCCGGGGACGAGCGCGGTCACCGCCGCGTTCTCGTCGGTGACGCGGTCGTGCGGCGTGGCGATCGTGAGCGGGAACGGCGCGTAGCCGCCGCGCACGAACTGGTACTGCTGGTACTGCACGACGAGGCGCCCGCCGTTCCGGGCATACTGCAGCAGCCGGTCGTTGTGCGCGAGCAGCGCCGGGCTCGTCTCGTACGCGCGCGGGCCCACGACGATGACGTCGTAGCGCGCGAGATCGCCCTGGGCGAGGGTGCGGGCGTCGAGCAGCTCCACCGGCACGCCGACCTGCCGGAGCGCTTCGGGCACGCGGTCGGCGGCGCCGCGGACGTAGCCGACGTGCGCGAGCTTCGGCAGCGCGAGCGGGGCGACGACGACGTGCGCGGCCGAGGGGCTCGCGTAGCTGCGGAGCCGGATGTGCGGGTAGTCCACCGTGAACACGCCGACGTCGTAGCGGCGGCTCCCCGCCTCCGCGACCGCGCGCACGGAGTAGGCGCCGGGGGCGAGCTTCGCGGGCGGCGTCACCTCGAAGGCGAAGTCGCGCGCCTCGTCCTCGCGCGTGAACGTGAAGCTCTGCGGCCCGGGGGCCGGCCATCCCTCGGGCACCAGCAGGCGCACGCGGCCGGTCGTCGTGTCGCGCGCCCCGTGCGTGAGGGTGACCGTGAAGTGGTGCGCGCCCGCCGTCCCCGCGCGCCAGACGATGGTGTCGGGGTCGAGCTTCACGTCCACACGCGGCACGACGCGCACCGGCCGCCGCTGCTCGCCCAGGGCCTGGTCGTTCGTGCGATACGCGATCTCGCGCATCCCGCCCGCGAGGGCATCCTCGCGGGCGGCCGCCGGCGCCGCCCCCGTCGGTCGCACCTCGAAGCTCGCGCGGAACGGCGCGGGCTCGAACGGGAGGCCGTCCACCGAATCGGTCGGCCACTGGTACATCGCGCCCGTGAGCGGGCGCCGCAGGAAGTACGGCAGCGTGAGCGCCGCGTCCGCCGGCGCGGCGAGCGCGAAGCGCCGGGTCGCGACGGCGCCGGCCGCGAGCTCGACCCAGGCGTCGCCCGGCCCGTCGAGCCGGCGCACGCGCCACCCGGGCCCCGGACTGACGGGGGCGAGCCGCACGCGCACGGGCGCAGCGCCGGTGTTCCAGGCGCTCAGCGTCACGCCCAACTCCTGCCCCGCCACGATCCGGTCGTCGTCGGCGAGCGCGTCGAAGACGAGCCCCTGCGCGATCGTCGTCGCCCGCCGCAGGTGCGTGCGCTGGTCCGCGAGCCTGACCGGGACCGCGCTCCGCCCGTCCGCGCCGGCCGCGTCGTCCGCACCGGCCGCGCCGGCCGCACCGGCCGCGCCGGCCGTGCGCGTGTCACCCTCGCCCGCGGCCCCGAGCGCGCCCGCCAACCGGTCGAGTACCGCCAGGAGCCGCGCGCGCTCGACGGGTCCCGTCAGCGCGCGGGCCGAGTCGGCGAGCGCCGCGTAGCGCGGGCCGAGGGTCGTGTCCACGCCGGCCCAGAGGCCGCCCGCTCCCTTCCCGGTCCGGTCCGCCCACAGCATCACCCGCACCGGCGAGGGGCCGATCTCCTGCAGCCGCCCCATGTCCTGCGAGCGGTGCTGGCTGCGGCTCCGCATGGCGATCTGATGATACGACTGCCCCACCGCCGGATCGAGCGCGCCGCCCTTGAGCGTCAGCGTCGTCTCGGCGGTGTCGAAGCGGGTGCTCCGGTAGAGCTTGAGCGGCGCCCAGGGCGCGAGCCCCTCCTCGCGCTCGAGCTCGGGGAAGCGGCTGGGATCACCCGCGACCCGGAACGCCTCCTGCGCCGCCCACCCGGCCGCCTGATGCTGCCCGTGGCCGTCGCGCGGGGTGCCGCTGAAGACGCTCACGACCACCTGCGGACGGAAGCGGCGGATGATGCGCACCACGTCCTTGAGCACGGTGTCGCGCGGCCAATGGGCCCAGGTGTCGTCGAGGGTCTTGGAGAAGCCGAAGTCGTAGGCGCGGGTGAAGAACTGGCGGGCACCGTCGAGGCGGCGGGCGGCGAGGAGCTCCTCGGTGCGGATGAGGCCGAGCGCCTCGCCCAGCTCGGGGCCGATCAGGTTCTGGCCCCCCTCGCCCCGGTTGAGCGCGAGATAGGCCGCCTCCGCCCCGTCCCGCCGCACGAGGAGCGTCAGCAGCTCGGTGTCCTCGTCGTCCGGGTGGGCGCCGATCATGAGCACCCGCTTGTCGTGCCCCAGCATGCGGAGTTCGTGCTCGAGCGCGACGACCCCGCCGGTCCCGGGTGGCTCGAGCTGCTGCGCCCGGAGCGGGCGGATGGGGAGGGCGGCGGCGGCGGCGAGCGAAAGAAGCGGGAGTGCGAGCGAGCGGGTCAGTCGGTGCACGGGCCCTGGCCGAGTGGGGTCGCGGGAAACCTAACGCGGTCGGGGAGGGAGTGAAGGCGGACGAGCCGAGAGGCGGGCGGGCGGGGGCTCCGCTCATGAAAGCCCCCCGGGCTCGTGCCGAGCCCGGGGGGTCCTGGTCCACGGGGGAGTGGCTGCGCGGCCGCCGGGCCGCCGGAGCGCCTCAGTCCCGGTCGCCCATGTCCCCCAGCGGCGTGGCGTAGAGCGCCTGGCGGAGCGCCGGATGGCTGCGCCAGAGGTAGGTGCCCATCACGAGCGCGGCGATCGTGTTCGCGGCCAGCACGCGCCAGAAGGGGAAGAGATCCCGTGTCGTCGCGGAGAGCATGGCGACGACGCCGTAGAAGAAGAGCTCGAAGGCGACGAAGACGATGAGGACGGCGAAGCGCACGACCGGGTTGTCGGTCGCCATGTGGATGACCTTCACCAACAGCACGCCGAAGAGGGCGAAGAGCGCGAAGTGCACCACCGTGTAGAGCAGCACCGCGCCGAAATCGATGTGCATGATGTCGGGCCGGCCCTCGCCGAAGAGCACGACCTGGCCCAGCACGCTCGGCGTCCGGAGCGGGTGGCCGGCGAGGATGTCGAGGATCAGGAAGAAGACGGCCACCGCCACGCCGCCCAGCAGGCCGACGTCGGTGCCCTCACCCCAAACCGAGTGACGCTCTGCCATGTGTCCTCCTCGACCGATGAGAGTCCGGACGCCCTTCCCCCACGTTACGCGCGGCCCGCGGCGGCGCAAGGGCGCGTCCCCCGCCGCGGCAACGCTCCCCGGCGCCCGATCGTTCCCGGAGGGGCCACGATGGGGTCAGGGACCGCTCCCGGGCGGTGTCGGAGGTCACCGCTCGGCGCGGCAGCGCGGGCACGGGCAGCGCTGCCGCAGGAAGTCGAAGGTGTAGATCCCGGTGGCGTGCCCGTCGCTCCAGCGGACCCGCAGCCCGTAGGCCCCGACCAGCTCGAGCGCGAGCGGCCGGACGTCGGCGGGCACCGTGGCCGGGACGAGGAGCGGCCGCCCGGTGGTCTCCTCGACGCACATGGCGCACTGGCAGGCGAGCCGCAGCTCGCGCGCGGGATAGAAGCCCTCGTGCCCCCGGTCGTCCCACTCGATGCGCAGGCCGGCGTCCTCGCGGGTGATCGCCCGCGGCAAGCGTGTCGTCACGAAATTTCCGAAGCCTTTCCAGGACAGGGTGTTATCGCAGGGTGTTATATTCCGCGCGCCCGAGACCGGACCCCCAATCCACGCTCAGGAGCCATGACCACCTCGACGCCCGATCCGTTCCACGCGCGCACGACGCTCGACCTCGGCGGCGAGCGCGCCGTCGTCCATCTCCTCCCCGCCCTCGCCCGCCAGGGCCTGGCCGACCTCGACCGCCTCCCCTTCTCCATCCGCGTCCTGCTCGAGAACGCCCTGCGCCATGTCGGACGCGGGATCGTCGGCGAGGAGCACGTGCGGATGCTCGCCGGGTGGCAGCCGCAGGGGCCGCGCGGCGAGTTCCCCTTCATGCCGGCGCGCGTGGTGCTGCAGGACTTCACGGGCGTGCCCTGCGTGGTGGACCTCGCCGCCATGCGCGACGCGATGGCCGGGATGCAGGGCGACCCGAACCGGATCAACCCGGTCGTCCCCTGCGACCTCGTCATCGACCACTCGGTGCAGGTGGACCACTACGGCACGGTGCAGGCCTACCGGCTCAACGTCGAGCTGGAGATGGAACGTAACCGGGAGCGCTACGAGCTGCTCAAGTTCGCGCAGCAGGCGTTCGAGAACTTCCGCGTGGTGCCGCCCGGGATGGGCATCGTGCACCAGGTGAACCTCGAGTGCCTCTCGCCCGCGGTGCAGCTGCGGGACCAGTACGGCGAGCCCACCGCCTATCCCGACACGGTCGTCGGCACCGACAGCCATACGACGATGATCAACGGCCTGGGGGTCGTCGGCTGGGGCGTCGGCGGGATCGAGGCCGAGGCGGTGATGCTGGGCCAGCCCTACTTCATGCTCGTCCCCGACGTGGTGGGCGTGAAGCTCACGGGCGCGCTCCCGGTGGGCACCACGGCGACCGACCTCGTGCTCCGCGTGACCGAGCTCCTGCGCCGGCAGGGCGTCGTGGACAAGTTCGTCGAGTTCTACGGTCCGGGCCTCTCGAACCTGAGCCTCGCCGACCGCGCCACGATCGCCAACATGGCGCCGGAGTACGGCGCGACGATCGGCTTCTTCCCGGTGGACGCCGAGACGATCGGCTATCTCGAGCGCACCGGGCGCGACCCGCAGGTGGTGGCGCGGGCCGAGGCGTACTACAAGGCGCAGGGCCTCTTCCGCACCGACGCCACGCCGGATCCGGCCTTCACCACCTCGCTCGAGCTCGACCTCGCGACCATCGTGCCGAGTCTCGCGGGACCGAAGCGCCCGCAGGACCGGGTGCCGCTCACCGAGCTCAAGCGCAACTTCATCGTCAACCTCCCGTCGCTCATGAGCACCGGCGTGCCGGGCGCGCGGAAGGAGCTCGCGCAGCAGACCTACTCGCGCTGGGTGGGCGAGGGCGGCGCCAGCGTCACGATCGGCGAGGGCGGCGCCGCGACGGCGGTCGAGCCGGCCTACGACGCGCCGCCGGTCGTGACGGGGGTGCTCGACGAGGCGGAGATCCGGCTGCACGACGGCGCCGTCGTCATCGCGGCGATCACCAGCTGCACGAACACGTCGAACCCGAGCGTCATGGTCGGCGCCGGCCTCCTCGCGAAGAAGGCGGTCGAGAAGGGGCTCGCGACGAAGCCGTGGGTCAAGACCAGTCTCGCCCCCGGGAGCCGCGTCGTCACCGACTACCTGCGCGGCGCGGGGCTCATGGAGTACCTCGACGCGCTCCGCTTCCAGACGGTGGGCTACGGCTGCACCACCTGCATCGGCAACTCGGGCCCGCTCCCCGACGCGGTGCAGCAGCTCATCGACGAGCACCAGCTCGTCACGGCGGCGGTGCTCTCGGGCAATCGCAACTTCGAGGCCCGCGTGCACCCCTCGGTGCGCGCCAACTATCTCGCCTCGCCGCTGCTCGTCGTGGCCTTCGCGCTCGCCGGCCGGGTGGACATCGACCTCACGCGCGAGCCGATCGGCCCCGGCAAGGACGGCGAGCCCGTCTACCTCGCGGACATCTGGCCGAGCTCGGCGGAGATCGACGAGGCGATGCGCGCCGCGCTCCATCCGACGCTCTTCCGCTCGCAGTACGCCAGCGTCTTCGCCGGCGATGCGAGCTGGCAGGCGCTCGAGGTGCCGGCCGGGAGCCGCTTCGCCTGGGACCGCCGCTCGACGTACGTGCAGGAGCCGCCCTTCTTCGGCAATCTCGCGACCGAGCCGGCGCCGTTCGCCGACATCGTCGAGGCGCGGGTCCTCGCCGCGCTCGGCGACTCGGTGACGACCGACCACATCTCGCCCGCGGGCTCGATCCCGAAGAACGGCCCCGCCGCGCGCTACCTCCTCGAGCACGGCGTCCAGCCCGCCGACTGGAACACCTTCGGCAGCCGCCGCGGCAATCACGAGGTGATGATGCGCGGCACCTTCGGCAACGTGCGCATCAAGAACGCGCTCGTGCCGGAGAAGGAGGGCAACTGGACCGTTCACGCGCCCACGGGCGAGATCCTGTCGATCTACGACGCCGCGATGCGCTACCAGGCGGAGGGCACCCCGCTCGTCGTGCTCGCGGGCAAGGAGTACGGCACCGGCTCGAGCCGCGACTGGGCCGCCAAGGGCACCACGCTCCTCGGCGTCAAGGCCGTGATCGCCGAGAGCTTCGAGCGGATCCATCGCTCGAACCTCGTCGGCATGGGCGTCCTCCCGCTCGTCTACGAGCCGGGCCAGACGCGCCAGTCGCTCGGGCTGACGGGCCACGAGACGCTCACGATCACGGGCATCGCCGAGGGGCTCAGCCCCAACGGCACCGTCACCGTGACGGCGCGCGCCGGCGACGGCCCCGCAACGGTCTTCCGCGCCGTCGTCCGCCTCAACTCCCCGGTGGAGCTCGACTACTACCGCCACGGGGGGATTCTGCAGCGGGTGCTGCGGCAGTTCGCGATGGAGAGCGGAACGGCGGGAGGGCGGTAAGGCAGGCGGAAGGGTACGGAAACGAAGCGAGCCCCCGGTGATCGCACCGGGGGCTCGCTTCGTTCGGTGGGGCTTACGTCCGCCTGTTACGCCACCAGATCCTTCAGCCGGTCGCCCGTTTCCCCCTCGCGCAGCCGGAGCAGCGCGCGGTCGCGGAGCTGGCGGATCCGCTCGCGGGTCACACCCATCATGCGGCCGATCTCCTCGAGCGTGCGGCTGTTGCCGTCGTCGAGGCCGAAGTAGAGGCGCAGCACCTTCGCGTCGCGCGGCGGGAGCGTGGCGAGCGCGGCCTCGATGTCGCGCGTCTGGCTGTTGGCCATCGTCGACGTGTCCGTGCTCTCCTGCTCGGCCATCGTGAAGCGCTCCATGCGCTCGTTCCCGTCGCCCTCGCGGGTCGGATGGTCGAGCCGCACCGCCTCGGAGTTGAGCGCGCTGAGACTGCGCACCGCCTCGACCGTGAGGCCGGTGGCGCGCGCGAGCTCCTCGGTGGTGGGCATCCGCCCCAGCCGGTCCTTCAGCAGGGTCGTGGTGCGGCCCAGCCGGCTCAGGTCGGCCGTGCGGTTCAGCGGCACCCGCACCGGGCGGCCGTGGCGGGCGATCGCCGCCTGCACCGCCTGACGGATCCACCACACGGCGTACGAGATGAACTTGACGCCACGGTCCGGATCGAACTTCCGGGCAGCCGTCATGAGCCCGAGGTTGCCCTCGCCGATCAGGTCGACGAGCGGCACGCCGCGGTTCTGGAACTTCTTCGCCACCGAGACGACGAAGCGGACGTTGTGCCGGGCCAGCTTCTCCTGGGCCGCCACGTTGCCCTTGAACGCCTTGCGGGCGAGCTCCATCTCCTCCTCACGGCTGAGGAGCGGAACCCGGCTGATCTCATCCAGGTACAGGTCGAGGCTCTCCCGACCCTCATCCACCGCCCGCGCGATCTGCGCCGGACGCACCGCGCGCCGCTTGGGCCGACCTCTCATCGACGACACTCTATTGCCTCCTCCGGGATTCGCATCCCCCGTCCACTAGGCCAGGCACGGAAATCGAGGCCACACGCACACCAGACGCGGAAAAATAACACCTAACCCACGCAAAATCAACACGTTACGAAACTCACCCCGACCGGCCCGCCTAACTTCAACCGGCGTGGTGAGTTGCGGCCCCGCCGCACCACCCCCGCCTCCCCGCCGGCCGGCCCGGTCGGGCCGGCCCCACCGGGCCCTCCAGCCGGACGGCTCCCACGGAGGGAGCGCCAATTTGGGAAATACCCGATCGAAAGTGCAACAGGGAAAAGCTGCCCATCGGTTCCGGCCCCGAGGACGCCGCCGGGCGGGCACCTTGCACAGGCCCCGCCCGGCTCCGACACCGCTGGGGCGCTCGGCCTACTTCCCCGCCGCCCAGGCCCGGCCCAGCGCCGCCCCCGGGGCCGCCGGGTCGAGGGAGAGGGTGTACTTGCCGCCCTCCTGCCCGAGCCGCAGGCCGACCCGGGCGAGCACCGCCTCGTAGGGGAGCTCCTCGGTGCCCGAGACGTAGCGGCGGAAGAAGTCGGTATAGTCGGCGCCGCTCGCGTCGTTCACGGCCCGGAGGAAGTCGGCGTCGGTGTAGCCGCGGCCCTGGAGATAGTAGGTCGTCGCGGGCGTGAGCCAGAAGCGCTTCCACATGAGCCGCATGACGTCGTCGAGCGACTTGCGCCCCTGGGTCCGCGCCCGGAGGTCGAGGTCGAGCAGCCAGCCCAGCACCTCGCCCTTGTTGTAGTAGCTGATGGTGGCGCTGTCGAGCTGCGCCTTCTGCCGGAGCGGCACGCCGTCGAAGAGCCAGGCGCTCAGCGAGCTCTCCTGGGCGCTCATCCACCGCCGTGCCGGGCGGCCCTGGAGCTGCCCCACGGCGGCGGCCGTGCGCTGCAGGTAGCGGGTCGAGTCCCACACCCCGGCGCGCAGCAGGTGGCGCACGCCGTAGTAGTTGGTGATCCCCTCGCCGATCCAGAGCGTGGTCGTGTAGTTCTCGCGCGTGTAGTCCCAGGGGCCGAGCTCGCGGGCCCGCAGGCGCTTCATGTTCCAGGTGTGGAAGAACTCGTGCGAGAAGACGCCGAGGCGCGGCAGGTACGCATTGCTGTCGGCCAGGTCGGCGAGCGCCACCGGCTGGCTGATGTGCGTGGAGGCGAGGTGCTCCATGCCGTCGCCGCCGTTCCCCTTGAGGAAGTGCACCATGAAGGTGTAGGACGGCATCGGCTGCTCGCCCCACATGGCGACCTGCGCCCGCACGATCCGCTCGACGTCGGCGACGAGCCGCTGCCGCAGCGCGCCCGGATCGGGATCGGTGTGCAGCATGACGCGGTAGAGCGTCTTGCCGACGTGGAAGCTGTCCACCGTGAACGCCGCCGAGATCTCGGTCGGCGCGTCGATCATGAGATCGTAGTTGCGGAACTTGTAGGTGCGCCCGCCGGCCGAATCGACGACGCCCTCCTGCCCCGCCTCGCCGTTGATGATGTGCCAGCCCGCGGGGCCCTGATAGCGCACGGTCACCGGATCGGGCTTGTGGCCCACGACGTAGGGGAAGACGTTCCCCGGATTCAGATTCACGTGGGTCGAGTCGATCTGCGAGGTCGAGCCCGAGAGGTTGTCCCAGTAGACGCGGAAGGCGAAGGTGACGGGCCGCGCGCGCGCGCAGCGGACCACCCAGGTCGTCTTGTCGCGCTTCACCGCCGGCACGACCGCGTCGCCGCAGCGCGCCTCCTCGTCCATGACGTTGGCGGCGAAGTTGTAGATGGCGTAGCGGCCCGGGTACCAGGTCGGAAGCTGGAAGACGACCGAGTCGGCGTCGCGCCCGGCGACCCGCACGCGCACGGCGCCGTGGTGGGTGGCCGGCTCCGGACTCGAGAACTCGTAGGCGATCGTGTACGACTTCGGCGCGGCGGGTGGCGAGGCGGCCGCGGCGAGCGGGGAGGGCGAGGGCGCCGGGGGGGCGACCGTGAGGACGAGAGCCAGCAGCGAAGCCGGGATCATGCGCGCTCCGATTGCGGGTACCAGGATGCGGGTGCCAGGGGGCGGCGGGAACGAGCCCGCAACTTAGACCCGATCGGCGCGCGTTGACAGAGGGCCGGACGGGCGCGATCATCCGACCGTCCCCTCGACCCCGTGGCGGCCGCACCGCGCGCCACCAGCTCCCGGAATCGATGCCTCCTGCCTCCTCATCCCCGCTCCCCGGGCGCGTGCGGGTGTTCGCGCCCGGCTCGGTCGGCAACATCGGCCCCGGCCTCGACGTCCTGGGCCTCGCCGTGGCCGGCGCCGGTGATCGCGTCACCGCCGCGTGGTCCGACGCCCCCGGCATCCGCCTCGCCGACGCGGGGCATCCCGAGCTCCCGACCGATCCCGACCGCCACGCCTCGGCGCTCGCCGCCGCGGCCGTGCTGCGCCGGGCGGGCGCTGCGGGCCAGGCGGCTGCCGGCGGGCGCGGGCTCGTGCTGTGGGCCGGGAAGGGGCTGCCGCTCGCCGGCGGCCAGGGCGGAAGCGCGGCGAGCGCCGTGGCCGGCGCCGTCGCGGCGAACGCGCTCCTCGGCGCGCCGCTCGGCCGCGCCGAGCTGCTCGCCGCCTGCCTCGAGGCCGAGGCGGTGGTCGCGGGCCGGCACCTCGACAACATCGCGCCGATCCTCCTGGGCGGCGCCGTGCTGGTGCGCTCGATGGAGCCGATCGACGTCGTCCCGCTCCCGGTGCCGGCATGGCTCCACGTCGTCCTCTGCCACCCGGCGCAGCGGCTCCGCACCGCCGAGGGCCGCGCGGCGCTCCCCACGAGCGTGCCGCTCCCCGTCGCGCTGCATCAGGCCGCGCAGGTGGCGGCGATCGTCGCCGCCTTCGCCACGGGCGACGCGGCGCTCCTCGCCCGCGCGATCGACGACCGGATCGCCGAGCCGGCGCGGGCGCCGCTCCTCCCGGGCTTCGCCGAAGCCAAGGCGGCCGCGCTCGCGGCCGGCGCGCTCGGCAGCTCGATCTCGGGGAGCGGCCCGACGACCTTCGCGCTCGCGCGCGACGCGGCCGACGGCGAGCGGATCGCCGCGGCGATGCAGGCGGCGTACGCCGAGCGCGGCATCGCGGCGAGCGTGCGGGTCGCCCCGGTCGACCGCGCGGGCGCGCGCCTCGAGCCCCTTCCCTGACCTTCCGACGGCACTCCGACCACCCCGACCTCTTCGACCGACGGACCATCTCCCATGGCCTTCACCACCGACCGGCCCACCAGCTGGCAGGCGTGCACCGCCTGCGGCAACGAGGCGCTCGAGACCGACCCGGCGACCCGCTGCCGCCATTGCGGCGGGCTCCTCGAGGTGCGGCACCGGCCGCCCAACCTCACGCGCGACGAGCTGCTCGCGCGCTTCACCGAGCGGCGCGGCGCGCACCGGCGGCTCGCCTCGGGCGTCTGGCGCTTCCGCGAGGTGGTGCTCCCGGGCGCGGCGCAGCCGGTCACCCATCCCGAGGGGAACACGCCGCTCCTCCATCGCGACGTGCTCGACGAGTACGCGGGCGTCGCGGACCTGCTCTTCAAGCACGAGGGCTACAACCCGACGGGCTCGTTCAAGGACCGCGGGATGACGGTGGGCGTGACGCAGGCGGTGCGGATCGGCGCGCGCGCCGTCGCCTGCGCCTCGACCGGGAACACCTCCGCCTCGCTCGCCGCCTACGCGGCGCAGGCGGGGCTGCCGGCGCTGGTCTTCGTCCCGGCGGGCCGCGTGGCCGAGGGGAAGCTCGCGCAGACCGTCGCCTACGGGGCGCGCACGCTCCTCGTCCGCGGTGATTTCGACGCCTGCCTCCGCCTCGCGGAGGCCGCGAGCGAGCGGCTCGGCGTCTACCTGCTCAACTCGATCAACCCGTTCCGCATCGAGGGGCAGAAGACGATCGTGCTCGAGCTGCTGCAGCAGCTCGCGTGGCGTCCGCCCGCCTGGCTCGTCGTTCCCGCCGGCAACCTCGGCAACGTCTCGGCCTTCGGGAAGGCGCTGCGGGAGGCGAAGGCGTGGGGGCTCATCGACCACATGCCCCGGATCCTGGCGGTGCAGGCGGCGGGGGCGGCGCCCTTCGCGCAGAGCTACGCCGAGGGCTTCGCGCAGCGGCACCGGGTCGCGGCGGAGACCGTGGCCACCGCGATCCGCATCGGCGATCCCGCCTCGTACGAGCGCGCCGTGCGCGCGATCCGCGAGACGAACGGCGTCGTCGTGGCGGTCTCCGACGAGGAGATCCTCGCCGCCAAGGCCGCCATCGACCGCTCCGGCGTCGGCTGCGAGCCGGCGAGCGCCACGACCCTGGCCGGCATCCGTCGCCTCACGGCCGACGGCACGATCCGCCCGGGCGAGCAGGTGGTGGCCGTGCTCACCGGCCACATCCTCAAGGACCCCGGCATCCTCCTCGACGCGGCGCGCGCCGGGGGCCCCGTCGAGATCGACGCGCGGCTGGAGGAGGTGGAGCGGGCGATCGGGTAGGGACTAGGGACTAGGGACTAGGGACTAGGGGCTAGGGACGAGGGGGCGCCGTGCGAATGCCGGCCTCCTCGCGCCGAGCCTCTTCGACCACGCCCTAGCCCCTAGTCCCTAGTCCCTAGTCCCTGGTCCCTGGTCCCTGATTTCCCCGCCGCCACACCCGCCAGATCTTCCCCGCGTTGTCGTCCGAGATGTAGACCGAGCCGTCCGGGGCGACCGCCACGCCGGCGGCGCGGAGTCCCGTGGCCCCGTCGGCGCTCGCGGCGAAGGTGACGAAGCGGCCGGTCGGGCGACCGTTCGCGAAGGGGACGTAGACGACGCGATAGCCCGCCTGCGGCAGGGGCGCGCGGTTCCACGAGCCGTGCATCGCGACGAAGAGGCCGCCCTGGCCCCCGGTGTCGAGGCCCGAGGCGGGTCCCGGACCGAAGGCGAGGGCGAGCGGCGCCCAGTGGGCGGGAAAGACCATGACCGGATCGGCCGCGCGGGCGCAGCGGCCGACGCTCTTCCCGTCGCCGCCGTACTCGGGGGCGAGCACCTTCCGGCCGTACTGCACGCTCCAATAGCAGTAGGGCCAGCCGTAGTCCTGCCCCGGCCGCACCAGCAGCAGCTCCTCGCCCGGGTTCTCGGCGTTGACCTGGTCGCTGAAGCCCCAGCTCTGCGAGAGCTGGTCGCGACCGTTCATCGCGACCCAGAGCTCGTCGGTGCCGGGCCGCACGGCGATGGCCGAGCCGTTCCGGATCCCGGTCGCGAAGCGGGTGCCGTCGGCCTCCGTCTGGCCGGGGCGGTTGCGGTCGAAGCGCCAGATGCCGGCACGGCGCGCGAGCTCGGGACAGGGGTCCCGCCCCGGCGAGGCGCTCAGCCGGTTCACCTTCTGGCAGCTGTTCGAGGCGGAGGCGACGCTCACGTAGAGCGTGCTCCCGGGGCCGAAGGCGATCGCCTTGGCGTAGTGGTCGCCGTCGGCGGGCAGGTCGCGCACGATCGTTTCGGGATCCCCCACGGGCTCGAGCCTCCCCGGCGTGAGGCGCCAGCGGACGATGCGGTCGCGCAGCGCGAAGTAGAGATGCCCGTCCACCACCGCCACGGCGTTGCCCGGGCCCGGACCGAAGGCGGCCCGTTCGTCGAAGTCGCCGTCGCCATTGGCATCGCGGAAGGCGAGCACGCCGCCGATGCTGCTCGTGAGCTCCTGCTTCCCGGTGAAGGCGCTGCCGCGGGAGAGCGCCGCGTAGAGGGTCCCGTCCGGCGCGACGGCGAGCTGCCGCACGGCACCCAGGTTGCGCGCGACGAGGCGGGCGCAGAAGCCGTCCGCCAGGGCGAGGCCGCCGTCGTCGGCGGCGCACGGCGGGCCGGGACGCGCGCCCGCCGCCGGGCGGCCCTGCCCCGCCGCGGCGCCTGGCAGGGCGAGCGCGACGGCGATGCCGCAGGCGAGGTCGCGGGCGAGGCCGCCGAGGAGCGAACGACGTCGAGGGGTACGCATCGAGCCTCCGGGGTGAGGGGGCGCGCGGCGGCCGGTGGGGAAACCGGCCGCCGCCAGAGGGAAAATCGGGGCGTCGCCTATTGTGCAACACTCTCCCCGCGTAGTAGTTTCATGCGCGACGGAGCAGCGCTTCTGCGGTACCCCACCGATCTCACCACTTCAGGGAGACACGCGATGGCCACCAAGAAGTCGACCGCGAAGAAGTCCAGCGCCAAGAAGTCGTCCGCCAAGAAGAGCACCGCCAAGAAGACCACGAAGAAGGCCGCGCCGAAGAAGGCGGCCGCGAAGAAGGCGACGGCGAAGAAGGCGACGAAGAAGGCTGCCCCGAAGAAGGCCGCCAAGAAGCGGACCCCGAACGCCTCGTTCATGAAGCCGGTGCAGCCGGACGCGCAGCTGGCCGCCGTCGTCGGCGAGAAGGCGATGCCGCGCACCGAGATCACGAGCAAGCTCTGGGCGTACATCAAGAAGAACGGCCTGCAGGATCAGCAGGAGCGCCGCATGATCAACGCGGACGACAAGCTGAAGCCGGTCTTCGGCGGCAAGAGCCGCGTGTCGATGTTCGACATGACGAAGCTCGTCAACCAGCACCTGAAGTAAGCCGTCGGCACGCCGCTCGCACGTCGTCCGCACGTCGTGGCGTTCGCGCGGTGGTCGGATCGAAAGGGGCGCCCCGCTGGGCGCCCCTTTGATTTGCCTTCCGGACCCAGCCTTTCGCATCGGAGCCCATGAGCTGCCTCAGCCCGGCCGTGATCCGCGACTTCGAGCAGAAGCTCGGCGCGCTCGACGTCGTCCCCGGCCTCTCGCTCGCCCCCTTCACCACCTTCCGCATCGGCGGCCCGGCGGAGCTCGCCGTCTTCGCGCGCTCGGCGGAGGCGCTCGCGACGGCCGTCACGCTGACGCGCGCGCACGGGCTTCCGCTCACGCTCCTCGGCCTCGGCGCCAACGTGCTGATCGGCGACCGCGGGATCCGCGGCGTCGTGATCCTGAACCGGGCGCGCCGCTGGCGCTTCGAGCCCGATCCGTCCGACGCGCGGCACCGGCTCCTCGTCGCCGAGAGCGGGACGGTGATGCAGGACCTCGTCCTCGCCACCGCCAAGGCCGGGCTGGGCGGCCTCGAGCACTACGCCGGCATTCCGAGCTCGGTGGGCGGGGCGCTCTGGCAGAACCTGCACTTCCTCTCCCCCGCCCCCGAGCGCGAGCGCACGATGTTCATCGCCGAGGTCTTCGAGCGCTGCGACATCCTGACGGCCGAGGGGGAGCGGCGCACCGTGGGCGCCGACTACATCCGGTTCGGCTACGACGACTCGATCTTCCACCACCGGCCCGACGTCGTCCTCGAGGCCAGCTTCCGTCTCGTGGAAGACGATCCCATGCGCCTGCAGCGGGTGATCCAGGAGAACCTGAGCTGGCGCGGCGCCCGGCACCCGTGGCTCGACTGGCATCCGAGCGCGGGCTCGATCTTCAAGAAGCACGGCACCGAGGGCGCCGGCCGGCTGATCGACGCCTGCGGGCTCAAGGGCTTCCGGATCGGCGGGGCGATGATCTCCACCCAGCACGCCAACATCATCGTGAACGCCGGCGGCGCCACCGCGGCCGACGTCCACGCCGTGATCGCCCGGGCGCGCGAGGCGGTCCAGGAACGCTTCGGCATCACCCTCCAGGTCGAGATCGGGCTCCTGGGCGAGTAGGCGTGCGGCGCCGCGCCCCCTGCAAGGGCGCGGCGGGACCGGCTATCTTCGGGCCATGGCCGGAGAATACATCTTCACGATGCGCGACCTTCGAAAGGTCGTGCCCCCCAAGCAGGAGATCCTCAAGGGGATCAACCTGTCCTTCTACGACGGCGCCAAGATCGGCATCCTCGGATCCAACGGCGCCGGCAAGAGCACGCTCCTGCGCATCATGGCGGGCGTCGACAAGGATTTCCTGGGCGAGGCGCGGCCCCGCCCCGGGATCCGGATCGGCTACCTGCCGCAGGAGCCCCAGCTCGACCCCACCAAGGACGTCCGCGGCAACGTGATGGACGGTGTCCGGGAGCAGCAGGCGCTCCTCGACGAGTTCAACGCCATCGCGATGCAGTTCGCCGAGCCGATGGACGACGACGAGATGAATCGCCTCCTCGAGCGCCAGGGCGACCTCCAGGAGCGGATCGACGCCCTGGGCCTCTGGGAGCTCGACCACAAGATCGACATGGCGATGGACGCCCTGCGGCTCCCGCCGGGCGACGCCGACGTCACCAAGATCTCGGGCGGCGAGCGCCGCCGCGTGGCGCTCTGCCGCCTGCTCCTGGAGCAGCCCGACATGCTGCTGCTCGACGAGCCGACGAACCACCTCGATGCCGAAAGCGTCTGGTGGCTCGAGCGCTACCTGGCCGACTTCAAGGGGACGGTGGTCGCGATCACCCACGACCGCTACTTCCTCGACAACGTCGCCAAGTGGATCCTCGAGCTCGACCGCGGCGCCGGGATCCCCTGGGAGGGCAACTACTCCTCCTGGCTCGAGCAGAAGCAGAAGCGCCTCGCCGTCGAGGAGAAGCAGGCCTCGGCCCGCCAGAAGACGCTCGAGCACGAGCTCGAGTGGGTGCGCATGTCGCCCAAGGCGCGCCACGCCAAGAGCAAGGCCCGCATCCGCGCCTACGAGGAGTTGCGCGAGCAGGCCGAGCGGCAGGACTCGGCGAGCGTGGAGATCCTGATCCCCGTCCCGCCCCGCCTCGGCGACGAGGTCGTGGTGGCCGACGATGTCGCCAAGGGCTTCGGCGACCGGCTCCTCTTCGAGAACCTGAGCTTCTCGCTCCCGCGCGGCGGCATCGTCGGCGTCATCGGCCCCAACGGCGCCGGCAAGACGACGCTCTTCCGCCTCGTCACCGGGAGCGAGCAGCCCGACGCGGGCGAGCTCAAGGTGGGCCAGACGGTGCAGATCAGCTACGTGGACCAGTTCCGCGACGCGCTCGACCCCGAGCGCACCGTCTACGAGGAGATCAGCGGGGGCGAGGACACGATCAAGGCGGGCACCCGCACGATCAACGCCCGCGCCTACTGCACCGGCTTCGGCTTCCGCGGCGCCGACCAGCAGAAGAAGGTCGGCAACCTCTCGGGCGGCGAGCGGAACCGGCTGCACCTGGCGAAGCTGCTCAAGAGCGGCGGCAACCTCCTCCTCCTCGACGAGCCGACGAACGACCTCGACGTCGACACGCTGCGCGCGCTCGAGGAGGCGCTCCTCAACTTCGCCGGCTGCGCCGTGGTGATCAGCCACGACCGCTGGTTCCTCGACCGCATCGCCACGCACATCCTCGCCTTCGAGGGCGACAGCGAGGTCTACTGGTACGAGGGCAACTTCCAGGACTACGCCGAGGACTTCCGCAAGCGCAAGGGCCACGACGTGGACCAGCCGCACCGGGTGAAGTACAAGAAGCTGGTGCACTAGGGCGGGACGACGGGAAAGCCATCTCGCGGACGAGCCTCCGGTGATACCACCGGAGGCTCGTCTCCTATCGGCTCGTCTCGGCGCCACCTCCCGCCGTCCCGCCTCTCCCGCCGTCCCGCCCGTTGGCGTCCCGCCCGTTGGCGTCCCGCCCCGACCGTTGTATTAGTGGGAACATGCTGACGACGCCGAGCCGCATTCCCTACCTTCCCGCCCGCATCGAGGGCCTGGCGACCATCGCCATGAACCTCTGGTGGAGCTGGAACCGCGACGCCCGGGCCCTCTTCCGCTCGATCGACGAGCCGCTCTGGCACCTCACGCACCACAACCCGCTCACGCTGCTGCAGCGCGTGGATCCCGCCCGGCTCGCCGCCCGGGCGAGCGACAGCGACTTCCTGCGCCGCTACGACGCGGTGCTCGCCCGACTGCACCAGGAGCTGACGACGCAGGACACCTGGTTCACCGCCACCCAGCCCGGCCTCGGCGCCCGGCCGGTCGCCTATTTCTGCGCCGAGTTCGGGCTGCACAACTCGGTGCCGATCTACTCCGGCGGCCTCGGCGTCCTCGCGGGCGATCACTGCAAGAGCGCCTCCGACCTCGGGGTGCCGCTGGTGGGGCTCGGGCTCTTCTACCGCCGCGGCTACTTCGACCAGCGGCTCCGGCTCGACGGCTGGCAGGAGGACAGCGACGAGTTCTTCAGCGTCGAGAGCACGCCGCTCGTGCCCCTTACCGGCCCCGGGGGCGAGGAGATCCTCGTCACCGTCGAGACCTTCGGCCGGCCGGTGCACGTGCGCGCCTGGCGCCTGGCGGTGGGGCGCGTGCCCGTCTTCCTCCTCGACGCCGACCTCGAGATGAACGCCCCCGAGGACCGCGGCCTCCTCAACCGGCTCTACGCCGGCGGGCCCGACCTCCGGCTGCGGCAGGAATGGATCCTGGGGGTGGGCGGCGTGCGCATCCTCCGCGCCGCGGGGCTCGATCCCGGCGCCTGGCACGCCAACGAGGGCCACGCCGCCTTCATGCTCATCGAGCGGCTGCGCGAGCACGTCGCCGCGGGCGCGAGCTGGGACGAGGCGGTGGCCCGGGTGCGCGACACGAGCGTCTTCACGACCCACACCCCGGTGCCCGCCGGGCACGACGCCTTCTCCGTCGACGCGGTCGAGGCGTGCACCGGCCCGGTGTGGGAGGCGATGGGCGTGAGCCGCGAGGAGTTCCTCCACCTGGGCGCGCACCCGACGCAGCCCGGGCTCTTCCACATGACGGTGCTCGCGATGCGGCTCTCGGGCCACGTCAACGGCGTCTCCCGCCGCCACGGCCAGGTCTCCCGCAGTCTCTGGCGCGACCTCTGGCCGCAGCGGCCGTGGGAGACGATCCCCATCGGCCACGTCACGAACGGCGTGCATCTGGCCACGTGGATGGCGAGTCCGGTGAAGGACCTGCTCGCGGAGCACCTGGGCCCCGACTGGCAGACGCGGCTCGACGAGCCGGGCCTCTGGGACCAGGTCCTCACCCTCGACCACGAGCGCTTCTGGCTGGTGCACCTCGCGCTCAAGGAGATCCTGGGCCGGCTGATCCGCGAGGACGCGCGCCGCCGGTTCGCGAGCCAGCACAAGGAGGCCGCCCAGGTCGTCGGCGCCGGCACGCTGCTCGACCCCGCGGCGCTCACGCTGGGTTTCGCGCGCCGCTTCGCGACCTACAAGCGCGCGAACCTGGTCTTCCGCGACATCGAGCGCCTCAAGCGGATCCTCACCAACACCTGGCGCCCGGTGCAGATCGTCTTCGCCGGCAAGGCGCACCCGGCCGACGACCCCGGCAAGGAAGTGCTCCAGGCGGTCTATCACTTCACGCGCGACCCGGCCTTCGAGGGCCGCGTGGCGTTTCTCGAGGACTACGACATGCACCTCGCGCACCTCCTCGTGCAGGGCGTGGACGTGTGGATCAACCTGCCGCGCGTGCCGCTCGAGGCGAGCGGCACGAGCGGGATGAAGGCGGCGCTGAACGGCGTGCCGCAGCTCAGCACGCTCGACGGCTGGTGGGCGGAGGGCTACGACGGCCTGAACGGCTGGGCGATCCCGCCGGCGGGCGAGACCGAGAACGAGGATGCGGCCGACGTGGAGCGGTTCTACCGCCTGCTGGAGGAGCAGGTCGTCCCGCTCTACTACACGCGCGACGCGCGCGGCGTGCCGGTCGGGTGGGTGGAGAAGATGCGCCACGCGCTCCGGGCGAGCGGCGCGCGCTTCACCGCGCGGCGCATGGTGCAGGACTACGTCTCGGCGTACTACGCGCCCGCGCTGCGCGGCGAGCGCACGACGAGCGATCCGCCGGCCGCCTGAGGCGGCGGCCGGCGCGCACGGCAGGGGCAATCGAGGAAGGGTCTTCCATGACGACGGTCCAGTATCAGCAGCAGACGGGCAGCGGTCCCGCGGCTCCGCCCCTCGTCGCGCGCGGCGGGGTCCCGGTGTCGGTGGTGCACCTGACGGCCGAGTACTACCCGTACGCGCGCACCGGCGGGCTCGCCGAGGCGGTCGGCTGCCTCGCCGCCTTCCAGCAGCGCGCGGGGCTCGAGGTCACGGTGATCATGCCCCTCTATCCGACCGTGCGCGAGGCGGCGCCCGACCTCGAGCCGGTGGGGGAGCCGTTCCCCGTGCCCGTCGGCGCGCGGCTCGAGGAGGCGCGGCTCTTCCGCCTGAGCGCGCCGCCCCCCGGCCCGCGCGTCTTCTTCGTCGAGCACCGCGGCTACTTCGACCGACCCGGCATCTACGGCGAGGGAGCGGTGGACTATCCCGACAACCACCGCCGCTTCGCGCTCCTCAGCATGGCCGCGGCCCTCGCGCTCCCGCGCATCACGCCGCTCCCGTGCGTGCTCCACGCGCACGACTGGCACACGGCGCTCGCCCCGGTCTATCTCCGCTCGGTGCTCGCGCGCGAGCCGTGGGCGGCGCAGACGGCCGCGGTGCTCTCGGTGCACAACCCGGGCTACCAGGGGCACTTCGCGCCCGACGTGATGGCCGACGTGGGGCTGCCCTGGGAACTCTTCAACTGGCAGCAGCTCGAGTGGTACGGGCAGGTCAACTTCCTGAAGGGCGGGCTCGTCTTCTCCGACCAGGTGGTGACCGTGAGCCCCACACAGGCCGCCGAGCTCCGCACGCCCGACGGCGGCTTCGGGCTGCACCAGGTCTTCGACTGGCTCGGCGATCGCTTCTGCGGCATCCTGAACGGGATCGATCAGGGGCTCTGGGACCCGACGACCGACGACCAGATCACCGCGCGCTACACCCGCGACGAGCTCGAGGGGAAGCGCCGCTGCAAGACGGCGCTGCAGCGCAGCTTCGGGCTGCCCCAGCGGCGGCGCACGCCGCTCCTGGGGCTGACCGGGCGGCTGGTCGGGCAGAAGGGCCTCGACCTCATCCTCGGCGATCCCGACCTCCTCGCGCTCGGCGCCCAGTTCGTCTTCCTGGGCACCGGCGAGAAGCGCTACGAGCGCGCCCTGGTCGAGCTCGCCGCGGCGGCACCCGACCGCGTCGCGGTCCAGCTCGACTTCAGCGACCGGCTGGAGCACCGGCTCATGGCGGGGTGTGATCTCTTCCTGATGCCGAGTCTCTACGAGCCGTGCGGGCTGACGCAGATGCGCGCGCAGCGCTACGGCGCGCTGCCGGTGGGCCGGCGGGTCGGCGGGCTCGCCGACACGATCGAAGATGGCGTGACGGGGTTTCTCTTCGACGCCTACTCGCCGGCCGCCTTCCACCAGGCGGCGGCGGGCGCGCTCGCCGCGTTCGCGGACGCGGACCGCTGGACGGGGATGATGCGGGAGGCGATGGCCCGGGACTTCAGCTGGGAGCGCTCGACCGGCCGCTACCTCGAGGTCTACCGTCAGGCGACGGCACTGGCGCTGCGCTGAGCCGCGGGGTCGGAGCCGGGACCGGCCAGGGGGCCGGCGACCTCGGCGGCCGCCGCCGCCGGGCGGGCGTCCAGCACCTCGCGCACCCGGCTGACCAGCTCCGCCACCGTCCACGGCTTGCCGAGGAAGTGGGCGTCGGTGGTCATCGGGTCGCCCTCGGCCCAGACCTCCTCGGAGTAGCCGCTGATGAAGAGGACCGGCAGCGTGCTCCCGCGCGCCCGCAGCGTCTCGTAGATCCGCCGGCCGCCGACCTTCGGCATCATCATGTCGGAGATCAGGAGGTCGATCTCGCTCCCCGAGCGCTCGAGCGTCGCGAGCGCCTCGGCGCCGTCCTCCGCGACCAGCACCCGGTAGCCCCACTTTTCGAGGATCCGCCGCGTGGCGCGCCGGATCGGCTCCTCGTCCTCGGCGAGGAGGATCGTCTCGGTGCCGCCGCGGAGCCCCTCGCCCGCATCGCCCGCGCCGTCGCTGGCGCGCTCGCCGAGCCAGAGGGGGAAGTGGACGCACACCTTGGTGCCCTGGCCCAGCGTGCTCTCGACGGTGGCGAAGCCCTCGTGCTGGCCCACCAGGCCGTAGACCATCGCCATGCCGAGGCCGGTCCCCTTCCCCTGCTCCTTCGTCGTGAAGAACGGCTCGAAGACGCGGGCCCGCGTCCGCTCGTCCATCCCGCAACCGTTGTCGCGCACCGAGAGACGGACGTAGCCGCCACAGCCGCCCGCCACGGCGGCCGCCGCGGCGGCGGGCCCGCCCTCCTCGTCCGCCTCGACGATGTCGAGGCCGAGCTCGAGGACGCCGCCCTCGGGCATCGCGTCGCGCGCGTTGGTGGCGAGGTTGAGGAGGATCTGCTCCACGGCGCCCGCGTCGGCGCGGACCGTGGCGCTCGCGCCCACGCGCAGGCGGATCTCGATGTGCTCGGGAAGGACGCGGCGGAGCATGTCGCCCATCTCGCCGAGGAGCCGGGCGAGATCGACGGGGCGCAGCTCGGGCTTCTCGGTGCGGCTGAAGGCGAGGAGCTTGCGCACCATCGCCGCGCCGCGCTGGCTGGCCGCGCGCAGGTCGGCGAGATCGGCCCGCAGGTCGTCGCGGTCGGCGGGCAGCGCGCCGGCCACGAGGTCGGCGTTGGCGAGGATGACGGTGAGGAGGTTGTTGAAGTCGTGCGCGATGCCGCCGGTGAGGCGGCCCACCGCCTCCATCTTCTGCGCCTGCCGGAGCTGCTCCTCGAGGCGCCGCCGCTCGGTGATGTCCTCGGCGATCATCTCGAAGCCGAGCAGCCCGCCCGCTGCTGCCCGGACCGGCTGGCCGCTGATGCGGACCACCAGCGGGGCACCGTCGCGGCGACGCCAGTGGACCTCCACGTCCTCGATGCGCTCGGCATCGGCGAACTCCGCGACCAGGCGGTCCCGGTCGGCCGGATCGACGTAGACCTGCGAGACCGGCACCGCGAGCAGCTCGGCCTCCGTCTCGTAGCCCAGCATGCGCACGAGCGCGCGGTTGACCGCGAGGAAGCGGTCGTCGAGCCCCGAGCGGTAGATGCCGTAGGTGGCGTGCTCGACCAGATCGCGGTACATCGCCTCGCTGCGGCGCAGCGCCTCCTCGGCCCGCCGCCGTGCGCTGACGTCGCGCACGATCGTCTGGACCGCCGGCTCTCCCTCGTACACCATCGGGAGCGCGGCGATCTCGACGTCCACCGCCCCGCCGTCGAGCCGCCGGAGCTGTCCGTCGACGAGCGGCGGCACCCGCGAGCCGACCCGCGCCCCGGCGCCCCCGCCGGCGAACTCCCCCGTGAGCGCGTACTCGCCGCTCGCGCGGCTGTCGCCGAGGCCGATGCCGCGCGCCTCGAGCAGCTCGGCCGCCCGGCGGCCGATCAGGTCGCCCACGCCGCGCGCGCCGCAGAGCCGCACCGCCGCCTCGTTGAGGAAGACGATCCGCCCCTCGCTGTGCACGAACACCGCGTCGGGCGACGCCTCGACCAGGCGGCGGTAGCGGAGCTCGCTCTCGCGCTCACGCGCCAGCGAGCGCTCGATGTGGACGTCGAGGATGCGGGCCAGCGCGCCGAGCTCGTCGCCGCCCGCGCCGTCGGCCTCCGACAGCTGCGCCGCCTCGCCCACGGTGGGGGCGGCGATCTGGCCGATCAGCGTCCGCACGCGCTTGGCGACGAACTCCGCGATGAGCCGCCGCGTCATCCACCCGACGACGAGGAGCATCACGTAGGCGATGACGACGAGGAGCCAGGCCGTGCTGCGGGCCTGGTCGGAGACCCACTGGGCGTCGACCGCGACGACGAGGTGCCCGCGCGGCAGGCCGGTCGCGTCGCGCACCACGCTCGTGAGGGCGAGATAGGGCGTGCGGCCCAGCCGCACGACCTCCAGCCGGTCGGAGGCGAAGCGGCCCGCCCGCGCCGTGAGCCAGCGGCTCGCCCCGCCGGCATGGCTCTCGTCCACCGACATCGCGAGGCAGCGCACCGCGCAGCGCGGCAGGATCACCGCGGCGAGTCCGACCTCGGGCCGGCCCGCGCGGAAGAGGGCGAGCTGCTGGTTGACCTGGCCGTCGAGGGTGCCGGTGCTCGCCGTCCGGCTCAGCGCCTCGGCCAGGGCCGCCGTCTCCTGGATGTGCCGCCGCTGCAGCTCGCGGAGGCCGGTGTGAAGGACCGAGACCGTCGCCACCAGCGCGAGGGCGGTGAAGCCGATGCCGATCCCGGCCCCGGCGCGCGCGGTGAAGGTGGTGGCGAGCCCCAGCGAGCGCCGGCGGGCGAGCCAGACGATCGCCCCGGCTGCGGCGAGCGGCAGGAGCCCACTCAGCAGCAGCGGCAGCCGCGCATCGGCCGGCAGCGCCGACAGGACGGAGAGCCAGCGCATCAGCACCGGGCTCCGTCCGCGCCGGGCGTACGCGCGTCCGTGGGGAGAGGCTGCAGATTGAGAGCGGCCACGACGATCGAGGGAATCCGGGGGTCTCGGGGGATGCCGCTAAAAATGTACCGCCGGCACCGTCCGGGCCACCCCGGGGCCCGACCCTGTTACCTTTGGGGCCATGACGACACCACGACCTTCCCCCCGGTCGGTCACCCTCGGGCTGGTGCAGCACGCCTGCTCGCTCGACGTGGCCGAGAACATGGACAAGGCCGTGGCCGGCATCCGCGAGGCGGCCGGCCGCGGCGCACAGATCGTCTGCCTGCAGGAGCTCTTCCGGAGCCAATACTTCTGCCAGGTGGAGGACCACCGCTTCTTCGAGCTCGCCGAGCCGATTCCGGGCCCCAGCACCGAGCGCCTCGGCGCCGTGGCGAAGGAGCTCGGCGTCGTGATCGTGGCGAGCCTCTTCGAGAAGCGAGCCGAGGGCCTCTACCACAACACCGCCGCCATCATCGACGCCGACGGCAGCTACCTGGGCAAGTACCGGAAGATGCATATCCCGGACGACCCCCAGTTCTACGAGAAGTTCTACTTCACGCCGGGCGACCTCGGCTTCCGCAGCTGGGACACGCGCTACGGCCGCATCGGAGTGCTGATCTGCTGGGACCAGTGGTACCCGGAGGCGGCGCGCCTCACGGCCATGAGCGGGGCGCAGATCCTCTTCTATCCCACCGCGATCGGCTGGCACCCGACCGAAAAGGCGGAGCACGGCGAGCAGCAGCGCTCGAGCTGGGAGACGATCCAGCGCAGCCACGCCATCGCCAACGGCGTCTACGTCTGCGCCGTGAACCGCGTGGGCCACGAGGGCGCCCCGCCGCCGGGCGGGATCGAGTTCTGGGGCAACAGCTTCGTGGCGAGCCCCGGCGGGCAGGTGCTCGTGCGCGCCGGCCAGGAGGAGGAGGTGCTCACCGTCGAGTGCGACCTCTCGAAGGTGGACGTGAGCCGCACCCACTGGCCCTTCCTGCGCGACCGCCGCATTGACGCGTACCAGGACATCACGCGGCGGTATCTGGACTAGGGACTAGGGACGAGGGGCTAGGGACTAGGGACGAGGGGCTCGGAGCCGATGCGTGCTTCCGTGCCCCGGGCTCTGGCCCCCCAGTACCCGGCCCCTCGTCCCTAGCCCCTCGTCCCCAGTCCCTAGCCCCTAGTCCCTAGTTCCTGATGACGATCACTCCCGACGCCATCCCCACGACCGTCCCCGCCCGCCTCGGTTTCCGCATGCCGGCCGAGTGGGAGCCGCACCGCGGCACCTGGCTGAGCTGGCCGCACAAGGAGGCGAGCTGGCCCGGGAAGTTCGAGCCCGTCCCGCGCATCTTCGGCGAGATGGTGCGCCTCCTCTCGCAGCACGAGGAGGTGCACATCAACGTCGCGGGCCCCGAGATGGCGCACGAGGTCCGGCGCGTGCTCGAGGAGGCGCGCGCGCGCATGGGGAGCGTCTACCTGCACTACAACCCCACCAACGACGCCTGGTGCCGCGATCACGGCCCCATCTTCATCCAGCGCGAGACCGCGGCCGGCCGGCGCGAGGAGGCGATCGTCGACTGGGGCTTCAACGCGTGGGGCGGGAAGTACCCGCCCTTCGACCTCGACGACGTCGTGCCGACGCGCGTGGGGCGGGAGTTCGGCATTCCGGTCTGGTCGCCCGGGATCGTGATGGAGGGCGGCTCGATCGACGTGAACGGGCGCGGCACCCTGATCACCACCGAGGCGTGTCTGCTCAACCCGAACCGCAACCCGCACCTCTCGCAGGCCGAGATCGAGCAGTACCTGCGCGACTACCTGGGCGTCACCCACATCCTCTGGCTGGGTGACGGGATCGTGGGCGACGACACCGACGGCCACGTGGACGACATCACGCGCTTCGTGGACCCGACCACCGTGGTGACCGTGGTCGAGGACGACCCGGCCGACGAGAACTACGCGCCGCTCCAGGAGAACCTCGAGCGCCTGCGCGGCATGACCGACCAGGACGGCACGCCGCTGCGCATCGTCACGCTCCCGATGCCGCGCCCCGTCGAGCACGACGGCCAGCGCCTCCCGGCGAGCTACGCGAACTTCTACATCGCCAACGGCGTCGTCCTCCTCCCCTTCTACCGCGACCTCGAGCACGACGAGCAGGCGCGCGCCACCCTGCAGGAGCTCTTCCCCACCCGCGAGGTGGTCGGCATCGACTGCACCGACCTCGTCTGGGGCCTCGGCGCCTTCCACTGCGTCAGCCAGCAGTGGCCGGCGGTGGACGAGATTCCGGTGCCGACGTTGACGTCGTAGGCGGGACGGCGGGAGAGGCGGGACGGCGGGAGAGGCGGGACGGCGGGAGGGCCCCATGTACGACGAGCCTCCGGTGATGTCACCGGAGGCTCGCGCGTTCGATGAGTGTCCCGCCGTCCCGCCTCAGCTCCGCAGCTCCTCCAGATCCCGGTAGCA
>DASTSO010000131.1:0-6251 GCA_035760645.1 Gemmatimonadales bacterium
ACCTCCAGCTCGACGAAGCTCACCCTCGACAGCAACAAGCCGACGGTCGAGGGGCCGCATACGATGTACGTCGCCTTCCAGGTGCGGAACACCACCGGGGCGACGCTCACCAACCTCACGGCGACGATCTCCGGCTTCACCGCCGACATCTTCCTCGCGGGCAGCCAGCCGGCGGCCCAGGCGATCGGGTCGCTCGCCCCCGGCGCCACGCGGACGCTCTACTGGTACATCGGCTACGTGTCGGTGATCGGCAGGAGCGCCACCCTGCGGGTGGACGTCGCCGACGCCACGCCGGGCAGCGCCGCGGGCTCGCAGACCTTCACGACGACCTCGATGATCAGCTCGGGGACGGGTGGCACCCTCCAGAGCCAGGTCATCAACGCGACCCCCGTCATCGGCGGCCTCACCTCGATCGACGTCGGCTTCCTCTTCGCCGGCGCCGACGTGGGCACCGAGTACAACCTCCAGCCGGCCGGCACGATCGACTTCGACGCCCGCTGCTTCCAGCTGGTCCGCAGCGAGGTGGTCGCGTCGTCCGTCCCGGCCGTCCCGCTCGGCACGACCTACCAGGAGCACTTCGTCGCGACGGCCTCGCAGAGCGGCGGCGGCTCGGGCTTCCCCGTTCAGATGCGGTACACGTTCCGGGCGATGTGCCTCGGCGCGAGCACGACCGCGCACCCCTACGCCTCGCAGACCAGCGGTCAGAGTCTCAAGTACTCCTCCAACTTCGACACCTTCGCCGCCATCCCGTACCAGCCGACGGCGAACCCCTTCGCCGTCGCCAAGACGGTCTCGACGACCGCGCTCGCCGCGGCCGCCCGCGTCACCTACAGCGTCACCGTCACCAACACCTCGACCGCCGCCGCCACGCTCGACTCGATCGCCGACGTGCTCCCGGCGGGCGTGCCCTACCGCGGGCTCGCCCCGGGGAGCGCGGTGACGGCGGCGAACTCGAGCGCGGTCCCCGCCGCGGGCGCCACCGGCCGCATCGTCTGGCGCGCGCAGCCCGACCTCACCTGGAGCATCGCCCCGGGCGCCACGCTCACGCTGGTCTACACCGCCGACATCCCGGCCGTGGACGGCACCTACACCAACGCCGTCACCGCCTTCGCCGGCTACTCGATGGTCGGCACGGGGGCGGTGTCGGTGGTCGTGAAGCGGATCTTCGGCGCGACGGTGACGCCCGACGGCCTCACGGTGGACCGCCTGCCGAGCAACGGGGTGCGCTACCCGCAGACGTTCACGCTCGTCAACACCGGCAGCGTCGCCGACACGTTCGATCTCGCCGTGACCCGCGCGCCGGGCACGGCGGTCACGATCGACTCGGTCGGCGCGCAGGCCGGCGCCTCCGCCTTCGTGGTGGTGGACTCGGGGCAGACGGCGACGGTGCGCGTCGTCTACTCCGTCCTCAACGTCGCCGCCGCGACCACCGACAAGCTCACGCTCACCGCCACCTCGCGCGGCGACGCCGCGAAGCAGGAGACCGGCGATCTCACCGTCCGCGTCATCGCCGCCGCGCTCACGCTGACGAAGCAGGCCTACCGCGACGACGGCACGACGCTCCTCACGCCGACCGACCTCGTGCTGCCGGGCGACTACGTGCGCTTCAAGGTCACGATCACCAACACCGGCGCCGCCCCCGCGGTGGCGTCGCGCATTACCGACGCGCTCCCCGCGGCGATGGCCTACGCCTCCGCCTCGGGCGACGCCTCGGGCTGGACCATCGCCGAGAGCGGCGGGACCGTCACCGCGGATCTCACCACCTCGCTCGCCGCCGGCGCGAGCCGATACCTCTGGATTCGCGCGCGCATCCGGTGAGCGCGCGAGCCGTCACGCAGGTCCACACGCAGGAGGAGTCATGCAGGGCACGATGAAGCGGCTCACGACCGCACTCATGGTCGCCGCGCTCGGGGCGGCGCCGCTCCGGGCACAGGCGCCGGCCTCGACCGCCGCGCCGGCGCCGGCGTCGCCCCTCGCGATCACGGCCGAGAACCGCACCGCCGCGGCCGATGCCGCGAAGGGGACGAAGCGGACGGACGACGCGGTACGCAACGGCGACGTCGTGCGCTACCGGCTCGCGTTCACGAACACCGCGGGCCGCACGATCCGGAACGTCGTCCTCAGCGACCCGATTCCCGCCGGGCTCCACTACGTCGCCGGCTCGGCCCGGACGGCGCGTGCCGACGCGCGCCTCGAGTTCTCTGCCGACGGCGGGAAGAGCTGGGCCGCGACGCCGATGGAGAAGGTCGTGGTGAACGGGAAGACCGTGACGCGCCCCGTCCCGGCGGAGCGCTACACCGACGTGCGGTGGAGGGTGCCGGGGCTGGTCGAGCCCGGGACTATCGTCACCGCCGAATTCGACGCGCGGATGGAGGTCGCCGCGCCCGCGCAGGGAGCAGAGACGCAACAGCAGCATCAGCACTGATCACGCGGGGCCACTTCACACTCACCGGCAGGAACCATGAGACACACCATTCGTGCGGGATTGGCGCTCGGCGCCCTCGTACTGGTGTCGGTCGCGGGGACGCTCCGCGCGCAGAGTCCGACACCCGAGGGCACCGTCATCACGAACAAGGCGACCGCGAGCTGGTCGGACGCCAACGGGAACACCTACACGCCCGTCGAGGCCACCGTCAGCATGACGGTCGGCTTCCTGGGCGGCCCCGACGTGTCCGGCGCCGCGTCGGTGTCGCCGGCAAGCCCGAGCACCGGCAACGAGCTGGCCTTCACTCTGACGAACAGCGGCAACGGCGTCGACTCGTTCACCGTCGCGACGACGGCCGGCGCGGGCGTCACGGTGAGCGGCTACCAGTACGGCGCCGGGACCTACGCGACGCTCGCCCTGCTGAACGACGCGCTCTCGGCGGCCGCGGTGCCCGCCGGCGGCAGCATCACGGTGACCGTGGTGTACACCGTGGCCCCGGCGCTCGGCGGCTCGACGACGACGCTCGCGCTCACCGCGACCTCGCGCCGCGATACCGGCAAGAGCGACAGCGTCACCACGAACGTCCAGCCCCCGGCCGTCGCGGGCGTGAGCGTCACGCCGGACGGCGCGACGGCGAACAAGCTGCCCGGTACCGGCAAGCCGCAGACGCAGACGTTCACCGTCACGAACAACGGCAACCAGTCGGAGACGTTCAGCCTGTCCGCGGCCCTGGGCGGCGCCGGAACGCTCACGATCGTGTCGGTCGACGGCACCGCCGGCACGAGCGCGATGGTCGCCGTCGCACCGGGTGCGAGTGCGACGGTGGACGTGGTCTACGAGGTCCTCACCGCGGCCAGCACCGGCGCGACCGAGACGATCACGCTGACCGCGACGTCCGGCAACGACACCGGCGTCTCCGACGCAGGTACGCTCACCGTGACGGTCGTGCGCTCGGCGGTGGCGATCACCAAGAAGGTGTTCCGCGACGACAAGTCGACCGAGATCACCGGGGCCGATCGGGTGCTCCCGAACGACTTCGTCCAGTACCAGATCACCGTGACCGCCAGCGGCGCGGACGCCACCGGGGTCAAGGTCACGGACACGCTGCCGAGCGAGGTGACGTTCGATTCCACCTCGGACGACGGGGCGGGCTGGACGTACAGCCGGAGCGGCCAGACCGTCACCGCGGATCTCTCGGGCGCCCTGACGAACGGCACCACCAGCACCATCTGGATCCGGGTCCAGGTCAAGTAAATGACCCTGGCCATGCCCCGTCCGCTCGCGCGGATCGCCGGCGCCCTCCTCGGAGCGGCGCTGGCGGGCATGGTCGTGCCCGCCGACCGGGCGGTGGCGCAGACGGCGCGCACCACTCCGGTCGTCAATCGGGCGGCGGTGGCGTACGTGGACGGTGACGGCCTCTCCGGCGGCGACGCAGCGACGGTGACCGTCACCGTCACCCACCAGGCGGGGGTGACGCTCGCGTCGCCCCTCGCCGTGAGCGCGGGCGCGGGGACGCAGGTGGTCCTCGCGCACACGCTCACCAACACCGGCACCGACGCCGACCCCATCGTCCTCCAGGCGACGGGGCCGGCGGGGTGGCCCTTCCTCATCTATCGGGACAGCGACGGCAGCGGCACGCTCACCGCCGCCGACACGCCGGTGGCCGCGCCGCTCGCGCTCGCCGCCGGGCAGTCGGCCGCGCTGCTCGTCGTGACCACGGTGCCCGCCGGCACGCCGGCCGGGGCCGTTTCGATCATGCTGCGCGCGACGAGCGGGGTGGACGCCGCCGCCGTCGCGACGCTCACCGACCAGGTCACCGTGACGGCGACGCCCACGGGCACGCCGGGTGCCACGGTCACCAAGGTCGTCGACCGCGCGCACGCCGCCGCGGGCGACACGCTGCACTACACCATCTCCTTCGCCGGCACGGGGGACGCGCCGACCCCGGCGGCGACGCTCGCCGACCCGCTCCCCGCCGGGCTCGCCTACGTCCCGGGCTCGCTGCGGCTCGGCGCCGCCGCGCTCACCGACGCGGCCGACGCCGACGCGGGCACCGTCACGACCGACGATGCCGGTCGCGCGACGGTGCAGGTGACGCTCGGCCCGATCGCGCCGGGGGCGACAGGCACGGTCACCTTCGCCGCCGTCCTGCAGCGCGGCGCCGCCGGGGCGCTCACGAACGTCGCCGCGCTCTCGTGGGGCGACACGACGATCGCCTCGACGCCTGCCGCGACCGGCGTGGCGATGCCCGAGCTCACGCTCGCCAAGAGCGTGGTGGGCCGCGACAGCGTGCGGGTCGGCGGCGAGGTGCGCTTCGAGCTCCGCTACGGCAACGCGTCCACGAGCGCGACCGCGACGGGCGTGGCGCTCGTCGACACGCTCCCGGCCGAGCTCGCCTTCGTTTCGGCCGAGGGCTCACCGACCGTGGCGGGGCAGGTGGTCACCTGGACCCTCGGCGACGTCGCGCCGGGCGCCTCGGGCACGTTCGCGCTCGTCACGCGCGCCGTCGCGGCGCCGGCGGCGGGCGGCGGGGTCGTCAACCACGCGATGCTCGAAGGCTCGAATGCGTCGTCGGCCGCCGCCACCGCGCAGCCGCTCACCGTGCGCGCCTTCCGCGGCGACGAGCTCTCGCTCGCGAAGACCGCCGGGCTCCTCCAGGCGGGACTCGGCGACGCCGTGCCGTATGCCCTCACGCTCAGGAACACCGGGACGACGGCGCTCGCCGGCATCGTCGTCCGCGACCGCCTCCCCGAGGGACTCCGCTACCTCCCCGACGCGACCGTCGGCGCCGACTCGACGCGGGTCGGCGGCCCGAACGGCACCGAGCTCACCTTCTTTGTCGCGGCGCCGCTCGCGCCGGGCGCGACGCAGGTGGTGCGCTACGCCGCGATGGTCGCGAGCGCGGGCCGCGGCAACAGCTTCACGAACGTTGCCATCGCCGAGGCGGAGGACGGCACGGTGCGGTCGGACTCCGCGCGGGCCGAGGTGCAGCGACGGCGCGGCTTCGCGATGCAGGGGAAGACGCTCATCGGCAAGGTCTGGCTCGACCGCGACGGCGACGGCCGCCAGCACGGCGACGAGCCGGGGATCGCGGGCGTGCGCATCATCAGCGCCGACGGCCAGATCGTCACCACCGACAAGGAAGGGCGCTACTCCTTCCGCGACCTCCCGCCGAGCACGCAGGCGCTCCGGCTCGATCCCCGCGGCGTCCCGGCGGGGCTCATGCTCGCGAAGCCCGGGGACGAGGTCGTCGTCGTGCGCGCCGACGGGTGGACCACGCCGCGCGTGGACTTCCGCCTCGTGCTGCGCCCGCTCCCGCAGGTCGCCTCGACGACGGTGCCCGACGTGGGCGCGTTGCCGCCGGTGCTCGATGCGGCGCTGATGCCGCCGACGGACAGCGCCGCTCACGCCGCGCCCGCGACCGAGACCGTCGCCGCGCCCGCCGCGCCGGCCGACAGCACCGCGCCGCGCTGGATCTCGGCCGCGACGCTCCTCGGCACCACGGCGTCGGCCGCGCCGGCCGTCGCCCCCGCGAGGCCCGCCGTGCGGATCACCAGCCCCGGCGAGGGGAGCGTCATCGGGACCAACAAGGTCTACGTCGGCGTGCAGGGCGAGCCCGGCTCCGAGGTCACCCTCTACGACGGGGGGGAGAAGATCGCCCAGGCGACGCTGCGGCCCGACGGCCGCGCGGACTTCGTCGCCGTCGAGCTCACCGAGGGCGACCACGTCCTGCGCACCACGATGAGGACCCCGGACGGCCGCGAGGAGTGGAACGACGTCTTCGTCCACCGCTCGGGCGCGCCCAACTGGCTCGAGCTCGCCGGCG
>DASTSO010000132.1:0-7405 GCA_035760645.1 Gemmatimonadales bacterium
CTCCGCACGTACGAGAAGCCGTCGGCCGAGACCGGCGTCTGGCTGTCGGCGTAGACGAGGTCGAGGCAGGTCTCGCTCGCGCCCTCGCCCTCGCAGCTCCGCCACGACCAGCTCGTCCCACCCCGCGTGTGTCCCGGCGTGAAGTGCGCCGCGAGCGCGAGCGCGCCGACGCGCACGGTGTCGCCGTCCCGGAGCTCGCGCGCGACGCGCACCGGCGCGATCGGCGGCAGCACGCCGTACTGCGGGTCGTCGGGCCCCGAGGCCCCGCGGCGCAGCACCGCGGCGCTCGCCGGGCTCGCCGCGACGCGCGCGCCGCTGCGCCGCACGAGCTCGGCGATGCCGCCCGCGTGATCGAAATGGGCGTGACTGTTCACGATCCACTTCACGTCGCGCAGCCGGAAGCCGAGCCGCTCGATGTTCGCGGCGATGAGCGGCGCCGACTCCGGCAGCCCGCCGTCGATGAGCACGTGCCCGCGCCCGGAGGTGACGAGGACGGCGCCGAGGCCGTGGGTGCCGACGTACCAGGTGTTGCCGAACACCCTGAACGGCGCCTGCGGCGCGTTCCACTCGGCGCAGGCGGGGCAGTCGTGCGCGGCCGCCGAGTCGCGCGGCGCGGCGGCAGTCTGGGCGGCCAGCGGCGCCGCCGCGAGGACGAGGAATCCCAGCGCGAGCCGGCGGCTCGAAGTGGAGTGGCTCAGGTGACGCTCCCTGCGAGGATGGTGTGAAGTGGTGTCCGTCGCGTTGTGGCCCGCGGCCGCGCGGCCTATCGTTCGCGCATGTCCCCATCCACACCTGCGCCCGACGTGACCGGCGTGCTCGAGTTCCTCCGCACGGCCGAGCGGCTGAAGACCCAGTACCGCAGTGGCTTCACCTCCGACGGCCGGGCCGAGAGCGTCGCAGAGCACACCTGGCGAGTGGCGCTCATGGCGCTCGTCGTGGCACCCGCGTTCCCCGACGTGGACTTCGCGCGGCTCGTGAAGATCTGCCTCGTGCACGATCTCGGCGAGGCGCTGGGAGGCGACGTGCCGGCGCCCGAGCAGGCGCGCCGCGCCGCGGCCGGCGAGGCCACCGGCAAGGGCGACGCGGAGCGGCGCGACCTGCTGGCGCTCGTCGCGCCCCTTCCCACCGTCACCCGCGACGAGCTCGTGGCGCTCTGGGACGAGTACGAGGCCGCCGCGACCCCCGAGGCGCGGCTCGCCAAGGCGCTCGACAAGCTCGAGACGATCCTGCAGCATACCCAGGGGCGCAACCCACCCGGTTTCGACTACCGCTTCAACCTCGCCTACGGCCGCGCCTACACCGCGGGCGATCCGATCATCGCCGCCCTGCGCGCGGCGCTGGACGAGGCGACCGAGGCCCGGGCGCGCGCGGCGGAGTCGTGACGCAACAGAAAGTCGCCTATGGTCGTCATTGCGGTCCGGCCACGAGGCGTTTGAAGTTCGGGTTGTCGCGGAGCGGATCGAAGGTGGGATCGACGCGCAGCCATTCCGGCGTGAGATAGTATCGTCGCGACAGAAGATGCCCGAGGAGATCGAGGGTCGGCTGCGTCCGACCGGCCAGGAGGTAGACTCGCATGAGCAGATGCTCTGCCTGTCGCACGAAACCGCCGCTCGGCGGGTCCGGCTGGAGCGCGACACCGCGGCGGCCGTCGTCGATCGCCTCGGTAAAGCGGCCGCCATAGGCCAGCGCGAGTGCGTGCCGCAGATGCAGATCCGCATCGCCGGGTGCGCGCGCGAGTTGCGCCTCGAGGGCCATGCGGGCCGAGTCGGCGAACGCACGCGCCCTGGCTCGCTCACCACGGAGGTCGTGAATTTCCGCGAGCGCCAGCCCCCACCGGCCCCTGTCGTTTCCCCACGCGCTCGGCGGTAGCGCGAGAAGCTCGGCCTGCTGGTCCGGCTCGAGCAGCCACTCCACGTTGTCGCCGACCGAGGTGAAGCTCACCAGCGCGGCGGATCGCATCTCCGCTCGCACCGATCGCAGGAGGGCGCGAGCACTGAGGGCGTCGCCCAGCGCCACGTACGCCATCGCCTTGAAGCGGAGGAGCTCGAGGTTGTCGGGCGAAGCCGCGAGGCCACGATCGGCCGCAGCAATCGCGTCGAGCGGGCGACGAAAGTAGAGCAGCAGGAACGTCAGATTTCGCGCCGTGCGCAGCGAGCGCGGGTCGATCTCCGCGGCACGGGTATAGTGACGCAGCGCCGCATCCAGGCGGCCGAGCGCCATCTCGGCGACGCCGATGGACGCGAGCAGGTCGACGTGGTTCGGCGCGACGCGCAGCCCCGTCTCGTATGCGGCGAGCGCCCGCGTGTTGTCTCCAGGCACGAACCGGTAGTACTCCCCGACGGCGAGCGCCACCGCGGGATCCGTCGGGGCGAGCGCCTGCGCGCGCCCGGCTGCGCGAGCCGCCGCCCGTGCCCGGACCGGATCCGGGTCGAAGTTGATGTAGATGCGCGCGTGCGCCCAGGCGAGCCGCGCCCAGGCGAGTGCGAAGCGGGGATCGAGGACGGTGGCGCGCTCGTAGAACCCGAGCGCGCGGAGCAGGCTTGTCGGGTCGCGGGTGTTCATCCCCTCCGAAGCCGCCTCACCCGCGAGATAGGCCTGGTATGCCGCCAGGCTCGAGGTCGGCCGTGCCGCCAGCACCTCGTGCTGGTGGCCGCCGAGCACCAGCCCGAGGGCGTCGGCCACCTGCGCGGCGATGTCCGTCTGCACTTGGAATACATCGGTGAATGCCGCCTCGAACGGCTGCTGCCACACATCCGTCCCCGTGGCGACGCGAATGAGCTCGGGCGCGACCTGCACCCGGCGACCGCCATCCGTCCCCCGCATCGAGCGCACCTTCCCCACCAAGAGGTAGTCCACGCCGAGTTCCCGTCCGATCTCGCGCGGCGTCCGGCGCGTCCCGCGATACCGGCCCGAGCTGCTGGAACTGATCACCTCGAGCCCTGTGCCGGCAGTGAGCTTGCCGCGCACGGCATCGGTGATGCCGTCGGCGAAGAAGCCGGTGGCCGAGTCGCCAAGGTTGTCGAACGGAAGGACCCCGATCCGCAGGCCGCTGCCGGATCCGGACGCGGCAGCTGCGGCACGATGCCACCGGATGAGCCCGGCGACTGCGAGGGCCGCGAGGAGCGGCAGCAGCGCGAGCGTACCGGCTAGCAGCACTCGCCGCCCACGCCGCCTCGGTCGCGGCTCGGCGGGCTCCGGCCGCTCGTGGTCGAGTGCGCCGGGCCCGAGGGTCGCGAGGAGCGCCTCGGCGAACGTCGCGATGGAGTCGAACCGGTCTGCCGGCGTCGTGGCGAGCGCGCGGGTCACGACCCGTTCGAGAACAGGTGGAATGGCCGGGCGCAGCGCCCCGAGCGGGGACGGGGGCCCGAGAAACCGCTTCATGATGATGGCCTGCGGCGTCGGCCCGGTGAACGGGGGCTCACCGGCCAGCATCTCGTAGAGCACGCAGCCGAGGCTGTAGACGTCCGCCCGCCCGTCGATCGCCCGCTCACTCGTCACCTGCTCGGGGCTCATGTAGGCAGGCGTACCTACCGCCAGGCCACTCGTCGTCAGCGGTGCCTCTCCCGTAGCCCCGTGCACGGCGCGGGCGACGCCGAAATCGGCGACGAGGGCGTGCCCGCCGCTGAGGAGAATGTTCTCCGGCTTGATGTCGCGGTGCACCAGCCCGTGCTCGTGGGCGCAGGCCAGCCCCTCGGCTATCTCGTGCGCCAGGCGAGCCGCCACGTCGACAGGGAGCTCCCGCTCCCGCTCGAGGCGGCTTCGCAGCGTCTCGCCCTCGACGTACGGCATGGAATACCAGAGCTGGCCGGCGGCCTCGCCGGAGTCCAACACGGGGAGAATGTGCGGATGCTGGAGCCGCGCCGCATAGCGGATCTCCCGCATGAAGCGCTCGGCCCCGATTGCTGCGGCGAGCTCGGGACGGAGCACCTTCAGGGCGACGGGGCGGTCCTGCCGGAGATCGTGGGCTAGATAGACCGTGGCCATCCCGCCGCGACCGAGCTCGCGCTCGAGCGTGTAGCGGCCGGCCAGGGCGGCGGCCAGGGGCTCCGGAATGTTCCCGAGATGGGGCACTCGCTACGACCTCGCTGGGGCGAGTCTCCCGAATCTGGGATGCGCGGCCGGGCCACGCCAGCGCGGCTGCGTTCAGCCGCCGGCCCGCGCGCCCCCGCCCAGTAGCCCGCGCCCCTCCAGCTCCGCCAGCACCTCCGCGCTCGAGCGGATCGCCGCGAACTCCGCCTGCAGCGCCACGAGCGCCAGCCGGTGAATCTCCGCCGGCCCGCACCACCGCCCGTCGAAGCCGGTGTAGCCGAAGCAGGCGGTCGCATCCTCCACCACCGTCACCTCGAAGCCCAGGTCCGCCGCCACCCGCGCGGTGCTCGAGACGCAGTGCTCGGTCGTGAGGCCGGCGACGACGACGCGGCGCACGTCGAGGGCGCGGAGATGCGCTTCGAGCCCGGTGCCCGTGAACGCGTTCGCGACCGACTTCCGAAAGAGCGGCTCGCCCTCGAGAGGCCGCACGGCCGGATGCAGCTCCGCGCCCGGCTCGCCGGGCCGGAGCCGCGACTCGGCCTGCACCGAGAGGTGCTGCACGTGCGCGACCGGCGCGCCGGCCCCGCGCCACGCGGCGAGCAGCGCCGCGGCCCGCCGCTCGGCGCCGGGGTTGTTGCGCTCACCGAACTCCGGCGCGAGGCCCTGCTGGATGTCCACGAGGATCAGCGCCGGCGGCGCGTCCGAGTCCGTCATCCCCCCTCCTCCCCGTCGATCAGGCGCGCGTAGGCCGCGGCCAGAACCGCGCCGGCGATCAGCACCGGCCCCAGCAGCAGCGTCGCGCGCGCGGCCTCCAGCGTCGTCGGCAGCAGCCCGAGCCGGGGGCTCAGCGTCGCGAAGGCGACCGCTGCGACGATGAGCCGTCCGCGCCACTCGCGCCCGGCCGCGCCGTCGCTGATCGCCGCGAACACCCGGGCCTCGACGCGCGCCCGCAGGCCGAGCGGCACCTCGCCCTCCTGCGCGAGCAGGGCCTGCACCTCCGCCGCGGCGCGCGCGGCCCCATCGCCGATCATGTGATCGATCACGTCGTCGAGCTCCTCGTCTCTCATGCCGGCTCCTGCAGTCCCGTCGCTTCCGGAGTCATCGGCGTGCTGATCTCCTTCGCCCCGAGCCTCGCGGGCAGGTCCACGTCGTCCGCCAGCTCGCGCCGCAGTCGTTCGACCGCGCGGGCGAGCGACGCCTTGACCGTTCCCTCCGCCCGCTGCAGCGCGGCGGCGGTCTCCGTCGTCGAGAGGCCGTCGACCAGGCGGAGCATCACCACGGCGCGCTGCAGCTCCGGCAGCCGGGCCACGGCCTGCCAGACCCGCGAGCGCGGATGCGCCTCCCCGCTGCGATCGGGCTGGACGTGGCCCGGGCCCGTGGCCCAGGCCCAGAGCCGCGCGAGCCGCGTTCGTCGCCGCAGGCGGCGCTGATAGTCACGGCCGACGTTCAGCGCGATGACGATCAGCCACCCGAGGACCGGCGCGCCGGCGGCGCGCGTGGGCGCGGCCGCGTGCGCGCGCAGCCAGACCTCCTGCAGCAGGTCTTCCGCCTCGACCGGCCCGGACGCATAGGCCGCGACGACCGCCATGAGACGCGGGGTGTACTCCCGCATCCAGCGCCGCAGCTCGGCGGTGTCGAGCTCGGATCCGGCCACGCTGATCAGGGCTCCGCATCCTCGACGGCGCGCGCGGCGGCGCGCCAGCCCAGTCCGGCGATCACCAGCGCGGGCGCGAGCGGGGCGAAGATCCAGACGGGTGACGCGCCCTTGTAAACGGCAGGGCGCTGGAGCGCGGCCAGCTTGGTCACGTAGCTCGTCGTGAAGAAGACGACGATCCAGGCGGCGACGACGCGGAACAGCCGCCCGTCGCGCGGGTGGCGGAACACGACGCGCCGCGCCGTCCACGCGCCCAGGCCGAGCACGAGGCCCGCCATCACGAACGGCAGGAAGAAGTCGATGGCCGCGGTCGCGGTGAGCGCGGTCTCCATCCGGATGAACGTCGCGGGATCACGGACCGGGGCGAAGTACGGCGAGCCCGCCCCTTCCGACTCCGGGCGCCACTTTGGGGCCACGTCGTGGACGCTCACGCGATGGCGCGCGAGCGCCACGGCGCGCTGGAGAACGCCCGCCGTATCGCTCAGCGTGAGGGGCACCGGCGTGCCCTCCGCCTGCTCGATCCGTAGCCGCTCCGCCTGCTCGAGTGCCGGCCTCGCCCAGACGTCGAAGACCACCATCACGGCGAGCACGAGTCCGACCACGGTGACCGCCGTGCGGAGCGCGCCCCGGCGCAGCTCGAGCAGCGCGAGCGCCAGCCCCGCAGCGAGCGGGAGATCCCGGACGAAGATGAAGGGGAGCTGGTAGCCGGCTGCCTGGAGTCTGACGCTCGCTGCGGGCGACGGCCTGACGCCGCCATCGCCGTAGAGCATCCAGAGCAGGTCGAACAGCAGCAGGAGTCCGAGGACGATCGCGAAGTGACGCCAGACGATCCGTTGCACGCGCCCTCCCGGTTCAGGTCACGGCGGGGTGCCATTCGGCACGGGATTGTCCTGAAGACGTCACGAGTGGGGAAGTGCGTTTACACCGGCAGCAATCGCGCGAGTCGGCGTCCCTCGCTCGCGTCGGCCCCTGAAGGGGCCACTCGGCCTGCGGCCCCTGAAGGGCCCTCGGCGGGCGCGCCGCGCCGCCGCGGGGGTGCGGCGCTCGGGGTGCGCGCGGAGTGTGGCTGCCTCGGAGAGCCCTTCAGGGCTCTCAGGCCGAGTGGCCCCTTCAGGGGCCGACTCGCGCGCGGGGCACCGCCGCACGCTTCAGCCGCCGCCACTCGGCCGAGCGGCGCCTTCATGCGCCGCTCCAGCCTCGCCCGCCGCCAGCAGACACCGCCCGATCCACTCCCGCGCCGCCTCCACCTCCTCCCGCGTCACCGTGTGCCCGCCCGGCTGCCACCAGAGCGTCACGTCGGCGCCCGCGGCGCGCAGCAGCTCCGCGAGGCGCTCGGCCTGCTCGGGCGGCGTCATCGTGTCGGCGCGGCCCGCGCCGATGAAGACCGACGTGCCGGTCAGGTCGGGTGACGTGTCGGGCTCGAACGGTACCATGGGACTCAGCAGCACCGCGGCGCGCAGCAGCCCCGGACGGCGGAGCAGGAGGCTCGCGGCGATGTTGGCGCCGTTGGAGAAGCCCACGGCGACGATCCCCGAGCGGTCGAGCTCGTAGGTCGCCGCGGCCGCCCGCACGAACTCCGCGAGCTCGTCGGTGCGGAAGGCGAGGTCCTCCTGGTCGAACACCCCCTCGGCCAGCCGGCGGAAGAAGCGCGGCGCGCCGCGCTCGAGCACCTTGCCGCGCGGGCTCAGGAGCCCCGCTCCCGGCAGGAGCATCCGGCCGAGC
>DASTSO010000133.1:0-16990 GCA_035760645.1 Gemmatimonadales bacterium
CCTCGGCCGCGACCGCGAGGCGCTCGCCTGGTACGCCACGATCGCCCAGCGCGCCGCCTACGAGCTCCCCTATCTCGCCCCCGCCCACCGCCGCCAGGGCGAGATCTACGAGCGCCTCGGCGACCCGGCGCAGGCGCTCGCGCACTACCGCGCCTTCCTGCGCCTCTGGCGCGACTGCGACCCCGCGCTGCGCCCCGAGGTCGCGCGCGTGGAGGCACGGGCGCGGGCGCTCTCCGCCCCGTGATCCCCCTCACCCCGCCTCCCGCGCGGCGCCGCCATGATGAGCCATGCCGCCACGCGCCGCCCGTCCCAGCCTCGTCGCCCTGCTCGTCCTCGCCGCCTGCGGCGGCACCGAGACCGCGAGCCGCCCCACGGGAGCCGCGCGCGCCGAGGACACCGTCGTCTTCGGCGCCGACCGGCGCAGTCTCGACGACTCCACCATCCGCGCCTTTCGCTCCCGCGAGCCCGACCGGGCGCTCCTCGAGCGGCTCCTCGACCAGTACGCCGGGCTCGATTTCCTGATCGACGACGTCTGGCAGGACAGCACCGAAGGGAAGGTCAAGGCGCACGCCTGGCAGCACGACCGCGGCGAGGAGCGGCACGCCGCCCGTCTCGCCGAGCTCCTGCGACAGCAGTATCGCGAGCGCTACGAGCCCGTCGTCGGCGACCGCTTCCGCCGCGCCGGCGACTCGATCCGCGCGCTCGGCGGCGGCGAGCACCAGGTCGACGCGTTCTATCGCGCGGTGGCGCGCACCCACCGCTACACCCTCGCCTACATCGACAGCGCCGCACCCATGCTCCAGCGTCCCGCCGTGCGCGACGCGGTGGCCGAGCTGCGCCGCGATCTCGCCGGCGAGATCGCCGACCTCGAGCGCCACGCCGCGCGCAACCTCCCCGATTCGGCCCAGCCCACCCCCGCCATGCACGGCCCCGACTCGACGACGCCCTGAAGCACGACGGGCGGCCTCGCGAGGCCGCCCGTCGTCCATCCCGCCGCCGTCACACCGCCACGCGCGTCACTGGTGAATGGCGAAGCCCTTCACGTGCACGTCGAGGTTGTGGTTGACGCGCAGGCCCACGATCCCCGTCGGATCCACCGTCTTCGCGTCCGTGGTCCAGACCGGCTGGCCGTTGACCTTGAAGACGACCTTCGACGGGTCGCTCTTGCGGTCGATCTCGAGCAGGTTCGTCGCCTGGCCCGCCGAGTCGGCCTTGTGCACCGCCGGGCTCGCGGTCCAGGTCTGGAGCGTGGTGGTGTTGGCGCCGTCGCGCCGCTTGACGAGATAGGTGCCGTCGCCGCGCACGAGGAAGTAGAGGTACTGCTGGCCCTCGCCGTCGAGCGCCTTGCCGCCCATGAAGAGGCCGTAGCCCTCGGGGTGCATCGGGGCCTTGGTCTGCGTGAAGGTGGCGAGCGCGTGAAACGGCCCGTTCACCTTGTCGCTCGCGCGATAGAAGATGGCGGCGGGCCCGAGCGTGACGTGCAGCCCGTCGCCCATGGGGCCGAACTTCACGTTCGTCGTCGCCGCGTTGCGGTCGGTGCGCACCGACCAGCCGGCCGGGAAGACGCCGCCGCCGGTGACCGCGCGGTCGGGGTCGCTCGACTTCGAGCTGTCGGTCTTCGGATGCGTCGTGTCGGCCGTCATCGCCGCCGACTTCGCGACCGGCTTCGCCGGCTTGCCCTTGGCGGCCGGCTGCTGGGCGGCGGCCGGCACGGCCCACAGGAGGACGGCCGAGAGGAGGAAGAGGGTACGGGTCACGGATACCTCGACGGAGCTGAAGGGTGGATCCCGCCGCACGGGAGTTGCGGGGGCCCGGGGTGCCTGGGTAATCTACTCCCGAACCGTCACCCCTGGTGAGACATGCACGGACCGATCTACATGATCCTCGCCGCCATCGGCGCCGGCGCGATCCTCTTCGCCCTCCCCTTCGTGAGCCTCGTCATCGGCGGGCTCGTCAACGGGATGGTCGTCCTGATGTCGGGGCCGCTCATCGACAAGGTCATCGCCAAGCGCCAGCGCCGCACCGCGACCGGCGGCTGAGTCCCGGCGGCGCGGCCGAGCCGCCGCCGGATCAGGCCTGCGCCTCCGGCTCCCGCTCGGGAGTGGAGGCGCTTTTCACGGCCCCCTCGTAGTTGATCTTCAGGCTGCCGAACAGCTCGCGCAGCCCCCGCACCTTCATCTGCAGCGCGCCGCCCCGGCGGCTCATCGTGCTCATCAGCCCCGCCGTGTCGGCGACGCCGGTGATGCTGAGCTGCCCCGCCTGCGACTTGATCTCGTCGAGCAGCCGCCCGAGCGCGCGCACCTCCGCCTCGTCGGCCTGGTTGGCACCCATCTTCTCGATCACCGTCCGGATCCGCTCGAGCTTCGGCGGCAGCATCTGCAGGAAGGCGAGCTGCGCCTGCTGGCGGCTCGAGAGCTTGAGCGCCATCAGCGGTCTCCGTCCGTCGCGTCCATCGGACTCGGCATCTCGCGTCTCCTCTCCAGGTGTCCACGTCGGTGAGCGCCCGGCCGCCGCGGCCCCGTCGGCGGCCCGGTCGGCCGGCGGCGGACGGCTTGGCCCGGGACGGACTCCGGGGCCATCTTCCGGCCAGCCCCCATGCCCGCATCCATGACTCACGCGTCCGGCCCAAAGATACCTCGCTCCCCCCACGGCTCGCGCCTCGCCGCGCTCGCGCTGCTCGCCGCGCTCGGCCTCGCGCCGGCGGCCGCCGCCCAGGAGCCCCGCCCGGCCGTGGGCACGCCCGCGGCCACGCCCGCAGGCACGAGCGTGGGCACCAGCGCGTCGCCGGCGGTGGCGCGGGTCGCGGGCCGCTGGCTCCTGGTGCTCGAGGGCGGCCCGGTGCCGGGGCTCCGCGGCGAGCTGCGGCTCGCGCCGGGCGCGGGCGACGGGCTCGCCGGTGCGCTGCGCGGCACGCTCGCCATGGCCTCGCGCGATTCGGCGCCGCTCGCGCTCGCCGAGGCGCGGGTGGACGCCGGCGGCCGCCTCGAGTTCCTCGCGCCCGGCGACGCGCCCGTGCGCTTCACCGGCCACCTCGTCGGCGACCGGCTCGAGGGCGACGCGCTGGCGCACGGCGAGCGCTGGCACTGGAGCGCCACGCGCCTGAGCGAGGCGATCGAGTTCTATCCCACGCTGCCGCGCTTCACCCTGCGCCAGATCGTCGCCGGGCGGCGCGACAGCGCGAGCGTGATCCCGGGCGCCTGGCTCGCCGCGGCGGATGCGGCGGGGCACACGCCGGCCGAGGCCCGCGCCGACTACGCGCGGGCGGCACGCGCGGCGGGCCTCGCGCCGATCCCCGACGCGGCGCTCGCGCGCGAGGGGCTGCCGTATCTCATGGGCGGCACGCGCCGCGCGGAGCTCGCCGCGGCCGTGCGCCGCACCTACGAGGCGGTCGCCGCGCAGCTCCCCGAGCCGCGCGCCCGCGCGCAGTTCGACCGGCTCTTCCGCCCGCGCGGCGCGTGGCTCGTGGACCTGCACGACGCCGCGCTCCTCGCCGCGCGACGGCGCGTGCCGGACGCCTCCTGGGCCCGCGCCGCGCGACCGCTCGTCGCCACCGGCTGGCTCCCGCGCGCCGCGGCGGCCGACTCGGGCGCGATCGCGCTCTCGCTCTACCGCCTCACCGCCTTCGCGAGCCAGGACACCGCCGGCTACCGCCGCCTCGAGAGCGAGCTGGTGCGCGCCGACGCCGCGGGCGCCGCCACCGTCGTCGCGCTCCTCGCGGGCTACGTCGAGGCGACGGCGTGGTACACCGAGGCGCTCGGCTTCTTCCTCGACGCGCCGTGGCTCGCCGACTCCGCGGCGCGCGGCCGCTCCCTCGGCGATCTCATGCGCGAGTTCTGGGGCGACGACACGCTGCGCGCGCCCCGCCTGCGCACCGCCTTCTTCGGCTACCCGCAGGGGCTGCCGCAGTTCGGCACCCCCGATGCGCTCGCCGACCGGCTCGTCGTCCCCGAGAACGACGCCGCCCGCCGCTGGCTCGCCCGCCACGGCCACCCCGGCCTGCTCCGCGTGCTCCAGCGCCTCGGCCCCGCGGGCGACGACACCGTCGGCGCGCCGGTGACGACCGTGGAGATCGCGGGCGAGCCGCTCCGCCTCACGAGCGTGCGCCGCCAGGCGCGCGAGAGCACGAACGGCTTTCTCGGCGCCGAGGACGCCGTGACGCTCGACCCGAGCTACGTCCCGCTCCTCGCCCTCGGCACGCTGGTGCACGAGTGGCAGCACCTGGTTTTCGAGCGTCGCCGCGCCGCGCTCACCGGCGCGGCCGCCGCCGCCGTCGAGACGGATGGCGGGCTCACGCTGCAGAGCGCCGACCCGGTCGTCGCCGAGGGCTTCGCGGAGTGGAGCAGCGAGACCGTGCTCGCGCCCGTGAGCGCGCGCTTCCCGCTCGTCGCCCTCGGCGAGCGCCTCAAGCGTGCGCGCATGGCGCTCGTCGAGCCCGACGACGCCCATCTCCTGGGCTACCGGCTCGTGTGCACCCTCGCCGACCCGCGGGCGAGCGGCGCGCTCCCGCGCGCGCGGCTCCTCGACCTGCTCCTCGACGCGAGCACCGATGCGCGCCGCGTGAGCGCCGTCCCCGAGCTCGCCGCACGCTGGCGCGCGTGGGCCGCCGCGCCCGCGCGCCGCGTGAGCGCGCCCAGCCGCCGCGTGCTGATCCCGGAGACGCGCTTCACCGTCGAGGACGACTATCCCGACCCGCTCGCGCTGCGGATCCGGTTTCCGCGCGAGTGAGAGTGAGGGGGAGGGCGGATCCGTTCCGCCCTTTCGCCTTTCCGTCCCTCCGCCTTACTTCCCCCCATGCGCCCCGTCTTCCTCGCCGCCCTCCTCGCGCTCGCGCCGCTCGGCTGCCGCACCGGCGCCGTGCGCACGGCGCCGACGCCCAAGCGCACCGACAGCGGCTCGCGCGCCGACAGCGTGATCACCGCCGCGCGCGACAGCGCGATCCGCGCGCAGGACACGCTGCTCACCGTGCGCGGCGGCGCCGGCGCGCGGCCGGACACGCTCCATCCCGAGGCGCGGGCCGCCGAGGCGCAGGCCGCGGCGTCGCACGCCGCGTCGCACGCGGGCGTCGTGCACCGCTTCCTCGATCTCCCCGACGGCGGCCGCATCGAGCTCGAGCGCGCGATGTACGACCCCGCCGGCATCGCCGCCGTGCGCGCCCACGTCGACTCGATGGCCGCCGCCTTCCGCCGCGGCGACTTCACCCTCCCCGCCCGCGCCCACGGCCGCGCCGCCGCCGCCGTTCCCGGTGCCGCCACGATGGCCGCGAAGCGCGCCGTCATCACCTACACGACCGACCGCCTCCCGCTGGGCGGCGCGCTCGAGATCCGCACCGCCGATTCCGCCGCCGTGCGCGCCATCCACGCCTTCCTCCGATTCCAGCGCGCCGAGCACTGACCGCCGTCGACCGTCCGCGACCGCCTGTGATCCCGCCCCCCGCCATGTGGAATCCCGCGCGCTAGTTTCCCCCTTCGCATTCGCCGTCGCCGTTTCACGCTCCGATCCGCGGCCATCGCCGTTCTATCGCCATGCCGAAATCGTCGTCGCCCGACGCCGGCCCGTTGCCGGTCGCCGAGCAGGTCTCCCTGTTGCCGCTGCTCGAGGAAGCCATCGTCCTCGGCGCGCGCCTCGCCGCCTACGGCGAGCCGCCGGCCGCCCTCGGCGGCCACGTGCAGAGCCTGCTGCCTCGCGCCGCCCTCGCGGCGCCCTCGATCTACGCTCCCGCCTCGCGCCACCGCACCCTCGGCATCGCGACACTGCGTCTCGCGCTCCAGGCCGGCCACGACGAGGCCAGCGGCCACGGCTGGACCCGGGCCGCCGAGGCCCGCACCGCGCTCGCCACCCACCGCGCCGCCGAGCGCGCGCACGCGCTGCACACCGGACTGCTGGAGGCGCTGGTGGGACGGTAGGCGGCCGCCATTATCTTCCCCTCATGCGAACCCACAGCCTCCTCGCCGCCACCGCCGCGCTCCTCGCCGCGGCGCCGCTCGCCGCGCAGCAGACCCGGGCGGAGCGGACCGACTATCGCGAGACCTCGACCTACGCCGACGTCCTCGGCTTCCTCGACTCGCTGCAGGCCCGCGGCGCCGGGCTGCGCACCTGGGACATTGGCAAGAGCACCGACGGGCGCGCCATCCCCGTCGTGCTCCTGGCGCGCCCGCAGATCACGACGCCCGAGCAGGCGCACGCGAGCGGCAAGCCGATCGTCTACGTCCAGGCGAACATCCACGCGGGCGAGGTGGAAGGGAAGGAGGCCGCGCAGATGCTCCTGCGCGACCTCACGCTCGGCCCGCTCCGGTCGCTCGCCGACAAGCTCGTGCTCCTCGTCGTGCCGATCTACAACATCGACGGCAACGAGGACTTCAAGCCCGGCGAGGTGAACCGCCCCGGGCAGAACGGCCCCGCGCTCGTCGGCCGCCGCTCGAACGGACAGGGGCTCGACCTCAACCGCGACTACGTGAAGCTCGAGGCCCCCGAGACGCGCGGCTCGCTCGCGCTCCTCGAGCGCTGGCGGCCCGACGTCTTCATGGACCTCCACACCACCAACGGCAGCTATCACGGCTACGCACTCACCTGGTCGCCCGGGCTCAACGCGAACGTGACGCCGGCGAGCCGCTGGACGCGCGACGTCTTCCTCCCCGAGGTGCAGCGCCGCGTGCGGCAGCGGCACAGGGTGGAGACGTTCCCCTACGGCAACTTCCGCAACCAGAATCCCGACAGCCTGGTGCAGGGGTGGGAGACCTACGACGGTCGCGCGCGCTACGGCACCAATTGGGCGGGGATGCAGGGCCGGATCTCGGTGCTGAGCGAGGCCTACAGCAACGACCCGCTCCGCGAGCGGGTACGCGCCACCTACGCCTTCGTGCAGGAGGTGCTGCAGCTCGTCGCCGAGCGGCGCAGGGACGTGAAGGCCCTCACCGCGCCGGGCCTGCCGAAGACGCCCGACTCGGTCGCCGTGCGCTCGGCGCTCGCGCCGCCGGTGATCCGCAGCGTGGTCGCCGAGATCACGCACCCCGACACGACCCTCCCGCCGCGCCAGCGCGACAACGGCTACGCGCACCGCATCCGCACCGGCGTCTTCCGGACGATCGCGATGCCGGTCTTCGACCGCTTCGCGCCGACCCGCATGCGCAAGGTGCCGACGGGTTACCTCATCCCCGCGCGGCTCGACACGGTGGTGGCGCTGCTGAAGGCGCAGGGCATCCAGGTCGCCGAGCTGGCGGACGGCTGGCGCGCGCCGACCGAGGCGTTCCTGGTGGACAGCGTGACGCACGCGCCGCGCAAGTTCGAGGGCCACAATACGACGACGGTGGAAGGCCGCTGGGGTGCGGAGGCGCCGGGCCAGGTGAGCGACCGCTGGTACTACGTCTCCACCGCCCAGCCGCTGGGCCTGCTCGCCGCCTATCTGGTCGAGCCCGACAGCGAGGACGGGCTCGTCACCTGGAACGTGCTCGACGCGGAGCTCGCGCCGGGCCAGCCCTATCCGATCCTGCACGCCACCGGCGCCTTCGCCGCCGCGGGCGTGAAGCCGAGGGAGTGAGAGCGATGACCGCGACCCCGTCCAATACCATGCCCCGCGCGGGCGAGCCCGCGCCCGACTTCACCCTGCCCGCGAGCGGCTTCCAGGACGACACCGTCTCGCTCGCGGCGCTCCGCGGCCGGCCGGTCGTGCTCTACTTCTATCCGAAGGACGACACGCCCGGCTGCACGGTCCAGGCCTGCGAGTTCCGCGACCGCTGGCAGGACGTCAAGGACACGGGCGCCGTCGTCCTCGGGGTCTCGCCCGACCCGGTGAAGAGCCACGAGAAGTTCCGCGACAAGTTCGCCCTGCCGTTCCCGCTGCTCGCCGACACCGACCACAAGGTGGCCGAGGCCTACGGCGTCTGGGGCGAGAAGAGCATGTACGGGAAGAAGTACATGGGCGTGCACCGCACCACGTTCGTCATCGCCCCCGACGGCCGCATCGCGCGCGTCTTCGAGAAGGTGAAGCCCGAGGGGCATGCGAGCGAGGTGCTGGAGGCGTTGAAGCAGGGACTAGGGACTAGGGACTAGGGGCTAGGGACTAGGGGCTAGGGACTAGGGAGTCCCGATGTGCAGCGGCCCTCCGATCCAGGCGATCGGAGGGCCGCAACGTTTCGAAACCCCTAGCCCCTAGCCCCTAGCCCCTAGCCCCTACAATCTCTCCCGCTCCGGCCCGCCCGGCGCCGTCCCGGGCGCCACGGTCGTCCGCACGTGGCGCTCCTCCCGGACCACCCGCACCGCGCCCGCCTCGGGCCGGATGCCGCGCCCCCGGCGCTCGGCCCACGTCTGCGTGAACTCGGCGCCGAAGAGCACGATCATCGACGAGTAGTAGATCCACACCAGCAGCAGCGCGAGACTTCCCGCCGCGCCGAACGCCGCGCCCGGGTTGCTGTGCCCGAGATAGAAGCCCAGCAGGAACTTGCCGAGGACGAAGAGGAACGCCGTGGCGATCGCGCCGACGAGCACGTCCTTCCACGCGATCTCGGCGTCGGGCATCACCTTGAAGATGCCCGCGAAGAGGGCGCCGATGACGACGAAGCTGATCGCGAAGTTCATCACCTCGAGCACCACGCCCGAGAGCCCGAAGCGGCCGAGCGCGCCGCCCAGCGCCGAGAGCGCGGCGCTCAGCGCGAGCGAGACGAGGAGCAGGAAGCCGATCGCGAGCACCATCCCGAAGCTGAAGAGCCGCTTCAGGAGGAAGCTCTTGAGTCCGCCCGCCCGCGGATCGGGCTTCACCTCCCAGGCGTTGTTGAGCGCCGCCTGGAGCTGCCCGAACGCGCCGATCGCCCCCACGGCGAGCACCACGATGCCGACGACCGTGGCGACGAGCCCCCCGCCGCCGGGGTGGCGCGCGTGCTGGAGGATCGTCTCCACCTCGTTCGCTCCGCTCGGCCCCAGCACCCCGCCGATCTGGCTCTGCATCGCCTCGCGCACCTGCTGCGGGTCGAGGACGGCGCCGACGAGGAGGAGGATCAGGAGCAGGAGCGGCGGGAGCGAGAAGACGGTGTAGTAGGAGAGCGCCGCCGCCTGGGTCGGGCAGTTGTCGTCCATGAAGTCCGAGGCGCTCGCCTTGAGCATCGCGAGCCACCCCGGGTCGCCCTTCGCCTTCGTCGAGTCCGCCGCGCCCGCCGCGCCGGTCGTCCCTGCCGTCGTCATGTCGCCTCCCGCGTCCGCGTCCCCGCTGCCCCGTCTCCTTCTACCGATAGCACCCGGCGGCCGCAAAAGACAACCCTCCGGATCACAGCGGATCCGGAGGGTCGTCTCCGCGTGGCTGCGGGCCTCAGGCCGGCGTCGCCGCCCCGGTGCCCGGCTGCGGGGTGACGCGCAGGTAGGGCTTCTTCGCCGTGAAGCCGGCGGGGAAGCGGGTGCGGGCCTCCTCGTCCGAGACCGCGCCCGAGATGATCACGTCCTCGCCCGGCTGCCAGTCGGCCGGGGTCGCGACGGCGTGCTGCGCGGTGAGCTGCAGCGAGTCGATGACGCGCAGGAGCTCCTGGAAGTTGCGCCCGGTGCTCGCGGGATAGGTGAGGGTGAGCTTCACCTTGTTGTCGGGCCCGATGACGAAGACCGAGCGCACGGTGAGCGTGTCGTTCGCGTTGGGGTGGATCATGTCGTAGAGCGCCGAAACCGTACGGTCGGGGTCGCCGATCATCGGGAAGTTGACCGTGTGGCCGGTCACGTCGGCGATGTCGCCCTCCCAGCGGTGATGGCTCTCGACGGGGTCGACGCTCAGGCCGATCACCTTCACGTTCCGGCGGTCGAACTCCGGCTTGAGCGCCGCCACGGCGCCGAGCTCGGTGGTGCAGACCGGGGTGAAGTCCTTGGGGTGCGAGAAGAGGACGGCCCAGCTCGTCCCCTTCCAGTCGTGGAAGCGGATCGGCCCCTGGGTGGTGTCGGCAGTGAAATCGGGGGCTTCGTCGCCCAGACGGATGGCCATGGCGTGCTCCGGGTGAAGGCTGCGACTGCGGGATGGAGACTGCGGCGGCGGCACTATAGCGGGGGCCGGGGCGGGGGGCCAGAGCGGGGCGTCACCCGGGCGTCAGGCGCGGCGCTGACGCGAAACCTGCCGCTCCGGTTTTCCCGTTATATTGCCGTAGCGCCGCCCGGCCTGCCGCTCCCGTGGGCCGGGCGGCCCGTTTGCGGCCCCGCGCGAGCGACGCCTCGCGGCGGGCCGCGCGCGACGAACCACTCGGACGAGGGTTTCATCATTCGCACGACGCTCGCGGGGTCCCTCGCGATCGCCCTGGCCGCCTCGGCCGGGCTGGCCGCCTGCGCCCCTCACCGCTCCGCTCTCGCCACGCCCGCCGCGGCCGCCCCGGGCGCCGCCGGCACCACGGACCCCGCCGCGCCGGCCGGCACCACCGGACCCTCCGGCGTCTGGGTCGAGCCCGCGCCCGGCGAGCGGCACCTGCAGCGCATCCGCCAGCTCACCTTCGGCGGGAACAACGCCGAGGCCTATTTCAACCGGGCCGGCACGCAGCTCATCTTCCAGCGCCAGGAAGCGGTGGACCGGGGCTGCGACCAGCAGTACCTGATCAACGTGGACGGCTCAGGGCTGCGGCGGGTCTCGAACGGGCTGGGCCGCACCACCTGCGGCTACTTCTACGACGGCGACCGCCGGATCCTCTACAGCTCGTCCTTCAAGCACGACACCGCCTGCCCGCCGCGCCCCGATCACTCGAAGGGCTACGTCTGGCCGCTCGGCCACCTCGAGATCTTCACCGCGAAGACCGACGGCTCCGACCTCCGGCAGCTGACGAACAACGGCGCCTACAACGCCGAGGCCACGGTGTCGCCCGACGGGCAGCGGATCGTCTTCACGAGTACCCGCGACGGCGACATCGAGCTCTACACGATGAAGGTGGACGGCACCGACGTGCGCCGCCTGACGCACCGGGTGGGCTACGACGGCGGCGCCTTCTACTCGCCGGACGGGAAGTACATCGTGTGGCGCGCGGGCTATCCGGAGACGGCGGCCGACACCGCCGACTACCAGGGGCTCCTCGCCCAGCGACTGGTGCGGCCCAGCAAGGTGGAGCTCTGGATCGCCAACGCCGACGGGAGCGCGCCGCGGCAGATCACCCATCTGGGCGGGGCCAACTTCGCGCCCTTCTTCCATCCGGACGGCCGGCGGATCATCTTCTCGAGCAACTTCAAGAGCCCGCGGAGCGGCAACTTCGACCTCTACCTGGTCAACCTCGACGGCACCGGCCTCGAGGCGGTCACGACCGACTCGAGCTTCGACGGCTTCCCGATGTTCAGCCCCGACGGCCGGAAGCTCGTCTGGGCCTCCAACCGCCATGGCCAGGAGCCGGGCGAGACCGACCTGTTCATCGCCGACTGGGTGGAGTGACCCGTCTGATGTCCGACGTACCGTTTCACAAGTGGCTGTGGGAGTGGACGAAGTCGATCGTCGTCGCCCTCCTCGTCTGGTTCGTCCTGCGCACCTTCGTGGTCGAGGCGTTCCGCATCCCCTCGGGGAGCATGGAGAACACGCTCCTCATCGGCGACTTCCTCTTCGTCAACAAGGCGCTCTACGGCGCCGAGGTGCCGTTCGTCCACAAGACGCTCCCCGCGGTGCGCGAGCCGCGGCGGGGCGACATCCTCGTCTTCGACTCGGTCGAGGAGCCGGGGGTGAAGATCGTCAAGCGCCTCGTCGGCGTCCCCGGTGACACGCTCGAGATGCGGCACGGCCGGCTCTACCGCGACGGCCGGGCGGAGGCGGAGCCCTACGCCGTGCACGGGGACTCGACCCGCTCGGAGGACCCGGCGCAGCGCGAGCGGATGCGCGCCTGGCAGCTGTCGCACTACGTCGGCGCCGACGCCGAGCACTACGCTCCCGATCTCCAGGACTGGGGCCCGATCGTCGTGCCGCCCGACTCCTTCTTCATGATGGGCGACAACCGCGACAGCTCCTATGACGGGCGCTACTGGGGCTTCCTCCCGCGCCAGAACGTCCGCGGCCGGCCGCTCTTCGTCTACTTCAGCTACGAGTCCGAGAGCTGGCGCCCGCTGCCGTTCTTCACCGCGGTGCGCTGGGGCCGCATCCTGAGCGAGCCCCGGTGAGCGCGCCCGCCCCCGCCCCCGCGCCGCGCCCGACGCCGCCGCCGCACCACCACGCCACCTCCTTCTGGGGCTGGGTGTGGGACTGGACCAAGTCGATCGCCGTCGCGCTCGTCGTCTGGTTCCTGCTGCGCAGCCTCCTGGTCGAGCCGTTCCGCATCCCCTCGGGGAGCATGGAGAACACGCTCCTCATCGGCGACTGGCTCTTCGTCAACAAGGCGATCTACGGGGCGGAAGTCCCCTTCACGCACTACACCCTGCCCGCCGCGCGCGACCCCGAGCGCAACGACATCCTCGTCTTCGACTCGGTCGAGGAGGAGGGGCTCAAGGTCGTGAAGCGCCTCGTCGGCATCCCCGGCGACACGCTGGCGATGCGCCACGGGCGGCTCCTCCGCAACGGCCAGCCGGTGGCGGAGCCCTACGTGCTGCACGAGGACCTCGGCCGCACCGAGCAGCCGATCCGCCGGGTGCAGATGCGCGAGTGGCAGCTCAAGCACCTGGCGCCCGGCGTGGACGAGGCCACCTACCAGCCCGATCTGCAGGACTGGGGGCCGATCGTGGTGCCGCCGGATTCGTTCTTCATGATGGGGGACAACCGGGAGAACTCGTACGACAGCCGCTACTGGGGGTTCCTGCCGCGGCAGAACGTGCGGGGCCGGCCGATGTTCGTCTACTACAGCTACGACGCCGAGAGCTGGAAGCCGCTCCCGGCGCTCACCGCGATCCGCTGGGGGCGGATCGGGCATGTGATCCGATAAGACCAGGGGCTAGGGGCTAGGGACTAGGGGCTAGGGCGCGGTCGAGAGGGCTCGGCGCGGGGAAGTCAGCATCTCCTGAGAGCCCCTAGCCCCTAGTCCCTAGCCCCTAGCCCCTAGTCCCTAGCCCCTAGTCCCTAGTCCCTACTTCCGATGCGTCGGCGCCTCCGGCAGCACGCTCGGGTCGACCACCCGGTCGATGTAGACCGCGCTGCGGTTGCAGGCGCCGCAGCGCAGGGTGACCCGGCCGCCCAGGGCGCCGTTCTCGCCCTCGCGCGGCGGGGTGCGCTCGATGGCATCGGCGCCGCAGGACGGACAGACGAGCGGCTTGCGATCGCGGTCGGCCGCGATCAGCAGCAGTGCTTCCGGTGCTCGATATTCCTTGATTCCCCTGCGTCCCACGCTGACCCCGCCGCTGGTGCCGTGATGACCCTGCCACCCCCCTTTCGCAATCTATATGCTGCCCGGCGCCGGGTGCAAAGGCGCGCGCTTCTCGCGCTCCCGCTTGGCGTTGCCCTGCTCGCCACCCTCGCCGCGGCCGCGCCCGCCCGCGCCCAGGGCGCGTCGCCGCGCCCGGCGTCCCCGCGCCAGGCGCCCACCCGTCGCGCCCCGCCCGCTCGCCCTTCCGTCCGTACCGTCGAGATCGTCCTCCGCGAGATCACTCCGCGCGAGACCTACCGCTTCGAGCCCGCCGAGGTGGTCGTGCGCCCCGGCGACCGGCTGCGCTTCCGCGTGGCGAGCGGCCGCACCCACGAGGTGGTCTTCCGCGGCGAGCAGTGGAGCGAGCGCGTGCGCGCCGCCTGGAATGCCGCGCTCCCCGACCGCATGGGCGACCTCACGAGCCCGCTCCTCGTCCTGGGCGACCGCCCCTACGACGTCGTCGTACCCGATGTCCCGCCCGGGCGCTATGAGTTCTTCTGCCTCCCCAAGCTCGCCTTCACCATGGAAGGGGCGATCCGCGTCCAGGCCCGCTGAGCCGCCCCCGAAGGCAGGGTAGGACTCGGCGCTACTACGCGTTTAGGTGCCGCTCCCATCGGCAGTTGCTTGACGTAGCTCTGCCGACGTGATACGTTGCCGCCATCTCGGCCAGTCATTCTGGCTGGCTTCTCGCGCGAACAGTTCGGCCCAGGAGGCGGAGTGTTCTCGGAACTCGGCGGCTCGCAGATCTCATCCCTGCTGGAGACGCTGCCGGGCATCGCGAACGTCTTGCGAAGCCCGGTGGCTGATGCGCTGATCAACACGATCCGCTCGGCCGCCGGCCTGTCGGCCTTCAACCCGGCCGACGCCGAGGAGCTCGTCAAGTACGCCACCCGCCGCGGCCTGCTCGGCAACGACGAGGGCGAGCGGGTGCTGGCCGAAGTCGGCGGCCTCGGCGAGCGCCGGCCGATCGAGAAGGCGGCCGATCGCAACCCGCCGCCGCCGCCGCCGGCGGCGCCCGAGCCCGAGCGTCCCCGCGCCGAGGCCCGCCCCGCCGCCGAGCCGAGCCGCGCGACGGCGGCACCCGCCGCACCGGAAGCCCGCCCGGCGGCGAAGCCCGCCGCCAAGCCGGCCCCGAAGCCCGTGGCGAAGCCCGCCGCCAAGGCCCCGGCCGTGAAGGCCCCGGCCCCCAAGCCCCAGGCCAAGTCCCAGGCCAAGCCTGCGGCGAAGGCGCCCGCCCGCAAGCCGGCCGAACCCGCCCGGCCCGCCTCGCGCCCGGCGGCGAAGACCACGGTCAAGTCCGCCGCCAAGGCTCCGGCGAGGAACGGCAAGGCGGCCCCGGCGAAGTCGGCCGCGAAGAAGGCCGCCCGGCCCGCCGCCGGCCGGAAGGTCGAGGCCAAGCCGGCGAAGAAGGCCGCGAAGCCCGCCCGGAAGCGCTAGACCGGGCCGCAGACATCCGCAGGAAAACGCCGAGGGCGCCCGCATCAGCGGGCGCCCTCGGCGTTTCGGGGCAGGCCGGGGCCGGGCTCAGCGCTCGCCGCGCGGCCCGCGCACCACTTCGCGTACCGCGTCACGCACCGCCGCGCGTGCACGGGCCCACTCGGCCGGCGTCGTGAGGAAGAGATAACCGAGCAGCATGCCGCCCATGTACACGGCCGTCTGGAGGACCGGCGAGGGGTCCAGGAGGGAATCCATCATGCGTTGTCGCGGTGTGAGCGGTGTGAAGTGAACGCGAGGCGTCGGGCACCTCGAACGAGGCTCTCAAGAAACAACGGACGCGACGGCCCTGCAACCCTGACGCGATGGTGACGCGATACTGGGATCTTGGTCGGGGTGGATGTTTCAGCTTTGGATTCAGAGTGAAACGTCCTGGGGGCGGGCTCCGTAGGGAGACCACGCACCCGGACGGGAGGTCGAGATGAACGAAGCCCTGCGTACGAGCCACGCCATCCCCGCCGCGGTCGACGCCGCCATCGACGAGGCGAACGTCGCCCACCGGCACGAGACCTGGTACGCGCTGCGCGACGCCATGCGCGAGCTGCGCGCGCTGGGCCTGGTGGCCCCGCCCGAGCGCCCGGTGGCGGCGCTGCGTGTCGTCGAATACGAGACGACGCTGCGCCCCTACGGCACCATCCTCCTCGCCTTCGCCGACCGGCTGGTCGCCGTGCGCCAGCTCGAGCAGATGCGCGGGCTGGAGCGCGTGCGCGGCCTGCCGCTGGGCGGGGAGATCGACGTGACCATCGTCCCGCTCACCGAAGTGACCGGGCTCCGGGCGCGCCGCCCCTTCCTCGGCGCCGCCCTCACCCTCGTGCTCGCCACCCGGCAGGGCCGCCGCTGCGCCTGGACGGTCCCCGACGATCAGCGCGGCGCCGTGCTCGAGCACTTCCTCCACGTCGCCCGCGCCGCGCTGCCGGCCCCGTCCGCCCCCCGGGCCCGCCGCCCGGGGTTCTACCCGAGCCGGATCCCGGGGCCGCGGGCAGCCTAGAAAGGCGACGGCGGTCGAGGGCGGCGTGACCGCCCTCGACCGCCGTCGACCGCCGTCGACCGCCCTCGGCCGTCCGATCAGGCCGTCTTGAAATCCTGCATCAGCGAGGTCAGCCGCATGGCGCCCTGGAGGAGCTCGCCGGCGCTGGCCGCCATCTCCTCGGTCGAGGCGCTCTGCTCCTCGGCCGCCGCCGTGACCTGCTGGCTCGCGCTGGCGTGCTCGTTGGCGGCGCCCGCGACCTCGACCGTCTTCTGCGCGAGCTGGTCGACGATGCGCTGATTCTGCTCCGCCTCGCGCATCACCTCGCCGGCGGCGCCGTGCACCACGCCGACCGCGTTGGCGATGTCCTCGAGCGCGCTCACCGTCGAGCTCGCCACCGTCTCGATGCCGCTCACCTTGGCGCTGCCCACCTCCATCGTGGCGCTCACCTCGCGCACCTGGCGGTGGATGTACTCCACGGTCTTCGTCACCTCTTCCGCGGCGCGCGCGCTCGAGTCGGCGAGGCGGCGCACCTCCTCGGCCACGACCGCGAAGCCGCGGCCGTGCTCGCCGGCGCGCGCGGCCTCGATGGCGGCGTTGAGCGCGAGGAGGTTCGTCTGGCGGGCGAATCCGGAGATCGTCTCCACGAAGCGGCCGATGCGGGTTGCGGCCGACTCCAGCTCGCGGACCTCGCCGGTGGAGGCCCGCACGACGCCCTGCACCTCCAGCAGCGTGGAGAGCGCCTCCGTCACCCCGGCACGGCTCTCGGCGGCGACCTCGCGGATCTGGCCGCCGAGCGCGCAGACCTCGGCCGAGGCGGCGGCGATCCCCTCGGCGCGGCGGCCCATCTCCTCCAGCGACGCGACGGTGGACTGCAGGCCGAGCGACTGGCGCTCCGCGCCGTGGGTGATCTCCACCATCGCCGTCGCCACCTCCCCGCTGGAGGCGGCGACCTCCTCGCTGATGCCGGAGAGGTCGAACGCCGACGACTGGACCTGCTCGGCGATCACCACCGTCTCGCGGACGAGCGTCTGCAGCCAGTCGGCCATGGAGTTGAAGGCGCCGGCGAGGGTGGAGAACTCCCGGAGCTTCCCCTCGTCGAGGCGGATGGCGAGGTTGCCGGTGCCGAGCTCCTCGGCGGCGTGGACGAGCCGGCCGAGCGGGAGGTCGATCCCGCGCACGGCCGCGTACATGATCCAGGTGCCGAAGAGGAGCGCGAGGGCGAGGACGGCGAGGAGCAGCTCCTGGCGCTCCCGGCCGGTGCGCTGCAGCTCGGAGG
>DASTSO010000134.1:0-22228 GCA_035760645.1 Gemmatimonadales bacterium
CCGCGCAGCTCGAGCGCGTCGGGGTCGCGCGCGTCGCGCTGCAGCGCCTGGTTCGCGTAGTCCAGGCCCTGGGCGATCAGCCCCTCCTTGAGCGGGTCGGCGCCCGTCAGACGCGCGCGCTCGTACGCGAGGCGGCCGCGCTGCACCAGCGGCAGCGTCCAGCGCTCGTCGAGCCGCTGCGCCCGCGCGAGGAGCGAGTCGGCGCGCGCGAAGGCGCGCGTCACCGCGGCGCTGTCGCCGCGCTGCTGGGCGGAGTCGGCGCGCTGCCGCGCCGCTTCGGCCTGCTGCGCCAGGCCCCACGCCTCGGCGCTGCGGGTCGAGGCACGCCGCTCGCGCAGCTGGATCTCCTCGCCCAGGCGCTTGCGGATGAGCTCGGCCGCGCGGCCGGCGAGCGTGTCGCGCATCGCGAGCACCTCGCCCTGCGGCTGCTCGACCTCGGTGCGCTCGAGCACGCGGCCCGTGCTCCCGTTGACGAGCGCGAGCTTCACGCGGATCCGATCGCCGGCGCGCTCCACCGCGCCGTTCACCACCATGCCGACGTCGAGCGCCCGCGCGACGCTGTCGGGCGCGAGCGCGCGCCCGCGGAAGGGCGCCACGCCGTTGCGCGAGATGACGCGCAGCGTCGGCACGCGGCCGAGCTCGTCCATCAGATCCTCGCTCAACCCGTCCGCCAGATACCCCAGTGCGGAGTCCGCCGCGGGGTGCGCGAGGTAGAGCACCGCCACGCGCCGCGCCGCGGCGCCCGCGAGCGCGAGCTCGGCGTCCGGCGCCCCCCAGTGCCGCCAGCCCGCCCACGCGCCGGCGAGCGCCGGGACCGCCAGGAGCGACAGGAGGGCCGCGCGCCGCCGGCGGGCCGGGGCGCGCCGGCCCGGCAGCACCACCGTCGTGGTGCGGGGCCGCGGCCGCGCCGCGCCCGGCGTCGTGAGCGCGAGCGCGAACTGCTCGACCGTGGCGAAGCGGTCGGCCGGGACCTTCTCGAGGGCGCCGAGCACCGCGGCTTCCATCTCCTCGGGGATCGCGCCGCGCACGATGCGCAGGCCCGGCACCGCGTCCATCGCGTGCCGCGCCATGATGGACATCGCCGTCGGCCCCGTGAACGGCGGCTGGCCGGTGAGCATCTCGTAGACGACGCAGGCGAGGCTGTACTGGTCGCTCGCCGGCGTGACGTCGCGGCTGCCGGCCGCCTGCTCGGGGCTCATGTAGACCACGGTGCCCACGGCCATGCCGGTCTTCGTGAGCGTCTCGCCGCCGGCCACGGTCACGGCGCGCGCGACGCCGAAGTCGGCGACGATGACGCGGTCGCCCGCGGGGGTGCGCTCGAGCAGGATGTTCTCGGGTTTGATGTCGCGGTGGACCACCCCCTGCGCGTGGGCGTAGGCCAGCGCCTCGGCCACCTGGCGGGTGAGGGCGACGGTGGCGTCGATCGAGAGCTGGCGCTCGCGGTCGAGCCGGTCGCGCAGCGACTCCCCGTCCACGAACGGCATGACGTAGTAGAGCAGGCCATCGGCTTCGCCCGACTCGTACATGCCCATGATGTGGGGATGGACCAGCGTGCGGCCGAGCTCGATCTCGCGCAGGAAGCGGTCGCCGCCGAGGCTCGCCGTGAGATCGGGGTGGAGCACCTTCAGCGCGGCGGGCCGGTCGTGCGCGAGGTCGTGCACGAGGTAGACCGTCGCCATGCCGCCACGGCCCAGCTCGCGCACGAACCGGTAGCGCTCCGCGAGCGCCGTCTGCAGGCGGTGGGGAATATCGGACATGTCCCGCGGTCTCACTCAGGGATCGGGACCGCACGACGGTGCGGTCCCATGGGGTCCCCCATTATGGACCGCGAATTCGGGACGCGCTAGAGCCGGTCCGCCGGCCCGTCCCCGCCCGCCAGCAGGGCGTGCAGCGCCAGCGCGTTCACCGCGGCGTGGAACTCCGCCGTGTTGTCGAAGATGCACCAGACGTCGGCCGCTGGCGTCTCCCGCCGGAGCCGCTCGGCGAGCGCGGCGAGGAAGGCCGCGTCGTAGGCCGAGTGGTACATCGCCGGCGAGCCGTGCAGCCGCCAGTAGCGGAGCCCCGGCCACCCGCCGGGCTCGCCCGCCTCGGGGACGACGGCCGGATCGGCCGCCACCCGGGCGACGTGGAACTCCTCGAGCAGCCGCTGGCCCGCCGGCGTGAACCAGCTCGGGTGCCGCGGCTCGCACGCCGTGCCGCCGGGCCAGCGCGCCCGCAGCGCCTCGAGGAAGCGCCAGGCGACGCGCTCGTCGAGCGCGAGGCTGGGCGGCAGCTGCACGAGGAGGACGCCGAGCTTCCCGCCCAGCCCCTCGACGCCGTCGAGGAAGGCGTGGAGCTCCGCGGGCGGGGCGCCCAGGCGGGCCTCGTGGGTGAGGCGGCGGGGGACCTTCACCGCGAAGCGGAACTCGGCGGGCACGGTGGCGGCCCAGCGCTCGTAGGTGGCGCGGCGGTGGTCGCGGTAGAACGCGGTGTTGATCTCGACGGCGGGGAGCGCGAGGGCGTAGCGCTCGAGGTGGCTGCCGACGACGGGGAAGTGCTCCGCGTGGGGCGCCGGCACCGACCAGCCGGCGGTGCCGACGTGGACGGGGCGGCGCTCCACGCGAGGCGCCACGCGGCGGCTCAGGCCTCGTGGATCGCCGAGCGGACCCGGCTGGCCAGCTCCGGCGGGATGTGGTGCAGGTTGTGGCGCGTGCGGGCGTGCTCGGCCGCCTGGTGCATCACGTCGTTCTCGTCCTTGCCACGCGCGACGAAGTCGCAGTCCATGCCGACGTCTCGGCAGCGCATTTCCTTCATGGGGCTACTCCTGCTGAAGAATCCGGATCGGCCGCGGGCGCGCGAGGCGGCCCGGGGCTTCCCTCTGCACGATAGGAAGGACCGGGAGCGGGGGCCAGAGGCGCGCGGCGGATCGCCGCGCTACCGCCCCCACCCCTCCCACCCCGGCCCCCGCACCACCCGGCCCGGCGTGGCGCCGGTGTGCTCGCCGTCCTTCAGGACCTGCACGCCGTTGACGAACACGTCGCGCACCCCGGTGGCGTACTGCTGCGGCTTCGCGAAGGTGGCGTGGTCGGTGATCGTCGCCGGATCGAACACGACGACGTCGGCGTAGTAGCCGGGGGCGAGATGCCCGCGACGGCGGAGCTGCAGGTTCTCGGCCGGAAGCGCGGCGAGGCGGCGCACCGCCTCCTCGAGCGGGATGACCTTCTCGTCGCGCACGTACTTGCCCAGCAGGCGCGCGAAGGTGCCGTAGGCGCGCGGGTGCGTGCTCGACTTGAGGAACACGCCCTCGGGGGCCTGGCTCCCCGCGTCGGAGGCGAAGCTCACCCACGGCAGCGCGACCTCGCGCCGCACGTTGTCCTCGCTCATCGTGAAGTAGACGCAGTCCACGTCGCCGTCGTTCTCGACGAGCAGGTCGATCGCGACCTCGTCCGCCGGCTTCCCGCGCTGCGCCGCCACGTCGGCGAGCGACTTGCCGATGAGCGCCCGGTCGGCCTCGTTGCGAAAGCCGGTGAGGAGAATCCCCTGCGGCCCCCCCGCGTTGGCGAAGGCGTTGTCGTAGGCGCCCGCGCTGCCGCCCGCGGTGCCGCCGCCGTCGCCGCGTCCCTCGCCGCGCATCTCGGCGAGCACGCGGGCGCGCGTCGCCGGGTCCTTCAGCCGGATCATGAACGAGTCGGTCCCGCCCGCCTGCACCCAGGTCGGCAGCGAGGCGTCGAGGCCGGTGGCGCTCGCGGGATAGGTGTACATGTCGGCCGTGATCCGGAGCCCCGCGCGGCGGGCCGAGTCGACCTTGGCGATCATCGCGTCGAGCTTCCCCCAGTTCGCGCGGCCCGAGGCCTTGATGTGGTAGATCTCCGCCGGCACCCCCGCCTCGCGCGCGATGGTGATGAGCTCGTCCATCGCGCCGAGCACGCCGCCGCTCTCGTCGCGCATGTGGGAGATGTACATCCCGCCGTACTCGCCCGCCGCCTTCGCGAGCGCCACGAGCTCGTCGGTGGGCGCATAGTTCGCGGGCGCATAGATGAGCGAGCTGCCCACCCCGAGCGCGCCCTCGCGCATCCCCTGCCGCACCAGCTCCTGCATGCGCGCCAGCTCGGGGGGCGTGGCGCGCCGGTTCGCGTAGCCCACCTCGTGGATGCGCACGGTCGTGGCGCCGACGAAGCTCGCCACGTTCGGGGCGACGCCCTGGTGCGTCAGATGGTCGAGAAACTCTCCGAGAGTGGTCCAGGTGATGTCGTAGCGGAGGTCGGTCTGGCGCGCCTTCCGCTCCGCCTTCATCGAGTCGTTCCAGGGCCCCATCGACCATCCCTCGCCGAAGACCTCGAGGGTCACGCCCTGGCGGATGTCGCTCTGCGAGCGGCCGTCCACGAGGAGCGGCTCGGCGGCCCAGGAGAGCATGTTGACGAATCCCGGAGCCACGGCGAGCCCGCGCGCGTCCACCTCGCGCCGCCCGCGGGCGGCACCGAGGTCGCCGACGGCGACGATCGAGTCGCCCCGGATCGCGACGTCGGCCGCGCGGCCCGGCCGACCCGAGCCGTCGTAGACGGTGCCGTGACGGATGACGACGTCGTACTCGGCCGCGCCGGCCGCATCGGCCGCATCGGCCGCATCGGCCGCATCGGCGGCGGGGCCGGCGCCCGGTGATGGGACCCCGCGGGCGCAGCCGGCGAGGAGGGCGGCGAGGAGGGCGGCGCGGCGCGACGGCGCAACGGCGAAGCGGAGGCGCATGGCGGCTCGGAGAGAGGGGTGAGCGACGGGGGGACGTCCCATCCTACCATCCCTCTGCGGCCCCCGCTACCATCCACGCATCCCATCCACCCCAAAGAGGAGCTCTCATGGCGATCAAGGATGCGCTGCTGGCGGAGTTCGACCACGAGATGGCCACCACCCGCCGCGTGCTCGAGCGGGTGCCGGAGGACGCCGGCGACTGGACGCCGCACACGAAGTCGATGCCGCTGGTGCGGCTCGCCGGCCACCTGGCCGAGCTGCCCGGCCTCGGCCTGGCGACGCTCAAGGCCGACGCCTTCGACGTCGCCTCGGAGGAGTACCGGCCCTACCGGTTCGGCTCCCGCGCGGAGGCGCTCGCGCTCTTCGACGACTACGTGAAGAAGCTGCGGGCGGCCATCGAGGCGACCGACGACGAGCGGTTCCTGCAGTCCTGGAACTTCCTGCGGAACGGCCAGGTGATGTTCGCCGCGCCGCGAGTCGCGGCCTACCGGACCTTCTTCATGAACCACCAGATCCACCACCGCGGCCAGCTCACCGTCTATCTGCGGCTCCGCGACGTGCCGGTCCCCGGCGTCTACGGCCCCTCGGCCGACGAGCCGATGTGACGGCCGCGTCGCCCCGCGGTTGACGCCCTGCTGACGCCCCCGCCCTAACGAAGAGCCAGGGTGGGGGCCGAACCGGGGCGGGTGATCACCAGGGAGACCGAGGGGGCACGATGACCTTCCGACGCGGGAGACCGGGCTGGGCCGGCGTGCTCCTGGCCGCGGTACTGAGCCCGGTGCTGGCCGGCTGCGACCTGCTGCCGGGCCGGGCACCGGGGGCCGGTGGCACGATGACCGCCGACGCGCGCGGCGCCGGGTCCACCGACACCGCCAGCGCCGGCGCCGCCGCCGGCGCGGTCGGCAGCCGGTCCGCCCGCCACCGCGCCGCGCGCGCCGCCCGTGCCCGCCGGCTGGCCGAGAAGGCCGAGGCGGGGAAGTCCGGCGCCGCGGCGCCCGGCGGCGGGAGCGCGCCGACCACCGGGCCGATGATGGATACCGCCGTGCCGCCGGTCCCCCCGCCCCCGGTGCTCGACCCCCTCACCGGCGCGATGCGCGACGACCTGCGTCGCCTCGTCGCGGCCCAGAAGCAGCACTTCGCCAACCAGGGCCAGTACTCCTCGCGCCTCGCCGATCTCGCCATCCGCTACCTCCCGCACGCGGGGGTGAGCATCCAGATCACCTCTGCCGGCACCGGCGGCTGGACCGGCCGCGCGGTGGCCGACGCCCGGCCCGGGACGAGCTGCGTGGTCTGGGTCGGCACCGCCGCCAAGCCCGCCACCGACGCCCAGCACCGCAGCCCGGCTGCGGCGGGGGTGCCGGTCTGCGATTCGCTGTGAGGACGGCGCGGCCGATCAGGGCCGCGCCGCCGCCCCCGCCCGTCGGGCGAAATCCTGCCAGAACAGCTGGGTGAGCCGCCGCACCACGCCCTCCAGGAGCGAGTGGCCGAGGCCGGCGGCGGCGCCCCTCATCTCGCTCCACGCCTCCCAGTGCAGCCGCACCGAGCGCGGGTCCAGCTCCTCGAGCCGGATCCGTGACTCGAAGCGCACCGCCGTCCCCGGCGCCGTCCCGCTCGCGACCATGCGGGCACTCTCGGGCTCGAGGAGGTCCACGAGCTCGATGGCCAGCACGAAGCGCACCTTGAGAAACCCGACGCCCAGCGCCGAGACGACGCGGTAGTGGGTGGGGTCGAGCACCTGCACCGACTCGACCGCCGGGGCGGAGGCGGCGACGAACGCCGGGTCGAGCAGGTGGCCCCAGACGCGGGCCCGCGGCGCCGGGATGAGCGGCGCTCCGCTGAAGTGCATGCGCATTCGGGCAACATAGCCGATTAGATTGTCCGGATGACCATCGTCGTCCCTCCACCCCGTGCCGGGATCTCTTCGGGTACCGGTGTTCACGGTGTGCGCCAGCCGGCGGCCGCCGTGCCGCCAGCGCTGCCGTCGGCGCCGGCCGGCGCCGGCGCGGGGCCGCTACGGATCGCGCTCTTCTCCGAGGTCTACTGGCCGATGGTCAGCGGGGTGGGCGTGACCCTGGTGCGGCTGGCGGACGCCCTGCGGGCGCGGGGGCACGAGGTGCGGGTCTATTCGGCCGCCTACGCCCTTCCGCCGGGCGAGACGGAGCGGCCGGAGGCGCACCGGTCGCCCAGTCTGCCGTTCTTCCTCTATCCCGACGTGCAGTGGGCGTTCCCGCGGCTGCGGGACGTGCTGGAAGACGTCGCCCACTTCCGGCCCGACGTCGTGCACACGGCGACGGAGTTCGCGATGGGGATCGCGGGGCTGCGCGCCGCCCAGAAGCTCGGCCTGCCGCTCGTCGCCTCGGCGCACACCGACTACGAGCGCTACGCCGGCCGCTACGGGATGGAGTGGCTGCTGCGCACCGGGTGGCACTACCTGCGCTGGTTCTACGGGCACGCGGGCCGGGTGCTCTGCCCCTCGCGCTACTACGAGGGCCACCTGCACCGGCGCGGCATCCGCCACACCGGCATCTGGACGCGCGGCGTGGACGGCGACGTCTTCCACCCGCGCTGGCGCAGCGCGGCCTTCCGCGCGTCGCTCGGCGCGGGCGAAGGGGACCTCGTCGTCACCTACATCGGGCGGCTCGCGAAGGAGAAGAACCTCGACCTCCTCCTCGACGCGTGGGCCGCGCTCGCGCCGCGCCTCGGCAACGCGCGGCTCGTCTTCGTCGGCCGCGGGCCCTACGCGGCCGAGATCCGCCGGCGCGCGCTCCCGGGCGTGCACCTCACGGGCCTGCTCACGGGCGAGGCGCTGAGCGCGGCCTACGCCTCGGCCGATCTCTTCGTCTTTCCCTCGACCACCGAGACCTTCGGCAATTCGGTGCTCGAGGCGATGGCCTCGGGGCTGCCCTGCATCGTGGCCGCGGCGGGCGGGCTGCTCGAGTTCGCGGTGCACGGCGAGAACGCCTGGCTCGTCGAGCCCGACTCGGGCGACGCCGTCGTCGCCGCCCTCGAGCGCCTCGCGGGCGACGCGGGACTGCGCCGCACGCTCGCGCAGGGCGCGCTCCGCACCGCGCAGGCGCGCCAGTGGGACGGGATCTACGACCAGCTGCTCGCCGACTACCGCGCCGTCGCCGCGGCAAAACACGGAAGCCCCGCCCGATGACGGGCGGGGCTTTTCGCTGGCGCGCCGGCCGGCGCGCGCCTCGGCTCAGTGCCCGATGATCAGATAGGAGATCGCCGCGATCGCCGCGGCCATCGGGATGGTGAGGATCCAGGCCCAGACGATCCGGCCGGCGACACCCCAGCGCACCGCCGAGAGCCGGCGCGTGGCCCCGACGCCGACGATGGCGCCGGTGATCGTGTGCGTCGTGCTCACCGGCACGCCCAGGTGCGAGGCGAAGAGCACGCTGAGACCGCCCGCCGTCTCGGCGCAGAAGCCGCCGAAGGGCGAGAGCTTGGTGATCTTGTTGCCCATCGTCTTCACGATGCGCCACCCGCCCATCCCGGTGCCGAGCGCGATGGCCGTGTAGGAGGCCATCTCCACCCACAGCGGCACGTGATCGGCCGTGCCGAGATAGAGGTGGCGCAGCCACCCCTCGGCGCCGATGAAGTGGCTGTTCGTCGCCACCAGCAGGCCGACGATGATGCCCATCGTCTTCTGCGCGTCGTTGGCGCCGTGCGAGAGCGAGTAGAGCGCCGCCGAGACGAGCTGCAGGCGGCGGAAGACCCGGTCCACCGGGCCCGGCCGCTTGTTCTGCAGCAGCCAGCTCAGGCCGATGTTGAGCGCGAGCGAGAGCGCGAGCCCCAGCAGCGGCGAGACGACGATGAAGATGATGGGCAGCGTCCAGCCGCCGAGCTGCAGGGCGTGGAAGCCCGCCTTGGCGATCGCCGCGCCGCCCAGGCCGCCCATCAGCGCGTGGCTCGACGAGCTGGGCAGCCCGAAGTACCAGGTGACGGCGTTCCAGATGATCGCGCCGAGAAGCGCGCTGAGGATGAGGTCGGGGTCGATGATCGCGGGGTCGATGAGCCCCTTGCCGATCGTCTTCGCCACCGCGGTGCCGACGATGAAGGCGGCGGCGAAGTTGAAGGCCGCCGCCCAGAAGACGGCGACGCCGGGGGAGAGCACCCGGGTCGAGACGACCGTGGCGATCGAGTTGGCGCTGTCGTGGAAGCCGTTGCTGAAGTCGAAGATCAGCGCGACGGCGATGATGCACAGGATGTAGACGACCGTCTGGTCCATGCGTGGGCCGGGCTCGGGCGTGCGGGTCAGGCGTGCGGGTCAGGCGTGCTTGATCGAGATCGACTCGAGCACGTTGGCGACGTCCTCGGCCTGGTCGAGCGTGCGCTCGAGGGTGTCGTAGATCTCCTTCCACTTGATCACGGTCAGCGGCTCCCCGGCGTTCTCGAAGAGCTTGCTCATCGCCTCGTGATAGATCGAGTCGCCCTCCTCCTCGAGCGCCTTGACCTGCTTGCAGGCGGTGAGGACGGTGCCGTCCCGGTTCTTCTCGAGCGCGTCCACCGCCGCCAGCAGCTGCTGGCAGGTGCGGTGCACGACTTCGGCCAGGAGGTGGACGCTAGGCGGCGGCGCCCCCGGCTGGAACATCTGCACCCGGCGCGCGGTGCCGTCGATGAGGTCGATGACGTCGTCGAGGCGCGAGATGAGGAGATGGATGTCCTCGCGGTCGAGCGGCGTGATGAAGACGCGGTCCAGCCGGTTGACGACGTCGTGCGTCGCCTGGTCGGCCTGGTGCTCGAGCCGCTTGATGGAATCGACGATCGGCCGCTGACGCGGGCCCTCCGTCTGGAAGAGCTCCTGCAGCAGCTGGGCGGCGTCGACGTTGAGCTGGGCGACGGCGGTGAAGAGGTCGAAGAACTTCTCGTCGCGGGGCAGCAGGCGCATGGCGTCCGGTCCTTGGCACTTTGGGGAAGACAGGCCGGTAACTTACCGCCGTCCCCCCGGCCGGCCAAGCGCGCGCCCCGGGACTCGACGGAGTCGACGCACTCGAAGGAGCCGGAGGAGCCCATGTCCCACGCCCTGCTCGCCTGCTTCCCCCATCCCGACGACGAGACCTTCGCCGTCGCCGGCACGCTCCGTCACTATCACCGGGCGGGCACGGCGGTGGCGCTCTGGACCGCCACCGACGGCGAGGCCGGCAGCGACAACGGCGTGCGCGGCGCGCCCGGGGCGCTCGCCCGCACCCGCCGCGTCGAGCTGCTGCGCGCCGCGGGCGTGCTCGGCGTGGACCGGCTCTGGGCGCCCGGCTTTCCCGACGGCGGGCTCGCGGCGCTGGCGCCCGCGCGGCTCCGCGCGAGTCTCCACGCCGCCTTCGGGGCGGTGCGGCCGCAGGTGGTGATCACCTTCGGCCCCGAGGGCGCGCCGACCGGGCACGCCGATCACCAGGCCCTCTCCCGGGCGGTGACCGCGCTGGTGGCCGACCTGCAGCGCGCGGGCGCGCCGGAGGCGCCGGCGCGGCTCTACTACTGCACCTGGACCCCTGCGGAGGATGCGCCCACGCACCGGCCGTCCGGCGCGCCGCGGGTCGCGCCGGCGACGCCGGTCACCTGCCGCGTCGACGTGCGGGACGCGCTGGCCGTGAAGCGCGCCGCGTTCGAGGCGCATCGCAGCCAGCACCATCACCGCGCCGAGTTCGAGCGCGACGTGCTGGGACCGGTCGAGGAGTACGGGCTCGCGGCGGGGCTGCCCGGCACGGTGCCGCAGCCCGCGCCGCTGACCGACGATCTCTTCGCGGGGCTCTGAGCGCCGGCCGCGGGCCGGCCCGCGGGCCGGCCCGCGGGCTAATCGCGGTCGAGGAGGGCGAGGAGGTCGGCGGGGCGCTCGAGCCAGAAGTCGGGCTCGGTGGCGGCGAGGTCGTCGCGGCCGAACGGCCCCCAGAGCACCGCGGCCGTGCGCACGCCCGCCGCGCGGCCCGAGCGCATGTCGTGCACGCTGTCGCCGATGTAGACCGCCGTGGCGGAATCGGCCTCGAGCAGCGCGAGCGCCTTCTCGACCGGCTCGGGATGCGGCTTCGGGTTCGCGACGTCGTCCGCCCCGACGACGACGTCCATCAGCGGCTCGACGCTGCAGAGGCCGAGGCCGCGCAGCGCGCCCTGGCGGTTCTTGCTGGTGACGAGCCCGGTGCGCACGCCACCGGCGCGGAGCGCGCGGATCGCCTCGACCACGCCCGTGTAGGGTGTGACCATCCGGTCGTGGTTGGCGAGGTTGAACTCGCGGTAGGTGGCGATGAGCGCCTGCAGCCGCTCGGGCTCCGAGGCCCAGTCGGCGAACTGCACCGTGAGCGGCGTGCCGATGCCGGCCAGCCACTCGGCGTCGGTGCGCGGCGGCAGGCCGTGCGCGGCGAGCGTGTGGTGGTAGCTGTCGATGATGAGCCGGATCGAGTCGATGATCGTGCCGTCGAGGTCGAACAGGAAGGTGCGGAGTCGGGGCATGCGCGACGTGCTTGGCATGCGCGGAACGTAGCGGCGTCACCCCGTCTCGACCAGCACCACGCCGAGGAGCCGGACGGCGCAGGGCGGCGGCGGGGGATCGGGCGCGGGGAGCGCGGCGAGGCGCCGCACCAGCTCGCGCTCGGGGAGCGCGGCGAGCGCCTCGACCAGTTGCGCCTCGCCCGCCGTGTGGCCGCCCGCGACGAAGCGAAGCGCCCGGTCCACCGCGGCGAGGAGCCGCGCGTCGCGCGCCCGGGCGGCGCCGCGCGCGAGCCGGTCGAGCCGGGCGGCGAGCTGCCGGGCGGCGGGGGCGAGCGGACCGCCCGCCCAGAGCGCCGCCGCCGCCTCCCGCAGCGCCGCGCGCGTCACCTCTCGTGCCGCCGCGAGCGCCCGCCGCCGCGCCACGTCGTCCACCGGCAGCGCGCCGGCGTCCGCCGCCGCGCGCGCCACCTCCGCGAGCCGGGCGACGATCGTCGCGCCGTCCTCGTGCGTGCGGCCGTCCGCATCCACCCACGCCACCCGCGCCACCGGTGCCGGCTCGCCCTCGAGCGGCACGAGCTCGAGGCCGACGAGCGCGCCGGCCGCCCTCCCGCGCACCCGCGCGATGCCGCGTACCGGCTCCGCCTCCGCGGCGTCCGCCGCGGATCCCCCCGGCGACGCGTGCGCGGCCGGCACGTGCGCCGCCAGCTCCTCCCGCCAGCGCCAGAGCCAGCGCCCCCGCTCGTCGAGCCCCGCCGCCCCCGGCAGCGCCGCCTTGCCCGCGAGGATCGCGCACTGTCGCAGACGGCGCTCCAGCGGCTCGGGCGGAGTGAAGCACACCACCTCGACCGAGGGGTGCGCGCTGCCGAGCCGCACGGCGCGACCCTCGCGCTGCGCGAGCCGCGTCGCGGTCCACGGGAGATCGTAGTGCACGACCCGGCCCGCGTGCTGCAGGTCGAGCCCCTCGGCGGCGACGTCCGTGGCGACGAGGACGCGCGGGGTCCGGACGTCGTCGGGGAGTCGCGCCGCGCGCCGAGCCCGTCCCGGTGCGAACCAGCCGAGCACCGCCGCGCGCTCGAGCGGGAGCGTGCCGACGCCGGCACGCGCCCCCGTGCACCACGCGATGGGACCCGGCGAGGGGGCGGTCTCCGCGAGCCGGTCGCGCAGCCAGCGCACCGTCTCCCGCGCCCAGGTGAAGACCAGGGTGGGCCGCCCGTCGGCGACGAGGGCCGCGAGGCGCGCGGCCTTCGGATCCGCCGCGCCCCGGAGCGCGTCCGCCGCCCGGGCGAGCGCCGCGACGCGCGGCAGGTCGTCCACGGCGAGCTCGGGGGCGCACGCGTGTGCATGCCCGGGTGCACGCGTCGGCGTGAGCGTGGCGTCGAGGAGCGGCCAGAGAAGGAGCTGGTCGGAGTCGCCGACGAGGCGGCGGAGCGCGAGGCGGCCGAGCGGGCGGCCCGCGGCGCGCGCATCGCGCGCGTGCTCGAGGAGGCGCTGATAGCGTCGCAGCGCCGCGGCGAACGCGGCGGGGCTCGAGGCGAGGGCGCGCAGGAGCGAGCCGCGGAGGAGCGCCGCCACCGGCGGCGCGTCGGCGAGATGGAGCCGCCCGACTTCGGCGATCAGCGCTTCCCAGGCGGGCGGGAGCGTCCAGTCGCCCGCGCCGTCCCTCGGGCGGCGCATGGGGAGTGCGCCCGCCTGCTCGTCCTCGCCGGCGACGACGAGGTGGCCGAGCGCGGCGAGAGCGCCCGGGGCGTCCGCGAACGCCGCCGCGAGACTCGGCGTGCCGTACGCGCGGAGCGCGTCGTCGCGCACCGCGAGGCGGAGCTGGGCGGCGAGGTCGCCGAGCCGGTTGACGACCGGCGTGGCGGAGAGGAAGAGCGTCGGCCGGCCCGCGAGCCAGCGCGCCACGTGCGCATAGCGGCGCGTCAGCGGGTTGCGGAAGCGATGGCTCTCGTCCACGACCACGAGGCCGCGCCGGGTCGCGGGCGGGAGCCGGCCGCGGCTCGCGCGCTCGTGCGAGACGAGGACCAGCTCGACCCCGAGCGCCTCGGCCACGCGGCGCCACTGCGGCGCGAGCGCCGCGGGGACGAGGCACACGACCGGCACGCGCGGCCAGCGCCGCGCGTAGACCGTGGCGACGGCGAGCGCGACGTAGGTCTTCCCGCTGCCCACCGGAGCGGCGAGGAGCGCGCCGCCGTGGCGCTCGAGGGCCGCGAGCACCCGGCGCGCGGGGCGGCGCTGCGCGGGCCGCAGCCACTCGGCGAGCGGCACGTCGCGCTCCGGCAGCGCGAGCGCGCGGGCGAGCGCGGCGGCGACCGCGCCGGCCGGCGCCGCGGGGCCGGGATCGAGCGCCATGCCGAGCGGGTCGGCGACGGCGGCGAGCGCCTCAGCGACGATCGTCGGCGACGGGGGCGCGGAGGCGGTCTCCGCCGGACTCCGCGCGGGCCAGATCGGCGAGCGTGCGGCGTGCGCGGAGCGGGAGGCCGAGGTGCCGGAAGGCGAGGGCATCGAGATCGTCCTGCACCGGGCGGCCGCGTGCGGCGGCGCGGGCCAGCGCCGCGAGGTCGGCATCGCCCGGGACGGCGGCGGGGAGGGGAAGCGCTTCCACGGTACGCGCGGAGAAGCGGTGATGGCCGCTCGCGGCGGGCACGGCGCCGAGCCGCGCGACGAGCCGCAGCCAGCGGCTGTTGAGCCAGGCGGCGAGCGCGTGCGCTTCGCCCGCCGAGCGGACCGGGGCGACGTAGCAGGTGTTGAGCGGGACGAGGCGCGCGGCCGCCTCCCCCGTGAGCGCCGCGGCCTGGAGCCGGCGCGCCAGATCGGCCCAGACGACGCGGTGCGGTGCGCAGGCGGGTGTGGTGCGGAAGAGCGTCCACGGCGGGCCGCCGTCGTAGTCGCTGCGTGCGAGGAGGCGCGGGCGCGCGGGCGCGAGGTGAGCGGCGGCCCGGGGCGGCAGCGCCGCCAGCGGCCGGCCCGCGGCGTCGCAGGGCCAGAGGAGCCGGGTGCGCTGGCGGCAGCGGAACGGCGCCACGTCCCGGCCCCGCACCGCCCAGCGCAGCACCGCGTCCTCGACGTCGTCGGGCGGGTCGAGGAAGAGGTCGTTGGCGCCGGTCTTCACGCCGAGCTGGCAGCGGACGCGGTCGCCCAGGCGGGGGTGATGCGCCAGCGCGGCCAGCGCCTCGCGCAGCGGGTCGGGGACCAGCACCCACGGTGCGCCGCCGCCCGCGGCGAGCGCGGCCTGCGCGACGCGCGTGGCCGGGCGCCCGGCGTCGCGCCCGTCGTATCTCGCCTCGGTGGTGTCGGGGGACGCCGGCGTGGCTCGCAGCGTGGTGCGCACGGCGTGCCCGGACGCGGGCGGCCGCGTGGCGGCGACGAGCGCGAGCGGGTAGACCGTCGCCTCGAAGCGCGCTGCGGGTGCGTCGGTGAGGTCGGCCACGGTGTGGAGCGTGGTACGGGTGGCGAGGGCGTGGCGCGCCCGGGCCCCATAGCCCGCGGTGGCGAGCTTCGCGGGGACGAGCATCGCGACCACGCCGCCGGGCGCGGCGAGCGTGGTGGCCCGCTCGAGGAAGGCGACGGCGAGATCGGGCCGGTGCGCGAAGCCGGGCCCGGCGCCGCGCCACCAGCGGTAGCGCTCCGCGAGATGCGCGCGCGTCGCGGCCGGTAGCGCCTCGGCGCGCACCCAGGGCGGGTTGCCGACGACGAGATCGAAGCCGCCCCGGCTCATGACGTCGGCGAACTGCACCTCGTAGGCGAACCACGGCACCTCGCCCGTGCGACCGAGATGCCGGCGCGCGCGGCGGAGGCGCCGGCGCCGCGCGCGGGCCTCGGCCAGGCGCGCCCGCAGGGCGGCATCGAGCCCCCGCCGCGCCTCGAGCAGGGTCGGCGCGCGCGCCTCGGCGAGACACGCGGCGACGACCGCGTCGGTGCGCCGCTCCGCCTCGTCCAGGAGCTCGCGCAGGGCGCCCGCCTCCGCGCGGCGCAGCTCGCGGACGAGGGCGCGCTTGAAGTCCCCGGTGGCGTCGGTGACGCGCCGGCGGAGCACGCCGAGCGCCGCGCCGCGCTCGGCGCCGAGCGGCGGGAGATCGGGCAGCCCCGCGAGCCCGTCCACGAGGCTGTCGCCCTGCCGCACGAGGGTGTCGAGGTTGGGGAGCGGGCGCACGAGCGCCGCGGCCGTGGTCTCGTCGTCGGCGACGACCGAGAGCCAGAGCCGCAGCTCGGTGAGCCGCACCGCCGTCGCGTCGCGGTCGACGCCGAAGAGCGAGTGCCGCAGCACCGCGCGCTTGAGCGCGGCGGTGGGGCGCGGCTCGCCGGTGCGGGTGTCCGGGACGGTGCGTCGCGCGCGCAGGGTGGCCAGCCGCTCGAGCGCGCCGAGGAGGAAGGCCCCGGAGCCGACGGCGGGATCCAGCAGCGTGAGCCGCGTGAGCGTGTCGAGGGCCGCCGGTTCGCCCGCGCGGAGCCGGCGGTCGGCCTCGTCCGTCGAGGTGCCGAGCCGGTAGGCGGCGTGCACCGCGAGCCCCTCGTCGAGGAGCCGGGCGACGAGGGCCGCGGGCGTGTAGAAGGTGCCCGAACCGCGGCGCGCCTCGGGGGCCATGAGCCCCTCGAAGACGCGGCCCAGCATGTCGGGGGCGATCCCGGTGCCGGGTGCGCGCTCGTCCACGGTGAAGTGGAACCGCTCGAAGAGGCGGTCGAAGGCGTCGCGCCAGAGGTGGTTGGGGACGTCGCCGCGCCAGCGGCGCTCGAGCGGGTGCGGCTCGAAGAGGCCGCCGTTGAGGAAGGGGATCGCGCCGAAGGCCCGCGCGCCGCGGCCACGCTCGACCGCCCGGCGGTTGAGGGTGCCGAAGAAGAGCGGGCGGAAGAGGTCGCGGTGGAGCCGCCGGCCGCGCGCGAGCCCGCGCTCGACCTGGCGCGCGAGAAACGCCTCGTCGCCCGCAAGCCAGCCCTTGCTCTGGACGAAGTAGAGGAAGAGGACGCGGCTCAGCTGCAGCAGCGCCAGCTCCCGCCGCTCCGCCGCGTCGAGCCGCGCGCCGGCGTGGCGCGCAGCCGCCCCGCGCGCCGCGGCCTGTGCCTCGCCGAGCCCGTCGGTCATGCGCTCGAGCGCGCCGCGGAACTCGAGGAAGAAGCGCCGCCCGACGCCTTCGCCCGCGAGCGCGTCGGCGATGGCCGCGGCGCGCGCGCTCAGTCCCGCGGCCCGCGCATCGGCCACGCGCGCGAGGCAGGCGAGCGCGATGCGGCCGGGCGCCGCAGGCTCGACGGCGAGCACCGGCCGCGCGCCCCAGGCGACCGCGACCGCGAGCCGGTGGCCGAGCGGGTCGCGCGCGAGCAGCGCGGCGGGCCGGCCGCCGGCGGCGAGTCGCGCGGCCACGCGGGCGGCGAGCGCCGCCGGGTCCTCGCCCTCGAGGCCGAACCACGGGAGCTCGCCGCTGCGCCCGACGAGCGCCGCGCGTCGGATCCGCTCGCCCAGGCGCACCCCCGTGCGTCCGCCGTCACGCGTCACGCCGAGCCACGGCGCCGGCGCGAGCTCCTGCCAGAGCGGCTCGGCGCCGAGCGCGGCGGCGAGCCGCGGCAGATCGGTGAACTCCCTGCACCCTGCGAGCACCTGCGCGATCGACACCGGCCCGGCTCCGCGGAGAGGACGCGGGGACGATGGCGCCGGGCGATGTGGGGCGCGGTATCAGGCCGCTGCGCGGCGGGGCGAAAGCGCGCGGCGCGGGCTCGCGAGGACCGTCGAGGAGCGTCCTACCGTCCTACGCCGTACGTCCGCCCCCGCCATTCCACCCGCCGGTGCCCCCGCCACGTCGAGCGCAGCACGATGTAGAGCGTCATCAGCGCGCCGAGCGGGTAGGCGAGCCCCGAGCGCGCGCCCATCCGCATCGCGCCGCTCAGGAGCATCCAGAAGAGCGCGGAGAGGACGACCGCCGCCCCGGCCGGCGCCACCACCGCGCCGGCCGCGAGCCCCGGCACGAGCGACACGCCGGCGAGCGCCGCGACGAGGGCGGCGGGCGGCACGAGCCAGAAGAGCATCGCGACGGCGAGCATGGCGGGGACGAGCGCGCGCAACACGGGCTCGTCGGGAAAGGAGCGGCGGCCGCCGAGATAGACGTTCTTCGACCACCCCTCGACGAGCTGCGGGAGGCTGCGGTACATGCGCGTCGCCATCAGCGACTCGGCGAAGGCGAACCACACCTTGAGGCCGCGCCGGAAGTACGCCTGCGCGAGCGCGAGGTCCTCGGCCACCTCGTGCCGCACCGCCGCGTGCGTCCCCACGGCCTCGTAGCCCGCGCGGGTGACGAGGATGAACTGCCCGTTGGCGATCACGTCGCGGGCGCGCCGCGCGCGGTTCACGGCGCGCGGGTGATAGCGGACGCCCAGCAGGAACCAGATCTGCGGCATCACGGCGCGCTCCCAGAACGTCACCGCGAGCTGCCGCGGCGCGATCGTGAGCAGGGCCGCGTCCTCCGCCTCGAGCGCGCCGACGGCGTGGGCGAGGAGCGCGGGCGCGTGCACCGTGTCGGCGTCGGTGAAGAGCACGAGGTCGCCGCGCGCGGCCCGGTAGCCCTGCTCGCACGCCCACGGCTTGCCGTACCAGCCGTCGGGGAGCTCGCCGCCGTGCACGAGCCGCACGCGCGCGTCGGCCGCCGCGAGCCGCGCGACGATCGCCGCGGTGGCGTCGGTCGAGCGGTCGTCCACCACGATCACCTCGAGCGGCGCGTAGGTGCTCGCGAGGATCGAGGTCACCACCGTCGCGATCGTCTCGGCCTCGTTGCGCGCGGGGATGACGACGCTGACGAACCGGCCGCGGGCGGGCGGGTAGCGCGTGAGCTGCGGCTCCTGGCGCGCCAGGCGGACCAGCGTGCCGTAGGGCAGGAGCCAGGGAAGGGCGGGGAGGAGCGCGGCGAGCGTCAGCGGGGACGGTCCGCGGGAGCTGTCAGCGGTGGCGGAGCACGAGGGCGAGCTGCTGCTCGAGCCCGGCGAGCTGCCGGTCGAGCTCGGCCGGGTCGTGGTGGTCCTGCGATCCCGGCACGCCGCCCTGGGTGAAGAGCGTGGCGACGAGCGCGTCGGTGTAGCCCACGACCGCGATCGCGACCCCGCGGTCGAGCACCCGGTTGAGCCGCAGCATGATCGCCATGCCCTGGCGCGCGCGCATGGCGGCGAGCACCGGGGCGAGGCCGCGGATCAGCAGCTCGCGCAGGTACTGCAGCTCTTCCACCACCTCGCCCGCGGCGAGGCCGCGCGCCGCGGCCACCCGGCCGTAGTGCTCCGTGACCTCGCTCCAGACGGTCTTGACTTCACGGCGGAAGGGGCCGACCATCTCGGTCAGCACATCGATGATGAGACGGAACTGGCGCTCGACGGTGGCGCGGGGGATCGTGCCCGTGGCGGTGAGGCGGTCCCCGAGCCACTCGGCCCACTGAGTGACCATCGGGTCCCGCATCTCGGCGATCACCCGACCGGCAGCGAGCAACGCGGGCTGCGACGCGCGCAAGCCGTGCTCCCGAGTGAGTGGAAGGCCCAATTTAACGACGGAGACCGGATGGGGTCAAAACCGCTGGTGCGCCCCCCGCAACTCGCGCCGGGGAGCCGGGTTGCGCTCGTCGCCCCGGCGGGCCCGCTGCTCGAGCGCGACGACGTCGCCCGCGCCGCGGAGCTCTGCCGCGCCCTGGGCTTCGAGCCGCTGCCGGGCCGCCACGCCCTCGCCCGCCACGGCTTCTACGCCGGCACCGACGCCGAGCGGCTCGCGGACCTCAACGGCGCGCTCCGCGACGACGGCGTCGATGCCGTCTGGTGCATCCGCGGCGGCGTCGGCCTCACGCGCATCCTCGACCGCGTCGACTACGCCGCCCTCGCGCGGCGCCCGCGGCCCATCATCGGCTTCAGCGACGTCACCGCGCTGCTCGTCGCGGCGTGGGTCGAGACCGGCGTGGTCACCTTCCACGGCCCCACCGCGCGCGCGAGCATGCCGGCCTTCGCGCGCCGGCACTTCGAGCGCGTGCTGGGCGACGCGGCGCCCGCCGGCGTGCTCGAGCCTCTCCCGCAGCCTGCCGACGTCCTCGTCAGTCAGCAGAACCGGGTCGTCGCCCTCGCCGGCGGCGTCGCCGAGGGGCCGCTCGTCGGCGGGAATCTCACGCTGCTGCAGTGCCTCGCCGGGACGCGCTTCGCCCCGCCGCTCGAGGGCGCGATCCTCTTCCTCGAGGACGTGGGCGAGGACCTCTACCGGGTGGACCGCACCCTCGCCCATCTGCGTCTCGCCGGCTGGCTCGACCGGCTCGCGGGCGTCGCCGTCGGCCGCTTCACCGAGATGCGCCGCCTGAGCGGCGACGGCGGGATGGGCTTCGACGAGGTGCTCGTCGAGTATTTCCTGCCGCTCGGCATCCCGGTCGTCTACGGCCTGCCGTTCGGCCACATCGACGACCAGTGGACCCTCCCCGTCGGCGTCCGCGCGCGGCTCGATGCGGGGGCGCGGACGGTGGAGCTCCTGGAGAGCGCAGTCCGCGCAGGGTGAGCGCGCGGTGAGGTGACCCGCGCCGGTGCCGATCGAGGCCGCATGACGACGCAGAAGACCGGCAGGCTCCGCCGTCTCCTCTCCACCTGCGGCCCCGGCATCGTGAGCGGCGCCGCGGACGACGACCCGTCGGGGATCGGGACCTACTCGATCGCCGGGGCGCAGTTCGGGACCGCCTTCCTCTGGACCGCGCTCCTCACCTGGCCGCTCATGGCCGTGGTGCAGATGACCTGCGCGCGGATCGGCATGGTCACGGGGCGCGGGCTCATGGCGGGCCTGCGGCAGCGCTTCCCGCGCTGGGCGCTCCTCGGCGTCGCGCTCGCCCTCTTCCTCGCCAACACCTTCAACGTCGGCGCCGATCTCGCCGCGATGGGCGAGGCGGGCACGCTCCTCGTCCCGGCGGTGCCGGCCGGCGTCTGGGTGTTCGTCTGCGGGATCGGGATCACGTGGGCGACGATCGAGATCGCCTATGCGAACATCGCGCGGGTGCTCGAGGGGCTCGCGCTCGTCCTCTTCGCCTACGTGATCACGGCGGCGCTCGTCGTCACCGACTGGGGCGCGGTGCTCCGCGCGGCGGTGACGCCCCGCATCCCCGGCGGCGGCTGGGCGACCCTCGTCGCCATTCTCGGCACGACGATCAGCCCCTACCTCTTCTTCTGGCAGGCCTCGGAGGAGGTGGAGGAGGAGAAGGCGCGGGGCCGCCGCTTCCGGCGGCAGCGCACCGGCGCCACCGCGCGCGAGCTCGCCGACCGCCGGCTCGACGTGGCGAGCGGCGCGTTCTTCTCCGAGCTCGTGATGTTCTTCATCATCCTCACGACCGCCGTGACGCTCCACGAGCACGGCGTCACCTCGGTCCGGACCGGCGCGGAGGCCGCCCGCGCGCTGCGTCCCCTGGCCGGGCGCTTCGCCGAGCTGCTCTACGCCCTCGGCATCTTCGGCACCGGGCTCCTCGCGATCCCCACCCTCACCGCGTCGGCCGCGTACGCGGCGGCGGAGATCTTCGGCTGGCGGCAGGGACTGAGCCAGCCGTTCCGCCGGGCGCGCGCCTTCTACGGCGTCGTGATCCTCGCGACGGTCGCCGGGATCGCGCTCCAGTGGGTCGGGCTCGATCCGCTGCACGCGCTCTTCTATTCGGCCGTGGTGAACGGCGTGCTCGCGCCGCTCCTGCTCGCCGCCATCCTCGTCGTCGCGCGCGACGCGACGCTCATGCAGGGCCAGCCGAGCCCGCGCGTCGCGCTCGTCGTGCTCGGCGCCGCGACGCTGCTCATGGGCGCGGGCGTGGTCGTGATGTTCGCGACCCTGTGAGCCGATGTGATCGGCTCGCCGATGTGATCGTCTTGCCGCCGCGATCGTCTTAGCTTCCAGCCATGGCCACTCCGACCCTCACCCGTCACGTCGTCCCCGGCGCCCTGGGCGACATCCTCGTGGACGTGCGCGCGGCCGGCCGCACCTCGCCGCGCCCCGCCGCGCTCGTGCTGCACGGCTTCAAGGGCTTCAAGGACTGGGGGATGTTCCCGCCCTTCGCCGAGCGGCTCGCGCAGGCGGGCTTCACCGCCGTGAGCTGCAACCTGAGCGGCAGCGGGGTGGACGCCGCCGGCGAGTTCTCGCTCCCCGACCGCTTCGCGCGCGATACCTACTCGGCCGAGCTCGCCGACGCCGCCGCGGTGCTCGCGGCCCTCCGGGCCGGCGCGCTCGACGTCGCGCCGCCCTCGAGCGTGGGGCTCGTCGGCCACTCGCGCGGCGGCGGGGTCGCGGTCCTGCTCGCCGCGCGCGAGGCGGCGAGCGCGGATGCGAGCGCGGATGCGAGCGCGGATGCGAGCGCGAACGCGAGCGCGAACGCCGGCGCGGTGGCGCCGCTGCGCGCGCTCGTCACCTGGTCGGCGATCGCGCGGGTGGACCGCTGGAGCGCGGAGCAGAAGGCGGAGTGGCGCCGCCGCGGCACGCTCGACGTGGTGAACACGCGCACCGGCCAGGTGCTGCCGCTCGCCACCGACGTGCTCGACGACGTCGAGCGCCACGCGGCCGAGCTCGACATCCGCGCCGCCGCGGCGCGGGTCGCGGCGCCGTGGCTCATCCTCCACGGCGGCGCCGACGAGAGCGTCCCCCCGGACGAGGCGCGCGAGCTCTTCGCGGCGAGCGGCCACGCGACGACCCGCATCGAGGTGGTCGAGGGCGCGGGCCACACGTTCGGCGCCGTGCACCCCTGGGCCGGGTGGCCGGCGCCGTTCCGCCACGCGTCGGATCTCACGGTGGCGTGGCTCGCGCGGTGGCTGGAGTAGGCGGGCCAGAGAGCCGGCGGGCGAGGGCGGGGGAGGGCGGGTGGTGAGCGCCCGGTTCGCACGCCTGGCCGCGGGGCTCGCGGCGCACCGGCCGGTCACCGCGAACGATCCCACCCTTCGCTGGGCCGCGGTGGCGCTCGTCGTCACCCCCGCGCCCGACTCGATGCTCCTCATCCGCCGCGCCGAGCGGGCGGGGGATCCGTGGTCGGGTCACATGGCGCTCCCGGGCGGCCGCCATTCGCGCGGCGACGCCGACCTCGCCGCCACCGCCATGCGCGAGACGGCCGAGGAGGTCGGGGTGCGGCTCGACCGC